>NZ_JBNNPS010000024.1:0-1048 GCF_050275975.1 Neorhizobium sp. NPDC001467 | reverse complement strand
CTATCGATCGCCGTATCCATGAGTTGGACACGATCGCTGCCGTGCTGCCGCTTGAGCGTCGCGACGAGCTTGCTGAACTTCTAACCGACCAGGATGTCGAAACACTCCGCCATCTCGTCAATGAAGGCATGGGCGAAAACACGCTTCGAGCACTTACATCTGATCTCGCTTACCTCCAAGCTTGGTCACTGGCGGCGACCGGCAAATCCCTGCCCTGGCCGGCGCCGGAGGCGCTTCTCCTCAAATTCGTTGCACATCATTTATGGGATCCAGCAAAACGTCAGGACGATCCGAAACACGGCATGCCGACCGATGTTGAGCAGAACCTTCGTAGCCAAGGATTTTTGAAGTCGGCCGGCGCACACGCACCCGACACGGTACGCCGTCGTCTGGCCACTTGGTCGACCCTGACAAAATGGCGGGGACTTCCCGGCGCCTTCACCTCCCCTGCCATCAAATCCTCTATTCGCCTTGCTGTCCGCGCTACGCCGCAGCCACGCAAACGCAAGAGCGCGAAAGCGGTAACGGGCGATGTGCTGGCAAAGATGCTGGCCACCTGCACGAGCAGCAGCCTGCGCGATCTGCGTGACAGGGCAATCCTGATGGTCGCCTTTGCTTCCGGCGGCCGCCGCCGTAGCGAAATTGCCGGGTTGCGTCTTGAACAGCTGACCGTCGAGCCGCCGATCGCCGTCGAGGACGGCCCTCCCCTCCCCTCTCGTTCTATTCATCTCGGTCGCACAAAAACATCCGGGTCCGATCATGACGAGGTGGTTTATCTCACCGGCCGGCCTGTCGAGGCGCTGAATGCCTGGATCGCCGCCGCGCGCATTGAAACCGGGTCAGTGTTTCGCAAGGTGGATCGCTGGGGCAATGTGTCGAAGCGGACACTGGATCCGAAATCGGTCAACGATATCGTCAAGCAGCGGGCGGCGATGGCCGGGATGGATGCTGGGGAGTTTTCAGCGCACGGGTTGCGGTCAGGTTACCTGACCGAGGCTGCCAATCGCGGCATACCGCTGCCCGAGGCCATGGAACAATCGAGGCATCG
>NZ_JBNNPS010000023.1:0-1049 GCF_050275975.1 Neorhizobium sp. NPDC001467 | reverse complement strand
GGCCGTGCTAGAGTTTGATCGCCCCCATCTTTTCCAATCGTCCTGAACGGATACCCGAGCTTTTGGCTCGGATGACAAGCATGGGAGACGGAAAAGATGACTGAGATTACCATCGGTGCCGATATCTCGAAAGACCATATCGATCTGCATCGTCTGCCAAATGGCGACAGGCTGCGCATCAGCAACGACGCCAAGGGGTTTGCCGCCATACTCGGATGGATCGGAGAAAGGCCGGTTGCGCGTATCGTCTATGAGCCGACCGGAGCCTATCACAAGGCTTTCGAACGCTTCATGCTCACCCGGGGGCTGCCCGTTTCCAAGGTCAATCCGCGTCAGGCGCGACGATTTGCCGAAGCGACTGGAAAGCTGGCAAAGACAGACCGTGCGGATGCCGAGATGCTGGCGCAATTCGGCATGCTGCTGAACCCGCGTCTCTTACGCCCGGACGCCGCTTCTTTCGCTGAACTCAAGGAGTTGCATGCCGCACGCCTGGCGCTAGTGAAGGACAGGACGGCTGCGAAGAACCGAGGCAAAAATATCAGCCAGCTACTCCTCAAACGGCAAAACGCTGCCCGCCTGAAGCAGATCGAAACGCAGCTCGCCCAAGTCGAGCAGGCCATCACCAGCCACATTGCGATCGACAAAAACCTCAAAGCACGCTTCGATATCCTGGTTTCCATACCCGGTCTGTCGAAGATCACGGCCTTTACCCTTCTCATCGAGATGCCCGAGTTGGGGGAACTCGATGAGAAGGCCGCAGGCAAGCTTGCGGGCCTTGCTCCAAGCGACAGGCAATCCGGGCGATGGATCGGACGCGCCTTCATCGTCGGCGGTCGGGCCATCGTCCGACAGGCGCTCTACATGCCGGCTCTCGTCGCCGCGCGCTTCAATCCCGACCTCAAGGACAAATACGAAACTCTCATCAAAGCCGGAAAGCCGCCAAAAGTCGCGATCACCGCCGTCATGCGAAAGCTCGTGGTCCTCGCAAACGCACTCCTGCGAAAAAAGCAAAAATGGACTCCAAAACCGGCTTGATCAAAACGGATACT
>NZ_JBNNPS010000021.1:0-1671 GCF_050275975.1 Neorhizobium sp. NPDC001467 | reverse complement strand
GGCCGAGGCTGTGTGAAAACACCAGCGCATCCCATGGTATTTCGTCATCGAGCTTGGTCTGGCGGGATTGGTTAGATTTTGCGCCTATCGGATGCTGGAAGGCATCGGAGATGGTCCTGATGCTTTAGTCTGGCGGCTTTTGGGGCCCAAATGGCGGTTCAGCGCTACTTCACGCGGCCATGGCCCTGATGAGCGCTCTTGCGCCAATCATGTTGATCATCCGCTTTATGTTGTAGGCCAGCACGTGCAGCGCCATTTCCGTCCTGACGTTTTTCAGTCTGCGCATCTGGAAATGAGTTGCGCCCATCCATGCCTTGATGGTTCCGAAAGGATGCTCGACCGTGCATCTCCGGGTGCGCATGAGGCTTGGATTGTCTTCCATTCTGCAATACATAGCGTCGATCAGATGCTCGTGCTCCCAGCGTGTGATCCGCCGTTCCTTGCCTGTTGTGCATCGTGCCTTGAGGGGGCATGACGGGCAATCCGTGCGCCAGTAGCGCCGAAGCATCAGGCCCTTTTCCTCCGTGGTATATCTGTACACCAGCGCCTTCCCGGCAGGGCAAACATATGTATCGGCGCTGCCGTCGTAGACGAAATCAGCCTTCACGAACATGCCCTTCTTACGGTTGTTCGATGTCTCAGGCCTCGGGACTGTTGCCGTGATCCCGGCCTCATGACAGCTCAACAGTTCAGCTCCGTTGAAATAACCACGGTCGGCGATGGCATCGAGCGTATCGACCTTTAGTGCATCCATTGCCGCCTTGGCCATGGGAGCCAGTTGTGATCGATCATTGCCGATATTGGTGACCTCATGCGTGACGATAAGATGCGTCTCAACGTCAACCGCCGTCTGCACGTTGTAGCCCACCAGACCTGTGCCTTTGCCATATGTCGCCATGGATCGGGCGTCTGGATCAGTCAGCGAAATCTGGCCGTCTGGCTTATCCTTCAGCGTTTCCGCGATACCTTCGAGGCGTCGGACTTCCTGGCGAACACGAGCGAGCTTCTCCTGCAGCCGGGTGACTTTGCGCAGCGTTACATCGGATTGCTCCAGGGCATCAGCTCTACCCATTTCCTCTAAATATCGCGACGCGCTTGCTTCGAGGTGGCTGATCCGCAATTCGATCTTGCTGGACGTGAAGTTGCGATCTCGGTTGTTGACGGCTTTGAACTTGCTCCCGTCAATCGCGACATTACCGCCGCCCAACACACCGATCTGGCGGCACAACTCGACAAACCTGGCACATGCTTTCCGGATTGCTGGTCCATTGTCTTTGCGGAAATCGGCTATGGTTTTGTGATCAGGAACGAGCCGCCCGGTCAGCCACATCACTTCAACATTACGCCCGGCTTCACGTTCCAGCCTGCGACTTGATGGGATGCGGTTCAGGTAGCCGTAGATGAAAAGCTTCAGTAACACCGAGGGGTGATAACAGGGCCGTCCGGTTTGCGGAGGCGACATGCGGCCGAACCCCGCGCCCGACAAATCCATCGCATCTACAAATGCCTCGATCACCCGAGCATGGTGATCTTCGTCGATCCAATCCTCAAGGCGGTCTGGAAACAGTGTAACCTGATCGCGACTGATGCCTTCGATATAGCCTGACATTGCCACCTCCGATCGACGAAGATGATTCTACATCAGGATTGCGTTTTTACACAGCCTCGGCC
>NZ_JBNNPS010000020.1:0-2964 GCF_050275975.1 Neorhizobium sp. NPDC001467 | reverse complement strand
AAGACCTGGCAGCGACCTACTCTCCCGCGTCTTAAGACGGAGTACCATTGGCGCTGGGGCGTTTCACGGCCGTGTTCGGAATGGGAACGGGTGCGGCCGCCCCGCCATGACCACCAGGTCATCTAAGGGCAATGAACCAACATTGCTGTTGGCGTTTGTTGAGAAGCTGGAATTTGGTTCATCGCCTTGGTTTTGTTCTCACGGGCTGTTCGTGACCTGCCGGTCACTGCCCTGCGAACCCCGCGGCGCATCAGCGCCGACGAACTGCCGTTCTGTATGGCTGCCCCGCTCGATGTTGAGCAAGGGAGCCAAACGGCTGGCGATGGTCTTTTGAACACGTCGATGCATCATCACGCTTTGCGTGATGAGCATGGTCAATGAGAACGATGAAGTCGATCGGGCTATTAGTAAGGCTAAGCTTCATGCATTGCTGCACGTCCACACGCCTCCTATCAACGTGGTCGTCTTCCACGGCCCTGATAGGGAATACTCGTTTTCAGGTGGGTTTCCCGCTTAGATGCCTTCAGCGGTTATCCCTTCCATATATAGCTACCCTGCTATGCCGTTGGCACGACAACAGGTCCACCAGAGATATGTCCATCCCGGTCCTCTCGTACTAGGGACAGATCCTGTCAATATTCCTACACCCACGGCAGATAGGGACCGAACTGTCTCACGACGTTCTGAACCCAGCTCACGTACCGCTTTAATTGGCGAACAGCCAAACCCTTGGGACCTGCTCCAGCCCCAGGATGCGATGAGCCGACATCGAGGTGCCAAACAACCCCGTCGATATGGACTCTTGGGGGTCATCAGCCTGTTATCCCCGGCGTACCTTTTATCCGTTGAGCGATGGCCCTTCCACGCGGGACCACCGGATCACTATGACCGACTTTCGTCTCTGCTCGACTTGTCAGTCTCGCAGTCAGGCGGGCTTATGCCATTGCACTCGACGACCGATTTCCGACCGGTCTGAGCCCACCATCGCGCGCCTCCGTTACTCTTTCGGAGGCGACCGCCCCAGTCAAACTACCCACCATACACTGTCCCGGATCCGGATGACGGACCGCGGTTAGACATCCATGACGATAAGGGTGGTATTTCAAGGATGGCTCCACGAAGACTGGCGTCCCCGCTTCAAAGCCTACCACCTATCCTACACATGCCGACACGAATGCCAGTGTAAAGCTATAGTAAAGGTGCACGGGGTCTTTCCGTCTAACCGCAGGAACCCCGCATCTTCACGGGGAATTCAATTTCACTGAGTCTATGCTGGAGACAGCGGGGAAGTCGTTACGCCATTCGTGCAGGTCGGAACTTACCCGACAAGGAATTTCGCTACCTTAGGACCGTTATAGTTACGGCCGCCGTTTACTGGGGCTTCGATTCAGAGCTTGCACCCCTCCTCTTAACCTTCCAGCACCGGGCAGGCGTCAGACCCTATACGTCGTCTTTCGACTTCGCAGAGCCCTGTGTTTTTGATAAACAGTCGCTACCCCCTGGTCTGTGCCACCCCTTCCTGGTTGCCCAAAAAGGGGTCACGCTTCTTCCGAAGTTACGCGTGCAATTTGCCGAGTTCCTTCAGCATAGTTCTCTCAAGCGCCTTGGTATACTCTACCTGACCACCTGTGTCGGTTTCGGGTACGGTCTATAATGGTGGAGCTATTTCCTGGAACCGCCCCGCCGCACTTCCAATCCAATAAGAAAGTACGACTTACGCGATCCGTCACTACCACCAGGCCCACGAATATTAACGTGGTTTCCATCACCTACGCATTTCTGCCTCGGCTTAGGGGCCGGCTAACCCTGCTCAGATTAACTTTAAGCAGGAACCCTTGGTCTTTCGGCGAGAGGGTCTCTCACCCTCTTTATCGTTACTCATGTCAACATTCGCACTTCCGATATCTCCAGGGCTCCTCACGGATACCCCTTCACAGACTTACGGAACGCTCCGCTACCACATACACAGTTAAGTGCACATCCTCAGCTTCGGTGCATGGCTTTAGCCCCGTTACATTTTCGGCGCAAAGACCCTTATTTAGACCAGTGAGCTGTTACGCTTTCTTTAAATGATGGCTGCTTCTAAGCCAACATCCTGGTTGTTTTGGGATCCTCACATCCTTTCCCACTTAGCCATGACTTGGGGACCTTAGCTGGAGGTCAGGGTTGTTGCCCTTTTCACGACGGACGTTAGCACCCGCCGTGTGTCTGCCGAGTAGTACTCCACGGTATTCGGAGTTTGGTTAGGATCAGTAAGACGGTGAGTCCCCATAGCCCATCCAGTGCTCTACCCCCGTGGGTATTCGCTCGACGCTCTACCTAAATAGATTTCGCGGAGAACCAGCTATCTCCGAGTTTGATTGGCCTTTCACCCCTAGCCACAAGTCATCCCAATCTATTGCAACAGATGCGGGTTCGGCCCTCCAGTTGGTGTTACCCAACCTTCAGCCTGCTCATGGCTAGATCACTCGGTTTCGGGTCTAATGCGACGAACTGAACGCCCTGTTCAGACTCGCTTTCGCTGCGCCTACACCTACCGGCTTAAGCTTGCTCGTCACACTAAGTCGTTGACCCATTATACAAAAGGTACGCCGTCAGGCTTTCGCCCTCCGACTGCTTGTAGGCATCCGGTTTCAGGTTCTATTTCACTCCCCTTGTCGGGGTGCTTTTCACCTTTCCCTCACGGTACTTGTTCGCTATCGGTCATGCACGAGTACTTAGGCTTGGAGAGTGGTCTCCCCATGTTCAGACAGGATTTCACGTGTCCCGCCCTACTCAAGGACAATGTCTGTTCTACGCTTACGGGACTATCACCCACTATAGTCAGGCTTTCCAACCTGTTCAGCTTTATTCAACATTGCCACTGGCCTGGTCCGCGTTCGCTCGCCACTACTTGCGGAGTCTCGGTTGATGTCCTTTCCTGCAGGTACTTAGATGTTTCAGTTCCCTGCGTTCGCTTCTAAC
>NZ_JBNNPS010000019.1:0-7536 GCF_050275975.1 Neorhizobium sp. NPDC001467 | reverse complement strand
CATTGCCGAGCCAGACCATCGTGTCGACCGGCAGCGTGTACGCCCCCACGATCCGCACCACGCACTCCGTGACCAGCGCCAGACCCCACACCGCCGTGAACATGCGCTCGGCCCGCACAAAGCGGCCCGGCTCCGCCGACAGCCGCTCCCAGGCCGCGGTCCGCCCGGCATCCCCCTTGGTCACGAAGGGCTTCAGCGCCGACGTGAGAAGCGGCTTGCCGGCCACGACCGACACCAGCATCGAGATGCCGACGACACTGCTGATCCCACTGTCCTTGGCCAGCATCAGCCGGGGATCGCCCGTCACCGTGCTCAGCAGCAGCCCCACCATGTTGACGACGAGGATGACCCCGGCCAGCACATTGAGCCGCCGATCCCGTAGCACCCCCCACACGGTCCGCAGCGCCGGCAGCACACTGCTCCACCCCAGGGCAGCCAGCGTGCTCATACCGAACGCCTTGCTCAGCACGTAGTACGAGGCCATCGGCACGACCACGTCCACGATCAGCGGCTTGAGGCTTCCCAGGAGGGCCGCACGGTCGCTCTGCGGGGCGGCAGCCGCGTCAGCGGACTTGACCGGTGTCTGTACAACGACCTGGCTCATGATCGGGTTCCCTCCGTCGTCACTGTGTACGTCCCGTTCTCGATGTACTCAGCTTCGTGGAGGACCCCCTCCGCCCAACAGAAACGATCGTCCGGAGCTCGCGATGACAAATGTCAGGGCGTCTCGTACGGAGATGTCATGCGAGCAGGTCAGGCAACTCCCGCATGTCGCCGAACAGTTCGGTGGCCGCGTTCAACCGGCTCGCGGGCGTCATGGCAGTGAACCCGTACACGTCCATCCCGGCGGCCACGGCGGCCTGGACGCCGAGCGGACTGTCCTCCACGACCGCGCACCTCTCCGGCGCCACCCCCATGCGCTGCGCCGCGTACAGGAAGAGATCCGGCGCCGGCTTCCCCCGCCCGACATCCTGCGAACTGAAGATCCGCCCGTCATCGAACCACTTGTCGTGCCCGGTCTTGCGATGCCCGACGCGGATCCGTTCATGACTCCCCGAGGAGGCCACGCAGTACGGCACTCCATCGGTGGCCAGCTTCTCCACGACCTCCACGGCCCCGGGCACGGGCTCCAGCTCCCGCTCGAAGGCGGCGAACACCCGCCCGTGAAAGACATCGTCGAAGTCCTCGGGCAGCCGCTGCCCGGTCCGCTCCTCGACAAGATCGTGCACGCGGTGCATGGCAGAACCCATGTACTCCCTGAGGGAATCCTCGTACGAGGTGGGGTGCCCGAGTTCGGTGAGATAGCCGGCGAGAAGTTTGTTGGAGATCGGCTCACTGTCGACGAGAACGCCGTCGTTGTCGAAGATGACCAAGTCGTATCGCATAGCTCGACCCTAAACGCAGAAAACCCCCGTAACAGGATTCTCATCCGTTACGGGGGTTTTCTTCAAAAATAGTTCGGCGGCGTCCTACTCTCCCACAGGGTCCCCCCTGCAGTACCATCGGCGCTGTGAGGCTTAGCTTCCGGGTTCGGAATGTAACCGGGCGTTTCCCTCACGCTATGACCACCGAAACACTATGAAACTGTCAACCGCACCACGCTCTGTGACAAACGTGGGGTTGTTCGTGGTTTCAGAACCAACACAGTGGACGCGAGCAACTGAGGACAAGCCCTCGGCCTATTAGTACCAGTCACCTCCACCCGTTACCGGGCTTCCAGATCTGGCCTATCAACCCAGTCGTCTACTGGGAGCCTTAACCCCTCAAGGGGGTGGGAATACTCATCTCGAAGCAGGCTTCCCGCTTAGATGCTTTCAGCGGTTATCCTTTCCGAACGTAGCCAACCAGCCATGCCCTTGGCAGGACAACTGGCACACCAGAGGTTCGTCCGTCCCGGTCCTCTCGTACTAGGGACAGCCCTTCTCAATATTCCTACGCGCACAGCGGATAGGGACCGAACTGTCTCACGACGTTCTAAACCCAGCTCGCGTACCGCTTTAATGGGCGAACAGCCCAACCCTTGGGACCGACTCCAGCCCCAGGATGCGACGAGCCGACATCGAGGTGCCAAACCATCCCGTCGATATGGACTCTTGGGGAAGATCAGCCTGTTATCCCCGGGGTACCTTTTATCCGTTGAGCGACGGCGCTTCCACAAGCCACCGCCGGATCACTAGTCCCGACTTTCGTCCCTGCTCGACCCGTCGGTCTCACAGTCAAGCTCCCTTGTGCACTTACACTCAACACCTGATTACCAACCAGGCTGAGGGAACCTTTGGGCGCCTCCGTTACTCTTTAGGAGGCAACCGCCCCAGTTAAACTACCCATCAGACACTGTCCCTGATCCGGATCACGGACCCAGGTTAGACATCCAGCACGACCAGAGTGGTATTTCAACGACGACTCCCCCTGAACTGGCGTCCAGAGTTCAAAGTCTCCCACCTATCCTACACAAGCCGAACCGAACACCAATATCAAACTGTAGTAAAGGTCCCGGGGTCTTTCCGTCCTGCTGCGCGAAACGAGCATCTTTACTCGTAGTGCAATTTCACCGGGCCTATGGTTGAGACAGTCGAGAAGTCGTTACGCCATTCGTGCAGGTCGGAACTTACCCGACAAGGAATTTCGCTACCTTAGGATGGTTATAGTTACCACCGCCGTTTACTGGCGCTTAAGTTCTCAGCTTCGCACACCCGAAAGTGCACTAACCGGTCCCCTTAACGTTCCAGCACCGGGCAGGCGTCAGTCCGTATACATCGCCTTACGGCTTCGCACGGACCTGTGTTTTTAGTAAACAGTCGCTTCTCGCTGGTCTCTGCGGCCACCCCCAGCTCGAGGAGCAAGTCCTCTCACCAGTGATGGCCCCCCTTCTCCCGAAGTTACGGGGGCATTTTGCCGAGTTCCTTAACCATAGTTCACCCGAACGCCTCGGTATTCTCTACCTGACCACCTGAGTCGGTTTAGGGTACGGGCCGCCATGAAACTCGCTAGAGGCTTTTCTCGACAGCATAGGATCATCCACTTCACCACAATCGGCTCGGCATCAGGTCTCAGCCTTATGCTGTGCGGATTTACCTATACAGCGGCCTACACCCTTACCCCGGGACAACCACCGCCCGGGCTGGACTACCTTCCTGCGTCACCCCATCACTCACCTACTACAAGTCTGGTTCGTCGGCTCCACCACTTTCCTTTCCCCGAAGGGTCCGGAACGGCTTCACGGACTTAGCATCGCCTGATTCAATGTTTGACGCTTCACAGCGGGTACCGGAATATCAACCGGTTATCCATCGACTACGCCTGTCGGCCTCGCCTTAGGTCCCGACTTACCCTGGGCAGATCAGCTTGACCCAGGAACCCTTAGTCAATCGGCGCACACGTTTCTCACGTGTGTATCGCTACTCATGCCTGCATTCTCACTCGTGAACCGTCCACAACTCGCTTCCGCGGCTGCTTCACCCGGCACACGACGCTCCCCTACCCATCCCAGCGGGCGTTGGCCCTATATGCTGGAATGACACGACTTCGGCGGTACGCTTGAGCCCCGCTACATTGTCGGCGCGGAATCACTAGACCAGTGAGCTATTACGCACTCTTTCAAGGGTGGCTGCTTCTAAGCCAACCTCCTGGTTGTCTGTGCGACTCCACATCCTTTCCCACTTAGCGTACGCTTAGGGGCCTTAGTCGATGCTCTGGGCTGTTTCCCTCTCGACCATGGAGCTTATCCCCCACAGTCTCACTGCCGTGCTCTCACTTACCGGCATTCGGAGTTTGGCTAAGGTCAGTAACCCGGTAGGGCCCATCGCCTATCCAGTGCTCTACCTCCGGCAAGAAACACACGACGCTGCACCTAAATGCATTTCGGGGAGAACCAGCTATCACGGAGTTTGATTGGCCTTTCACCCCTAACCACAGGTCATCCCCCAGGTTTTCAACCCTGGTGGGTTCGGTCCTCCACGAAGTCTTACCTCCGCTTCAACCTGCCCATGGCTAGATCACTCCGCTTCGGGTCTTGAGCGCGCTACTGAATCGCCCTATTCGGACTCGCTTTCGCTACGGCTTCCCCACACGGGTTAACCTCGCAACGCACCGCAAACTCGCAGGCTCATTCTTCAAAAGGCACGCAGTCACGACGCAAGGAACAAGTTCCTTGCGCGACGCTCCCACGGCTTGTAGGCACACGGTTTCAGGTACTATTTCACTCCGCTCCCGCGGTACTTTTCACCATTCCCTCACGGTACTATCCGCTATCGGTCACCAGGGAATATTTAGGCTTAGCGGGTGGTCCCGCCAGATTCACACGGGATTTCTCGGGCCCCGTGCTACTTGGGTGTCTCTCAAACGAGCCGCTGATGTTTCGACTACGGGGGTCTTACCCTCTACGCCGGACCTTTCGCATGTCCTTCGCCTACATCAACGGTTTCTGACTCGTCTCACAGCCGGCAGACTGTGAAAGAGAGATCCCACAACCCCACATGCGCAACCCCTGCCGGGTATCACACGCATATGGTTTGGCC
Source organism: Neorhizobium sp. NPDC001467 (assembly GCF_050275975.1). Taxonomy (NCBI): domain Bacteria; kingdom Pseudomonadati; phylum Pseudomonadota; class Alphaproteobacteria; order Hyphomicrobiales; family Rhizobiaceae; genus Neorhizobium; species Neorhizobium sp. NPDC001467. Next base: position 3,019 of record NZ_JBNNPS010000019.1, on the reverse strand, counting down.
TCATCCAGTTTCGCTCGCCACTACTCCCGGAATCACGGTTGTTTTCTCTTCCTGCGGGTACTGAGATGTTTCACTTCCCCGCGTTCCCTCCACATACCCTATGTGTTCAGGTATGGGTGACAGCCCATGACGACTGCCGGGTTTCCCCATTCGGAAACCCCCGGATCAAAGCCTGGTTGACGGCTCCCCGGGGACTATCGTGGCCTCCCACGTCCTTCATCGGTTCCTGGTGCCAAGGCATCCACCGTGCGCCCTTAAAAACTTGGCCACAGATGCTCGCGTCCACTGTGCAGTTCTCAAACAACGACCAACCACCCGTCACAACCCACCGAAGCGGATCTTTACCGGGGTCGGCATCGAAGGACAGGCTCTACAGCCCGTACCTTCAGACACCCAACAGCGTGCCCGACCCGCTTCCGCCCGGAGATCATGCTTTCCACGCTCCGAAGAGCAGTACTCACAGCCTCCGACCCGAGAACCCGGTCGAATAGTCAACGTTCCACCCTTGAGCAACCACCGTCGGACATTTGCCGACGAAATGGCTCTTGGACCACCAGGTCAAACCTGGCAGCCAAAGTGCTCCTTAGAAAGGAGGTGATCCAGCCGCACCTTCCGGTACGGCTACCTTGTTACGACTTCGTCCCAATCGCCAGTCCCACCTTCGACAGCTCCCTCCCCACAAGGGGGTTGGGCCACCGGCTTCGGGTGTTACCGACTTTCGTGACGTGACGGGCGGTGTGTACAAGGCCCGGGAACGTATTCACCGCAGCAATGCTGATCTGCGATTACTAGCAACTCCGACTTCATGGGGTCGAGTTGCAGACCCCAATCCGAACTGAGACAGGCTTTTTGAGATTCGCTCCGCCTCGCGGCATCGCAGCTCATTGTACCTGCCATTGTAGCACGTGTGCAGCCCAAGACATAAGGGGCATGATGACTTGACGTCGTCCCCACCTTCCTCCGAGTTGACCCCGGCAGTCTCCTGTGAGTCCCCATCACCCCGAAGGGCATGCTGGCAACACAGAACAAGGGTTGCGCTCGTTGCGGGACTTAACCCAACATCTCACGACACGAGCTGACGACAGCCATGCACCACCTGTATACCGACCACAAGGGGGGCACCATCTCTGATGCTTTCCGGTATATGTCAAGCCTTGGTAAGGTTCTTCGCGTTGCGTCGAATTAAGCCACATGCTCCGCTGCTTGTGCGGGCCCCCGTCAATTCCTTTGAGTTTTAGCCTTGCGGCCGTACTCCCCAGGCGGGGAACTTAATGCGTTAGCTGCGGCACCGACGACGTGGAATGTCGCCAACACCTAGTTCCCACCGTTTACGGCGTGGACTACCAGGGTATCTAATCCTGTTCGCTCCCCACGCTTTCGCTCCTCAGCGTCAGTAATGGCCCAGAGATCCGCCTTCGCCACCGGTGTTCCTCCTGATATCTGCGCATTTCACCGCTACACCAGGAATTCCGATCTCCCCTACCACACTCTAGCCTGCCCGTATCGACTGCAGACCCGGGGTTAAGCCCCGGGCTTTCACAACCGACGTGACAAGCCGCCTACGAGCTCTTTACGCCCAATAATTCCGGACAACGCTTGCGCCCTACGTATTACCGCGGCTGCTGGCACGTAGTTAGCCGGCGCTTCTTCTGCAGGTACCGTCACTTTCGCTTCTTCCCTGCTGAAAGAGGTTTACAACCCGAAGGCCGTCATCCCTCACGCGGCGTCGCTGCATCAGGCTTTCGCCCATTGTGCAATATTCCCCACTGCTGCCTCCCGTAGGAGTCTGGGCCGTGTCTCAGTCCCAGTGTGGCCGGTCGCCCTCTCAGGCCGGCTACCCGTCGTCGCCTTGGTGAGCTTCTACCTCACCAACAAGCTGATAGGCCGCGGGCTCATCCTGCACCGCCGGAGCTTTCAACCCCCTCCCATGCGAGAGGGGGTGTTATCCGGTATTAGACCCCGTTTCCAGGGCTTGTCCCAGAGTGCAGGGCAGATTGCCCACGTGTTACTCACCCGTTCGCCACTAATCCACCCCGAAGGGCTTCATCGTTCGACTTGCATGTGTTAAGCACGCCGCCAGCGTTCGTCCTGAGCCAGGATCAAACTCTCCGTGAATGTTTCCGGGATATCCCGGTGAACACCACGAGAGCGGAACCGTCGGGAGGAATAATCCCCACGATTCACTGCGTCCTCGCTAGTGCGCCTCACCCCGGTGTGGGAGTGAGGACTTTTTCAAAGGAACCTCCAACCCACAAAGTGGGCCGGGGTTGTCAATCTGGCGTTGACTTTTGGCACGCTGTTGAGTTCTCAAGGAACGGACGCTTCCTTTGTACTCACCCGAGAGACTCTCTCAGGCTTTCCTCCGGGCAGTTTCCCTTCGGTCTTGCGTTTCCGACTCTATCAGACTCTTTCGTGTCCGATTTCCTCGGCGCCTTTCAGGTTTTCGCTCCGGCCTTTCGGCTTTTCGCGTTTCCCTTTCCGGCGGTTCCGACTTTATCAGATCCTTTCGGGCCTGATTCCCAGTCAGCGGGCTTGTCTTCGCGGCTGTTGGGCCGTTCCGACGTCCCAAACTTTAGCGGATTCCCCCGGCGGCGCCTAATCGGGCCGACGAGTCCACCGCGAATTGAATTCGGGCGTGCCGAATTCACTCCCGGTGGGAGATCGTGCTGCTTGTTTGGGTGCCGCTTGAGCGGCGGAGGTGCTGTCGCGGGGCCGGTTGGCCGGGTGACAACTCGGAGGACTCTAGAGATCTCCGGGCCCCGTGTCAATTCGGCCTTACTGGGGCCCCTGGGCCGACGGGTCCACCGTCGCCTGGTGCTCCTGGGCGAGGTGCTCCTCGGCCTTGAGCCAGGGCAGGAACTGGGCGGGTTTTCGCCAGCCGCAGGTGTCGCATCTGATGGTGCGGCGCGGGCCTCCTCGTCGAGCGGGGTCGTCAGCGTATCGGCAACGATATCGGCCACCGGCGACACCGTCACGGAGACCGTGTCGGTGTCGCTGAGCGTGCCGTCTGAAGTGACGA
>NZ_JBNNPS010000018.1:0-11925 GCF_050275975.1 Neorhizobium sp. NPDC001467 | reverse complement strand
ATCCGTGCAGCAAGCTTCGAGCTATTACAACAGCGCGACACGGCGCAGTGGGCGGGCGGCGAGGCTGCTGAGTTGAGCGCCTTTGCGGATGCCAGAAGAAAGCGGCTCAAACTTGCTTGGGAAACAATGACGCAGCCGCTCCCCGAAACCGGCGGAGGACCTGCGTCGAACAAACCCAGCAGCGCTTATACTTCCACCACCAATGCCTCATCAAAACGCGAATTGGAAAATCGCGTGCCGGCCGGGTTGCAGATGATGCGCGTGCCGCCGGGGCGGTGAATACAGCTGCTCTCATGAATATGGCCGTTGATCCATAAGGCGGCCTTTCCGCTGTCGGTCAGTTCGGAGAGGTCGGATGCACAGTTGCCTGCGGCCCAAGTGCCGCGCACATGTTGCGGCAAGCAATCCAAATGCGGCGCGTGGTGCGTGACGACGACGAGGGGCACAGTGCTGTCATGGCCCAAAATTTCCGCTGTCAGATATTTTCGTGTTACCGAATGCGTCGCGGCACAATCGGCAATGGTGAAAGGCCGCGAGCTTTTTTCATCCGAAACGCTGATCAGCTCGCCAGTCGGATTCTCCTTGTCCGCAAGATCGCCGGCCAGTTCATAATCGGTCCACAAGGTGGCACCGACAAAGTGGCAGCCAGCAAGCGTCACCGCCTCGTTTTCGAGAAGGATGATGCCGGCTTTCCCGGCAAGGTCGCGCGCTTTTTGCAGCTCCGTTCCCAGATTGCCGCGCCAGTATTCATGATTGACCATGACGAAGACGACCGGTTTGCCGTCGGCAAGTCGGGTAAGAAATCCCAGCCCGCGTTTGATATCCGACTGCCAGATATCTCCGGCCGCAACGAGCACGTCGAAATCAGGTCGGGCGGGGGAGAACGCGCCGGGATAAGGAATGGATTCGAGATGCAGGTCGGACAAGATCCAAAGCTTCGACAATGTTTTCTCTTTCTGAAACTGCGCTGATGACGGATGGCGTGAGTTTGCAGCGGTCAATCCGGTCAGCAGCGGTTGCCGTGCTCCGAAAATATGTTGACGGCAGTCAAAATCATGGAAATATCGAGTTATATCAGTTTGATGACTGCTTTTCGAAACAATGGCCATTGAGGATGCGATCCAGTTCCCTGGCCCAGGGCGCCGGTAATCCCGCTTCCTCGGCATATTCCGGCCAGCAGGTCACGATTGCCCGCACCTCATCGATGATTGTCTGGGCTGCCCTCGGCCGTATCGAGGCTGCCTTCGTGACCTTCAGCATATGGGATGTGTCGGGCGCCCGCCCCTCGCCGGCCACATCGGCGCTATGTTCACCACCAGGACCGGAGGAATAGGTGAGATCGTAGGCCGGTGAAAGCCGCCATTGTCCATCCGCCCCTATCAGGAAGGCATGGTTCTTGGCGTGGTCGTCGCGGTTGCGAGTGAGGACGTTAAAGACCATGCGGCGGAACATTTGAGACATCAGCACCGTCTCGGGTCATCGGCCAGGTCAGCTTGTGCAGCATCTCGTAGGTGACGGAGGGCTCACGGTGGCTGGCATTGAGGAGGCCGCTGGCGGTGTGCATATACAACCTGCCTTCCGCCGTGCGGTCGAAACGTTTGGTGGCAAACAGCCTGTTGCCCTTGCGGGTTTCAAACAGACGCGTATCGGCCATGTCGATACCGGCGGCGCGCACGCCGCGCATAAGCTTGTTCTTCGGCGCCGACATCAGCCGGATCTTCGGTGCTGCGGGATTTGACGATCCAGCGTTCGAATGTCGGCGGCATGTCTTGGCCGTAATCGAAAACCACGCTCTCCGTTGCGGGATCGAAACCGATCATGATTTTTGGCCGCGCACCGGCAGAGCCGCCTTGTCCCCCCTGAAGCGTGTCAAGATCGGCCGCGTCATCTTCCCTGCACCAGAGCAACCTGATCCACGAAACAGTCGAGGTCTCCTTGCGCGCGAGTTTCACGGCAATTCCGGAATATAGGACAGCGCCGCATGCCGGAGGTTCCGACGGCTGAAAGGCGGTCGAGCGGCGTGAGTGCGTGATAATCGATGCCGGCCCTTTGCAGGCGGCGACCAAGCAGCAGCTTTCCCCAGCCGTCCGGCAGGCTGTCGTTAAAGACACCGTGCAGGCCATTGAACGGATCGCGCGTCGCCTGGATGACGCCAGAGGTGGCTGTCAGGTTGCAAGGAGAGACCAGAAGCGGCTCTGTCAGAAACTACAGCGCATACTCGAAATAAGCCCGCCTTTCGCCCCTCCTCCATGCCAGCGTGCCGAGCGTTCGCGAACCGCCTCCGAAATCAGGCATCACGGTCATTCGCTGCACCGGTTCGAATTTCATGATTTGCGCACTCCCTGCCGCAAGGGGCGGTCAACGATATCGTCGATCGTTCGTGGCGCTAGGCCTGGGAACAGTTGCGAAAATTCCCGTTCCGCGCCTAGCACGAAAGCGATCTTGACCAAGCTTCCAAGTGAGACCTTGCCAGTGTCCTTGAATATCCTGAGCGAACTATATGATATACCGGCTCTGACCGCGAGTTCGCGCTGGGCTCAATTGGCCTCGATGCGCGCCGCTTGGCCTGGGTAGCCAGATCGGACATTCACGCGACGGCGACAACATATTAAACGCCATAATACCGGCGCTTATCTCCATTATGGTCTTTAACGCCAATATAATAGTTTTTAGGCGGATATCAAATTGCCCGGTGGTATCCCGGCGGTCACGCATTTGGCTGCGTGATCTAATTCCCGAATCGAATCAGAGATTGCGGACGAAACTTTCTTGAAAACCCTCGATGCTACGGTCTCCGTTCCAATTGTTGATATTGAATCAGGGTATAAACCGCAGAGGCCATCGAACGCGATTCACATGATACTATATAGAAAACATATATTTAGATCGGACCCTGAAGATCCGCGTTAAGGTTTCGTTAACCAAATTCAGCTTGCCAGACCGGCAAATTTGCGAATACTGGCGGCAGTTTTGAAGTTTGCCGAGTTTTATCGCTAGAACGGTCGCCATGAACGCCTATTCGTATTTGCCGTCTTTCGAGTTCGACGAAAAGATTCTTCTGCAGGGTGCGGAGATCTCGCGTCGGCTCGATCAGCTTCGTTTGGAAAAGTTTCCCCCGAACGCCAGGAAGACTTTGCGCAAGTTCGCCATGGCCGAAGTCGCGCATTATCTTGGTGTCAGTCCGAACAATCTGAAGCGCCTGCATCTCGAAGGGAAGGGGCCGAAACCGGAAACCTCGACCGGCGGCCGCCGTCTTTATACTGGCGAACAAATGCGCGAACTGCGTCACTATCTTGACCGCACCGGCAAGTCCGATGCTAAGAAATACGTGCCGCATCGCAAGGAAGGCGACAAGCTGCAGGTCATTGCGGTCGTTAACTTCAAGGGCGGTTCCGGCAAGACCACGACAACGGCGCATCTTGCCCAGCACCTGGCGCTGACTGGACACCGTGTGCTTGCCATCGATCTCGATCCGCAGGCATCACTGTCGGCACTGCACGGTTTCCAGCCGGAGTTGGACAAAAACCCGTCGCTTTACGACGCAATCCGTTATGACGACGGGCGAAAGCCGATATCAGATGTCATCCTCGAAACGAATTTTCCCGATCTCGACATCATTCCGGCCAATCTGGAACTACAGGAATACGAATACGACACGCCACTGGCCATGCAGACTTCGGTCGAGGGAAAGCGCTTTTTCACGCGTCTCGGCAAGGCCCTGCAGGATGTCGATGATCGTTACGACGTGGTGGTGGTCGATTGCCCGCCGCAGCTCGGCTACCTGACGCTGACCGCTCTGACGGCTGCGACATCGGTGCTGATCACTGTGCATCCGCAAATGCTCGACCTGATGTCGATGAGCCAATTCCTGCTGATGCTCGGCAACATCACCAAGACGATCAAGCGGGCAGGGGCCAATGTCGAAATGGATTGGTTGCGTTACCTGATCACCCGTTACGAGCCGACGGATGTGCCGCAGGCGCAGATGCTGGGTTTCATGCAGTCGATGCTGGCGGAAGAAATTTTGCGGACGCCGATGTTGAAATCTACGGCGATTTCAGATGCCGGCCTGACTAAACAGACGCTTTACGAAGTGGAGCGCAACAATTTTACGCGCGGCACCTACGACCGCGCCATCGAATGCATGGATGGCGTGAATTTCGAAATCCAGGGCCTGATCCACAAGGCATGGGGGCGCCTGTGATGTTGACCGCCGTCAAAACCTCAAATTTTCTCAAGCCTTTCAATGCAGAAGGGGAGGGCAGCAAACATGGCGCGTAAAAATCCCTTCGCCAATGTGATGAGTGACGGCCCGCAGGAAAGTGCGGTCGCGCTGGATTATACCGTCAAGGGTGCGTCGCGCTCGATCATCTCCACCATCGATGAACTGGCGGCGCGGGCCGACAAGCTGCTCGAGGGCGAGACGGTCGTAGAACTCGATCCGGACAGCGTCGATATCTCTTTCGTTCGCGACCGTCTGGAAGACGACAAACAGGCATTCGAGGATCTTCTGGCGGCAATACGCGAGCAGGGGCAAAATAGCCCGATACTCGTGCGGCTGCATCCCAATGAAGCCGGACGCTATATGGTCGTGTTCGGCCATCGCCGCCTGCGTGTGGCAAAGGCGCTTGGCATGAAGGTGCGCGCCGTGGTCAAGACGATCACGGATCGTGACCATGTGATCGCCCAGGGCCAGGAAAATTCTGCCCGTTCCGATCTCTCCTTCATCGAAAAGGCGACCTTTGCCAAACAGCTTGGCGCGCTGAATTATGACAGCAACAGCGCCACGGTGATGGCGGCTTTGTCGGTCGATCGCGCCACCCTGTCAAAAATGCTGTCCGTCGCCAATATACCGGAAGACATTCTGGCTGCGATCGGTTGCGCACGGTCCCCGGGCCGTGATCGCTGGTACGAGTTGAAACAGCTGCTCGAGCGGCCGAAAAATCTTGAAGCGATCCGTGAGGTTTTGGCAAGCACAGATCTTGCAGGCCTGGATGGTGACGCACGATTCGCCTTCGTGATCGATGCGCTGACCCGCAAGAAGATCGCGGGTTATCACCAGGCTCTGAAAAAGGAAAAGTGGTCGCCCAAAGACAAGGCGGTGTCCGCCGAGATCCGCAAGGATGCAAAAAGTTACACTCTTGCCCTGAAAGGCAAGGATGCCAAGGCGAAGGATGCTGTCGGGTTTGGCGAGTTCATCGCTGAAAACCTCGACGAGCTCTACGCCGAATACCGCAAGTTGATGAAGGAAGGATAGACCGACCGCAAAAGAAAAAGGCCCCCAAACGTTACCGTCGTGGAAGCCTCTCTCAATCTGTAGCAAGACGAGAATCGCATTTCCATGAATCTCAGTCAAGAGTCTTTGGCACCGTTTTGGTGAGCGGATTTCTTTTGCCTATCGAAAGGTGAAAGACAATGCAGATTGGAAATGTGACGACGCCCTTCGGGCGGCGGCCGATGACGCTTGCCCTGGTTAAAGGGCAGCTGGATGCGGCTGGGCCTCGGCCGGAACGGGCCGTGGAAAAATGGAAAGTGTTTCGCGATGTCGCGGAAGCGCGCCAGCTGCTTGGTCTGCAGGACCGGGCCGTTGCCGTTCTCGATGCGCTCCTGACCTTCTATCCCGGCAATGAGCTGAAGCCCGATGGTAGCCTGGTGGTGTTCCCTTCGAACGCCCAGCTGTCGATTCGCGCGCATGGCATTGCCGGCACGACGCTGCGCCGGCATCTGGCAGCGCTTGTCGAGGCTGGCCTGATCCATCGCCGCGACAGCCCCAATGGCAAACGCTATGCGCATCGCGACAATGGCGGCCAGATCGAACAGGCTTTTGGTTTCGATCTCGAACCGCTTATGTCTCGCGCGGCCGAACTTGCCGGCCTTGCCCAGCAGGTGGTGGAGGAGGGGAGGGCGTTCCGTCGTGCAAAAGAAGCCTTGACGATCTGCCGTCGTGACGTGCGAAAACTGATTTCGGCAGCCATGGAAGAGGGCGCTGACGGCGACTGGCAGATGATCGAGACGATGTATGTCTCCATTCTTGCCGGCCTCCCGCGCACGCCGAACCGTCCCCAAGTCGAAAACACCCTCGAAGAGATGGGACTTTTGCGCGAGGAAGTCATCAACCGTCTGGAAGATCAGCTAAAATCTCAAAAAACAGATAGCAATGACGTCCAGAATGGGCGCCACATACAGAATTCAAATCCCGAATCCACCTATGAACTTGAACCTTGCTCTGGAAAGGAGCAGGGGGCGAGACCTGAGCCAACCAGGACCCGTATTGCCGAGCCGATAAAGACATTTCCACTTGGGATGGTGATGCGGGCCTGCCCGCAGATCGCCAATTACGGGCCGGGCGGCGAAATTTCGAGCTGGCGGGACCTGATGGGGGCCGCGGTGGTGGCACGATCGGCGCTCGGCGTCAGTCCGTCGGCCTATCAGGAGGCTTGCGAGGTGATGGGGCCGGAAAATGCGGCCGCGACGATCGCCTGCATCCTCGAGAGGGGAGGGCACATCAATTCCGCCGGCGGATATCTTCGCAATTTGACGGAGCGCAGCCGGCGAGGGGAGTTTTCGCTTGGGCCGGTGCTGGTGGCTCTGTTGCGGGGAAGTAGCGGCGAGGTAGCGCGGCGTGCGTAAAATGCTGGTCGTTCCCATGTTTCGTGATAGAGTGCTGAAAGGTAACACCCAGGAATACGCGATGCAGATCACGACCAGTCTCAAGCTTGATAGCGAAATGAAAGACCGCGTCCAACGGCTTGCATCCGCCAGGCAGCGCAGTGCGCACTGGTTGATGAAGGAAGCGATTGAGCAATATGTCGAGCGCGAGGAAGAACGCCAGCAAGCGCGTAATGATGCTTTTGCGGCTTGGCATCAATATCAGGCCGACGGTTTACATGTGACGGCCGAGGAAGCTGATGAGTGGCTCGCTCGACTGGAAGCTGGTGAGGATTTGGATCCACCTGAATGTCACGGTTGACCTGGTCGCCGGGAGCACTGCAGGATGTGCGGCGTCTTCATGCCTTTCTGGCATCTAAGAACAATGAGGCAGCAACCAAAGCGGTTCGGGCATTCCGGCAGGGCGTGAAGTTGCTAGAGCAGCATCCAGAAGCCGGCCGACCTGCCGAAGAGATGCCGGTCGAGTTTCGAGAGTGGCCCATTGATTTCGGAAGCGCGGGCTATGTTGTGCTTTACCGCGTGGATCAGAGAGGCGTGATCCTTTTGACTGTGCGGCATGGGCGAGAAGAGTGGCGGACGTAGGGGGCGAGCGACCCGGCACTTCGGTTGTTGACGGTTGTCCGTAAGAATGGGCTTCAGGCTATCGCGTAAGATAGACGATTGCGGAAGCAGCAATCGTTTCTGGCTGCGCGTCCTAAAATCGTAAAGGACGCTTGTTGCCGACAGGTACATAATGTCTGGAGATCCGGTAGTGACAGAATCCAAACGTCATCCCGACGATTATACTGCGCTGGAAAACTGGGCCATATACGACTCAGTGGATGACAAGGAAATCACCAATCTGGTTTTTCGATTGGCTGATTACGGTGTGCGCCTCACCACGATCGAAGGCATCATGAAGTCGGCACTCGTGGAGCACCTCAAGATCGTTGAGATGTTCGATTGAGGGATCGTGCCACTGCCTGAAAGCGAGGACGTCACCGCGATCGCAGAAGGTCGGCGGGATCTACATCGAGGCCAGCCGCGATCCGCTGGATGCTGTCCAGCGATGCGTTGCGTTTTTCCCGTTCAATTCCGCTCAGGTAAGCCTGAGTGAGACCGGTACGCATTGCCAGTTCTTCCTGGGTGATATCGAGCTCGGCTCGCCGAACACGCATGTTCTTTGCAACGATTTTCCGAAGAGAATGCCCGTCCTTTTCCATTCCCATTGTGAACCACGGAATGGTGATAACAAGCCACATTTCATAGGATGTTGTTGATATACGATAGGATATAAAATACTAGCGTATATAGTATTCCTATATTGTTATGAGCATGCATTGAGCAATAATCTCCTGCCTATCACCTCCCGCACTTTCGGCCCGGATACACACGCGATTACCTCAGCCAACCATGGCGCAGGGGCATGCGTTGTTCTCGACTGCGTTAAGCGCTGGCTGAAGCTGGAGATAAGCCGAAGTCAGTTCAATTTTAGTACGGGTCAGGCGGACGTGCACGTCCGCCTGTTCTATCGAGATCGATTTTTCAGGTCGCTGATGGTCCGCTCAAAAATCGAGGATGGCCGTGCGACCGAACTGGTTCTGGCCAAAGTAGTATTATGCTCATCCCATCGCGGGCAAGGGCATTTCAAAGCCTTGCTTCAAGGACTGGAACGCATCGCTCAAGAATCCGAAGCGGATTTGGTGGTCGAGGCAGCGAACTCTAAATTATCACGCATCCTTCAGCAGCAGAATTATCTTCGGTGTGTCGATTTCGAAAATGCTCCAGCACTGCTGTGCGGGTCTCCACCTGGTAACTGGCGATATCAGCCGACGAGCCAATCGGTGATGGCTTTGATTGAAATGCCAGCCGCGCTGATGGAGATTGTCAGGGGGCGCGGCTTAAGCGGCCGGGAATATGAGGCGATGAGAACGATTTGCCTTGACGAAGTTGAGGCGTTTCAGATGCGCCTGGCAGAACGGATTTCCGGTATCGTTTGACGGTGACCGCCGGGTTCAATTAGATTTCATTTCGGGGCCCGCAGGTTGGTTGGCCATATGTAGCCCTGCCCTTCAGTGCTCGCTCTGTTATCCAATGAGATGTGCTCCTCGGTAAACTACGGTTGCCACGGTCATAGCTAACCCGAAAACAATCTGACCATGCAAATGTTGGGGCAGACGTCCTGACTATCATTTGGTGAACCCCGGAGCCGCGTAAAGGCCGACTTTGACGAGCGCGCGGAACCTGCAAGGGCGGAGAGCGGAGCGTCCCTTGTAGGTGAGCACGACCGCCAGACCAAGGGCTTTTAGCGGTTTTGGCGGTGAACCCTGGTGAGCGTTTCAATGCTTTGAAGCCGGTGCGTAAGCAGCGGAAATCAGTGAGTTGAATGAGTCAAAATATGGAGTAGTTATCCTGTTATTATTGTTGGCAGGATACGCAAAAATGTTTTACATTTATCTTTGCAGCTATCGAGGGACAAGCCCACGATGTCCGTCGCCCGCTCCGGAAAGGCCTCTGGCAGATGAGTGAAAGCAGTTTGGACACGAAAGCAGGCAAGGCCCGTAAAGGGCGTCTTGTGAACGTGCGCGTGACCGATGCTGAGCATGAGAAGATTGAAGCGGCGGCGAAATCGGCTGGCATGAGTGTGTCTGCTTTCTTCCGCTCGCTGATGCTGGAAGGAGCAGGCGTACGGCCGATTTTGACCCGCGATGACCGGCTTGTGATGGCGGCTCTTCTGGAAGACATGCGCAAGATCGGCGTGAATTTGAACCAGGTCGCACGCGCCATCAACAGCGGCAAGGTGGTTCATCCGGCCGAAATCGACCTCAATCTGAAAAACGTTCAGTCGATCCAAGGGGCGGTGATGCTCGAATTGAGAGAGCTTTCGCGTCGTTCTGGCTATCAGAGACGAGGGGAGGAATAGGAGTGGAATTCTTCTTCGGAGCGTTCACAACGGAATGGGCGCAGAAGCGTGCGGCGCTTTTGCACGAAATGTCGCTTGGCTCGAAGGCGAAGGAATCTGAAGAAAGCCTGTTCAAGTACGCTCATCAGATCAAAGAGGTCCGCCGCGGAGGCGGTGGCGGTGGAGCGAAGGGGAAGCCGATACGGCTTCCGAAGATGCAGTTTCCGCGTGTCTCGACATCGAGCGCCAAAGCTTCCGGCTCTGGCCGATCGATGGAAATGCGATTGACGAGTGTCGCGAAGGGCAGTCAGCCGGCAGTGGTCAAAATGGCGTCCTATGGTGGCGGGACGCGTGTCGGCTCGATGCTGAATTACGTCTCGCGTGGCGGCGAGCTGAAGGTTGAAAATGAGAACGGGGAAAAGCTGCAGGGACGGGAAGATCTAGCCCGCGTTCGTGGTGATTGGGATCATCTTTTCCAGAACCGGACCGAGAGCCGCGACATAGGCAGTTTTGCCGTCGAGGTTGCTGCCAGCAGTTCTACCGAGGAGCTGCATGAGCGTGTCCGGAGCGTGCTTTCAAGCGGGTTTGGTGATCGTCGTTATGCCTATGCCGTCGAAGAGCGTGCCGACGGCTCGATGCGGATTGAGGGGCATGTCGTCTTGCGCAGCAGTCAGGGCGAGCGGCTGACGGCCGACGCCAAAGCGGCCGCTATCGTCCAGAAGCGCTTTGAGGAAAGCGCGATTGCTGGTGATGGTGCTGCAACGTTCAACTTCAGCGGCTACGGCAATGGCGTGGACTATGGCGCTGCAAAGGTCCGTGACCTGATCGAGCGCCGTGAGGAGGTTCGTGACGATCGTGGCCGCGCTCTGGCAGACGGCAAGGCGGCTGGCGACTTGGTTCAAAAGGAATGGCGCGACGAACTGCACAGCCGCAAGAGCCGGGACGTGATGCATGTCATCATGTCGGCCCGCGCTGGCACGGATGCAGTGGCATTCGAGGGAGCGGTTCGTGACTTCCTGGCCGATCAGTTTGCCGGACATCGCTATGTCTTTGCGATGCACGATCCGGAAACCGATACCAAGGAAGCAGGGGAGGGGGGCAAGCGTCCGCATGTCCACGCCCATGCGATCGTTACCATGCGTTCCGAGGCGGGTGATCGTGTCGAGACGACGCCCGCGACCTTCCGCCAATGGCGGGAGGTGATGGCCGAGAAGGCGCGCGCCCACGGCATCAACATGGAAATGACCGATCGCCGCGAGTTTGCGACGTCTCCGGCCTTTACCCGCAGTCAGGTGCGGGCCGTGAACCTCCGGGGCAGAACGGAGCATGTCGGTACGAGCGAGCCAGCGCAGGCGCGCTATGACGCCAAGCGCGGCGGTCGGCGCACTATCGCATCGAGCCAGCGCAGCCGGCAATATACCGTGAAGGCGCAGGAGACCTGGCAGTGGATTGCGGAAATTGCTGGCGATCGCCAGACGGTCGCCTACGCGGCTGAGTATCGGGACACGTTGCAGGCTGGACTTGCGAATACGCAGGCGTTCAACAGCGGTACGGTGATCGAGGTCGATTTTGGAAGGGATTACCGCTCCAATATGGTAGATTTAAACGAGATCATCACACAAGTAGCAGACATGCGAGAACAGACGCGGCCAGAATTCGAGGCGTTCGAAAAGACGGTAGAAACGGCTCTGTTCAAAATCGAACGCAGTGCTGGGGCGGAAGATCGCACGGCATATGAAGAGGTAGCGGAAGCGGCGCGCGTAATCGTCGATCTTCGGCGCGAGCTTCTCGAAATCAACGAGCGCGACGCCGAGCGTGCGCGAAATGGCGAAACAGACGACATTGTAGAGGACGCCCCTCGTTCAGCAGTCGATGAGCATCAGGATAGGCATCAACCGGATGATTTCCTTTCAAGACTGCGGGAACGCTTCCGGAGTGACAGAGACCAAGATGATTGGGAGCGTTAATATGCGAATCCAAGAAAAGGAGCTAACTATGCCATCCGATGAGGTCATCGATCGTTCGCCTGAAGCCATCGCCCGCCGTAGGAGTTCCATGAACCAGGCGCGCGCTTCGAATATACGGGCAGGCTATGTTCACGATGAAGAACTCGAATATCATACTGAAAGGTATGTCCTTGGCGAGATTTCTCGTGATGAGCTTCGCCAGTTGTTATTACCTCCCTACCCTGTGAAGGGGGAATGACGCTCTAAATTAACGTGGAAATTGTTCCGCTTTGGTCGGGCTACCATGAGGTATGGCACTGTGCCGATCGGGAGACAAAATTCGCAACAATCCCACGTTATAGTATCCGCGCCGCCCGTCCACTACGGCGTGTGGCGCTGTTGTAATAGCTCGATGCCTGCTGGACCGAG
>NZ_JBNNPS010000017.1:0-17221 GCF_050275975.1 Neorhizobium sp. NPDC001467 | reverse complement strand
CGCTGCCGTCAGAGACGTCTTGCCGTGGTCGACGTGGCCGATCGTGCCGATGTTCACGTGCGGCTTGTTACGCTCAAACTTGCTCTTTGCCATTGCAGGCTCTCCATTTTATGTGGGCCGTTTGGGGCCCTAATTCTTGTGTGATCGCCCCGGCTTTGGGACCGGGGCGTAGTCTGGTGTCGTAGTCCGATTACTTCTGACCGGAATACTTGGCCTGGATTTCGGTCGCGACGTTCGACGGAACCGGTGCGTAGTGATCGAAGGTCATCGAGTACTGCGCGCGGCCCTGGGACATGGAGCGCAGGTTGTCGACGTACTTGAACATGTTCGCGAGCGGAACGTGAGCGTTGATGACGATGGCGATGCCGCGCTGTTCCTGGCCCTGGATCTGGCCACGACGCGAGTTCAGGTCGCCGATAACGTCGCCGACATAGTCTTCCGGCGTTACGACTTCGACCTTCATCATCGGCTCGAGCAGCTGAGCGCCGGCCTTCTTGGCAGCTTCACGGAAGCAGGCACGCGATGCGATTTCGAAGGCGAGAACCGACGAGTCGACATCGTGGAAGGCGCCGTCGATGAGGGTCGCCTTGACGCCCAGCATCGGGAAGCCAGCGAGCGGACCCGAAGACAGAACGCTTTCGATACCCTTCTGAACGCCCGGGATGTATTCCTTGGGAACAGCACCGCCGACGATCTTGGATTCGAAGACGAAATCTTCGCCATCCGGGTTCGGTTCGAATACGAGCTTGACGCGTGCGAACTGGCCGGTACCACCGGACTGCTTCTTGTGCGTGTAGTCTTCTTCGTGCAGCTTCGTGATGGTTTCGCGGTAGGCAACCTGCGGAGCACCGACGTTGGCTTCAACCTTGAACTCGCGACGCATGCGGTCGACGAGAATGTCGAGGTGAAGTTCGCCCATGCCGGCAATGATCGTCTGGCCGGATTCCTGGTCGGTCTTGACGCGGAACGACGGGTCTTCAGCAGCGAGGCGATTGAGCGCGAGGCCCATCTTTTCCTGGTCGCCCTTGGACTTCGGCTCGATCGCGATCTGAATGACCGGCTCGGGGAATTCCATGCGCTCGAGGATAACCGGCTTCAGCGGATCGCAGAGCGTATCGCCAGTGGTGGTTTCCTTGAGACCGGCGAGAGCAACGATGTCGCCTGCAAAGGCTTCTTCGATGTCTTCACGGCTGTTGGAGTGCATCTGCAGCATACGGCCGACACGCTCGCGCTTGTCCTTGACCGTGTTGATGACAGAAGAACCCTTTTCGAGCTTGCCCGAGTAGATACGGGCGAAGGTCAGCGAACCGACGAAGGGGTCGTTCATGATCTTGAACGCCAGCATCGAGAGCGGCTCGTTGTCGTCAGCGTGACGCTCGATTTCGGCTTCGGTCTTGAAGTCGATGCCCTTGATGGCCGGGATGTCGATCGGCGACGGCAGGTAGTCGACAACGGCGTCGAGCAGCGGCTGTACGCCCTTGTTCTTGAACGCGGTACCGCAGAACATCGGATGGAACTTGACGTCGATCGTGCCGCGGCGAACCAGGGCGCGGATCTTGTCGTTGTCCGGCATGTCGCCGTTCAGGTAAGCTTCCATCGCTTCTTCGTCGATCTCGACAACCGTCTCGATCAGCTTTTCGCGATATTCTTCAGCCTTGTCCTTCAGGTCGGCCGGGATCTCGACAACGTCCCATGCGGCGCCGAGCGATTCGTCGCGCCATACCAGAGCGTTCATCTCGATCAGGTCGACAACGCCCTTGAACTCGGACTCAGCACCGATCGGGAGCTGCATGACAACTGCGGTGGCGCCAAGACGGGTCTTGATCATCTCGACCGAGCGGTAGAAGTCCGCGCCGGTCTTGTCCATCTTGTTGCAGAAGATCATGCGCGGAACGTTGTACTTCTCAGCCTGACGCCAGACGGTTTCCGTCTGCGGCTCTACGCCGGCGTTGGCGTCGAGAAGGGCAACCGCACCGTCGAGCACGCGCAGCGAACGTTCGACTTCGATCGTGAAGTCGACGTGGCCGGGGGTGTCGATGATGTTGAAGCGGCGCATCTTGCCGTCGCGACCCTTCCAGAAGGTCGTGGTGGCAGCAGAGGTGATCGTGATGCCACGCTCCTGCTCCTGCTCCATCCAGTCCATGGTGGCGGCGCCATCATGCACTTCGCCGATCTTGTGCGACTTGCCGGTGTAGTAGAGAATCCGCTCGGTGGTCGTGGTCTTGCCGGCGTCGATATGCGCCATGATACCAAAATTGCGGTAGTCTTCGATTTTATATTCGCGAGCCATACTGACTGCCTTTCGAAATTCGATCGGTTAAGATTACCAGCGGTAGTGCGAGAAGGCGCGGTTGGCGTCGGCCATCTTGTGCGTGTCTTCACGCTTCTTGACGGCGGAACCACGGTTGTTCGAGGCATCCATGAGCTCACCGGACAGGCGGTCGATCATGGTGGTCTCGTTGCGCTTGCGGGCGGCAGTGATCAGCCAGCGGATGGCCAGCGCCTGACGGCGCTCCGGACGAACGTCGACCGGGACCTGGTAGGTCGCACCACCAACGCGGCGCGAGCGTACTTCAACATGCGGCGCGATATTCTCGAGCGCCTGATGGAAGATCGCCAGCGGCTCAGCCTTGGCCTTTGCCTGCACGCTATCGAAGGCACCGTAAACGATGCTTTCGGCAACCGACTTCTTGCCATGAAGCATGATGGCATTCATGAACTTCGTGACGACCAGATCACCGAACTTCGGATCCGGGTTGATCTCACGCTTCTCTGCACTATGACGTCTGGACATACGTTCCGTCTCTCAATGGTTGCGGTGCTTTATCACGCGGAGAACCTCGCGCAGCACCGTATAAAGGTTGATGTTCCGAAGATTACTTCGGACGCTTTGCACCGTACTTCGAACGACGCTGCTTACGGTTCTTGACACCCTGGGTATCGAGAACGCCGCGGATGATGTGGTAACGAACGCCCGGCAAGTCCTTTACGCGGCCGCCACGGATCATGACGACAGAGTGTTCCTGCAGGTTGTGACCTTCACCCGGAATGTAACCGATGACTTCGAAGCCGTTGGTCAGACGGATCTTGGCGACCTTACGCAGAGCCGAGTTCGGCTTCTTCGGCGTCGTGGTGTAGACGCGGGTGCAGACGCCACGCTTCTGCGGGTTTTCCTGCAGAGCCGGGACCTTGTTGCGCTTGACCTGTGCCTGGCGGGGCTTGCGGATCAGCTGGTTTACGGTAGGCATATAACCATCCCTTGCAAAATAATCTCGTGACCCCTTTTGAGGGCCGGTTACGCCGTTTCCGGCCGCGACACACGCATTCCAACATGCACAAAACGTGGCCCCACCCTGTCTCGGAAGGACCACGGAAGGCAGAGGACGCATCTTTAAAAAACGCGTCGTGCGTGCAGCATTCTTGTCTTCAACGTGCGTATGGAAGCCTGTTTGAGGCATTGGCCCGGTACAAGTCGCGCCGGATATGGCAGCCTCACATCTCTTCCGATGCGCGGCGTTTACTGTTTCCGTCCCTGCGCGTCAAGGGCGAAAACGAATTTACCCCCTGCCCGCCCCACGCAAGAGCCTTGTATTCCGGCCTTTATGGGCCATTTGCGGTGAATTGCGACGAGGGCTCGGCAATCGTGGTGGGAATCGCCTGCCAAAGCCGTTAAGAATCGATAAAGACCTGAACGGCACCCGCCGACCGGCGATGCCAACAGCCTTGGAAATGGAAAAACGCATGATCGACACGCCCGACAACGACAACACTCTCGATGAACCGATGGTCTTCATCATCATCGGCAAGGGTTACCAATCGAAGACGAGCGAGGGCACGGAACTCCATATCCTCTTGCGCGCGCCTGACGACGACACCGCGGTGCGCGAAGCGCTCAACGCCCTGTCGGAGGAGGGTTTCCTCGAAGCCGACCTCGACCAGATCGGCGTCATGACCGAGGAACCCGTGGAAGAGCCGCACGCCTCCGCCTACCAGGGCGCGCTTGAGGGGGAAGTGTCGATCATCCGCTTCAGTGAGTGAGCAGATCGCCGTTGATAGTCTCGCGGTGACGATGTCAGACCCACACGCCCACGCAGTCTTGCGTGGGCTTTTTTGTACCATGGCATCCGCTTAAAAGCCCACCCTCCCCGCCGAGCATTAAAACAGCAAAAAGCCGCCCGGATCGCTCCGGGCGGCTTTTTTGTTGTGAACGCTCCAGCCTTATTCAGCCGGCGTGTTTTCCGGGTTCATGTCCTGCAGCATCGGGGTTGCCGAAGCGGCGCCCGAACCCTTCTTGCGCTCCTCGAGGATGAGGTCGTCGCGCGAAGTGGCGATGCGGCGGATCTGCGTCATGGTGCCGCCGGTACCGGCCGGGATGAGGCGGCCGACGATGACGTTTTCCTTCAGACCCTGCAGCGTGTCCATCTTGCCGGCGATTGCAGCTTCCGTGAGAACCTTGGTGGTTTCCTGGAAGGATGCGGCCGAGATGAAGGACGGCGTCTGCAGCGATGCCTTGGTGATACCGAGCAGGACCGGCTCGCCCGAAGCAGGCTTCTTGCCTTCTTCGATCAGCTGATCGTTGGCGTCATCCAGTTCAATGCGGTCGACATTGTCGCCGACGATGTACTGGCTGTCGCCACTGTCGGTGATCTCGACCTTCTGCAGCATCTGGCGAACGATCACCTCGATGTGCTTGTCGTTGATCACAACGCCCTGCAGTCGGTAGACCTCCTGGATTTCGTTGACCAGGTAGGAAGCGAGTGCTTCCACGCCCTTGATCGCCAGGATGTCGTGCGGCGCCGGGTTACCGTCGAGGATGTAGTCACCCTTCTCGATATAGTCGCCTTCCTGAAGGTGGAAGGGCTTGCCCTTCGGGATCAGGTATTCGACCGGCTCGACACCGTCTTCTGCAGGCTCGATCATCACGCGACGCTTGTTCTTGTAATCGCGGCCCAGTCGGATCGTACCATCGATCTCAGCGATGATGGCATGGTCCTTCGGACGACGAGCTTCGAACAGTTCGGCAACACGCGGCAGACCACCGGTAATGTCCTTGGTCTTGGCGCTTTCCATCGGAACACGCGCAAGAACGTCACCCTGGCTGACCTTGCTGCCCGGCTCGACGGAGAGGATCGCCTCGACGTTGAGGAAGAAGCGGGCTTCGCCACCACGTGCCAGCTTCATGATCTGGCCCGAAGCGTCCTTGATGACGATTGCGGGCTTGAGATCGACGCCGCGCGGGGTCGAACGCCAGTCGATGACCTGACGCTTGGTGATGCCGGTGGATTCGTCGGTCGATTCTGAAACGGAGATGCCGTCGACGACATCTTCGAACTGAACCGTACCTTCGACTTCCGTCATCATCGGGCGGGTGTAGGGATCCCACTCTGCCAGACGCTGGCCGCGACGAACCTTGTCGCCGTCATCGACGTGCAGCTTCGAACCGTAGGCGACGCGCTGCGAGGAACGTTCCACGCCGCGTTCGTCCAGGATCGTGACCGCCATGTTACGACCCATGGCGACGAGAACGCCTTCCGAGTTGCGCAGCATGTTGCGGTTCTTGATCTGGATCGTACCTTCGTACGAGGCTTCCAGGAACGAGGAGTCGACAACGTTTGCCGTGCCACCAAGGTGGAACGTACGCATGGTCAGCTGCGTGCCGGGTTCGCCGATGGACTGAGCGGCGATAACGCCGACCGCTTCGCCCATGTTGACCGGCGTACCGCGCGCAAGGTCGCGGCCGTAGCAGACCGAGCACACGCCCGTCTGGACTTCGCAGGTCAGTGCGGAGCGAATGCGGATCGACTGGATGCCAGCCTTCTCGATTTCGATGACATCCGGCTCGAGGATCATCTTGCCGGCATCGACGATCCGCTCACCCGTGACCGGATGATCGATATCGTCAAGCGCGGTACGACCCAGGATACGGGCGCCGAGCGAAGCCACGACCTGACCGGCGTCAACGATGGCGGTCATGGTGAGACCGTTCTCGGTGCCGCAATCGACCATGTTGACGATGCAGTCCTGGGCGACGTCGACGAGACGACGCGTCAGGTAACCGGAGTTCGCCGTCTTCAGCGCGGTATCTGCGAGACCCTTACGGGCGCCGTGAGTCGAGTTGAAGTACTCGTTCACGGTCAGACCTTCCTTGAAGTTCGACGTGATCGGCGTTTCGATGATCTCGCCAGACGGCTTGGCCATCAGTCCGCGCATGCCGCCCAACTGGCGCATCTGGTTCGGTGAACCACGAGCACCCGAGTGCGACATCATGTAAATGGCGTTCATCGGCTTCTGGCGACCGGTCTCCGGATCGAACTCGACGGCCTTAATGCGGGCCATCATGTCTTCCGCGACCTTTTCGGTTGCCTTGCCCCAGGCGTCCACGACCTTGTTGTACTTTTCGCCCTGAGTAATCAGACCGTCATTGTACTGCTGCTCGTATTCCTTGACCAGGGTTTCGGTGTCACCGACGATCTTGGCCTTGGTTTCCGGAATGATCATGTCGTCCTTGCCGAACGAAATGCCGGCGCGGCAGGCATGACGGAAGCCGAGCTGCATGATGCGGTCGCAGAAAATCACCGTGTCCTTCTGACCGCAGTGACGGTAGACCGTGTCGATCATCTTGGAGATGTTCTTCTTGGTCATTTCCTGGTTGCAGGTGTCGAACGGCACCTTGAAGTTCTTCGGCAGAAGTTCGCCGATGATCATGCGGCCAGGCGTCGTCTCATGAATCTGCGAAACCGGCTTGCCTTCCTCGTCGACCGTCTTGAAACGGCCGCGGATCTTGGCATGCAGGGTCACGACCTTGTTCTCCAGAGCATGGAGCAGTTCGCCCATGTCGGAGAAGACCATGCCTTCGCCCGGCTCGTTCTGGTTCATGATCGATAGGTAGTAGAGACCGAGAACCATGTCCTGCGACGGAACGATGATCGGTGCACCGTTGGCCGGGTGCAGGATGTTGTTCGTCGACATCATCAGCACGCGGGCTTCGAGCTGGGCTTCGAGCGACAGCGGCACGTGAACGGCCATCTGGTCACCGTCGAAGTCGGCGTTGAAGGCCGTGCAGACGAGCGGGTGCAGCTGGATGGCCTTGCCTTCGACCAGGATCGGTTCGAAGGCCTGGATGCCCAGGCGGTGCAGCGTCGGCGCGCGGTTGAGAAGCACGGGGTGCTCGCGGATAACCTCGTCGAGAATATCCCAGACTTCCGGCTTTTCCTTTTCAACCAGCTTCTTGGCCTGCTTGACCGTCGAGGAGTAACCCTTGGCGTCGAGGCGGGCGTAGATGAACGGCTTGAACAGTTCGAGCGCCATCTTCTTGGGCAGGCCGCACTGGTGCAGCTTCAGTTCCGGACCGGTCACGATGACCGAACGGCCGGAATAGTCGACGCGCTTGCCGAGAAGGTTCTGGCGGAAGCGGCCCTGCTTGCCCTTGAGCATGTCGGACAGCGACTTCAGCGGACGCTTGTTGGCGCCGGTGATGACGCGGCCGCGGCGGCCGTTGTCGAACAGCGCGTCCACAGATTCCTGCAGCATGCGCTTTTCGTTACGGATAATGATGCCCGGAGCGCGCAGTTCGATCAGGCGCTTCAGACGGTTGTTACGGTTGATGACGCGGCGGTACAGATCGTTGAGGTCGGACGTCGCGAAACGGCCGCCATCGAGCGGAACCAGCGGGCGCAGGTCCGGCGGGATGACGGGAACGACCTTCATGATCATCCATTCCGGGCGGTTGCCGGATTCGATGAAGTTCTCGACGATCTTCAGACGCTTCATCAGCTTCTTCTGCTTCAGATCCGACGTCGTTGCCGCCAGATCCGTGCGCAGTTCGCCGGCCAGCTTGTCGAGGTTCATCGACGCCAGCATTTCGAAGATCGCTTCCGCACCGATCATCGCCGTGAACTGATCTTCACCGAACTCGTCGATGGCGATCATGTATTCTTCTTCCGTCAGAAGCTGATTTTCCTTCAGCGACGTCAGGCCCGGCTCGGTGACGATGTAGTTCTCGAAATAGAGAACGCGCTCGACATCCTTCAGCGTCATGTCGAGCAGGGTCGAGATGCGCGAAGGAAGCGACTTCAGGAACCAGATATGGGCAACCGGAGCAGCGAGCTCGATATGGCCCATGCGCTCGCGGCGAACGCGCGACAGCGTGACTTCGACGCCGCACTTTTCGCAGATGATGCCCTTGTACTTCATGCGCTTGTACTTGCCGCACAGGCACTCATAGTCCTTGATCGGACCAAAGATGCGCGCGCAGAAAAGGCCGTCGCGTTCCGGCTTGAAGGTACGGTAGTTGATGGTTTCCGGCTTCTTGATCTCGCCGTAGGACCACGACAGGATCTTTTCCGGGCTCGCAATCGAGATCCGGATCGAATCAAAGTGCTGTGCCGGCACCTGCGGGTTGAAAAGGTTCATGACCTCTTGGTTCATGCCTGTCTCCTTGATGGGGCGCAAAAGCCCTCAAACGGATTGCGGTATCGGCAAATGCCCGGGATGCCGACCCGAATCCTTAAATGACAATAGACGCCAATTAAGGCGAAACTCCCCTGCCCGACCGGTCGCCCGGACAAGGCCTGGGACTGGCGTGCGCGATTGCTCCCGCACGCCTTCTGTCAAAGACTTATTCGGCCGCGTCCGGCAGCTGACCTTCCGGCTGGGCTTCGAGCTTGGAATTTTCCAGCTCGACCGACAGACCGAGCGAGCGCATTTCCTTGACGAGAACGTTGAAGCTCTCCGGAATGCCCGCTTCGAACGTGTCGTCGCCACGTACGATCGCCTCGTAGACCTTGGTACGGCCTGCCACGTCGTCCGACTTCACGGTCAGCATTTCCTGCAGGGTGTAGGCGGCGCCGTAGGCTTCCAGAGCCCAGACTTCCATTTCCCCGAAGCGCTGGCCACCGAACTGCGCCTTACCACCGAGCGGCTGCTGGGTGACGAGCGAGTACGGACCGATCGAACGCGCGTGGATCTTGTCGTCCACAAGGTGGTTCAGCTTGATCATGTACATGTAGCCGACGGTGACCTTGCGGTCGAACTGCTCGCCGGTACGGCCATCGTAGAGAACCGACTGACCGCTTTCGTGCAGACCGGCCTTCTTCAGCATGGCAGCAACGTCAGGCTCATGCGCACCGTCGAAGACCGGGGTCGCGATGGAGAGGCCACGCTTGGACTGCTCGGCCAGACGAACCAGGGATTCGTCGTCGAAGGTCGAAACCTCGTTATTGGCCTGGCTTTCGTAAGCCTCGGTCAGCTCCTTCTTGAGCTCGGTGATGTCGTTCGACGCCTTGTACTCTTCGAGCATCTGACCGATGCGCTTGCCCATGCCGGCGCAAGCCCATGCCAAGTGCGTCTCGAGGATCTGGCCGACGTTCATGCGCGAAGGCACGCCCAGCGGGTTCAGAACGACGTCGACATGCGTGCCGTCTTCGAGGAACGGCATGTCTTCGACAGGCACGATACGGGACACGACGCCCTTGTTGCCGTGACGGCCGGCCATCTTGTCGCCCGGCTGGATCTTGCGCTTAACAGCCACGAAGACTTTTACCATCTTCATGACGCCCGGAGGCATTTCGTCGCCGCGCTGGACCTTTTCGACCTTGTCCATGAAGCGGTGCTCGAGCAACGACTTCGACTCGTCGTACTGGGCACGCAGAGCCTCGACTTCGCCCTGAACCTTTTCGTCTTCGACCGCGAACATCCACCACTGCGAGCGGGGATATTCGGAGACGATGGCGTTGGTCAGTTCGACGCCCTTCTTGAAGCCCTTGGGACCTGCAACGGACATCTGGCCGCGCAGCATCTCGATCAGACGGCCGTAGACGTTACGGTCGAGGATCGCCTGCTCGTCGTCGCGGTCCTTGGCGAGGCGTTCGATTTCCTCGCGCTCGATCGCCATCGCACGTTCGTCCTTTTCAACGCCGTGGCGGTTGAAGACACGAACTTCGACGATGGTGCCAAACGTGCCCGGAGGCATGCGCATGGAGGTGTCGCGAACGTCGGACGCCTTTTCACCGAAGATGGCGCGCAGAAGCTTTTCTTCCGGCGTCATCGGGCTTTCGCCCTTCGGCGTGATCTTGCCGACGAGGATGTCGCCCGGAGCAACTTCCGCACCGATATAGACGATGCCGGCTTCGTCGAGGTTCTTCAGCGCTTCTTCCGAAACGTTCGGAATGTCGCGCGTGATTTCTTCCGGACCAAGCTTGGTGTCACGTGCCATCACTTCGAATTCCTCGATGTGGATGGAGGTGAACACGTCGTCCGACACGATACGCTCGGAGAGCAGGATCGAGTCTTCGTAGTTGTAGCCGTTCCAAGGCATGAACGCGACGAGCGCGTTGCGGCCGAGCGCCAGGTCACCCAGGTCCGTCGACGGACCGTCGGCAATGATGTCGCCCTTGTTCAGAACGTCGCCGACGGCGACCAGCGGACGCTGGTTGACGCAGGTGTTCTGGTTTGAACGCTGGAACTTCATCAGGCGGTAAATGTCGACGCCGGACTTGCCGGCTTCGAGATCTTCCGTGGCGCGGATAACGATACGCGTCGCGTCAACCTGGTCGACCACACCGCCACGACGGGCAGCGATGGCAGCACCGGAGTCACGGGCAACGACCGGTTCCATGCCGGTACCAACGAACGGCGCTTCGGCGCGCACCAGCGGCACGGCCTGACGCTGCATGTTCGAGCCCATCAGAGCGCGGTTGGCGTCGTCGTTTTCGAGGAACGGAATGAGAGCCGCAGCGACCGAAACCAGCTGTTTGGGCGAAACGTCCATCAGGTTGATGGTGTCGCGCGGGGACAGCATGACTTCGCCGGCATGACGGCAGACAACGAACTCTTCGACGAACACGCCGTCCGAGGTCAGCTCGGAGTTGGCCTGAGCGACGTAGTACTTCGCCTCTTCCATGGCCGAAAGATAGACGACGTCCTTCGTCACCTTGCCGTCAACGATCTTGCGGTACGGGCTTTCGATGAAGCCGTACTTGTTGACGCGGGCAAAGGTGGCCAGCGAGTTGATCAGACCGATGTTCGGGCCTTCCGGCGTCTCGATCGGGCAGATACGGCCGTAATGGGTCGGGTGAACGTCGCGGACTTCGAAGCCTGCGCGCTCGCGGGTCAGACCACCCGGGCCAAGAGCCGAAAGACGGCGCTTGTGGGTGATTTCCGAAAGCGGGTTCACCTGGTCCATGAACTGCGACAGCTGCGAGGAGCCGAAGAATTCGCGAACGGCAGCAGCAGCCGGCTTGGCGTTGATCAGGTCCTGCGGCATGACGGTGTCGATCTCGATCGACGACATGCGTTCCTTGATCGCACGCTCCATGCGCAGAAGGCCGAGGCGGTACTGGTTTTCCATCAGTTCGCCGACAGAACGAACACGGCGGTTGCCGAGGTTGTCGATGTCGTCGATCTCGCCCTTGCCGTCACGCAGTTCGACCAGCATCTTGACCACGGCCAGGATGTCGTCCTTGCGCAGCGTGCGCACAGTGTCTTCGACCTGCAAGTCGAGACGCATGTTCATCTTGACGCGGCCGACGGCGGAGAGGTCGTAACGCTCCGCATCGAAGAACAGCGAGTTGAACATGGCTTCGGCCGATTCCATGGTCGGCGGTTCGCCCGGACGCATGACGCGGTAGATGTCGAACAGAGCGTCCTGACGGTTCTCGTTCTTGTCGACAGCGATCGTGTTGCGGATATAGGCGCCGACATTGATATGGTCGATGCCGAGGACCGGGATCTCGTCGAAACCGTTCTTCAGGATGATGCCTAGGCTCTTCTCGTCGATTTCGTCGCCGGCTTCGAGATAGATCTCGCCGGTTTCGTAGTTGACGATGTCTTCTGCGAGATAGTTGCCGTAGAGGTCGTCATTGGTGGCCTTGAGAGCCTTCAGGCCCTTTTCGGTCAACTGACGCAGCAGACGCGGGGTGAGCTTCTTGCCACCTTCGACAACGACTTCGCCGGTATCGGCGTCGATCATGTCGGACAGCGCCTTGGCGCCCTTCAGCGTTTCGGCATTGAAGGGAATACGCCAGCCGTCGCCGTCGCGCTCGTAGTTCGACTTCGAGTAGAAGGTCGACAGGATGTCTTCGCCGTCCATGCCGAGTGCCATCAGCAGCGAGGAGACCGGAATCTTGCGGCGGCGGTCGATACGGGCGTAGACGATGTCCTTCGCGTCGAATTCGATATCGAGCCAGGAACCGCGATACGGAATGACGCGGGCAGCAAAGAGCAGCTTGCCGGATGAGTGGCTCTTGCCCTTGTCGTGGTCGAAGAAGACGCCCGGCGAACGGTGCATCTGCGACACGATCACGCGCTCGGTGCCGTTGACGATGAACGTACCGTTATTGGTCATGAGCGGCATGTCGCCCATGTAAACCGACTGTTCCTTGATGTCCTTGATGGACTTCGCGCCGGTATCCTCGTCGATATCGAACACGATGAGACGCAGCGTCACCTTGAGCGGTGCCGCATAGGTCAGGTCGCGCTGACGGCATTCATCGACGTCGAACTTCGGCGGCTCGAATTCGTAGGACACGAATTCGAGCATCGAGGCACCGGAAAAGTCGGTGATCGGGAAGACCGAGCGGAAAACCGCCTGCAGCCCCTCGTCGGGGCGCCCGCCTTGCGGCTCGTCTACCATCAGGAACTGGTCGTAGGATGCCTTCTGAACCTCGATAAGGTTCGGCATCTGTGTCACTTCAGGGATTTTTCCGAAAAACTTGCGTACGCGCCTGCGACCATTGAACGAAAGGGTCTGAGCCATCGTCGCTCCTTCAAAATTGCATCCGGGCCTGCAACGGACGGGAACCGCTGGCCAGTCGATCCCGTCGAACATGGGTAGTCTCAATCTCGTTTCTCGTTTTCAGCCGCAGGCCGGATTGCCTGTCGCCTGAAAAGGAAACCATCCTTTTGAGAACCCATTACCCAGGAACCGTTTTTGCGGTTCCTGGGTAATAAGTTCGTCGAGAAACGGGAGGGAAAGGTGAACCTTTCCCTCCGCATTCCGATGTTACTTAACGTCGACCTTGGCGCCGGCGTCCTCAAGCTTCTTCTTGAGGTCAGCGGCTTCAGCCTTCGAAACGGCTTCCTTAACCGGCTTCGGAGCGCCTTCGACGAGGTCCTTGGCTTCCTTGAGGCCGAGGCCGGTGATGCCGCGAACTTCCTTGATGACGTTGATCTTGTTGGCGCCAGCGTCAACCAGGATAACGTCGAACTCGGTCTTTTCTTCTTCAGCAGCAGCCGGAGCGGCACCGCCAGCAGCAGCAACAGCTACCGGAGCAGCGGCAGAAACGCCCCACTTTTCTTCGAGCATCTTGGAAAGTTCGGCAGCTTCCAGAACGGTCAGAGCCGAGAGGTCTTCTACGATCTTTGCGAGATCAGCCATTTTCATAGTTCCTTATATAGGTTCGAACTTGGTTTTGAACAGCGAAAAACCGCCTTAAGCGGCTTCGTCCTTCTTTGCGTAGGCCGCGAACACGCGGGCAAGCTGGCTTGCCGGTGCTGCAACAACCCCTGCGATGCGGGTAGCCGGCGTCTGGATCATGCCCAGAAGCTTTGCACGCAGCTCGTCGAGCGAAGGCAGGGTCGCAAGCGACTTGACTGCTTCTGCGTCGAGCGTCGTGGAACCCATGGCGCCGCCCAGAACAACGACCTTGTCGTTGGTCTTGGCGAAATCCATGACGACCTTCGGTGCCGTGATCGGATCATTGCTATATGCGATAAGCGTCTGACCCTTGAAGAGATCCGTGATCCCTTCCGACTCCGTACCCTGAAGAGCGATCTTGGCCAGGCGGTTCTTCGCGACTTTGACGGTGCCGCCAGCAGCGCGCATTTTCGAACGGAAGTCGTTCATCTGCGCAACTGTGACACCAGCATAGTGGGCCACGACAACCGAACCGGAAGCCTTGAAGACTTCGTTCAGCTCCGTGACGAATTCGCGTTTTTCCGCTCTTTCCACTGTCTGTCTCCAGTTGACGGGACCGCAATCCTGCAGGCCCCATCGGTTTGCCTTTGCCGAACAAGACCTCCGAAAAGGTCCGATGCGGCGTTGAGGATCCTGCCCCCCGGCTCTACAGCGAACTGCAGGCACAAGGCATTCCAGGCTCGAACCAACACTTAAGGGGATGCATCACGCATCTCAAAAACCTTGGGTCTTACCAGTCTCATGCAGGTCATACGATTAAGGTTTCGACCCGAAGGCCTCGACCACCCACAATCTCGGACAGGAGTTCCGGATCTCTCCGGAAATCTCCGGCCTCTTGCGAGACCGGAAATCAGTGCGGCCGGACCATAAGGTCCGGCAAACTTGATCAGGCCAGGACCGTCGAAGGCTCGACGCGCACGCCCGGACCCATGGTCGAGGAGAGTGCGACGCGCTTGACGTAGTTGCCCTTGGCGCCAGCCGGCTTGGCCTTGACGACCGCATCGGCGAAAGCCTTGATGTTTTCTTCCAGAGCCTTGGCGTCGAAGGAAGCCTTGCCGATGCCGGCATGGACGATACCAGCCTTCTCGACGCGGAACTCGACTGCACCGCCCTTGGATGCCTTGACGGCGCCGGTGACGTCCATGGTGACGGTACCGACCTTCGGGTTCGGCATCATGCCACGCGGGCCGAGTACCTTACCGAGGCGACCGACGAGCGGCATCATGTCAGGGGTAGCGATGCAACGATCGAAGTCGATCTTGCCGCCCTGGACGATTTCCAGCAGGTCTTCTGCACCAACGATGTCTGCGCCAGCGGCCTTGGCTTCGTCAGCCTTGGCACCACGTGCGAAGACGGCAACGCGAACGTCGCGGCCGGTGCCGTTCGGCAGGTTGACGACGCCGCGGACCATCTGGTCTGCGTGGCGCGGGTCAACGCCGAGGTTCATCGAGATTTCGATGGTTTCGTCGAACTTGGCGACGGCACGTTCCTTGACAGCCGAAACGGCGTCGGAGAGTGCGATCAGCTTGGTCGGATCGATGCCTTCGCGGATCTTCTGGAGACGCTTTGCAACTTTTGCCATGTTACGCCACCACTTCCAGGCCCATGGAGCGGGCAGAGCCCTCGACCATCAGCATTGCGCCTTCGATATCGGCTGCGTTGAGATCCTTCATCTTACCTTCGGCGATCGCACGGACCTGAGCCTTGGTGATGGTGCCGGCCTTGCCGCCCTTGCCGGGCGTCTTGGAACCGGAGGTGATCTTCGCTTCCTTCTTCAGCCAGTAGGTAACCGGCGGCTGCTTCATTGCGAAGGTGAAGGACTTGTCCTGGTAATAGGTGATGACGACCGGGATCGGCATACCCTTTTCCATTTCCTGCGTGGCGGCGTTGAACGCCTTGCAGAATTCCATGATGTTGATGCCGCGCTGACCAAGCGCCGGGCCGATCGGCGGGGACGGGTTTGCCGATCCTGCCTTGACCTGAAGCTTGAGCTGGCCTGCTACTTTCTTAGCCATTTCTCTGCCTTTCGTTATGGACCGGAGACCGGTCCGATATGCCGACCCGAAAGATCGGCGGCTGCGGTTGCGTGGTGCGGTCGGAACGTCCGGCTAAGACGCCTCCCCTCCCACGCGGTTGCGGCAAAAGCCGCTTAAGGCCGATCACCGCAAGGCGATCGACCCCAATTCAGAAACGTGTCAGACCTTCTCGACCTGAGCGTATTCGAGCTCCACCGGAGTGGCGCGACCGAAGATCGAAACCTCGACCTTGAGGCGCGAACGCTCTTCATCGACATCCTGGACCACACCGTTGAACGATGCGAACGGACCGTCGGAAACGCGAACCTGCTCGCCGATCTCGTAGGAGATCGAAGACTTCGGACGCTCGACACCTTCCTGGACTTGGCCCAGAATGCGGTCGGCTTCGAAGTCCGGGATCGGAACCGGCTTGTTGTCGGAACCGAGGAAGCCCGTAACCTTGGGCGTATTCTTGATCAGGTGGTAAGCCTCGTCCGTCAGGTTCGCACGAACCAGAACGTAGCCGGGGAAGAACTTGCGCTCGCTGTCGACCTTGCGGCCGCGACGCACTTCCGTCACCTTTTCGGTCGGCACAAGGATCTTTTCGAACAGGTGCTCAAGCCCTTTCTGGCGAGCCTTGTTCTCGATGTCCTCTGCAACCTTCTTTTCAAAATTCGAATATGCGTGGACGATGTACCAACGTGCCGCCATCTTCATCACCACCCAATCAAGCGCCGAAATTCATAACGAAGCCAAGAATCCAGCCGATCAGCTGGTCTGCGGCAAAAAAGAACAGGGCTGCAACGACAACCATGACCAGAACCATGGCCGTCGAGATCATCGTTTCGCGACGCGACGGCCAAGTGACCTTCTTCGTCTCGGTGCGCACCTGCTTCAGGAACGTAATCGGGTTGGTTTTGGATGCCATAACTGTCCACGCAATTACGGCGCGTAAAGCTGATCTTATTCAGCCCCACGCACCGCGTGTCTGTCTTTACCCTACATAGACACCGATTTCAGCTTTCACAAGAGAAATCGATATCCGATGATGCCGGATAACCGGCGAACCAACTTTCCTGGACGACCCTGCTGCGAGTGAACCGCGCATATCGCTCTTTGGAAAATGGCAGGGGCGGCCGGGCTCGAACCGACGACCTGCGGTTTTGGAGACCGCCGCTCTACCAACTGAGCTACACCCCTAAACCCTCTTTCGGACCCGCGCCGAAGCGCTGTCCGTCAAGGACGTGTGCGCTCTTTAAGGGGATGCGCTGACCTTGGCAAGTGGGTTTCTGCACCAGATGCGACAGTTTTATGGATGAACGGTGGAAAGCTGGTCTGGCCTGCGGATTTTCGGCCCTACCCACCCGCAGAATGCGTGCGGTTTCTCAAGGCCCCGGGCGCATTCTCAAATATGTCGCGCGTTCCCAGTCGCGTGCCGCTGATCCTCTTCGACTGCATCAAGCTGACACAGCGCCGTCCGGCGCAGTATCTGGGCACGTCCTCGCAGCCGAGCCTCTTGCAGGCGGGTCGCTTCGGGCGGAGAGCCTGCGCCGACGGCAAGAGACTCATGAACACGACTGAAACGCTGACCTAGTACCGAAATACCGAATCGCGCGCGCCCTGCCCCACCAAACGATCGCCAAACAAAAAAGGCCCCGCTGTCGCCAGCGGGGCCTTTTCATTCAATCCAATAGTCGCTTACTCGATGATCGAGGCAACGATGCCGGCGCCGACGGTACGGCCGCCTTCGCGGATCGCGAAGCGCAGCTTTTCTTCCATCGCGATCGGAACG
>NZ_JBNNPS010000016.1:0-45847 GCF_050275975.1 Neorhizobium sp. NPDC001467 | reverse complement strand
TCGCGACTGATGCCTTCGATATAGCCTGACATTGCCACCTCCGATCGACGAAGATGATTCTACATCAGGATTGCGTTTTTACACAGCCTCGGCCCCTTGCAACAATAACCGTGCCTCGGGTGCGTCGCGCCGCGGATCAGCGCCAACCCGGTTGCGCAACCGCCGGCGATCGGCCAATAACGGCATCCTATGCTTGGCCGATCTTGGCCGCACGGGTTCACGAAGGGACGCGTTTCATGGCGGATCTGCAGGCCATCCTCAATGACATCCATGCCGAGCTTTCCCCGCGTCTGGGAGAGGGCCGGGTCGCCGATTACATTCCTCATCTTGCCCATATCGACCCGCAGAAATTCGGCATGTCGCTAATTACCGTCGATGGTGCCGTCCACAGGGTCGGCGATAGCGACGAGCCCTTTTCGATCCAGAGCATTTCCAAAGTGTTCACTCTCACGATGGCGCTCGGCAAGCACGGCGAGACCACTTGGAACCGTGTGGGCCGCGAACCGTCGGGTTCTGCCTTCAACTCCATCGTCCAGCTCGAAAACGAAGGCGGGAAACCGCGCAACCCTTTCATCAATGCTGGGGCGATCGCCGTCAGCGATCTGGTTCTTGCCGGTCACACGCCGCGCGAGGCGATCGGGGAGATTGTTCGTTTCGTCCGCTATCTGGCCGATGACGACACCATCGTCATCGATCCGGCAGTGGCAAGATCGGAGGAAGCGACCGGTTTCCGCAATGCGGCGCTTGCCAATTTCATGCGCGCGTTCGGCAAACTTACCCACCCGGTCGACCATGTCCTCGGCGTCTATTTCCATCACTGCGCGCTGGCCATGACCTGCACCCAGCTTGCCCATGCCGGCCTGTTTCTTGCCGCCGGAGGCACGAATCCGCTGACGGGTCTTTCGGTCGTATCCAGCCAGCGGGCACGACGCATCAATGCGCTGATGCTGACCTGCGGCCATTATGACGGTTCCGGCGAGTTCGCCTATCGCGTCGGTCTGCCGGGCAAGAGCGGTGTCGGCGGAGGGATTTTAGCCGTTGCACCGGGAAAGGCGGCCGTCACGGTCTGGTCGCCGGGGCTCAATCACAACGGCAATTCGCTGCTGGGTTCGCTGGCGCTGGAAATGCTGGCCGCGCGCACCGGCTGGTCGGTTTTCGGGCCGGCGTGACGTCGTCGATGCGTCAGCAGCGGCCGCCGTTTGCCGCCGTTTGACGGATGACGACGGCCAAGCGTGAAAACCTGCCCGGGTCTCAGTCGGTCTATTGCGCTTTTCGCCGTGGGCGGTAGGTATGACACGGGCGCGACAGATCGCCTTCTCGCTTCGCCACGCGGGATTTTCGCGTGTGTAACGGAATTTGGAGTTGGAATGACGCTGCAGGAGGATGAAGAGACGGCAAGACTGGCTTTTCGCGATGCGATGTCCCGACTTGCGGCGGCCGTGCATGTGGTTACCACCGATGGCCCCGCCGGACGCGCCGGTTTTACGGCCTCCGCCGTCACCAGCGTTACCGATACACCGCCGACGCTTCTCGTCTGCCTCAACCGCGCAAGCTCGGTCGCCGGCCTGTTCGAGGAAAACCAGGTTTTGTGCGTCAACACGCTTTCGGCCCGGCATGAGGCGCTGTCGCGCGCATTCGGGGGCGCAACGCCTCAGGACGACCGGTTTGCAGCCGGCGACTGGACGGCGGACGATAGTGGCGCCCCGGTGCTGAAGGATGCCCTGGTGTCCTTTGATTGCCGTATCGAAAATGCGGTCGCCAGTGGCACGCATCACGTTCTCTTCTGCCAGGTTCTGGGCATGCGCATCGGCGCGGCGGAGGACGAGGCGCTGGTTTATTTCAAACGTGGCTATCACCGGATCGCCTAATCTCTCCCGTCAGGGTTGATTTCCCGCTTGCCAGCGCAAGGGCGAGGCCCCACAGTGTACTGCGGTGCTTGCATACCGTAGCCTGGCGATGACAATCGTTCGGCCGTCTGTCGCTCAGTGAAATTTTCCGGGTACCCATGACTGACATCGCAATGATCCACGCGGCGAGAGACAGGATGGGCAACCATGCCGTCCGCACGCCGCTTCTATCCTCGCCCTTTCTGGACGAAATTGCCGGACGGCGTCTCTTCGTGAAGGCCGAATGCCTGCAGCAGACGGGATCGTTCAAGTTTCGCGGGGCCTGGTCTGCGATTTCAGCGCTCGACAAGGAGGCCCGCCACAAGGGCGTGATCGCCTTCTCTTCGGGAAATCATGCGCAAGGGGTGGCGCTTGCCGCCCGCATGCATGGCATACCGGCCGTGATCGTCATGCCATCGAATGCACCCCGCATCAAGATCGACAATACTCGCGCCTATGGTGCCGATGTGGTGCTCTACGATCGTGCCACGCAGAATCGCGACGAGATCGCGCAACATTACGTGAGCGACCGGGGGTTGACGCTGGTGCGCCCGTTCGATGATCCGCAGGTGATTGCCGGACAGGGCACGGTCGGGCTTGAGATCGCCGAACAGGCGCGTGACATGGGCATTGCCGTGGCGGAGGTTCTCGTGCCCTGCGGCGGCGGCGGATTGAGTTCCGGCGTTGCACTGGCGCTGGAAGCGGTCGCGCCGGGGTTCACGGTACGCACGGTAGAACCGGAAGGGTTCGACGATACGGCACGCTCTTTGGTTTCCGGTCGGATCGAGCACAATGCCGGTATGACCGGATCAATCTGCGACGCGGTGCTCAGCCCGTCGCCGGGCGAAATCACTCTGCCGGTGATGCAGCGCCTGTGCGGCTCGGGCCTCATCGTCAGTGATGACGAAGCTATGCAGGCCATGGCCCTTGCCTTCCTGCGACTGAAAATCGTCATCGAACCGGGTTCGGCGGTGGCGCTCGCTGCAGCGCTTTTTCGGCCCGAGGCGATCGCGGCCGACACCTTGATCGCCATTGCATCGGGTGGGAATGTCGATGCCGACCTGTTTCAGGAAGCGCTGCGGCGGTTTGGCGGTTCTACCGGCTGATCATCTCCGAGCTTCCGTTCTCCCTAGCAAGCCGTTATCCGACAATCATTTATACTTCGGCGCCGCAGTAAAAATGCTGCGTCGCACAAAAAGAAATCGAATTTATATCTTTGTGTGGAGCGTAGATTAGCGGAAATTTAGTCAATATTGAACATTGATCTTCAAGGCGGATCGACAACGGTTCGCGATGGATATCGGATCGGCCCAGATCACGGGTACTGTGCGCCGGTCCCCTTGGGGACATTGTCATGAAACTTTCGGTTCGCAATCTGCTGGTCGCTGTTTTCGCGGTTCTCAGCCTCACCGTCATGGGCCTCATGGCCCAGCAATTGCTGCGGCAGATCGAGACGCAACGCGTTTCCAGCCAGCTTGCGCATCTCGCATCGCTCGACAAGGCGCTGTTTGATGCCCTTCTGGGTCTGCGTGGCGAGCGCGGCGCCATCAGTTCGGCCGCCAAGCTTGAACCGGCCGACATGGCCTCGACCCGTAAGAATATCGATGACGGGCGCCGCGATCTCGATGCCGGCTTCAAGGCTGCCGGGGCGGTGATCGATACGGTCGAGCCGGCGAGCCTGAAAGCGGGGCTCGGGCCGATCCTCGACGGTTACACGAAATGGCTGGATATGCGCAGCAAAGTGGACGCAGCGCTCGCCATGCCGGTCAAGGACCGCGATGCCGCCATTGCCAAGGGCGCGCTCACCCTGGCCGACCAGATGCTGGCTGATCTCGAAAAGGCATCCTATCAGGTCGAGGCGGTGATCAATGCCCGCGGCCCGGCAATGATCATGTTTACCCAGCTGCGCTCGCTGGCCTGGACCTCTCGCACGCAACTCGGCGCTGCCAATTCCTCCATCATTGGCGCGATCATCTCCAAACAGCCGCTCGCGGCCGACAAGCTTGCCGAACTCGCCGTGCAGGATGCGCGCGTCTTTCTGGCCTGGGACGTGATCTCGCAGATCGTAGCAAGCGACACCACGCCGGCCGCGATCCGCGATCTGCACAGGGTCGCGCAGAACACCTATTTTTCCGGCGCCTATGCCGAGCAGAAGGCAGCCGCCATCAAGCAGTTCCAGGCCGGCCAGCCATTCGCCATGAATGTCGATGATTGGCGCAAGCCGGCTGCACCGGCGCAGGCCTCGCTTGCTGACATTGCATCCGCATCGCTGAAGGAGATGACGGCCCTGACGGCCGCCAATGCCGCAGCCTCGCTCCGGTCCATCCTCGTCTATGGCGCTGCCACGCTCGTCGCGCTGGCACTGTCGGTGGTCGGATTCTCCACCATCATCTTCCGTATCGCCAATCCGATCACCGCGCTGACCGGCGCAATGCGCAAGCTGGCCGCCGGCGATCTGTCTGTCACCATTGCCGGTGCCGCTCGCAAGGATGAGATCGGCGATATGGCGCGTGCGGTCGAAGTGTTCCGCGAAGCATCGCTGCACAACCGCGAACTGGAAGCCGATGCCGTCCGGTCCCGCGAAGCGGCCGAGGCCGAGCGCGTCGCATTCCAGAAACGTGCCGAAAGCGAGGCCGAAGCGCGGCTGACACAGGCAACATCCGGTCTTGCCACCGGCCTGCGGCGTCTGGCAGCCGGCGATCTTCTGTGTGAGATCAACGAAGTGTTCTCACAGCAGTTCGAAGCCCTGCGTCACGACTTCAACAGCTCGGTCCGCCATCTGCGCGAAGCGCTGGAAGGGGTAGCCAAGTCAGCTCTGACGGTTCGCAGCGGCAGCGGCGAGATTTCGACGGCCTCCGACCAGCTCGCAAAGCGCACCGAACAGCAGGCCGCGTCGCTTGAAGAGACGGCCGCCGCGCTGGAGG
This sequence comes from Neorhizobium sp. NPDC001467, assembly GCF_050275975.1. Classification (NCBI taxonomy): domain Bacteria; kingdom Pseudomonadati; phylum Pseudomonadota; class Alphaproteobacteria; order Hyphomicrobiales; family Rhizobiaceae; genus Neorhizobium; species Neorhizobium sp. NPDC001467. Next base: position 41,037 of record NZ_JBNNPS010000016.1, on the reverse strand, counting down.
AGGTCACCACCAACGTCAAGCAGACCTCGGAACGGGCCGCCGAAGCGCGCGAAATGGTCCGTCACGCCAGCACGCGGGCCGGCACGTCGAGTTCCGTGGTTGCGAATGCCATCGATGCGATGGGCAAGATCGAGGCGGCTTCCGTCCAGATCGGCCAGATCATCGGTGTCATCAACGACATCGCGTTCCAGACCAATCTTCTCGCGCTCAATGCCGGTGTCGAGGCTGCGCGCGCCGGGGAAGCCGGAAAGGGCTTTGCTGTCGTCGCCCAGGAAGTGCGCGAGCTTGCCCAGCGCTCCGCCAACGCCGCCAAGGAGATCAAGACGCTGGTCGGCAATTCGGAGGCAGCCGTCATGCAGGGTGTGACGCTGGTCAACGATACTGGCAACGGCCTCAAGGAGATCGCCGATCTCGTGTCCTCGATCAATCAGCATATGGATGCCATCGCCGTTGGCGCCCGCGAACAGGCATCGGGCCTTACCGAGATCAACACGTCGGTCAACCACATGGATCAGGTGACCCAGCAGAATGCCGCCATGGTCGAGGAAATGAACGCGGCCGGCGCCGGACTGGCCGATGAGAGCGCCCGGCTCTCGGCGCTGCTGTCTCGCTTCGACATGAACCAGGGAGCACCCGGAGCGGCATACCGGAACCGTGCCGCCTGAGCGGGCAGACGACGGATACATTCTCAAGGCGGGGTCGGACAGTCCAGTCCGGCCCCGTTTTTTATTGGAACATCTACGCCGGGCGTTGATTAGGTTTCCTGTTAGCGTGAGAAGAAGGAGACCCCCAATGGGTAGCAAACTTCCCCCGACACCCGTCGACAACCTGAGCCACAAGGGCGCAGGTGAGCAAAGCCATTCCGATGTCAGAACCGTCGAGGCCAAATCCGTCGGCAATCCGGCAAAGCAGGGCCAGCAGGGCAATACCAAGGTGAACACGACCCACCAGGGTTACCAGCAGGACCGATAGGACGAAAGGAAGAGGAGGCCACGATGAGCACATCGACCAAAACGCCAGCCAGTATCCGTCAGGGCGGTCCGGGCTCGTCCAAGCAGAACGCCAAGGCGCCGCTTGAGATCAACAAGCCACCGGCCGACGGCGAGGTCCGCGCCAGGAGCAAAGTCTCGGGCGGTGGCGGCGAGCGCGATAGCCACCATACCCGCGATCCGGCCCGCAAAGGCGGCGCGCCACATGCCACGCACTGACGCGTGAACAAATGAACGAGCCCCGCACCGGTTAACCGATGCGGGGCTCTTTCTTGCGGTGGTGGATCAGTTCTTCGCAGCGCTCGCCATGTCGGTGCTGCCCTGCGCCACATCGACACTGGCGATCACCGACATGCCGGGCACGAGTTTCTCCGACAGGGACTGCCCGGCATCGATCGCCACGCGCACCGGGACGCGCTGCGCGACCTTGGTAAAGTTGCCGGTAGCGTTGTCAGCCTTGATGATGGTGAATTCCGAGCCGGTCGCCGGCGCAAACCGTTCGATATGGCCGGTAAAGCTGCGGTGACCAAGCGCGTCGACGGTGAACGCCACCTTCTGGCCTACAGCCATTCCGGCCAGCTGTGTTTCCTTGAAATTGGCCACGACCCAGGTGTGATCGGGAACGATCGAGGTCAGTTGCGTGCCGGCCGAAACATATTGACCGAGGCGGCCCGCGACCTCGCCGAGCGTCCCATCCTGCGGCGCGGTGATGCGGGTATTCTGCAGGTCGATCCTGGCCAGTTCGACTGCGGCTCTCGCACCTTCGACGGTTGCTTCCAGCGATCGACGGCTGACGATGACGGTGTTGAGATCCTGTTGTGCCACCTGTTCTGCCGCTTGCGCCTGATGCACGGCGGCGACCGCCTGGTTATAGGTTGCGCGGTTCCTTTCCGACTCGCTCTGGGTGGCGATGTTCTTTTCCAGAAGCGCTGTGGTGCGGTCGTTGGCAAGGCGGGCGGCATTGAGCGCGGCCTGGGCGCTTTCAACGGCCGCCTTGGCGGAAACGATCTTTGCCTCGGCCGTCTTCTGGCTCTGTTGCGAATTGTCGAGCGCGGCTTCCGCCTGCGCCTGCGTCGCCTTCGCCTGTTCCAGCTTTTGGGTGAAGATGCGGTCGTCGATGCGGGCAATCAGGTCGCCGGCTTTGACCTTCTGATAATCCTGGACCGGCACCTCGACGAGATAGCCTGCCAGTTGCGGGCTGAGCAGGGTGACCTGGCCACGCACATAAGCGTCGCTGGTCGTCTGGACCGAGTTGTGGAAGGGCGGCAGCTGCCAGGTATAGAGGATCACCAGAATGCCGGCGGCACCGGTCAGAAGCGCCACATAGGTGGCAAGAGAGCGAAGGGCGTTCATTGTCTTGTTCTTCTTGAGGTGGTTGTCTTTGAAATCAGGAATTGACGGCCACGGGCGTTGCGGCCGAACGTGGCTTCAGGAACAGGGGGCGGTGTCGCCACGCCATGTGCACACACAGACAGGCAAGCGCGATAAGCGCCATGATCGACGTCATCAGGAAGGCGTCGTTATAAGCGAGCACATAAGCCTGGCTCTGGATCAGTTTGGACAGCTGGCTTGCGCCCTGAATGCTGCGCAGATTGCCGTCCTGCGTCACCCTGGCGAAGGCGGCACCATATTGCTGCAATCGCGCCGTCAGCATGGGGTCGGTCGGGTTGAGCCGTGAAATGATGCGGAACGAGTGGAACTGCTCGCGCCAGGTCACGAAAGAACCGAACAGCGCGCTGCCGAGATAGCCGCCAACCTTCTGGGTGGCGAGGAACACCGCCAGAAAGCTCAGGATGTAGACCAGCCCGCGCTGCAGCGCCGCTGCAAAGCCGACTGCCATTGCCGGCGGCAGGAACAATCCCATGGCGAAGCTGACCAGGAACTGGCTGAAATACATCTGTTCGGGTCGGGTCAGCACGGTCGAGTGACTGTCCATGTAGCTGCCGATGGCCAAGAGCAGAAGCGAGGTCGCATGGATGATCTCCGCCCGTCCGGGCCGCGAAAGCCAGGCGCAGAAAGCGCCGGCGCCAAGCGATCCCAGAAGGATGACCCAGTAAAGGCCCTGCAACTGATCATTCAGCAGACCGAGCTGGCGCAGCATGTTGATGGCACCGCTCGACTGTTCCGACAGGAGAATGCGGAACAGAAGCAGAATGCCGGCAAAATGGATGATTTCCCGCGACGTGATCCAGCGGATATCGATCAGATGATTGCGACGGTTCAGCTCGATGACCGCGCAGATCATGCCGGAGGCCACGCCGACCGCCATCATCCAGCCCAGCCAGGGCGCTTCGGTCCACCAGTAGAGACGGCCGAGCGTCAATGCAGCGGCAAAACAGCCCATTGAGATGGCAAGGAAGGTGAAGCTGACATAGTCCATCCACTGCATCACCTTCATCCGCGGCGCGGCTGTAAGCGGCAGGAGGTAGATGAAAGCGAGCGAGATCAACGACAAGCCAAGTTCCAGCATGTTGAACGTCGCCCAATCTCCAAGATCGAGCAGGCCCGGCGAAAGCAGCCCGGCCACCGGTGTCGGAAGCGCGATCGCCGTCAGCGCCAGCGCCTGGCCGATGGTGAGCTTCTGCTGCGGCGGGAACACTTCGATCATGTAGAGAAAGGCGAGCGACGACAGCGGCGCCGCCGCAGCCCCGGCAAAAAACCGCAGGATCATCGCCGAGGTGAAATCGTTCGCCCACAGGTGTGCGATCGATACCAGCACGTAAATGACAATGGCGATCTCCGCGAAATTGCGGATCCCGTATTGCGCCCGGATCTTGAAGAGAAACAGGCCGAGGCTCGCATTCGGGAATACATAAGCGGCCATCAGCCATGCCGCCTCGTTGGTCGTGACCCCGAGCGGGCCGGCGACCTGCTGAAGGTTGACCGTCAGAAAGGAGAGGCCGAGCCCCTGTGTCAGTGCCACGATGAGGGAGGCCAGCATATAGCCGAGGGCGATCAGGGGCGGTTTGGGGACGAAGGCGGGCGGTGCCGGCACGGCAGAGGGTGCCGGCGCTGAACCAGGCAATTTTACGGCCTCATCTTCTTCGTCCTGGCGGGACGAATTTTCCATGCGGGTGTCCCCGTCCTTGTGCCCGCTCGTGTCACTCTGCGTGTCAGGCTCCGGGGACGCCGAAACGCCGCCGCCGATCTCCTCGCTGGGCTGAGGCGTAGCGGCTTTACGCGGAGACATTCAGGTTCTCCAGGTCGGCAACGCGACCGCTCAGGGACTGTAGCACTTTGGTCAACTCGCGCAGATCGTCCTTATCGATATCGGCAAACACTTCCTGACGCATCTGGTCTGCGATCGAACGGACCATGGTGGCCTGTTCCTCGCCATGGCTGGTGAGCGCAATCCGCTTCACGCGGCGGTCATGTTGGGAGGGCCGGCGCTCGATCAGTCCATTCTCCTCCATCCGGTCGAGCAGACGTACGGTCGTGGCCTGTTCCAGCTCCAGTTCGAACGCGAGTTCCGTCTGCGCCATGTCCGGTTTTTCTGCCAGGCGCCACAGCGCGCGGGCCCTCGGATAGGTCAACCCATGCGCCGTGACGCGCTGGTTGAACGCGGTGCGGATCTTGCGGCTGGCCTTGGTCAGGGCTTCAAGAAACTCGGATTGTGCTTCGGTGTTTTTCATTTGGTCAACTGATAATTAGCGCGCTAACAATGTATGTCGATTAGTTAGCATGCCAACTATTGCATTTCAAGATGATTATCAGGATTGATTCTGGCCCGTGAGAGTGAAATGGATCCCGCTGGACCTTAAGCCAGGAAGGGAACCCGGCCATGCCACTGTCAACGCAACAGGCCCTGAAAAGAGCGCAGGAAATTGCCCACGAGGCGCATAGCGGCCAGTCGAGCAAGACCGGCGGTCCTTTCATCGATCACGTTCGCCGCGTCGCCGAACGGGTGAGCGGCGAGGAGGCGGCCATTGTTGCCTGGCTGCACGACGTGGTCGAAAAGGGTCCCGGCTGGACGTTGGCGCGGCTTGGTGAAGAAGGCTTTTCGCAACCCGTAATCGACGCCGTCGATGCCATGAGCATCCGTCCGCAGGAGGAGTATTTCGATTTCGTTCGTCGCTCCATCAAGAACCCGTTGGCCGCAGGCGTCAAGCACGCCGATCTCAGCGACAATCTCTGGCAGATGCAACAGGTGGGCGGAGACACCAGCAAGTTTGCGCGCGGGCTGAGCATTCTCGCCGAGGCAAAGATCGGCCCGGCATAACCCCGCGAACGGTGCCTCAAGCTTTCCGCTTCGCATGAACACAAGACCAAGTCGCCGTGGCAACCGGTCCTTTTCTGTTGACGGGCGCGTTTTTCGGCCCAATAGACCAACCTCAAGAGACCAGAGACACAGCCGGAGTATGACAGTGAGTGAACCGACAGTCGCGGACGCAACGGACCGCATCTACGAATCCCTGCGGGCGGACAATGTCGATCTCGACCAGCATATCGCCACGCTCAAGGCAGCGCTTGCGCGCGCTGGCGCCAAGGAAGCCATGTTCGACCCGGCGCGGCTGGTGCAGAACAACCGTTCCGGCAGAAAATTGATGCAGGCCTATTTTCGCCAGCGCGGCGTGACGGTCAAATTCTCAAGCGAGTAAGAGCCGAGGGGCGGCGAGGCGGCGATGCGCTTGCGTTAACGGCGGCGTTGCGGTCCGTCGATCAGGGCCAGCGTGGCCCGCTGCCGTACCCGGTCAGAAGCCATGTCGGGCCGACCTCGAGAAGCCGCGCCATCAGCGGCAGACGGTCGGTAGGCGGCGTTGCGCGATCGTTTTCCCAGGACGCCCACGTCCAGGCGGACACCATCAGGAAATCGGCCGCCTCGTCGAGCGTCAGATCGATCGCGTCGCGGGCGAGCGAGATGCGGCCGCCGATCGTGTCGTCGGCTGAAAAATGCGGTTTGCTCCGGTCCTGAGGCATCAAGCACTCCCATCCACAGCCGTCGCGTCTTATGGCATAGGCCTTGCCGCAGATCCGGCAAGGCCCTCGTCAATCCATCAAAGACGGCAAATTCAGCCTTGTTCGCCGACCCAGGTTTTCACCTGATCCGGATGATCCTCGATATACTTGGCTACAGCCTCGTCGTAGGAGGTTTCCTGTGCATTGAACATCGCGGCTTCGAGGTCATCGAGCGGCACTTTCATGCGCGACAGGAATGCCGCGGCCTTGGGGTTCTCTGACTTGAAATCCTTGGAGGCAAGAACGTCGACATGCTCGGCTTCACCCAAGGACTTCTTCGGGTCGGCGATGTAGCGGAGCTTGTATTTACCGAACATCCAGTGGGGGCTCCACGAGGTTGCCACGAACCACTTTTCGCCACGCATCGCACGGTCAACCGTCGTCAGCATGCCGGCTTCACTGGAAATCTGCAGCTTGTAGTCGCTCAGGTCGTAGTCCTTCACAGCCTGCTGCGAAAGGCGCGTCAGGCCAGCGCCCGGATCGATGCCCTGGATCGTCTTGGCAAGCTTTTCCTGAACCTCAGGCTTCTTCAGGTCCTCGATCGAAGCAATCTCGCTTTCCGGGATGTAGGTCGGCACGACCCATCCGAGCTTGGCGCCTTCATAAACGGTGCCGAGCGTCTCGACGCGGTTCTTCACCTTGTCGAAGTAATCGGCATGCGTCTGGGGCAGCCAGGCCATCATCATCGCATCGATATCGCCGCGGCTCACACCCTGATAAAGCGGCGCGACGTCGGTCTGCACCAGTTCAACCTTCTGGCCGAGCTTGTCGGTCATCAGCTTGGCGGCCAGCTTGGTGACGAATTCGGCGTCGGACCAGGCGGCATAACCGAGCTTGACCGTCTTGGTCTCCTGCGCGATCGTCGGCAGGGCAGAACCTGCAACGAGAGCGGCAGCGAGGCCGAGGGTTGCGCCCAGGGTGGCACGACGCGTGGCGCCTGCGGTGAAAAGCGTTTTCAACATGCGTTCTCCTTATGGGAGGTTTGTGATCGCGGGTTCAGCACCCGCATGGTGGCGCAGGTCTGGCTCAGGCGGTGGCCGTTGCCAGTTCTCCGCGCTCGTTCTTCCTGAAAAGCACCTTCCAGAACGGCGCTTTGTAGGCGGCGTCCTTCTGGCCGAGGCTTTGGGTGATACGGTCGAGGATGACCGCAAGGATGACAACGGCGAGGCCGCCTTCGAAACCGGTGCCGACGTCAAGGCGCTGGATGCCGGTCAGAACCGTGTTGCCGATGCCGCCGGCGCCGATCATCGAGGCAATCACCACCATCGACAGCGACAGCATGATCGTCTGATTGATGCCGGCCATGATCGAGGGCAGGGCATTCGGCAGTTGCACCTTGAACAGCAGTTGCGCTGACGTGCAGCCAAAGGCGTTGCCGGCCTCGATGAATTCCTCATGCACCTGACGGATGCCGAGATTGGTCAGGCGTACGACCGGCGGCATGGCGAAGATGACGGTGGCGATCGCGCCCGGCACGGCGCCGAGACCGAAGAACATCGCCGCCGGGATCAGGTAGACGAAGGCCGGCATGGTTTGCATCAGGTCGAGGATCGGACGCACGATCGCGGCGACGGAGTCCTTGCGGGCCATGGCAATGCCGAGCGGCAGGCCGATGAGCATCGCCATCAGGGTAGAGGCGATGACCAGTGCCAGTGTCTCCATCATCGGGCTCCAGAGGCCCATATGGCTGACCAGCCACAGACCGATACCGGTGAGGATGCCGAAGCCGAGGCCGACGCGCCAAAGCGACAGGGCAACGAAGATGGCGATGCCGAGTGGCATCGGGATCGAGACAAGGATGTTCTGGATGCCGGTTGTCACGAAACCGATCATCGCGGCGATGAAATCCAGAGCTGGCGAAAAGTTGTCGAGGACGTAATTGACGGCTGTATCGATGCCGTCACCAATATCGAAATTCATGTCTGTCTCCGGTTATGGGCCGGTTAGAGGAAGAGGCGACGCGGCAGCGATCAGGAGGCGCGATCGAGCGTCTCGAGCAGCATGGATTTGCTGATGGAGCCGACATAACGCTTGTTCTCGTCGATGACCGGAACGGGCCATGGGCTGGCCGCCACTTTGCCGAGCACGTTCGACAGTGACTCGTCCGACGGGATCGGCTCGATCTCGGAGAGGAAGGCGCCGCGATAGGGGTCGGCCACCTTGTCACGCATCTTTTCGACCAGCGAAGACTGGCTGACGACGCCGTGATAGGTTTTGTCGCGGCCAAGAATGATCGCGTATTCGCGGTCGAAATTCTTCATCCGCTCAAGGGCTGCCGCAGCCGTCGTGCCCTGACGCTCGATGATGGTGATCTGCGTCTTGCGGGCAACATCACCGGCCTTGAAGACCTGGGAGACGTCGACATTGCGGAAGAACGAACGGACATAGTCATTGGCCGGGCTCATGACGATTTCGTCCGGCGTGCCCACCTGCACGACATTACCGTTCTGCATGATGCAGATACGGTCACCGATGCGCATGGCCTCGTCAAGGTCGTGGCTGACGAAGACGATCGTGCGGCTATGCTCGGCCTGCAGACGCACCAGTTCGTCCTGCATTTCGGTGCGAATCAGCGGGTCGAGCGCGGAAAACGCTTCGTCCATCAGAAGCACGGTCGGTTCGCTGGCAAGTGCCCGGGCAAGGCCCACACGCTGCTTCATGCCGCCGGAAAGCTGATCCGGCATGCTGTCGGCATAGCCGTCGAGACCGACAGCCTTCAGTGCAGCCATCGCCTTTTCCTTGCGCTCAGCCTCGCCAATGCCCGCGACCTCAAGACCGAAGGCGGCGTTGTTGAGAACGGTACGGTTCGGCAGAAGCGCAAAGGACTGGAACACCATGCTGATCTCGCGGCGACGCACGTCGATCAGCTCCTTGCGCGACATTCTGGTGATGTCCTTGCCGTCGATTTCGATAGAGCCCGAAGTCGGTTCGATCAGACGGTTCAAAAGGCGAAGAAGGGTGGATTTGCCGGATCCCGACAGGCCCATGATGACGAAGATCTCGCCGGCCTTGATGTCGAATGTGGCATTGTTGACGCCGACCGAACAGCCGGTCTGGGCGTGAATTTCCGATTTCGTCTTGCCGGCGCGGACCATGTCCAGCGCCTTGTCGGGGCGCTCGCCGAAAATCTTGTAGACGTTGTTGATACTGATCTTGGTCGAAGCCGGCTCTGCCGACACGTCATTTTCAGTTGTAAAAGCCATACATTTATGGGCCCGGGCTCGATAGCGCGAGCATGCTCCTATGCTGATAAATCCTCCGGAAAGAGCAGCGATGCTAAACTTTCCGCAAGTTTTATATTCTATCGTATTGCACGCGGCGTCTTATCGATCAGCATAGATGCCGACACACGGACTATACTTCGCGTATATCCATTGTCGGCCGTAGCAATCACACGCGTGCCGTGAGGGTTTTCCGCTCCGCGAAGCCGAAAAAATGTCGAAGACGAGATCTATCTAGGACGATATACCGAAAAAGTCCATAAAAAAATCCCAATTGACGTGACGGAACGTCCGCCACGGGTTGTTCTTTCTTACCTGCCTTTGCGGAAAAACCGTTGCGCAGCAGGGGTTTTCGCGGAACGAACACGCCGACGCTTCGTCGGGCGATCGCCGGTTCATTTCAGGCCGGAAGATGCGTCTCATGGGCGGAAAGGAGGCTCCAGGCCGCCGGTCGATCGCGGCTGCGTGCGGCGCTACGGGGTCATGGCAGTGTGTGGATCTTTACTTCGGGCACGACGGATTTTGCGATGTCGCAAAGGTGCCGGTGATGGGTCAGATAGATCACCTGACCGACCTTCGACATCGCGCCGAGAAGACGGAAAACCTCTTCGGAGCGCGGATCGTCGAAGCTTTCCATGATGTCGTCGGCGATGAAGGGCACGGAAGGGCGCACCGCTGCGAACTCTTCGTAACCGGCAAGACGAAGCGCCAGATAGAGCTGCAACTGCGTCCCGGTCGACATCGTGTCGGCGATCTTCGAACTGCCGTCGCGCGCCACCCCGATCAGGATCTCGCGATCGCGATCCACCTGGGTGGCAAGGCCCGAATAATTGCCGCCGGTAATCAGGCGGAACGCGTCGGAGGCTTTCACCATCATCGAGCTGCGATGCTTCTCGCGATAGATATGCAGCGCCTGTTCGGCCGCCAGAATCCCGGTGCGCAGCGTCAAATAGCGGGTCGCGTGATCCTCGAGCTCCAGCAGGACAGTGCGGCGTCTCGCCTCGATCTGTGCCACCGCGTCGTCGCCACCCACGGCATCCAGCTTATCGCGCGCCCGTGTCATCTCGGCGTACAGTTCGCGCGTCCTGTCGGTCAGGTCGCCGATCCGGGCGGACAGTTCCTCCGCTTCGCGCTCGGTCGCCTCGGCATCGATACCCGCCAGCATCTCTGCAGCGTCTTCGAAACGCGCCACCTGCATGCTACGAGCGATCTGCTCCTTGAGGTCAGCGATTTGCGTCTCGATCCGGTCGCGCGTTCTGGCCTGTTCCAGAAAAACTTCGACGGCCGCCAGCGTGTCGGTGCCGAAATAGGCGGTGATTCTTGCTTTCTGCGCGTCGTGCACGGCCAGTTCGCCAGCCAGTTCGTTGCGCTCGGCCCGCATTTTTTCGAGTGTCTCCTGTCGTGCCGCGCGAGCCTGTTGCTCGCGGGCCGCCACGCTGAGCCGATCGAGTAGCTGACCGGCAATGATCATCGGGTCATCGACAATGCCGTCATCGTCCAGCTTGCGCAGCAGCGCGGCGATATCGTCGCGAAACTGCGTCTGGTCGCGCTCCATCGCCCCGATCCGCTGGGCAAGATCGTCCCGGTCCTTGAGGATGACCGGAAGATTCGACAGCAGGGACAGAATTTTTCCAGTTGCGACGACCGAATCCGCATGGTCCGTCAGCCAGGTCTTCGACAAGGCCTGCTGCCACGCGGTTTCCCATGCATCGGCGGCTGCCTGCGCGTCATCGTGGTCACGCTGGCGCTCGGCGATATCGCGTTGCGCCTCGGTCACGGTCTTTTCGAACGCCGCCCTCGTATGCGCGCCTGAGCGGATACGGGCGACGAAATCGGCCGCATTGCGGGCAAGCTCGGTCGGCGTCGACTGTTGAAGACCGTGCGCGCCAGCTTCGGCAAGCGCGGCCAGCAGTGCGTTGCTGATGGCGTCCAGTTCGTCGCGAATGTCGATGATATCCGCCTCGATCTGCTGCAGCTGCGTGAAGGCTGACAGCGCCTCCGTTCGGCGGCCAAGCCACATTTCGAGCGCCGCAAGGCGGGCCATCGCATCGTGATCGTCAAGGGCCTGTTCGGGCAGAAGCGAGGCAATTCTTTCAGCGAGTGCCGCCAGCTCCGCTTCCGCTTCGGCGAGCAGATGACGCTGATGCGCGATGGCTGCGTCGTTTTCTGCTATTCTGCGCGTCAGCTGCCGCAGTTCCGCCAGGTCATGCGCGCGCGCCAGGCGACCGGCGGAAATGCCGTCGTCTTTGTGCATCGCCTCTTCGAACAGGGCCGCGGTCCGGCCATCAAGGGCGGCCAGATGCGCCTGCCACGCCGCGTCGCGGGCGATGCGCGCAGCCTGCGCTTCGCCGTCGTCGATCGCGCCGCCAGCATGAAAGGCGGAAAGGCGCGCTTGCATGGAAACCTGCTCGGTCTCCGTTTCGCGCAGGCGCCCGCGATGTTCGTTCAGCCGCCGTTCGATGGCCATTGCCTGGCTGCGCCACGTCTCAATCTGGCGCGCATCGACGCTCGGCATGGCGGCGAGCGACGCCATATCGCCCGACCACGGCGCAAGCGCGGCGACGCAGCTTTCCAGCCGGCGCCGCATCTGGGTGCGGCCCCGTTCCTCCAGCGACAGCCGGGACGGCAGATCGGAACCGGTCAGGCGTCCAAGGGCCGCCTCAAGCCGCTCGATTGCCACATCATCGATATCTTCGAAGGACGCGCCGGGAGCGGCGTCTGCATCCTGCAGTCGCGCCAGCGCATCGCGGCTCCGCTTCAATTCGCGTGTCGCCGATGTCAGCTGCGCATCGATACCGGAACGTTTTTCGATCAGGTCGCGAATGATTGCCGTTGTGGAGGCCGGCAGCAGCAGGCTTTCGGCATCGTCACCAGCCGGACGTTCGAGATCGGCGAGCAGGCGCGCCAAAGCGCCGTCCTGTTCGGCCAGCGATTGACGGCGGCGGGGAAGATCCGCCTGTGCCGCGCGAAAGCGGGCGAGACCATCGACCAGCGTCTTCTCCTGGAGCGCAATCAGCTGCGCCTGCGCATCTTCGGCAATGGCGTCGATCTCACGCTGCAACTGCTCGATGCCGCGATCCTTTTCCTGCAACAGCGCCTGCAATCGGGTCTCGTCGCGGACAAGCTGCGGCAGGAGTACGAACCATTCCGCCGGCGGGCGTTGCCATTCGGTGTCGTTGGCGGGATCCGCATCGAGCCCGGCAAGCTGCAAGGAGAGTGGCAATGCCGTCAGGATCCGCGTCAAGGCGGCGTGGCGGGTGCGAGCCGCGGCCAGCGCGACGGCAGCGCCGTCATAGGCTGATTTCGCCTGTTCATGGCCGGCATTCAGGCTGGCATAGGCCGCCGCAAACGTGTCGATCGCATTGCGCTCGGTCTTCAGCGCCTCCAGCGTGCGCTTCAGTTCCGCCATCTTCGAGGTCGAGGATCGCTTTTTGTACAGACCGGCGGCTTCCTCGCCGGCCGCCGCCAGAGCCTTGCTGATGCCGGCAAGGCCGGAGCTGGCGGAAAACAGCAGTTCGCCCAATTCGCCCTTGCTCTGGATGATCGCGTTGCCGCCTTCTTCGAGCGATGTGTCATCGAGCGAGAACATCGTCCGGTAGGCGTCCCGTGTCACGCCGCCTAGCGCGCCGACCAGCAGTGCATCGTTGACCGGCGAACCGCGACCGTCGATGAGGCTGCCGTTTCGCTGCTTCAGCCGCGCCAGATCGTGGGCCACGCCGTCGATCTCAAGCTGGGCGCCGATCCGCATTGCGCTATAGGGATGCAGGAAATTGTAGGGTGTCTGCGGATGCATGCCGAACAGAAGGTCGAGATATGCCGCAAGCGTGGTGGATTTGCCGGCCTCGTTCAGTCCGTAGACGATATGCAGATCCGGCTGGCCGGGCTGGGCCTTGCCAAAATCGATCACGTGATCGGTGAACTTGCCGTAACGCGTAAGGTCCAGACGGTTGAGGCGCATCAGGTATCGTCCCGTTCGGCACCGCTCAGGTGGGCGGTAATGTCGTCGGCGCCCGTCACCAGAAGGTTATCGACGAAGCGGGCAAAGCCGGCTTCGTCATCCCCGGCGAAGTGGCGGCTTTCGGCCGGCAGGTCGGCCAGCATGTCGCGTACGATGTCGGTGATATCGTCGCGAAAACCGGCGCGTGCAATGACTTCCGCACGAATCAACTGGCCAAGTTCCGTCACCGGGTCGGCAGTCGTCTGCAGCGTCACGCCAGGTGGTCGCACGTCCATTTCCAGCTTTTCGATCCAGGTATCGCCCAGCCGTTCGGCGCGCTGCTCGGCCTCCGCCATCATCAGGTCGATATCGCGCCGCAGCCGGAAGGAAAGCGATGTTTCGCCCGTCAGCCGAAGACGCGCCACAAGATGGGCGGAGGCAGTTGTCTCGCGCTGCGTGGCAAGCGCCGCCTCTATGACGGCGGCGGCATCGCGCCATTGGTCGATCCCGGTCAGATCGACGCCGATGCGCTCGAATTGCGCGATGCTGGTCAGCCGTTCTTCCACGGTGACCGTGCGGTCGTCCGCAATCGTGACCAGCGAAACGGTCTTTTCCCCTGCCTCGTTGATGTCGCGGCCCTGCGGCATGCCCGGCATGATGACCGTGCGGGGACCGACATGCTGGCTGCGCTGGTGAATGTGGCCAAGCGCCCAGTAATCGAAACCGGCCGCGTGCAGATCGGCGGCACTGCACGGCGCGTATACGTCATGGCCGGGCGCGCCGGCGAGACTGGTATGCATGATGCCGATATTCACCGCATCGGCGATCGGAGGCCGGTATTTCGGCAAAAGCGGATCCGGCGCCTGGGGTCTTGCAAAGCTCAGGCCTTGGATCGCAACCGACAGCCCATCGCCCTTGAGTTCGACGGCTTCCGCCCGCCCACCGAAGATTTTTACACTCGGCGGCAAGATCAGTTCCTGGGTGATGCGCGACAGCGCATCATGGTTGCCACGAATGGTGTAGACGGCAATGCCGGCCTGATGCAGCCGCTCCATCTGCCCGGCGAGAAACCGTGCCGTCTTCATCGATGTCTGGTCGCCGTCGTAAAGGTCACCGGCGATAACCAGTGCATTGACCTGCTCTTCAAGACAAAGATCGACGATGGCGACGAATGCCTTGCGGGTCGCGTTGCCGATCAGTTCGGCAAGTTCGCTGTTTCGCAGCGCCAGCGAACGCAACGGCGAATCGAGGTGGATATCGGCAGTGTGAACGAAGCGAAACGGCATACATAAACTTCCAGAACGGGCCGTATTACCGGCAGCGACCGCCGGTCAGTGTCGACTTCACGCCCAATTCAGGGCGCCAAGGCCCTTGGCGGCAGCCTGAGCAATCGTCTCGAGCGTCGCGTCGATATCAACGACCACCACGCGGTCTTCCCTGTCGGGCCGCTCCAGCGTCGCCAGCTGCGTGTCCAGAAGGCTGAGCGGCATGAAATGGCCGGTGCGGTGCCCCATTCGGTCGACCAGCAATTCCTTCGTTCCATCGAGAAACACGAAGGCCAGCCGACCGCCGGCCGCGGCCCTCAATCGATCGCGGTAGCTTTTCTTAAGGGCGGAGCAAGTGATGACGATACCGTCGGCAGCGCCTTGCGCCAATCGCTCGCCAATGAGATCCAGCCACGGCCAGCGATCCTCGTCCGTCAGCGGTATGCCTTTCGACATTTTCTCTACATTGGCTTTCGGATGCAGTTCGTCGCCTTCGACATAGGGAAGGTCGAGCATCCGGGCGAGAAGGATGCCGACCGAACTCTTGCCGCTTCCAGAGACGCCCATCACGATGACGGGAGCCCGAAACCTTTCGGATGGTTGCTGTATCGCCATGGCCTCCCGAATCCTTTCGTCATGTCGCGCAACAAGAACGCGGCAGATATGCGAGGTCAAGTCCGACAGCAAGGCTCTGCTTACCATTCATACCGGTGGCCGCACGCATCACGCAATGTTTTGATTTGCTAATAGACGCAGATGTGCGACCCTTCCGCTTCCTATACCGGGCGGGCAGGGAGACCAGCAATGGGCGAGGGCATCGATCGCAATCATGCATGCACACCTCTCGGACAGCTGACGCGGGCGATCGGCCGTCTGGCCGGTGCGAACTCGGTCGACGACGTGGTCGAAACCGTCCGCACATCGGCGCGCGCCCTTCTGGGTTGCGAGGGCATTGCAATCATCCGTCGCGAGGGCGATCTTTGCCATTACCTTGAGGAAGATGCGATCGGTCCTTTGTGGAAGGGGCAGAAATTCCCGATGTCTGCCTGCATCAGCGGCTGGGCGATGCTCAACCGCGAAACCGTCGTCGTTCCCGATATCGCGCTTGATCCGCGTATTCCTTTCGAGCTTTACGAGAATACGTTCGTGCGGGCGGTGTTGATGACGCCGGTGCGCCGTAACGACCCCATCGCGGCGATCGGCGCCTATTGGGCGTCGACCTACCGCCCGAGCGACGACGAGATCGAGCTTCTTGAATCCCTGGCTGACGCAGCCGCCACGGCGCTTGAAAACGTCCGCCTGATCTCCGCGTTGACGCAGGCCGTCTGCGAAGCCGAACTCGTGCGGGACGAACTGCGCCATCGCGTCAAGAATGCCTATATGGGCGTGCGGAGCCTTGCCCGTCTGACCCTGCCGCGCCCTCTCGGCGACGAACTGGCAGGGCGCATATGTGCGCTTGCCCGGATTCATGACCTGCTTGACGGAGGGGCCAAGGATAATGCCAGCATCGATCTGCGCCGCCTGATCGAGATCGAAGTGGAGCCCTACATGACGGCCGAGCGCCGGGCGTTCTCGCTGACCGGTCCAACCGTGATGCTGCAGCCGATGCGAGCGACCGCGCTCGGCCTCGTCATCAACGAACTTGCGACCAATGCGCTGAAGCACGGCGCGCTTTCGGTCAAGGCTGGCCGGGTGGAGATCGCCTGGTCGCTGGCGGATCACGAACTGACCCTGTTTTGGGCGGAACTGGACGGACCGCCCGTGCACGAAAACATCCTGCCGAGCCAAGGCGCCGGCCTGATCCAACGGCTGGTAGAACGACAATTGAACGGCAGAATCGACCACGTGCTGGCGCGTTCCGGCGCCAGGTGTCGACTGACCTTTGCGATCGAAACTGGCGGCATGGAGGAAGATTTTCGCCTGCGGGCCGGCCGCTCGAGATAACCCGCAATTTCCTTACGCGTTACCAACGATGCACCAGGGGAATGTTGGTCAAATCGGCGTCACCTGGCGGATTACCGCAAGGGCGCGAGATCCGAGGTCATGCTCGACGGATCGCCGGTCACGTAAAAATAGGCGAAAGCGGCTACAAAGGCGGCGACCGCACCGCCAATAATCAATGCTTTGCGCATCCATGGCGGTGTCTGCCGCGGTGGCTTCGGCGCTTCTTTCCGGCGGAATTTGATGACGTTATCGTTCATGACCTCGGACTTCGATAAGGCGTTTCGCGGTATTCTTAGACGAGGGGCGGTCGTGATGCCATAACCGTCCAGGGTTTTCCGCGAAAACCATAGGTGACGCCGATAGCGGCTCTATCCGGTCTGCAGCGGCGGCGCTTAAGCCACGCGCCGCAACGCATCGCCGATGATCGAGACGATCGTGCCGATCTGCTCGCGCTCCACAATCAGCGGCGGCGACAGGGCTATGATGTCGCCCGTCACGCGGACCAGCAGCCCACTGTTGAAGCAATCGACAAACACATCATAGGCGCGGGCTCCCGCTGCACCCTCTTGCGGCGCGAGCTCAATCGCGCCCACCAGGCCGAGATTGCGGATATCGACGACATGGGGCGCATCCTTGAGCGAATGCAGGGCGTTTTCCCAATCTGCTGCCAGGTCGGCGGCGCGGGTCAAAAGCCCTTCCTCCGCGTAGATTTCCATTGTTGCCAGACCCGCGGCGCAGGCCACCGGATGGCCGGAATAGGTGTAGCCGTGGAACAGTTCGATGGCGTTTTCCGGACCGCTCATCAGGGCGTCATGGACAGTGCGGCGGGCAAACACGGCGCCCATCGGAATGGTGCCATTGGTAATGCCCTTGGCTGTGGTCACGAGATCGGGCACGACGCCGAAGTAATCTGTCGCGAAGGGCGTGCCGAGCCGGCCGAAGCCGGTAATCACCTCGTCATAGATCAGCAGGATGCCGTGTCGATCGGCGATGGTCCGCAGCCTTTCGAGATAATTCCTCGGCGGCAGGATGACGCCGGCCGAACCCGACATGGGCTCGACGATGACGGCGGCAATGGTTTCGGCTCCATGCAACGCGACCAGCCGCTCGAGATCGTCCGCGAGTTCCGCGCCGTGCGCCGGCAGGCCCCTGCTGAATGCGTTGCGCTCGCTATCCAGCGTATGGCGCATGTGATCGGCAGGGATCTGCGGAAAGACACGGCGGTTGTTGACAAGGCCCCCTACGGAAATGCCGCCGAAGCCCACGCCGTGGTAGCCCTTCTCACGCCCGATCACCCGGGTGCGGGTGCCCTGGCCGATGGCGCGCTGATAGGCGATGGCGATCTTCAAGGCGGTATCGACAGATTCCGATCCGGAACCGGTGAAGAAAACACGATCTAGCTGCGCCGCGGGACCACCCGGCGCATTTTCCGCGAGCTTTTCGGCAAAATCGAAAGCAATGGGATGGCCCATCTGGAAGGTCGGCGCGAAATCGAGGGTGGCGAGCTGCCGTTCCACCGCCTGCGAGATCTTCCGGCGGCCGTGGCCGGCATTACAGCACCACAGGCCCGCGGTGCCGTCCAGGACCCGCTTGCCGTCGATATCGGTGTAATACATGCCGTCCGCAGCCGCCAGCAACCGCGGAGCCGCCTTGAACTGCCGATTGGCAGTGAACGGCATCCAGAAATTCTCGAGATTGACGCTATTGCTGTTGCTGAAATTGTCCATGCCCGCCTCCGTTATGACGGGCAAGTGTGGCAGTTTGCCCTTCCCGAACAAGACGTTTTCTGACACCTTGCAAGCTGCCGGTTTCATTGCCGAACAGCGCGATATTTTCAATATTTCGAACATCGAGAACGGGGAAACGCATGTCGCTCGATATCGGAGGCCGTCTGCGGCAGCTGCGCATGGCACGCAATCTCTCCCAGCGCGCGTTGGCGAAACGTGTCGGGGTGACCAATTCGACGATCTCGCTGATCGAATCCAATGCCGCAAATCCGTCGGTTGGGGCACTCAAACGGATCCTCGATGGGCTGCCGATCGGCATGGCCGAGTTTTTCGCCTTCGAGCCTGAACAGTCGCGGCAGGTTTTTTACGCCGCCGAGGACCTGGTGGAGATCGGCAAGGGTGCGATTTCCTACAGACAGGTCGGCGACAACCTGTTTGGTCGCAGCCTACAGATTCTCAAGGAGTGCTACCAGCCCGGTGCCGATACCGGAAAAGTCCCCTTGGTTCATGAGGGAGAGGAAGGCGGCATCGTGTTGTGCGGTCGGCTGGAAGTCACGGTCGGGGACGAGCGACGCATTTTGGGTCCCGGCGATTGCTATTATTTCGAAAGCCGCAGGCCGCATCGTTTTCGCTGTGTCGGTCCGGTCCCATGCGAAGTCATCAGCGCCTGCACACCGCCCACGTTCTAGTCCCGGTCGGGCGCGCCGAGCGGAAAATTTTTGCGGTAAGGTCGTGCCTCATCGACGGCGCGGGCAAAGGATGGCCGGGCCAGAAGTCGCTCGCGATAGGCGGTGACATGGGCAAAGCGGTCCCCAAGCGGATGGGACCAGTCAGCGTAGAACAGCGATGGCGCGGCCGCGCAGTCGGCAAGCGTAAAGACGTTGCCCGCCGCCCAGTTCCGGCTTTCCATGTGGCGATCCAGCCAGCCGTAAGCGGCATCGAGCATGTCGCGTGCTTCGCGAACGCCGTAGGGATCGCGAACATCCGGGTCTCGCAACGCGTCGAACACGATTTTCTGCTGCGGCGTGGAAATGTAGTTATCGAAGAAACGGTCAAGCATGCGGACCGTAACGGCAAAAGCGTCATCACCGGGGATCAGTCGAACGGGCCCAGGATGATGCACCTGCAGGTATTCGATGATGGTCGTGGCCTCGTGGACGACGTTTCCGCCGTCCTTCAGCATCGGAAATCGCTTCACCGGCCAGAGAGCAACAAGTTCCTCATAGGCGCCGTCGTCTTCGCCAAGCGTGCGCGTCTCGAAATCCGTATTGTTTTCATAAAGCGCGATCAGCACTTTCTGACAGTAGGAAGAAAACGGATGCGAATAAAGGATGGGGCGCATTGCAATTCCCAAGCCGAACGCAAGATCAAACCGGTTTGATCCTATCACCGTCCGCGTGGACGGCAAGAGCTACCCGCTTCAGAGCGCTTTCTTCAGCTTGTGGCCGAAATGCCGTTTCAGGAAACGTGAGGCGCGATAGCGTTTTCCGGCCGGCCGCTCCGGATCGGCCAGGTCGCTTTCGGCAAACAGCTCCTCGTCCGGTGTCAGGTCGCGCATCGGAACCGGCACCAGCCGTCGCCCGGATGATGGGTTCAGTGCCTCGATCGCTGCAATGATCGAACCGCCATTCGCCGTCATCGCGTCCTGCACCTCTCGTGCCGAACGGCCGAGATGTTCCGCCAACAGGTCGTCGCGCGTGGCGATAATCTTTTCGCGCAGCACGGTCTGACTCTCCTGCGCGGCGATCACCACGTCGCATTCCGTGTCATAGCCCATAGAGCGATTGTTGAGATTGGCCGATCCGATCTTGATGACGCGATCATCGGCAAACATCATCTTGGCATGAACATAGATCGGCGTTTCCGCGTCGTTGACCGGATAGTACAGGCGGAACCGCCCGAAACGGTCGGCATCCTGCACCAGTTTCATCAGGCGGATACGGGCACTGTCCATCGCCTTTGCTTCGAGATAGCCCTCGCAGGTCTGCGGATTGATCAGCACGATCTCCGGCCCGTCCTCTTCCCTGAGCCTTTCGGCCATGGCCTGCGCCACGCGGCGGGAGGCAAAATACTGGCTTTCGACGTAAAGCGTCTTCTTTGCCGCCGCAATGATGGCGAGTTTTGCGGTCTCGATCTCGACGATCTGTCGGCGGTCGCGATATTCGGGGGCTGTTCGGGCAATGCCGATATTGACGTCGCGAAACCCGACGTCGAGCCCGTCCGGCCAGGGATCGCCGTCGCAGGTCGTCGGATTGAGTTCCTCCTCTGTCGCCAGCATCCACCGCCGGCGCGCAACATCGCCAAGGGCAGCTGCCGCGGGGCCGGAAAGGCATGTCGTCGCATCGTGCCATGGATCCTGCGCAAATCCCATCGGAGAACGCCGGCCTGGCGCCTTTTCGGCATGCGCACGGGTGTCCCATCGCCCGACCGTCATGTCTATGCCGCCACAAAATGCCACCTGGTCGTCGATGACGAGAAGCTTCATATGATGCGCCGACATGGCGGGATGCGCGCCATCGAGTTTCAGATGAATGCGTTTGTCGAAGACCCATTGCAGCATGTAGAAGGGTGTCTCGCCTCGGGTGATCGAGTTCAACAAGCCGACATCCCATTTGAGGATGCGGATGTCGATTTCTTCCTTGCGGCGGGCGAGCGCGTTGAGAAATGAGCCGAGCTGATCGGGCCAGTCGTCGGTCCCGTCGCCCTCGGGGTCGAGCCGAATACGGGTGTCAAAGTCCCAGCCGATCAGGAAAATGCTCCGTTTCGCCTTGGTCATCGCGCTTTTGGCGGCGCGGAAAAAATCGGCAGCGTCGACGATGATCGACATTCGCTCAGCGGTGGCGATCCGCCAGCACGTTTCGCCTTCTTTCAATACGCTCTGCATTCCGTCCCATCCGGCTGCTGTCTGCCTCTGATATAGGGCTGCAATCGGCGGCGACCATTGTTGCGACGCACAAGAAGATGCGGACGCGCGGATCCCCTTACCGGCGATCCGCCGGGAGCGGTCATGATTTTGAGGTAGGGCTTTGTCATGGTCCGGGGACGACATATCCGTTAATAAAGAAGGCGCCACATTCCTTTTTTTTATCGCAACGGTGCCCAAGTCTCTTCCCCTTATAAAGAGAATTGGAATGACCGTCGCAACGCGGGCGGTATAGACCGGAGATTTTCGAAAATGCGGCTCACGTGGTTTCTGTTGCTGGCGGTTCTGATTGCCATGGTCATGAGCATTCTCCTGATCGACAACCGCATCCCGGCGCCGCCAAGCGTGCAACCCGGCCAGACGCAACCTGCGCCCGCCAATCCTTTGTCGCCCTCACCGTCACAACCGCAATAGCAGCAAGGACGCCCGTTGCGGCAGGATGGCCTTTTGCCGCGAGCGAACCATTGCTTCTCGTGATGCATCCATCGATGAAAAAGATGGGTGCGGCGGATATCGCACCGGCGCCGTATTTTCTGCGCGGCGCCGCCGTCGAGCGTGAAAATTGGCCTTGACCTGTCTGCCAAGGCGCGCATTCACTCCGGGCACCAAACTTCAAGGAGCATGCCATGTCTGTCGATACTTCCCCCAAAAGCACAACCTGGACCTTCGTGGACGGCGAGTGGCTTTCCGGCAACCCGAAGCTGATCGGCCCCACGTCTCACGCCATGTGGCTCGGCTCGACGGTGTTCGATGGTGCGCGCTGGTTCGACGGCATTTCGCCTGACCTTGATCTGCATTGCCAGCGCATCAACCGTTCGGCCGTCAACATGGGCATGAAGCCAACCAAGACGCCGGAAGAGATCGAGGCGCTGGCGCTCGAAGGCGTCACCAAATTCGATGGCAAGACCGCCATCTATATCAAGCCGATGTACTGGACCGAGCATGGAACTTCCTACAGCGTCGTTGCGCCTGACGCGGAGTCCACACGGTTCGCCCTTTGCCTGTTCGAGGCTCCCATGCACACGGCCCGACCGTCGTCGCTGACGGTCTCGCCGTTTCGACGCCCGAGCCCGGAAGTCGCCATGACCGCTGCCAAAGCCGGCAGTCTTTATCCCAATAGCGGTCGCATGATCATCGAAGCGCGCAACCGCGGTTTCGACAATGCCCTTGCGCGCGACATGAACGGCAATGTTGCCGAAACCGCCTCTTCCAACATCTTCATCGTCAAGGACGGTGTCGTCTTCACGCCAATTGCCAACGGCACGTTCCTTGCCGGCATCACCCGGTCGCGCATCATCGGCCTGTTGCGGCAGGAAGGCTACGATGTGCGGGAAGCGACCGTGACAGTGGAAGATGTTGCCACTGCCGACGAGATCTTTACTTCCGGCAACTATTCGAAAATCGGGCCGGTCAACCGGTTCGAGGAGCGCGAATTGCAGCCGGGTCCGGTCGCCGCGAAGGCCCTGGAACTCTACATGGACTGGGCCAATAGCACACGCCGCGCCGCGGCCTGATCCTTCCGCATGAAAGGCTGGCGGCGTCTTCGGACGTCGCCGCCTCGGTGATTGTACCAGCGAGGCATGGAGCGTGACGCTTTTAGACGAGCGTCGCTCAGGACCACGGCAGATCGAGAAACGGATCAGCGCCGGTGAAGATGGGTGATCGTCGCCTGCAGCTGGTCCGACAGCTCTGCCGCGGATTTTGTCTCGGCTCCCGTCAGGCCGGAATATTCGGAGATCGGTTCCGCCTTGCCGATGAGATGGCCCTGAATGTTCTGGCACTGGGCTTCTTCCAGAAAAACGCGTTGCTCTTCGGTCTCGACACCTTCCGCGACGATCGGGATATTCAGGCCCCGACCAAGGCCGATGACAGCGCGCACGATTTCGCCGGCGCTTGCATCGGCATTGAGCTTGGCGGTAAACGACCTGTCGATCTTGATCGTGTCGAAGGGAAAGGCCTGGAGGTAAGAGAGGGACGAATAGCCGGTGCCGAAGTCGTCCATGGCAATCTGAATGCCGAGGGCCTTCAGCCCGCGCAGGATCTGCAGCGCCCGGGCAAAATCCTGCACCAGCACACCTTCGGTCACTTCCAGTTCCAGCCGCTCGGGAGAAAGACCGGTCTGCAACAGGATCGCGTGGACATCGCCGACGAGATTTTCCTGGCGAAACTGGATGGGCGAGACATTGATGGCGATCTTCAGGCGGTTCGGCCAGCTGGCGGCTTCTCGGCACGCCTCGCGCAGAACCCAGCGGCCGATTTCGACGATCAGGCCCGTTTCCTCCGCCAGCGGTACGAAATGGTCTGGCGCAATCAGACCGCGCGTCGGATGGTGCCAGCGCAGCAGCGCTTCGAAGCCGAAAATTTCTCCCGAGACGGAAGCCTGCGGCTGGTAATGCAGCGCCAGTTCCTGCCGCGCGATGGCATGGCGCAGATCCTGCTGCAGAACGCGCCGGTCGTGCATGCGCCGATCCATGCCGGCATTGAACGCGCAGAAGCGACCGCGCCCTTCAGCCTTTGCACGGTAAAGGGCGGCATCGGCATTGGCAAGCAGGCTCGCCGCGTCGTTTCCATCCTGAGGAAACATGGCGATGCCGATGCTGAGACCGACGCGCAGGGAGCGGCCTTCGACATCGATCTCCTGTTCCATCGCCTGGGTCAGATTTTCGGCAAGACGCGTCACGGCTTCCGGCTGGCTTTCGCCCACGCTCAAAACGGTGAACTCGTCGCCGCCCAACCGGGCGGCCAGATCCTGCTCGCCGAGCAGACGTTTCAGCCGACGTGCCAGTTCCGTCAGCACCACGTCGCCGGCATTGTGACCGAACAGATCGTTGATGTCCTTAAATCGGTCGACGTCGAAACTCATCACCGCAAAGCGCCTGCGTGTCACCCGGCTTTCCTCGATAAAGCTCGCAAGGCGTCCCGAAAAATGGGTGCGGTTGGGAAGGTCCGTCAGGGGATCGTGATGGGCGAGATAGGAAACGCGCTTTTCGGCGGTGATCCGCGCCGTAATGTCCTGCTGCGTGGAGAGAATGTACTGGCCATCCAGCAGGATATCGTGCACGGCGATGATCTTGCCGCCAATCTCCACCTGCGTCTCGAATGTCCCGACCGCCATCAGTGTTGTTTTCAACCGCTCGAAATAGGCGACAGGATCCTCTTTCCAGTTCGACAGCCTGTTGCTACCCGCCAGTTCGCCGAAGGTTTCCGCCCCCGTAACCCAGCTGCTTTCAAGATCGTGCAGCGAGCGAAAGGCCGCGTTTTCGTACAGGAGCCGGCCGTCGAGATCGACCACTCCCACGGCAACCGGCAGATTGTCCATCGCCGCCTTTATCGCTTCAAGCTTCATCATCTGGATCGCGCGCTCGTTTCTCGTGGTCATCCGTCTGTCCATCTCCCGGGTGCCGGAAGTCTAACGGGGATCACCTAAATTTTAGATAACCGTAATATACGGACTTACGCAAGGCGAACAGCGGCCGTGCCGATGATGATCATGGAAACGGCGATCATCAACGGCTTGACTGGCATCTTCCGGACGATCAGCGCGCCGAACGGCGCAGCCAGAATGCCGCCGAGGATGAGACCGGTGGCCGAGGACAGTTCCGACCAGCCCAGCGCGAGGATGAAGGTCAGGGAAATGACGAAGGTGACCGCGAATTCGGTCAGGTTGGTGGATCCGATGACCTTTTTCGGCTCGTGACCGCGGCCGAGCAGGGTGCTTGTAACGATAGGGCCCCAGCCACCTCCGCCCATGGCGTCCAGCAGGCCGCCGGTACCGCCGACATAGGGAATGATCCAGTCATGGACATCGCGGGCCCATTTGGGCCTGAAGGCCTTGTAGAGAACGAAAAAGCCGATGCAGATCAGATAGACTGACACCAGCGGCTCGATCGCTTCGCCATCGACATTCGACAGGAGGTAGGCGCCGACCGCCCCGCCGACCATTCCGGCCGGCGCCAGCCGCAGAACGAGGCGCCAGTCGATATTGCGGTGATAAAGATGCGATGCGCCGGAGGCAGCGGTCGTGAAGCATTCCGTCACATGGGTCATGGCGCTTGCCGCAGCGGGTGGCACGCCCACGGCCAGCAGGCTTGTTGTCGTCAATACGCCAAAGGCCATGCCGAGCGCACCATCGATGATCTGCGCGCAAAAGCCGATAAGTACAAAGATCAGGAATTCCGAGGTCATGAAATCGAACATCGCCATCTCCCGGCCGGTCGTTCCGGCGGGGATTCAAGCGTCGGCGGGGGGAAAGGTTCCCGCCGCCGGGTCTGCAACGACTGGCGACGGCGGGAGGGGGCGCCGCGTTGTTGCGTCACGCGGCGAACAGTCTAGGCAGCTCCATCCCGATCGAGCGCTGCCAGAACCGCGATTTCCAGCCTATCCGCGGCGGACACGCGCATCAAGATGCGCGGCGATGCTGCGCAACGAACCGGTCGCGGTGGCGATGTCTGCCGGTGCAAGGTCGAGATCGGGTTGGCCCCGGTCGCGGCGCCGTCGGTCGGCCATTCCGAAAGCTTCTTCGGCCAAAACCGTAAACAATCGGTCCGATGCCGGCGGGCGATTGCCTTCCCCATCGATGGATCGCCAGACCCGACCCTGTTGCAAAAGCCGGTAGCCGGTCAGCCGTTCGAACAAGGTAAGGTCGGCTGCGCGATAAATGCAGCCGGCGTCGGTCACGGTTTGCGGCGGCGCGTCGAGAAGCGGCGAGAGGAGGTCGCAGCCCGGTATGCCGCTCAGTTCCTCTGCACTGACAGGAAGGTCAACCGGATTGAGATTGTTTTCGCAATCGTTGGGGATGGATGTGCAGCGGGCCATAATGGCGGGGGCCGGCCTGGCGACAGATGTCCTCTCTTGACGTACTTTCTCATAAACCCGGCAAACACTGACGTGGGGTACGGCCGGGCGAACCTCTTCCGACTGCTGCGCCAGAAGCTCCCGAAGGAAGGCATCGAGCAGGTCGCCGGGGGTGTCACTCCGTCTATGGGCGCTTTCCTGGACGAGGTTCTGCATCGAAAATACCTTTGGCAAGCCGAATAGATTGCTTAAAAAATAGTTTGCCGTGGTCGTAACCGCGCAAGCCTGCGCAAAGCTGACTGATTATCCTTTTTTGTGGTCGTCTCACGGTTAGGCCGACTGGCGTATGACCTGCCAGTTGGGGGATCATGACGCCGATCAACGGGCGAGGGCCAGAAATCGGTAGCGTGGCCTGATTCGGCCCTCTTGCCTCTGCCTCTTACCCCGGGGTTGGCTGCAGACCGAATGTTGTCAGGACATCGCATGCAGCGCTCGTGGTGGGTAGGTTGAGACCGATCGCGCAGCAGCCCTGGTTGGCCCTTGAGCCCTCGCGGATCGTTGATATTCACGCGAATTTTGGCTGCCAAACGTTGCCACCGCGCCGCCAGCCTCCTATGTTCGCGCTCACCGTTATCCGAGCTGATTGGCCCAAGGAGTAAGATCATGGCTTTTGAACTTCCCGAACTTCCCTACGATTACCAGGCGCTCGAACCATTCATGTCCAAGGAAACGCTCGAGTATCACCACGACAAGCACCACAAGGCCTATGTCGACAACGGCAACAAGCTTGCCGCTGAAGCCGGGATGGCGGATCTGTCGCTGGAAGAGGTTGTGAAAAAGTCCTACGGCACCAATGCCGGCCTCTTCAACAATGCTGCCCAGCATTACAACCACGTTCATTTCTGGAAGTGGATGAAGAAGGACGGCGGCGGCAACAAGCTGCCGGGCAAGCTGGAAAGCGCCTTCGCCTCGGATCTGGGCGGCTATGACAAGTTCAAGTCGGATTTCGTGGCTGCAGGCACCACGCAGTTCGGTTCCGGCTGGGCGTGGCTGTCCGTCAAGGACGGCAAGCTTGAAATCTCCAAGACCCCGAACGGCGAAAACCCGCTGGTTCACGGCGCAGAGCCGATCCTGGGCGTCGATGTGTGGGAACATTCCTACTATATCGACTATCGTAACGCCCGCCCGAAATATCTGGAGGCTTTCGTCGACAGCCTGATCAACTGGGACTACGTGCTGGAGCGCTACGAAGCTGCGACAAAGTAATTTCAAGGGTTTTTCCGATCTGACTAGACCCGGTGCCGAAAGGCACCGGGTTTTGTCATTTTGGGAGGTGACAGCGCGGCGGCCGTCACACGCTTGTAATGCTCGGCTCCTATGTCCCGCGCATGTCCCGCCTGATACCGCTCATTCGCTTTGGCGTTCTTGCCGATCCGCAATACGCTCCCTTGCCGTTCAATGCCGCCAGCGACCGTCACTATTCTGCAAGCCTCGACAAGGTGGCAGCCGCGCTTGCCCGGCTCGAGCATGAGGATCTTGCCTTCGTAGTAACGCTCGGCGATCTGATCGATCGGGGCTTCGAGAATTTCGAAAAGATCCTGCCGCTGTTTGCCGCAAGCCGCCATGAGTGTCTGTTCCTGCCCGGCAATCATGACTTCCTCGTTGCCAACGAACACCTGCCGCATATTCATGCTGTCCTCGGCATGCCGGCGCCCTATCATCATTTCGCGCGCAACGGCATCCGCTTCGTCATCATCGACGGCTGCGAGGAAAGCGTGTTTGCAACGGTCGGCAACGCGGACCGCCACGCCCATGTCCGGCGCCGTCTCGCTGGCCTTGAAGCCAAGGGCGCCGTCAACGCGAAGGACTGGAATGCCGGCATCAGCGCCACCCAGTTTGAATGGATACGCGACGTGCTCGATCGCGCCTCCTGGGACGGCGAAAAGGTGGTAGTGATGGGCCATTACCCGCTTTATCCCGATGGCGACCACAATCTGTGGGACAGTGCCGAAGTGGCTGCCCTCATTGCGTCCTACAGCAATGTCATTGCGTATCTGAACGGTCATCAGCACCGGGGTAATCTCGGTCAACTGGGGAAAACCTGGTTCGTGAATTTCAAGGGCATGGTGGATACGCGCGACGAGAACGCGTTTGCGATTGTCGAAATCTATGAGGATCGCATCGAGATCCTCGGCTACGGCCGCGAAGACAGCCGCAGCCTGCAGCTCTGACGGTTTGCCTTCGGGTGAAGCGGGACATCGCCGTGACGCATTCGATCCCGATCGCTCCATGCCTACCGGACCGTCAGGATGATCGGGGCTGCCAGCCCTCGACCCAAAGCCTTCGCAGGCGCTCCCCCTCGCCGACGAAGAAGGCATCAAGCGGGAGGCATGCCGCGATGCGGTCGCAGCGAAAATTGCGGATCGCGGCGCGCAATTCGCACCATGCGACGATGTTGGCGGTTTGCGAATAATAGATCAGGGCGATCGGCCGGACCGTCCGCTCGCTTCGATGCCCCTGTTCGTCCTGATAGGTCAGAGCCAGTTTCTGCTCGTCGCGAATGGCTTTGCGCAGCAGGCCAAGGTCGATCCCATCGGGGGCCGGGATAGCGCTGCCCCAGGCATGCAGCGCGTCGCTGGAAAACGTGCCGGCAAGTGGCGAGGGCACCACGGCCGAAATCTTGCGCCTGACCTGCTTGGCCGCCTGTTTCAGGCCGCTGTCGCCGGTCCGCTCCAGAAGCGCCAACGCCACTACGATCGCCTCTGTTTCCTCGACCGACAGCATCAGCGGCGGAAGGGTGAATCCGGGCCGAAGGATATAGCCGATGCCGCGCCCGCCCTCGATCGGCACGCGCATGGCCTGCAAGGCGGCGATATCCCGATAGATCGAGCGCACGGTTACCTCTAGCTGACCACCAATGGACGCTGCAGTTACCGGTCCGCGGGCCAGACGCAGGATCTGGATGATCTCGAACAGCCGCGAAGCCTTGCGCATTTTCCGTCCCCCCGACCATGCTCCTGACAGAACGCTGTCAGGAGCATGGTTGTATAGAGGGTCAACCCGGCCGGGAATGCAAGATTTCCGTCGGCAAACGTTCGCCGCGACAGGGAGACCCATTCCATGACCTATACCGAAAATCTCTGGCTGTTCTTCACGCTTCTGTTCGGCATCATCATCGTGCCGGGCATGGACATGATCTTCGTCCTCGCCAACGCGCTCGGTCGCGGTCGTACCGCCGGCATGGCTGCAACCGCCGGCATCATGCTCGGCGGGCTCGTTCACTCTCTTTACGGTGCGCTCGGCGTCGGCCTCCTGACAGCCTTGATGCCGGTCCTCTTCCGGCCGCTGCTGGTTGCCGGTGCGCTCTACATGGCATGGATCGGCATTGTGCTGATCCGCAGCGCCATCACCGTCGATCACGTCGGGCCTGCCGACAGCCGCTCGCATTGGCAGGCGTTCCGTCGCGGTGCCGTGACCTGCCTGATGAACCCGAAAGCCTATCTTTTCATGCTTGCTGTCTATCCGCAGTTCCTGAGGCCGGATTTCGGTCCGCTGGTGCCGCAGGCAGCCGTCATGGCAGCAATGACGGCGGCGACCCAACTCCTGGTCTATGGTGGGCTTGCAGTGGCGGCAGGCCGGGCACGTGCGGCGCTGGTCGGGAACCCGGCAGCAACCATCTGGACCGGTCGCGTCGCCGGATCGATGCTGTTGGCTGTCTCGCTGCTGACCCTGCGGGAAGGCGTTTTCGGGGCGTGAGCCGCCTGCGGCAATAGCGGATCCGCAACTCGAACGATGCGTGTCCGGGGGGAGGCGGCATTTCCTGCATCCTCTGACAAAAACGTGACTTCTTTCCGTCGCATCGCCTTGTCATTCTCCGTAAGCAGATCTTCGGCTGCGATGACGGCCGACAAACCGGGAGATTTCACATGCGTATCAAAACTCTTGCCCCTGCCTCCATCGCGCTCTGTCTTGGCTTCAGCGCGGCCCTTGCGGCCGAACCGCAGGTCGAGCGCCAAGCCGGCATGAAGGCGATCGGCGGTGCCATGGGCACGCTCGCGGCCATGGCCAAGGAACAGAAGCCGTTCGATGCCGAGGCGGTGAAGACGGCGCTGACCACGATCAGTAACGCCGCCAAGGCTTTCCCGGACCAGTTCCCGGTCGGCAGCGAAAGCGGTCACGATACGGAGGCCTCGCCCAAGATCTGGGAAAATCCATCGGATTTCCGCGCCAAGGCGCTGAAACTCTCCGCCGATGCCGATGCCGTTCTAGCGTCCGCGCCCACGGATGTCGCGGCCGTGGCCACCGCCATGAAGACCCTCGGCGCCGAATGCGGCCAATGTCACCAGACCTATCGCCTGAAGCGTTGATCGCGCGCGGCAGCCCGCATTTGTATTTGCCGGGCTGCCGCCACATCTTGCCCCGGAGAAGGCCATGGCATCGACCATCGCGAAAATCGTGAGCGCAGCGCTCGTCCTTGCGGCGGTGGTTGCGGGCGGCGCATATATTTTGACCGTGCCAGACCCGCAGCCGGAAGGCCACTGGGCCGATCTCGGCAGTCCGGATCTCGCGCATGGCGAACAGGTGTTTTGGGCTGGCGGCTGCGCCGGATGTCATGCCGCCGCCGGCGCAGAAGGGGATGCGTTGAAAATCATGTCCGGCGGGCGCGCCCTGCCAAGCGATTTCGGCACATTCCATATTCCCAATATCTCGCCCGACCCGCAGGCGGGGATCGGCAGTTGGACGCTCGCACAGTTTGGCAATGCCATGACGCGCGGTGTCGGGCCGAATGGCGAACATCTCTATCCGTCCTTTCCCTACGGTTCCTATGCGCGTTTATCCCGTACTGACGTCAACGATCTGTTCGGCTACCTGAAGACCTTGCCGAAAAGTGGCAATGTCGCACCTGCCCACGAGCTGCCATTTCCGTTCAACATCCGTCTCGCCATCGGCGGGTGGAAATGGCTGTATTTCAACGATGCGCCGCGTGTGACGCTTGTCGATGCTTCCGATCAGGTGAAGCGCGGCCAGTATCTCGTTGAAGGGCCTGGCCATTGCGGCGAATGCCACACGCCGCGCGATGCCCTCGGCGGCTTCAAGGCCGGCGACTGGCTTGCCGGCGGGCCGAACCCGGAAGGCGACGGTCGCATCCCGGGCATCAATTCCACCTCGGAAGGCATCAGCACATGGAGCACGGATGAGATCGCAACCTATCTCGAAACCGGGTTCACGCCCAATTTCGACAGCGTCGGTGGGTCGATGGTGGAGGTCCAGAAGAATTTGTCCCATCTGCCGCGCAGCGATCTGGAAGCGATCGCCGCCTATCTGCAAGCCGTGCCGGGCACGTAGCGCTTGACACCTTGGCGCGGCCTGCCTCGTGCATCGTCGCGCCTTTCGTGTCTTGATCGGCAGCAATCCGCAAAAAGTAGATTGCCTGTCCTTCTATGAACGCCATGCGGTTGACTTCCACATTGTCGCGCGTGTCGAAAAATCCTGCGTCAGTCGATCCCGGCCGGCCGCAGCCTCCATCTCAATAGCCGCGATATCCGGCGCACGCTCGGCAGGATTGGTCTCGATGAGAACAATCAGCAGGCGAAGCACTGTCACGTTCTGACCAGTCGACGGATGAGACGCTAGGGACCTGGAACGCCTCTGCGCTTCGCGGCAATCCGCCAGGATGGATTGCCGCGTGCTCTCTCGTCAGACCAGCGCCTGCGTATAACGCATGCCCGTCACCGGCCGAGGCTTGAAATCCATATGCTCGTAAAAGCGGTGGGCGGCGAAATTGCCGGTGGCTGCGCCCACGGAAAGATAATCGCAGCCGGCGTGGCGAGCGAGATCGCGGGCGCGGGTCACCAAATGATGGCCGATGCCATGGCCGCGATGGCCCTCGCGCACGAAGAGATGGTGCAGGTCCATGCCCCGTTTGCCTTCCTGGGCGCGGTATAGCGGCACGAGAATGGCGTAGCCGATAAGGTTCTCGCCGCCATCTGCCACGAGTGCCGTGATCCATGGCACGGAGCCGAAAAGGTCGCGTTCGAGAATGTCCGGCGTGATGGCCGAGGCGTCATTGTGTTGGGTGGCAAGTGCGGCAATCATTTCGCCGAGTTGCGGCAGGTCGGCGCGACGCGCAGCCCGAATGGCAATGACGGATGGTCGCGCCGGCGGCGTGTCGGCAAGGGCAATCTGGCCGGTCGGCATGGCCTGCGGCGATTTCAGCGGATCGGGTAGGACATTTGTAAGGGTTGGCATGGTGTCGGTCCTGGCTTTGTGTAGGAGATTTGCCGTCAGGACGCTGTTTTCATCAAAAAGCCGCCTGACGGCGGCTTTTGTGACAATATGATCTGTCTGGCCGCCTGTTACAGGTAGGACCAAAAATACGAGCGGGCGGTGGATACGTTCGTGATCATGGGCGGAGCATTGCGCCTGATTCCCGTGCGTGTCAATGGCCATTCTGCAAAAGATTCCTGGGTGACCTGGCGCGGAACGGTTGTCGGACCTGCCGCCGGTGTGACGCGCCTCGACATGGTAGGTGTTCTGAGAGCGACCACACGAAATCTATTGCCGTGGTTTCGTTTTCTCCTAGAATGAAAATAGCGAAAGGGTGGGGAATGCATCTATCGTCCCGA
This sequence comes from Neorhizobium sp. NPDC001467, assembly GCF_050275975.1. Taxonomy (NCBI): domain Bacteria; kingdom Pseudomonadati; phylum Pseudomonadota; class Alphaproteobacteria; order Hyphomicrobiales; family Rhizobiaceae; genus Neorhizobium; species Neorhizobium sp. NPDC001467. The sequence continues at coordinate 8,655 of NZ_JBNNPS010000016.1, read as the reverse complement.
CAGGAAGAGATATTGGCGATCGCCAGGGCAAAGGGCAGGGTGCTGGTCGATGAACTGGCGGCGCTTTTCCAGGTAACGCCGCAGACCATTCGCAAGGATCTCAACGATCTGTGCGACGAGAAGGCCTTGAACCGCATTCACGGCGGCGCCGTCTTTCCCAGCGGAAACGAGAATGTCAAATACGACGCGCGCCGTTTGATGGCTGCCACGCAGAAGCAGGCCATCGGCAAGGCCGCCGCCGACATCATTCCGGACAACTCCTCCCTCTTCATCAATATCGGCACGACAACCGAAGCTGTCGGGGAGGCGCTGGTTGATCATCACGAACTGATGGTGATCACCAACAATCTCAACGTTGCCAACCGCTTAAGGGTCTTCTCGGCAATAGAGGTCATCATTGCCGGCGGCGTCGTGCGTGGCTCGGATGGGGGCATAGTCGGAGAAGCGGCGGTAGATTTCATCCGCCAGTTCAAGGTCGATTACGCGGTCATCGGCGTATCCGCCATCGACGCGGATGGGGCTCTTCTCGATTTCGATTTCCGCGAAGTCAAGGTGGCGCAGGCGATCATCGCCAATGCCCGCCATGTCATCCTCGTCACCGATGCGTCGAAATTCGAACGGACCGCGCCGGTCCGCATCGGGCATGTATCGCAGGTTCATACATTCATTACCGACCGCTGTCCCTCACCGGAAATCCGCCGCATGTGCCAGGAAGGCGATATCCGCCTGGTGGAAACCGGTTGACGGTTGGTGCGATCGATAATCGTCATTTGACATTCGTTTTGCTTTCGCTTTACAGTTGAGGAGGTGCGCTCTGTCGGCATATGCGGCGATGCGACGGTGGGCAGGTTCGGTGGGCGATGTCGAGCGACAGGGTTTTCGATCTCTTTGTGATTGGCGGCGGGATAAACGGCTGTGGCATCGCACGCGACGCGGCGGGCCGTGGCTATTCCGTCGCCCTGGCAGAGATGAAGGATTTCGCCTCCGGTACCTCTTCGGGCGCGACAAAGCTCATTCACGGCGGCCTGCGTTATCTTGAGCATTATGAGTTTCGGCTGGTGCGCGAGGCCCTGATGGAGCGCGAAGTGCTGTGGGCCATGGCGCCGCATGTCATCTGGCCGCTGCGTTTCGTATTGCCCTACCAGAAGGGCGGCGTGCGGCCAGCCTGGCTGATCCGGCTCGGGCTTTTCCTTTATGATCATCTAGGCGGTCGCAAGCTGCTGCCGGCGACAAGGACGCTGAACCTGAGGAGCGATCCCGCCGGCCGCCCGCTGAAGCCGGTGTTCGGCAAGGCCTTCGAATATTCGGACGGCTGGGTGGATGATGCCCGCATGGTTGTGCTCAACGCCCGCGACGCTGCCAATCGTGGCGCGAAGATCATGAGCCGCGCGAAAGTCCTGTCCGCCCGACGCGAAGCCGGTCTGTGGCAGATCGAAGTGCGCGACGAGCAAGCGGGCGTGACCACGCATTACCGGGCACGCATGTTGGTCAATGCCGGCGGACCCTGGGTCGATCAGGTTCTGTCGGGCACGATCGGACGCAACAATGTCCACAATGTCCGTCTCGTCCAAGGCAGCCATATTATCGTGAAGAAGAAGTTCGACGATACGCGCGCCTATTTCTTCCAGAACCCGGACAACCGCATCTTTTTCGCCATCCCTTACGAAAATGACTTTACCCTGATCGGGACGACGGATCGCGATTATTCCGCCGATCCGAAGGATGTTCGCGTCAGCGAGGAGGAAATCGGTTATCTCTGCAATGCCGCCAGCGACTATTTCGCCGAGCCGGTAAAGCCGGAAGATATCGTCTGGACCTATTCGGCCGTGCGCCCGCTCTATGACGATGGTGCTTCCAAAGCGCAGGAAGCGACGCGCGATTACGTGCTGAAAGTCGATGCCGATGGAGCGCCGCTTCTCAATGTGTTCGGCGGGAAGTTGACCACCTACCGCCGGCTTTCGGAACATGCGCTGGAAAAGATCGGTGAGGCGATCGGCAACAAGGGCGCGCCGTGGACGGCAGGAAGCAGGCTGCCCGGCGGTGACTTTGCCGTAACGGGTGCGGCAGGGGAAGAGCGAAAGCTGCTGTCCGCCTATCCGTTTCTCTCCAAACGGCATGCCAACAGGCTGATCAAGTGTTACGGTACCGATGCAAGGGTGATGCTTGCCGACGCCAAGACCCTCGAGGGGCTTGGCCGGCATTTCGGCGGCACGCTTTATGAGGCGGAAGTCCGCTGGCTTATCGAAACCGAATGGGCGGTCACGGCAGAAGATGTTCTGTGGCGCCGCACCAAGCAGGGATTGTTTCTGACGGCGGAGGAGGCCGCGGAACTGGAGGACTACATGGCGGGAGTTCGCCGGGCCGCTTGAGGCCGTCGATATTGCCGCTTGTATCCGAGGGTTGGGAGGCCCTAGGTTCGTATGCTGGAATTGCGCAACGTGTCGAAGACGGTGGCGGGGGATTATCATATCCGCCCGACCGACCTGACATTAAAGCGGGGCACGCTGAATGTCCTGCTCGGGCCGACGCTTGCCGGCAAGACGTCGCTGATGCGGCTCATGGCCGGTCTCGACAAGCCGACCGAAGGCTCTGTGTTTTTCGACGGTGCCGATGTGACCAATGTGCCGGTGCAGAAGCGCAATGTCGCGATGGTCTACCAGCAGTTCATCAATTACCCGGCTCTGACAGTTTATGAAAACATCGCCTCGCCGATGCGCATTGCCGGCAAGGATACAGCCACGATCGACCGCGAGGTGAAGAAGGCGGCCGAGCTTCTGAAGCTGACGCCTTATCTGGATCGCACGCCGCTCAATCTGTCCGGCGGTCAGCAGCAGCGCACCGCCTTGGCGCGCGCCATCGTCAAGAACGCCAATCTCGTGTTGCTCGACGAGCCGCTTGCCAATCTCGATTACAAGCTGCGCGAGGAACTGCGCGAGGAACTGCCAAAACTCTTCGCTGCCTCCGGTGCAATCTTCGTCTACGCCACGACCGAACCGTCGGAAGCGCTGCTGCTCGGCGGTTATACCGCGACCCTGCACGAGGGAGCCGTGACGCAGTTCGGCAGGACGGTGGACGTGTACCGTCAGCCTGCCGATCTCGTTACCGCAAAAACCTTCGCCGATCCGCCGCTCAACACGATTTCGCTTGTCCGCACGAGCAACAGTTTTGTCCTGAATGGAGAACCGGTCATGTCGGTGCCGCCGCAGCTTGCTTCAGTGGCGCAAGGCCCGGTCGTGCTGGCCTTCCAGCCGCACCACCTGTTTCTCCATCCCGCCAATGGCCACACCACGCCGTTGAAGGCGCGCACGCTGGTTTCGGAAATCGCCGGTTCGGAAAGTTTCATCCATCTCGATTTTGCCGGTCATCGCTGGGTGATGCTGGCGCACGGCATCCACGATATCGAGCAGGACCGAGAGATCGAGGTGCATCTCGACAGCCGCCATCTGATGGCATTCCACCAATCGACCGGCAAGGCGCTTGTCGCCCCGCCGGCCGTCGCGGCGTGAGGGAGGGGACGATATGGCTCGCATCTCGCTCGAACATATTCGCCACGCCTATAGCCCGCGCGCGAAGGCCGCCGGAGACTATGCGCTGAAGGAAGTGCATCACGAATGGGAGGATGGCGGGGCCTATGCGCTGCTCGGCCCTTCCGGCTGCGGCAAGACCACGTTGCTCAACATCATTTCCGGCCTGCTCACGCCATCGGATGGCCGTATCCTGTTCGACGGAAAGGATGTAACGGAGCTTTCGACTGAGGAGCGCAATATCGCGCAGGTCTTTCAGTTTCCGGTCGTCTACGACACGATGACGGTGTTCGATAATCTCGCCTTCCCCTTGCGCAACAGAAAGGTGCCGGAATCCGAAGTCGAAAAACGCGTCAACGAAATCCTCGAAATGACCGATCTCGCCGGCATGGCCAATCGCCGTGCACAGCGGCTGACCGCCGACCAGAAACAGAAGATTTCGCTCGGCCGTGGACTGGTGCGCGCAAACGTCAACGCCATTCTGTTCGACGAACCGCTGACGGTCATCGACCCGCACATGAAATGGGTGTTGCGTTCGCAGCTCAAGCGGCTGCACCGGCAATCGCGTTTTACCATGGTCTATGTCACCCACGATCAGACCGAGGCTTTGACTTTTGCCGACAAGGTGGTGGTGATGCACGACGGCCAGATCGTGCAGATCGGCACACCAGCGGAATTGTTCGAACGGCCAAGCCACACATTCGTGGGTTATTTCATCGGCTCGCCGGGCATGAATTTCATGCCGGCCTCGGTGGAGGGAGTAACGGCCCGTGTCGGCGACCAGATGATCGCGCTCGCGAACGCGCCACTGTTAAAGAGTGAGGGCAGGATCGAACTCGGCATCCGCCCGGAATTCGTAAAGCTCGGGCGCCAAGGCATGCCGGTGACGGTCAACAAGGTCGAGGACATCGGCCGCCAGAAAATCGTGCGTGCCAGTTTCTGCGGCCAGCCGATCTCCATCGTGGTGCCGGAAGACGACGAAATCCCTACCGACGCCAAGGTCACTTTCGAAAAACAGGCCATCGGCATTTTTGCCGATAGCTGGCGCGTCGATAAACAGACTTTGGGGCAGGAGGGCTAAACCCATGGAAAAGACGTGGAACAACAAGGCCTGGTTTCTGGTCCTGCCGGTTCTGGTTCTGGTCGCCTTTTCAGCCGTCATTCCGCTGATGACGGTGGTGAATTATTCGGTTCAGGACACGTTCGGAAACAATCAGTTCTTCTGGGCCGGCACCGACTGGTTCGTCGAAATCCTCACCTCGCCGCGTTTCTGGGATGCGCTCTGGCGCAACCTGATCTTCTCCGCCGTCATCCTCGCCATCGAAGTGCCGCTCGGCATCCTGATCGCGCTCAACATGCCCAAAGATGGTTTCGGCGTGCCGGTCTGCCTCGTGCTGATGGCCTTGCCACTGCTCATTCCTTGGAACGTGGTCGGCACGATCTGGCAGGTCTTCGGCCGCGTCGATATCGGCCTGCTTGGCTATGTCCTCAATGCGCTCGGCATTTCCTACAATTATACTCAGAATACGGCCCATGCCTGGGCGACCGTCATTGTCATGGATGTCTGGCACTGGACGAGTCTCGTCGTGCTATTGTGCTACGCTGGCCTCGTCTCCATTCCCGATGCCTATTATCAGGCCGCCCGCATCGATGGCGCCTCGCGCTGGTCGGTCTTCCGCCATATCCAGCTGCCGAAAATGAAGCGCGTGTTGCTGATCGCGGTGCTCCTGCGCTTCATGGACAGTTTCATGATCTATACCGAACCTTTTGTCGTCACCGGCGGTGGCCCCGGCAACTCCACCACCTTCCTGTCCATCGATCTGGTAAAAATGGCGATCGGCCAGTTCGACCTCGGGCCGGCCGCGGCCATGTCGATCATCTACTTCCTGATCATCCTTCTGCTGTCATGGGTGTTCTACACTGTCATGACCCAGAGCGATGCCGAGCAGACGTGAAGGGGATCCGGCCATGAACAGCAATCTGACCAATAATAGCAGCGGCGCCCGTTACGGTTTCCTGATCCCGACGATTTACATCATCTTCCTTGCCCTGCCGATCTACTGGCTGGTCAACATGAGCTTCAAGACCAATAGCGAGATTTTGGGACAGCTGACGCTCTTTCCGCAGAACCCGACGCTTCGAAACTATGCGGTCATCTTCACCGATCCGGCCTGGTATAACGGTTATATCAACTCGATCACCTATGTGGTGATGAACACCGTCATCTCGGTTCTGGTGGCACTGCCGGCAGCCTACGCTTTTTCGCGATACCGTTTCTTGGGCGACAAGCACCTGTTTTTCTGGCTACTCACCAACCGTATGGCGCCGCCAGCGGTTTTCGCTCTGCCTTTTTTCCAGCTCTATTCCGCCTTCGGCCTGATCGACACCCATATCGCGGTTGCCATCGCCCATTGCCTATTCAACGTGCCGCTGGCAGTGTGGATTCTCGAGGGTTTCATGTCCGGCGTAGCGAAGGAGATCGATGAAACCGCCTATATCGACGGTTATTCCTTCCCGCGGTTTTTCGTGAAAATCTTCATGCCGCTGATCGCATCGGGCATCGGCGTTGCTGCCTTCTTCTGCTTCATGTTCTCATGGGTCGAGCTGCTGATCGCCCGCACGCTGACGACGACGGATGCCAAGCCGATTGCCGCGACCATGACGCGCACGGTCTCCGCCTCCGGCATGGACTGGGGCGTGCTCGCGGCCGCCGGTGTGCTCACCATCATTCCGGGCGCGCTCGTCATCTATTTTGTCCGCAACTACATTGCCAAGGGTTTTGCCCTTGGCCGTGTGTGAGAACGGAGAGACGTCATGAACTTCTCATGGATGGCCTGGACGCTGCCAACGGCGCTGTTCTTCTTCACCATTTTTCTGCTGATCGCGGCGATGGGTGTGTGGGAATTTTTCTCGCCGGGCGGTGGCCCGCGGGTCGGCATCCTGCGGTTCGAGACGACGCGGGGCGACCGCCTGTTCGTTTCGCTGCTTGGCGCCGCCTTCATTCATCTCGCATGGCTGGGTCTTGGCGGCCCCAGCCTGTGGTGGGCTTTGGCACTGTCGGTGGTCTACGCGATCGGCGTATTCCGCTTCGTCTGAGGCTCTTTCAAAATCCGGCGGCGGGAGGAGGTCCAGCCGCCAGACGTTCGTGACTGCATCGCATCAACCGGGAGGACTTTGATATGCGACGGCATCTTATGACAACGACGGCAGCCATGCTGCTGGCCATGACCGGCTCGGCATTCGCCGATATGGACGCGGCGAAAAAGTTTCTCGATGCGGAAATCGGCGACCAGTCGTCGCTTTCCCGCGCCGAGCAGGAAAAGGAAATGCAGTGGTTCATCGATGCGGCAAAGCCCTTTGCCGGCATGGACATCAAGGTGGTATCGGAAACCATCACCACGCATGAATACGAATCCAAGGTTCTGGCCAAGGCCTTCTCCGAAATCACCGGCATCAAGCTCACCCATGACCTGATCGGCGAAGGCGACGTCGTCGAAAAGCTGCAGACGCAGATGCAGTCGGGCGAAAACGTCTATGACGCCTATGTCAACGATAGTGACCTGATCGGCACCCATTGGCGTTACCAGCAGGCTCGCTCGCTGACCAAGTGGATGGCGAACGAGGGCAAGGATGTCACCAATCCAGGCCTCGATCTCGATGATTTCATCGGCCTGAAATTCACCACCGCCCCGGATGGCGATCTCTACCAGCTGCCCGACCAGCAGTTCGCCAACCTCTACTGGTTCCGTTACGACTGGTTCAACGACGAAAAGAACAAGGCCGATTTCAAGGCCAAATATGGCTACGACCTCGGCGTGCCGGTCAACTGGTCGGCTTACGAGGATATTGCCGAGTTCTTCACCGGCCGCGAAGTGAACGGTAAAAAAGTCTATGGCCATATGGACTATGGCAAAAAGGACCCGTCGCTCGGCTGGCGCTTTACCGATGCCTGGCTTTCCATGGCCGGCAACGGCGACAAGGGCCTGCCGAACGGTCTGCCGGTCGATGAATGGGGCATCAAGGTCAACGAGAAATCACAGCCGGTCGGTTCCTGCGTCGCCCGCGGCGGTGATACCAATGGCCCGGCTGCCGTTTATTCCATCCAGAAATATCTCGACTGGATGAAGGCCTATGCGCCAGCCGCCGCTAATGGCATGACCTTTTCCGAATCCGGCCCTGTGCCGGGACAGGGCGAAGTTGCCCAGCAGATGTTCACCTATACGGCCTTCACCGCCGACTTCGTGAAAAAGGGCCTGCCAGTGGTCAACGACGATGGCACGCCGAAATGGCGTTTCGCGCCGAGCCCGCACGGCGTCTATTGGAAGGAAGGCATGAAACTCGGTTATCAGGACGTCGGGTCCTGGACCTTGCTCAAGTCGACGCCGGACGATCGCGCCAAGGCCGCGTGGCTTTATGCGCAGTTCGTGGTGTCGAAGACGGTGGATGTCAAAAAGAGCCATGTCGGTCTGACGCTGATCCGTGACAGCTCGATCAACCACAAGAGTTTTACCGAGCGTGCGCCAAACCTTGGCGGTCTCATCGAGTTCTACCGCTCGCCGGCGCGCGTGCAGTGGTCGCCGACCGGCACCAATATTCCTGACTATCCAAAACTGGCGCAGTTGTGGTGGCAGGCGATCGGTGATGCGTCATCGGGCGCCAAGACGGCGCAAGAGGCAATGGATTCGCTTTGCGCCGAACAGGAGAAGGTGCTGCAACGTCTGGAGCGTGCAGGCGTCCAGGGCGAGATGGGGCCAAAACTCGCTGAGGAACACGATCTCGAATACTGGAACAAGGATGCCGTCTCGAAGGGCAATCTTGCGCCGCAGCTGAAGATCGAGAACGAGAAGGAAAAGCCGATCACCGTCAATTACGACGAGCTGGTGAAGAGCTGGCAGAAATAAGGGAGCCGATGAGTGTCGTTCTGCTGCCGGGGCGTGTTTGTGCGCCCCGGTTTCGCGTGAGGTGATATGTGGTTGCGTTTGGTGAAACGCTCTTTCTTCGAAAATTTCATGCCCAAACCCCTGCCGCACAAGGGTGTCGCGTTTGCCTTTGAGAAAAGTGACAGATTTTTGAAAAGGGGTGTTGACTTGGAAAAGGGTGTTCGCCTATAACCCGGTCACTGACGAGGGCG
>NZ_JBNNPS010000015.1:0-54256 GCF_050275975.1 Neorhizobium sp. NPDC001467 | reverse complement strand
ATCCGATAGGCGCAAAATCTAACCAATCCCGCCAGACCAAGCTCGATGACGAAATACCATGGGATGCGCTGGTGTTTTCACACAGCCTCGGCCGAAAGCTGTCTTGGCAGCTTTGCGTCACCAGAAGACAAACGGGCCGGCCACTGGTAGGCTGCGTACAGTCACAAGGCTGCAAACCCTTTCCCGTCGGTGCCTTCAGATGGATTTGTCGAATGCATCCGCCTCGCTCTGAGTGGCGAATGTGAAAGTGACAATTTCGCTTTCATCGTCCTGGCGGATACCGATCGCAGTCACGATCAGCCGGGCGATCTCGTCCTGGGCTTCACTTCCTGAGCGAGACGATTTCACTGCCTTTTCGATGGCTGGGGCGAATATCTCGCTGATCAGGCCAAGCCGCATGTTGTGTTTCATGATGATATCCCGGTCCTCCATGATCGCCCATTGTTCGGCTTTCGGGATCTCGGCATTGTCCATGGCAGTCAGGGTCGCATTTGTCGCAAGCCTGATCGGACCCTCCTCCAGCCACCGTTCGATCATCTGCTGGAACTGCCGCATGCGGGCGGCCGGTATCGTTTTTTGTACAGTGGTCGACATCTGCATTCCTTTCTTACTGGCCATTCAGCCCGAAACCGTTTCTCGCGCTGAGGAACGCTTTCCGCAATGATCTACAATTTGCGCCAGAGGGTGAACGGGAGGCCCATTTCGTGCGCGCTCCTAGAACCTGTCCGAGCTTCAGTGCGGACAAACACTATATCCCAAACAAAAAAGCCGGGCGTCACCACCCGGCTTTTCAAAACTTCGCTCTGACCGATCCGATCAGTTCAGGCGCGTCTTCACCTGGGCGACGGCATCCGAAAACAGTCTGTCGCGGATGGCGGGGTCGGCCTTGGCAGCAATGACCTGTTCGGCGGCGGCGACCGCGAGATCGACGGCGGCAGCGCGCACCGAGCCGATCGCGTCGGCTTCCGCCTGGCGGATCTTCTGTTCCGACAGCGCGTTGCGGCGGGCGACGAATTCCTCCGTCTTCTGCTTGGCTTCGGCGGTCAGCGCTGCCGCTTCGCGTTCTGCGGCAGCAACGATATTGGCGGCGTCGGCTTCGGCTTCCTTGCGCTTCTGCTGGTATTCGGCAAGCAGCGCCTGGGCTTCTTCACGCAGACGCTTGGCTTCGTCCAGCTCTTCGCGGATGTTTGAGGCGCGCTCGTCAAGCGAGCGGCCCATCATGCCGGGAACCTTCAGATAGGCCACCAGCGCGAGGAAGAGGATAAGGCCGACGAGCGCGTAGAATGTTGCATCAAAAGCCATGGATCACGCTCCCTGCTTGGCGGCAGCAACCGCGGTCTTGATCTCGGTCTCGCTGGCGTTGCCTCCGATCAGCTGCTCGACGACTGCCGATGCGGTCTCCGAGGCGATATCGCTCACATTGGCAAAGGCGCTGGCCTTGATGCCGGCAATGCCGGCTTCGGCGGTTGCGAGCTTTTCGGCCAGTTCAGCTTCGATGGTGGCGCGGTCGGCAGCTGCCTTGGTCTTGGCGGCCTCGCGGGCGGCATCGGCGATGGATGCACCCTTGGCGCGGGCGGCAGCCAGTTCCTTTTCGTAGGTTTCGACGGCTGCCTCGGCCTCGGCCTGCAGACGGTTCGCCTCGGAAAGGTCGGCGGCGATCCGGTCATGGCGATCCGACAGGATGGCTGCCAGACGCGGACCGATAACCTTCTGCATGAGAAGGAAGAACACGCCGAAAGTGATGACCAGCCACAGAAGCTGCGACGCAAAATGGGTGCTGTCGAACGGCGGGAAAACGCCGCCGCCATGCGCCGCATCATGTGCAACGCCCGTTTCGGTATGCACGTCGCCCGCGGGAGCGGTGCCCGGTGCAGCCGGCGTCTGTGTGGCGTCCGGCGCGGTCTGCGCATGTGCCGGTGTCACGAACATCATCACCTCCAGGTGGAATTCGAATATCGAAGATGGCGGCCGCCCTCAAAGAGGCCGCCGCCATCCGAATGCATCAATTCGCCGCGTATCAGACTGCAAAGAGCAGCAGAAGCGCGATGAGCAGCGAGAAGATGCCCAGAGCTTCCGTAACGGCGAAGCCGAATACCAGACGGCCGAACTGGCTGTCAGCGGCAGACGGGTTGCGCAGGGCGCCCGACAGGTAGCTGCCGAAGATGTTGCCGAGGCCGAGGGCCGTGCCGGCCATACCAAAGCAAGCGAGACCTGCGCCGATGAACTTTGCTGCTTCCGCTTCCATGATGAACTCCTTCGAATGGGTGTTGCGGCTGATGACTGACGCCTTCAGGACGCCAATGGGTAGTTATCCTTAGTGCCCGCCGGGGTGAACTGCATCATTGAGGTACATGCATGTCAGCACCGCAAAGACATAGGCCTGGAGGAAGGCGACGAGGAATTCGAGACCGGTCAGTGCGACGGTCATGATGAGGGGCAGGACGGCGCCGCCGATACCGAGGGGCCCGAGGGCGCCGAGCGAAACGACAAAGCCTGCGAAAACCTTGAGCGTGATGTGACCTGCAAGCATGTTCGCGAAAAGACGAACGGAGAGCGAGATCGGACGCGACAGGAAGGAAATGATTTCGATGGCGACCACCAGCGGCAGAAGCACGCCGGGAATGCCGGAGGGCACGAAGACCTTGAGGAAGTGCAGACCGTGCTTGTAGAAACCGTAGACGAGAACCGTACCGATGACGAGGACCGCCAGCGCGAAGGTGACGATGATCTGGCTGGTGATGGTGAAGAAGTACGGGAACATGCCGAGCAGGTTTGCGGTCAGCACGAACATGAACAGCGAAAACACCAGCGGGAAGAATTTCATGCCATGGGAGCCTGCGCCTTCGCGCAGCATATTGGCGATGAATTCATAGGACATTTCGGCAACCGACTGCGCGCGGCCCGGGATCAGGCTCTTCGAGGCGGAAGCGAAATAGAGAAAGCCGGTCGCGACCGCGGCGGTGGCGACCATGAACAGCGATGCATTGGTGAACGACAGGTCGATGCCGCCGATCTCGATCGGAACGATCTTGGAGATCTGGAACTGATGGATCGGATCGTTTGCCACCGCTTGCCCTCTTCCTTCGCCGCGCATCGCGCGCGTTTTATTCTCTTTTCGAACGAAACGGCCTGGAAGCCGCCACTTTCAGTCCCTGTCCGCCCCGTTCTGGCCGGAAAAGGGTGACGGCGCCACCATTCCGACTGCACGCAGCACATTCAACACGCCGGCGCAGAAACCCAGAAGGAGCAGAATGATTAGCCCCCATGGCTTCGATGCCGGCCAAACCAGACCCAGGACATAGCCCAGCACGGCGCCGACAGCGATCGCAGCTATGAATTCGGAGGATATTTTCAGCCCCAGCGCCATGCCTTTGCGGCTCGCCTCGGACTGCTCTTCCCTCGCCACCCCTGCCGCGTCGTCGCTGCGCTTTTCCGCGAGTGCCGCGGTCAGGCGCTTTCGGCGCTGCTCCAGACCTTCGTCCCGGTCGTCCGTCATTCGCGTCGTCCTCTTGCCACCCCGCTGCCGGCAAGCCGATCAGAGATGCTTGAGCCCAAGGAAATCGCGCCTTCCGGCCCGTTTGAAGTCGCCGCAACATAGTTTTGCACGCCCTTATAGTCAAGGCGTTGCAGGCGCTTCATCCAGTACAAATTAACCGACTGAAATCAGCAGCTTAGCGGATAATGCACTCGGCTGGCGGAGAAAGGGAGGGGAATCGGTGCCGGCTCAGCTCCAGCCGCCGCCACGGGTGCGGTAGAAGACATGCAACCCGATACGGCCGAGCTTCTGCATGCTGCGGGCCCAGTTGGGCCGCACGTAAACGGCGTGATAATGGGTGGCGGAGCCGACTTCGGTGAGCCAGATCTTGCCGGCAGTGACGGCCATGGCGACCTCGCGGGCCATCTTCCAGTGCTCCTCGGAGCGGATGCGATCCTTGATATCGTCGCAGGCGAAGGAAAACTGGCAGCGGTTGCGCCAATCCTCGTTCTGGTAGACGACGCCGCAGATCGTGTCGGGATAGGCCGGGTTGCGCACGCGGTTGAGGATGACCTGGGCGACCGCGGCCTGGCCCTTGACCGATTCGCCGCGCGCCTCGAAATAAATGCCGGATGCAAGGCACTGCTGTTCCTTGGGCGAAAACGCCTCCGGCGGCAGCGGGGTGGCCGCCCAGGCGTGGTCCTTCGGTCCGATTTCTGGCACGAAGCGCCCGGCATTCGGATCGGATTTCGACGGATCGGTCAGGATCGCGTCGAAGGGCGACTGGCGCGAATAATCCGGGCGCGCGGGCGCATAGGCGGTGGCAAGGATATCCGGGTTGTCGTTGGTCACCAGCTTGGCGATCATCGGATCCAGCTGGGGATCGATCCGCTTGTCTTCCTTCTTGCGGAAATAGAAGGCGGCCAGCTCAACCGGCTTTTCGCCCGGCTTCGACTTGACGAAGGCAACCCGGTCGGCACTCTTTTCCGGCCGGCTCAACAGGTAGCTGGTGCGTTGCAGCACGGAGCCGGCGGTGAAGGCCTTAGGGGGCGCCATGCGCTCCACCGCCATGACGCGGCCTTTCTTGGCAGCGCGGTTCACGCGTTCCTCATCGGTCGTGCCGTCGCCGGGATTGTCCTTTTCCGCGTTCGGACGGCCATTGCCGACAAAGGCCACCTTGCGGCCATCGGGAAGCTGCATGCCGGCATCGCCCAGTGGCGAAGCGGCAGCGGGGAAAGCCAGTTCGGCATTGTGGATGGAGCCGGCCGGCGAGTTGGTCATCACCATGCGCCATTGCGCGCCGTCACGATCGAAGCCCGACAGAAGATCGGTGAGGTCGCCATGCGAGGGAACGGCAGGAAACACCAGCCAGGCGGCAAGGCCGAAAACGGCAGGCGAGGTCCACCCTTCCATGCGGAACGAGGACTTGCGACGCAAAACGCTGATCGAACGCAAAACCGGGTACTCCAAGACGGCAGGCCGCTGACGCAAGACACACAGGCAGCGAAGGCAAATCGATGACTTGAAGATGAATCATTAACCTTGATGAGGGGTTAACGGCACGGCTCGGCAGGCCCCGCGCAAGCGGGCATTTCAGCACATTCACATAAATGTCAGCGGGGATGTGACATCCGCGCCACGCCACCCCCGGATCGAAAACGCGGGAGATGATCGGCCGGCAATCGGCTCAGAGCCAGCCCTTCCAGCGGAAGAACAGGAAGGGGATGACGGCTGAAAGCACCATGCCGAACAGCGCCAGCGGATAGCCGAAGGTCCAGTCGAGTTCGGGCATGTGGCGGAAATTCATGCCGTAGATCGAGGCGACCAGGGTCGGCGGCAGGAAAACCACTGAGGCGATCGAAAAGATTTTGATGATGGCGTTCTGTTCGACGCTGATGAGGCCGAGCGAGGCATCGAGCAGGAAAGCAATATTGCCGGAAACGAAATTGGCGTGTTCCGACAGGGTGGCGATGTCCTGCGCCACGGTGCGGCACAAATCCTCGATTTCGGGATGGTGATGAATCTGCGGTACGTTGAGCAGGAAGGTCAACATGCGCGACAGCGATCCGAGACTATCGCGCACCTTGCTGATCAGCCGGTGGTGAGCGGCGATATCGGCGAGCTTGTCTTCGAGAAACTGCGGCGGCCGGCGGCTGGCGCGCGAGCGGAAGATTTCCTTGGACAGCGCATCGAGGCGCAACACCGCCGTTTCGAGAATTTCGGCGGTACGGTCGGCGATCGCTTCGAGCAGACGGGCGAGCAGCATCTTGCCCACCCAGGGCGCTTGCGCCGGCTGGCGACAGACGGCGGCCGCAAACAGCCTGAACGCCTTGGGATCGGCATAGCGCAGCGTGACAAGCCGTCCGCCGGTGAGGATGAAGGCGATATCGGTGATCTCAGGTGTGTCGCCATCTGCGCCGAAGACCAGCGAGGCCGTCATGTAGACGGCGTTCTTTTCGATATAAAGGCGGCTCGAAGGTTCGAAATCCTTTAGTTCCATCCGTGTGGGGATGCCTATGCCAAGCAGTTCCTCGACATGGCGATCCTCTTCCGGGGTCGGATCGACCATATCGAGCCAGACGATGTCCTCGGAAAGCGCCGGCGGATTATCCTCGACCGCAAGGGGCGCAACCGAACCGTGGGAATGATAGGCACTGATCAAGACGAAGTCTCCACGGCGTCACGGGATGTCAGGAACGGCAGGAAGCTGAAAAGAAGCGGCACGGTTCCGGTTTTCCGGCGCCCGACATGGATCGCAAACCTTTCGGTCGTCATCCTCGGGCTTGTCCCGAGGATCTGCAAGCGCATGATATCATTGTCGTGACTGGATCCTCGGGACAAGCCCGAGGACGACGGAATGATCGCTCGCAAAGCCCGTCGCCACGCTGGAAATCGGTTCCCACTGCCCGCCATGCCCTTACTCGAAGCGGATGGCAGGCGCCTTGCGCTGCGGCCGGCCGGAGACCTGCGCCCAGACGGCGGCGGCAATGTCCCGGTAGATGGCGGCCGAGGGACCTTCCGGCACGGAGGCGACCACCGGCGTACCGGCGTCGGAACGTTCGCGGATTTCCATCGTCAGCGGCACTTCGCCCAGAAAGGGCACGTCGATCCGCTCCGCTTCAGCCCTGGCACCGCCATGGCCGAAAATATTGTAGCGGTTGCCGG
Organism: Neorhizobium sp. NPDC001467; assembly: GCF_050275975.1. NCBI lineage: Bacteria > Pseudomonadati > Pseudomonadota > Alphaproteobacteria > Hyphomicrobiales > Rhizobiaceae > Neorhizobium > Neorhizobium sp. NPDC001467. The sequence continues at coordinate 47,616 of NZ_JBNNPS010000015.1, read as the reverse complement.
TATCGGGAGCGAGGAAATAGCTCATGTTCTCGACGATTCCGAGAATCGGGATCTCCACCTTGCGGAACATGTTGACCGCCTTGCGCGCGTCGATCAGCGCCAGATCCTGCGGGGTGGAGACGATGACGGCACCGGCGAGCGGCACCTGCTGCGCCATGGTCAGCTGCACATCACCGGTGCCGGGCGGCAGGTCGATCACCAGCACGTCGAGATCGCCCCAGGCCACCTCGCGCAGCATCTGCAGCAGCGCCGACTGAACCATCGGCCCGCGCCAGATCATCGCGGTTTCCTCATCCACCAGGAAACCCATCGACATGGTCTTGAGACCGTAATTCTGCATCGGCTTGATGTATTTGCCGTCGATCTGCTCGGGCCGTCCGGAAATCTGGAGAAGCCGCGGCACCGAAGGTCCGTAGATATCGGCATCGAGCAGGCCGACGCGCAGGCCATTGGCCAGAAGCCCGAGCGCCAGGTTGACGGCGGTGGTCGACTTGCCGACACCGCCCTTGCCCGACGCGACCGCAATGATGGCGCCGACCCCGGGCACGCCCTGTCTTGCCGGTTTCGGCGGAGTGGCGCCGGACGGAGAATGCGGGTGCGCGGAACCCGAACGCGGGGCCTGGCCGCCCTGCCCGGCAGCAGCGGCAGGCTGCGGCCGGGGCGGCGTCGGCGCGGCACCGGCCTTGCGGTCCGCCGTCAGCGTGGCGAGTACGCCCCTGACGCCGGGGATCGCCTTGACGATCTTTTCCGCGGCGGCGCGCATCGGCTCAAGTTCGCGCGCGCGTTCTGCCGGCACGCTGACCGAGAAATATACTTTCCCATCGGATATGAAGACATCCGACACCATGCCCAGCGAGACGATATCGCTTTCAAGATCGGGGCCGCGGACTTTCGACAGCGTCTCCAGAACCTGTTCCTTGGTGACGTCGGGCATGACCGCTCCTTCTTGTCTTCCGGCGAGGTTATCTTGCCGCACGCGGACAGGTCCGTCCGTCGCGACAGGCATTCGGCTTATAGGTCGTGATCGCCGGGAAGCAAATAAAGAGCGGCCGGAAAAAGAACCGCCGACGGTTGCTGCGCAAGGCCATCATGGCGCGCTTTCAACCGGCGGCGGTTTTTCTGGTATTGCGCCTCTTGGTGCGCTTGCAGTCCCCTCTGGACATGCCAGGAATAATGCAGGGAACGTGCCAGTTTGTACAAGAGCAAAAATAGCGTTCAGAATCATGCGGTTCGACCGCAGTGCCCGTCGCCCTGCGGCGACGGATGACGTCGGCATGCGCGCCGCGGCCGTTTTTTGAGCATATTGACGGGCGCGCCGCCGCGGCAATGGCGTCTATTTGATCAGGCCGGCCCGCAGCGCCTTCGCCACCGCCTGCGTGCGGTTGACGGTGTCGAGTTTCTTGGTGGCGCGGTTGAGATAATGGTTCACCGTATGCTCCGACAGGCCCAGGATACCGGCAATGTCGCTGCTGGTCTTGCCGGCGGCGGTCCAGTTCAGGCAGTCGAGTTCGCGGTCGCTCAGCTGCTCGGTCACGCGCACGTCGAGGCTGCGGATGTCCGACAGGCGGTCGAAGACGAGGATGGAAAGATAGGTCAGTTCCATCATCTGCTGGTGAGAAAAGGCTGGACCGTCACCGATGATCGACACGACGCCCCTGTTTCCGGAAATGTCGTGGACCGGGAAATAGCCGCCGCGCACCATGTTGTAGCGCTCGAACATCGCCTGCGCGGTGACATTGCCGCTGGTTCGGATCACCTGGTCGAGGTCGTAGGCGAAGGGGGCCGCGGTACCGCGCAACCTGCGTACCATCGTGCTGCCGGACAAAAGCTTGGCCTGATCGAATGCGCTGAGGAGTTCCGCGGGCCAATTGGTGATGATCGTATGGCCGGCCAGTTCCGTGGCGGTGGCCGATGGCAGGTTCATCACCATGAAGGCGCGCTGGCGATAGGTTTCTGTCACCCGCTTCATGAAGCGAAAAACGTCGAACTGTGTCTTGAGCGCAGGAATTTCGGCAGGATCGATGCCCAAGGCGGCCGAAGCGCCCAGATTTTCCGTATCCACGTGTCTCATTTTCTGTCTTTTCGCTGCAGCCGGGGCGGACGAAACCGCCGCCTTGCTCAAGCGCCCCCAATTCGACTGTCAGTCGTCCCGTTACGAAATCAGTATCAGTCTATCCGCAATAAGCTTCGACAATGATGACACTTGATTAGATTTGCAAACAATTGTTGTAAATTTCCCGTAAAAATACGGGAAATTGATCTTGGAGGTTAACGGCGCGGCGCAAGTCCGGCGGCCGCGTCGCGTGCAATCGCCGCCGCTGCCGCCAGAAGCGGCGCCGACCAGGTATCGAGCAGGCCATCGCTCACCCGGTAGGCCGGCGCCGTGACCGACACGCCCGCAACGATGTTTTGCTGCGGCACATGGATGGGCGCGGCCACGCAACGAATGCCGGACTGGTGTTCTTCGAGATCGTAGGCGAAACCGCGCAGGCGAATGGCGGCGATATCGCCCAGCAGCGCTGAAAGGTCGGCATGGGTGCTCGTCGTGAACCGCTCGAAACGCACGGGGCCCAGACGCTCCGCGATTTCCCCGTCCTCGAGCGCCGACAGCGCCGCCTTGCCGACCCCGGTGCAATAGGCCGGCGAGGCATTGCCGATCAGCGAATACATCCGTACCGCCTGGCGCGCCTCGACCTTGTCGAGATAGATCACCTCGGCACCGCGCAGGAGGGCCAGATGCACGGTCTCTCCGGTCGCCTCGTGCAGCGCCTGAAGATGGGCGGCGGCAAGACCGACAAATGCGTTGCGCGACCACGCCCGAGCAGCGAGCCGCAACAGGCGAAGGCCCGCCTCATAGGCCCCGTCGGCATTGATATCGAGCAGGCCCTCCTCGACCAGATGCCGGAGCTGGCGGTGAAGCGTGCCGCGTGGCTGGCCGGACAGGTTGAGGATATCGGTAAAGCGCAGCGGCTGCGGCGCATCCGCCACCATTTCGACAAGCGCCATCGCCTTGCCGAGCGTGCCGGTATCGCCGCTTTCCTTTCCCTGTTCGCTTCGCATGCCCTGTCGATTTTGCACTTGGTGGGCCTGCCTTCCCGCTTCACCCGTCGCTTGACAATTCGCCCGCCATGGCGGAACTATTCCACATAATCAAACTGTGTTCCATTTAATGGAACATTGCAACCCCTGCTATGGCGGCCATACAGTGACGGCTTCTTCCGTTCTTCATCGCGATCTCGAGGACCGTTGCGTGCTGATAACCGGCGGCGGCACGGGCATTGGTGCGGCGCTGACCGCGGCCTTTGTCGCGCAAGGCTGCCGCGTCGCGTTTATCGATATCGCCGTCAGCGAAAGCCGGTTGCTGGCGCAGACGCTGTCGCAAACCGCCCGGCATCCGGTGCATTTCATCGAAGCCGATCTTGCCGACACGCAGGCCGCACGGAATGCGGTCGACGAGGCGGCGCGCCTGCTGGGCGGACTGGACGTGCTCGTCAACAATGCCGCCCGCGACGACCGGCAGGATCTCGAAACCGTCAGCGACGCCGACTGGGACGCCAATCTGGCGATCAACCTGAAACCGGTCTTCTTCACCGCCCAGGCGGCGGTTGCACACATGCGGGCCCGCGGCGGCGGTTCGATCGTCAATTTCTCGTCGATCGCCTTCATGCTCAACATGGGCGAACTGCCGGCCTATGCCACGGCCAAGGCAGGTATTCTGGGGCTGACGAAAAGTCTTGCCGGCCGGCTGGGCAAGGACAATATCCGCGTCAACGCCATTCTGCCCGGCATGATCGTCACCGAGCGGCAGAGACGTCTCTGGCTGACCGATCAGTCGATCGCGGCGATGATCGAGCGCCAGTGCCTCAAACGCATGCTGGTGGCAGAGGACCTTGCCGGGCCCACCCTGTTTCTGGCCTCGGCGGCTTCTTCTGCCATGACGGCCCAATGGATCATCATCGACGGAGGCATTTTGTGACGACATCACCTGAGCGGCGCCCGGCCTATGCCGCGGTGGACTGGGGCACAAGCAGTTTTCGGCTATGGCTGATCGATGCCGATGGCGGCGTGGTTGGCGAGCGCCGCAGCGGCGAAGGCATGACCACCGCTGCAAAGACCGGCTTTTCCGGCATTCTCGAAAGCCATCTCGCCGCACTTTCGGCGCCGCGCGACCTGCCGGTCATCATCTGCGGCATGGCAGGTGCACGACAGGGCTGGGTCGAGGCCGGCTATGTCGATGTCCCGGCCCCCCTCCCCGCCGTCCTGACGGCGGCGGCGGTCGTGCGCGATGCGCAACGCGACATCCGTATCCTGCCCGGCATTGCCCAAAGGGGTGCTGCACCGGACGTTATGCGTGGCGAAGAAACCCAGCTGCTCGGCGCTCGCGATCCGTCGGTTTCGGGAGAGCAGCTGTTCTGCATGCCCGGCACGCATTCCAAATGGGTCCGGCTTTCCGGCGAGACGGTAAGCGGCTTTGCCAGTTTCATGACCGGCGAACTGTTCGATGTGATCTCGAAACATACGATCCTGAGCCACGCGCTCGCCGAGGCCGGCGCATTCGACGGTAGCCACCCCGCCTTTCTGGCAGCCGTCGGCGCGGTGTTCGAAGAGCCCGCGCGGGCCACCAACCTGGTCTTTACCGTGCGCTCCGGCCAGTTGCTCGACGGGCTGGATGCGACGGGCGCAGCTGCACGCCTGTCAGGCACGCTGATCGGCGCGGAAATTGCCGGCGGCATGGCGGATGGCTGGCAGCGCCGCAAGCTCGATGCGCCGATCCGGCTGATCGTCTCGGGCCGCCTGTCGGATCTCTACCAGGCCGCTTTCGATACGCTGAACCTGCCCTATAACACTGTCGATGCCGACGACGCGGTGCGCCGCGGCCTGTCGCAGGCGGCGCGCGCCGTTTTCGCCGGAACCCATTAAGGACATGAACATGACCCGAATTCCCTTTCCCGCCATGCAGCGCCCGCTGGTGGCGATCCTGCGCGGTCTCAAGCCCGGCGAGGCGCAGGCCATTGTCGGAACGCTGATCGAGACCGGCTTTACGGCGATCGAGATCCCGCTCAATTCCCCCGATCCGTTCCGCTCGATCGAGACGGCCGCGAAAATGGCGCCGGCCGATGTGCTGATCGGCGCCGGCACGGTTCTGTCCGTCGAGCAGGTCGATGCGCTCGATGCGGCCGGCGGCAGGCTGATGGTGAGCCCGAATGTGGAACCGGCCGTGATCGAGGCAGCGGCGGCAAAGGGCATGGTGACCCTGCCCGGCGTGTTTACCGCGACGGAAGCGCTGGCGGCGGCAAGGGCCGGGGCGACCGGCCTGAAATTCTTTCCGGCAAGCGTGCTTGGGCCATCGGGCATCAATGCGATGCGCGCCGTCTTGCCGCCGGAGCTTCTGATCGCGGCTGTCGGCGGCGTGTCTGAGAAGAATTTCGGCGCCTATGTCGATGCCGACATCCTGGCTTTCGGCCTCGGCTCCAGCCTCTACAAGCCGGGCATGTCGGCGGCCGAAATCCGCGAGCGGGCGACGGTGACGATTGCCGCCTACGATGCCGCCATCGCGGCGCGGAACGGAGGCTGAGGCATGGCTGTAGAAAACATTCCGTTCAAGGGTTCGGTTCTTGCCGCCACCGCGAGCGAGCTTGGCGAGGGCCCGACCTTCGATCCGCACACCGGCAAGATCTGGTGGTTCGACATCGTCGGCCGGAAACTGCACGAATGCGATGCGGCAAGCGGCGAGACGGCGGTTCATCCACTGCCGTTCATGGGCAGCGTTCTCGCCCGTATCGATGACGGTCGGCAGCTGATCGCGACCGATCAGGGCCTCGTCATCCGCGATACGGCAAGCGGCGCCTTCACCCCCTATGTGGAACTCGAGCCGGACAGGCCCGGCAATCGCTCCAATGACGGCCGCGTGCATCCGTCCGGCGCCTTGTGGATCGGCACGATGGGCCGCAACGGCGAGGACGGCAAAGGGGCGATCTACCATGTCGCGCGCGGGACTGTGACGAAACTCTATGACGCGATGAGCATCACCAACGCCATCTGCTTTTCGCCCGATGGCGCGACCGGCTATTTCGTCGATACCGCAATCAACCGCCTGATGCGGGTGACGCTCGATGCCGCGACCGGCCTTCCGGTCGGCGAAGCCTCGGTGCTGATCGACAATCATGGTGCATCCGGCGGCATGGACGGCGCCGTCTGCGACGCCGAAGGCCTCATCTGGAACGCCCGCTGGGGCCTGTCGGTGGTGGATTGCTATGACCCGGACGGCAGCCTGATCGCGCGCTACGACGTGCCGGTCTCACAGCCGAGCTGCCCGGCCTTCTTCGGCTCGGATGCCAGCCGTCTGCTGGTCACATCCGCGTGGCAGGGTCTGGATGATGAGGCCCGCGCCGCCGACCCGCAGGCCGGTCATCTGATCGATCTGGGCATCACGGTCAAAGGCCGGTTCGAGCCGGATTACCGTCTGTGATCGGACGGCTTCCACGCGCGAGGTTCGGGTAATTGCCGAGAGGCGCAAACCTGCGGGCTGCTCAAATGTTCCGCAGGTTTGCGCCTATTTTTTAACCACTAAAATCGGAACCAATTGTACCGTCCTGCCATTCTCCTTGCGATCCGGCCGGGTGATCTTTCAGACGCCCAGCCTCCCACCAGAGAAAGGCAGGTTTGATATGAGCAAGATCCTTACCACGATGGCAGCCGCCGCATTGATGGCATCCACCGCGATTGCTCCGGCATTCGCCCAGACCACGGCGCCCGCTCCGGCAGCGCCGGCCGAGCAGACCGCTCCGGCCGCTCCGATGACGAATGCTCCGGCCGACCCGATGGCAAAGCCGGCAGCACCGATGAATTCGGCCGATAGCGGTGCCGCTTCCGGTACCTATATGACCGAACAGGCCGCTACCCAGGTCGCTGCCAGCGACTATATGGGCAAGTCGATCTATAATGCCGAAGACAAGAGCATCGGTGAGGTCAACGACCTGATCATGGAAGAAGACGGCCGTATCGTTGCCGCCGTGGTCGGTGTTGGCGGCTTCCTGGGCATCGGCGAAAAGAACGTTGCCCTTCCGCTCGACAAGGTCAAGGTGATGCGTGAAGACAACGACATCCGCCTGACGACCACCGAAACGGCAGAAACGCTGCAGTCGGCGCCGAAGTTCATGACGCTGTCGGAACAGCAGACGGCCGCAAACTCCGGCACGGACGCAACCAGCACGTCTTCCACCGCAACCCCGGCAGCACCGGGCGCGGCTCCGGCCGATAACGCCACTACCCCGGCAACGCCTGCCAGACCGTAAGGCCCGGCAGTCAGGACCGAGGGACACGTTATAGGTCCCCCTGCAAAGGGCGGTGCTTCGGCATCGCCCTTTTTTCATTTCCAGATTTTGGGGTCGGGCGGTTGTTTCTGGATGTCCGATTCAGGCCGTGATGCGCTCGATACGCGCGAATTCGCGGTAATGTGCCTCGAGGTAACGCAACGTCGCCATGCCGTCGGCGGGGCGGCCGTAGTAATAGCCCTGGCCCATGCCGCAGCCGAGACCTTTAAGCTTTTCAGCCTCCGCCACTTCCTCGATGCCCTCCGCCACCACCTGCAGATCGAGCCCGTCGCACATGGCGACGATCGCCTTGATGATATGTTCGGAGGCGCGGTCGGTGGTGATGCGCGAGACGAAGGCGCGATCGATCTTGACCTTGTCGAAGGTGAAATCGCGAAGCCGTCCGAGACTGGACTGGCCGGTGCCGAAATCGTCGAGCGAGATGCGCACTCCGGCCTGACGCAGTTCGGTGATGATGCGATGGGCGGTATCGGCCGAGGTCATCACCGCCGTTTCGGTGATTTCCAGCTCGACGCGGTTGGGATCGAGGCCGACACGGGCAAGCGTCGCCAGCATTGTGCGCGCCGTGCCGGGATCCATCAGCTGCGCCGAAGACAGGTTGAAGGACAGGAACAGTTCGCGCGGCCACGACAGCGCCGCTTCCGCGGCCTTGCGCAACAGGGTTTCCGACAGGGCGTCGATGAAGCCGCGCTCTTCGGCAAGCGGCACGAAGGCGGCCGGCGACACAAAGCCGAGATCCGGATCGATCCAGCGCGCCAGCGCCTCGAAGCCGAGCACCGCCCCATCGCGCAACCGCACGATCGGCTGGAAATGCACGTCGACGGCGTCGGCGATGATGGCGTTGCGCAGTGCCTGTTCGAGCTGCGTCGCGCGCTTCATCTCCTGCGCGATCTCCTGGGAATAGACGGTGATCTGGCCGCGACCGCGGCGCTTGGAGCGGTAGAGCGCGGTCTCGGCGCTTTTGAGAAGATCCTCGAACTCTTCTCCGGCAAAGGGATAGATGGCAAAGCCGAACGAGGAGGACAGGCGCACGTTGCGGTCGCCGAGATCATAGGGCGCCGACAGCACGTCCTTGATCATCTGGCCGATGCGTTCGGCACCGATCTTTTCAAAGACCAGCGGGAAGACGAAGGCGAATTCGTCGCCCTCGTGACGGGTCACGGTGGCGCCATCGGGAATGCAGGCTTTCAGCCGGTGGCCGACCTGGCAGAGGATCTCGTCGCCGGCTTCGGCGCCGAACAGGTCGTTGATCGGCTTGAAACCGTCGAGATTGGCGATGCAGATGGCGAAAGGGGCCGGATCGTCGGCGCGTTCGGCCGCCAGCATGCGCACCTTGTCGCGCAGCCGGTAACGGTTGCCAAGCCCGGTCAGCGGATCGCTGTAGGCCATGGCCTGCAATTCGTTATGGCTGACCTGAGGCAGCTGAGGGCCCGCCAACTTCATTTCATGATCCCATATCACCTTAAGGCTGCCATGAGGATGAAACGAAAAGATTAACAAAGCCGTAGCTCAGCCGGAACAGCCGATCAGACGGAGAGGATTGCATGGCCGCGCCCCGCGTCGGCATCGCGCCGCCAGCTTTCGGAGCGATCGGTCCGACCTTCATGGCCCATGGCAGAGGCGTCGAAGCCGACCTCGCCGCTCCCTCTGTCAGCATCCATGCCAGCCGGGCCCGGCTCGCGCAGCAGACCCAGCGCCCTGAACACGGCTGCCACCGCATCGCTGCTGACCGGCTTGATGACGACCGCATCCATGCCGGCCTGCTGGCATTGCTCTCGATCGTTTTCGAAGGCCGGCTGCAGGACGCCGATAATGGCGGTGGCAGCGGAGCCGTCTTCCAGTTTGCGGATGTGCCGCGTCGCCTCGAAACCGTTGAGCCTGGGAAGGGTAATATCCATCAGCACGGCGCGCGGCCGCTTTTCCTGCCAGAGCCTTACGGCCTCTTCGCCGTCGGCAGCGACGAGGTAGCGATAGCCGAGCCCCTCGAGGATCTGCGAAAAGACGATCTGGTTGACGGCATTGTCCTCGGCCACCAGCACGTCGAGCGCCGGTTCGCCTTCGATGCGCCAGTCGTCGTCGTCCTGCCGCGCATGCGCCGGATCGGCCTTGGCCTGCTGGGCGAAATGGTCGGCAAGCGCGCCGATCAGATCGCCGCGCAGCACGGCGGGATCGAGCGCCAGACGATCGATCCCGTATTGCTGCGCAGGCCGCAGGGCTGAGGCACCGAGAGCCGGATCGGCGACAACGAGATCAACGCGCACGCGGGCATCGGCGGCGATATCGAGAAAGACTTCCAGTTCCGCTGCATCGACGACGCGGGAACAATCGATGCCGGCGGCCGACAGGATGGCAAGCGCGTCGGCGGCCAGCGCGTTGTCAGATGTCACGAGCAGGATGCGGCAATCGCTCGGCAGGGCGGCGCCCGCGCCGGCCTGGGCGCAGGCGGAGAAATCCAGGCTCGGCAGTCCATCGCCGGGCAGCGGCGGGAAATCGGTTTCGGCCAGCGCCGAAATATCGTTGATGACGGAAACGATGAAATGCCGGCCGGGCTTGCCGATGCGAAAGCGCGTGGTGACGATCGAGGCTTCGCGGCCATCGGCGCGGATCATCTGTTCCGGCGAGGACAGCGTAATGCCGGTTTCCATGACCTGGCGGGCAACGGTATCGAGCCGTTCGACGAGGTCGGACGTATGCAGATCCGACAGGCGGCGGCCGAGAATGGCCGTGGCCGGCAGGCCGTAGAGTTCGCAGGCCGCCTTGTTGACCGCAACGAACTGGAAATTGCGGTCCTTGACCAGAACCGGTACAGGCAGGTTGTCGAGAATATCCTCGGTGACCTGCACCCGTTCCATATCGGCGCGCCACTGGTCCTCGCGCTTCTTGGTTTCCGACACGTCGCGCAGGATGCACACGCCATAGCCGGAGGACAGGCGTCGCTTGGTATAGGAGATCCAGCGTTCCGCGCCCCAGCGCTCCAACGTCTCGCAGCGTTCCTTCCACAGGCTGGCAATCTGTTCGGCCACCCAGTCCTCGCGCGGCAATTGCAGGCGCTGGGCGCGCGCCAGCCCGTCGCGACCGGCGGGCTTGCCGCTATCGTGGACGGCGCCGAAGAAATCGCGCATGCGGCTGCCGGCGGCCGGCATGATCCCGGGGAAGAAATTGCGCAGTTGCGGGCTGGCGAACAGAATGAGGTCGTTGCGATCATAGATGAGGAACGCGCCCGAAATGGATTCGGAAACGACATCCAGCATGGCGGACTGAATGTTTGCGTCCTCGGACGTCAAATCATCCATCGAAACGAACTCCTGCACCCCAACAGCGCTCCGGCAAGAACCGGAGGCTACACCCGCCGCTCATCTCCTGCAGTGCTTGACGCAAAGACCGCATTCCCGAAGGATGGCGGATCGGCGTCTCGGACCGGCAATCGCAAACGCCCTTGAGGAGAGTTCGGCGGGCATGCTACCCGGGGCAGGTGTAGGGTGTTTATCTTAAAGTCGAATTAATCCTCGGATTTTTCGAACGCCCCTCGTCTCCGCCCTATGCAGGGCCTTCCAAATCCGCGAAAATGGCGCCATGCCCGTCAAACTTCTCTCAGAAACGCTGATCAACCAAATCGCTGCCGGCGAGGTGATTGAGCGCCCGGCCAGCGCCGCCAAGGAGCTGATCGAAAACGCCATCGATGCCGGCGCCACGCGCATCGAGATCGCCACGGCCGGCGGCGGCAAGAGCCTGATGCGCATCACCGACAACGGCTCGGGCATGAATGCGGCCGATCTGGAACTCGCCGTGCGCCGCCATTGCACGTCCAAGATCGATGTTCATCTCGACGATATCCGCACGCTCGGCTTTCGTGGCGAGGCGCTGCCCTCGATCGGGTCGGTGGCGCGGCTGACCATCACCAGCCGCCAGCAGGGCGCGCCGGAAGGTTACGAGGTCAGCGTCGTCGGCGGCAAGACATCCGCCGTCAGACCGGCCGCTGCCAATGCCGGCACGGTGGTGGAAGTGCGCGACATCTTTTTCGCCACCCCCGCCCGCCTCAAATTCCTGAAGACCGAAAAGGCCGAGGCCGGAGCCATCACCGAAGTCGTCAAGCGCATGGCCATTGCCTTTCCCAAGGTTCGCTTCGTGCTGTCGGGGCCGGACCGTTCGACGCTCGACCTGCCGGCCACCGGCGACGATCACCTCGCCCGCATGGCGCAGATCCTGGGCGCCGAGTTCAAGGACAATGCGATTGAGATCGATGCGGCGCGCGAGGATGTGACGCTTACCGGTTTTGCCGGCGTGCCGACCTTCAACCGCGGCAATTCCGGCCATCAATACATGTTCGTCAACGGCCGGCCGGTGCAGGACAAGCTCCTGCTTTCGGCGATCCGCGGCGCCTATGCCGAAACCATTCCGTCCGGCCGCTATCCGATCGCGGTGCTTTCCATCGGGCTCGATCCGGCGCTGGTGGACGTCAATGTGCACCCCGCCAAGTCCGACGTGCGCTTCCGCGATCCCGGTCTCGTGCGCGGCCTGATCGTCGGCGCCATCCGGCAGGCTTTGGCGCGCGAAGGCGACCGGGCGGCAACAACCGGGGCAAGCGGCCTGCTGCGGGCATTCCGGCGGGAAGCACCGGGCGGCTATCCGTCACACGGTTTTGCCGGGCAAGCGGGCGACACTGCCACCGGCGAGCGCATGGCCGGCATGAGTGGGACCGGGATAGGCGGGACTGGCTTGAGCGGGACCGGGATAGGCGGATCCAGCTTTGGCGGCTCTGGCTTTGGCAGCTCTGGCCCTGGTGGAGCCGGCAGCCGCTATGCAGGCGCTTGGGCGCAATCGCGTTTTGCCGCCGCCCCGGGCGAGCCCTGGAGCGCCGCCACCTCGCCGTCACGACCGTTCCAGCCGGGTTTTGCCGAACGGCAGAGCGGCTTCGACGCGATGACCATGCCGAGCGCGCGCGCCGACCATTTCGAGGCCCCGGCCATGAGGGACGAACCGGTGCGCCACCGGCTGGGTGCTGCGCGCGCGCAACTGCACGAAAACTACATCGTCGCGCAGACGGAAAACGGTCTCGTCATCGTCGACCAGCATGCCGCGCATGAACGGCTGGTGTTCGAGGCGATGCGCAAGGCGCTGGATGCCGACCGGCTGGCCTCGCAGGTTCTCCTGATCCCCGAAATCGTCGACCTGCCTGAGGAAGACTGCGACCGGCTGATGGTGCATGCGGATGCCCTGGACCGGCTCGGGCTTGCCATCGAACGCTTCGGGCCCGGCGCGATCGCGGTGCGTGAAACGCCGGCCATGCTCGGCGAGGTCGATGCCTCCGACATGATCCGCGATCTGGCCGACGAGGTGGCGGAATGGAACACGGCGGGCGGACTGAAGGGCCGGCTGGAACATGTGGCGGCGACCATGGCCTGTCACGGATCGGTGCGCTCGGGCCGGCGTCTCAAGCCCGAAGAGATGAACGCGCTGCTGCGGGAGATGGAGGCAACCCCGGGATCGGGCCAATGCAACCATGGAAGACCGACCTATATCGAGTTGAAGCTGACGGATATCGAGCGCTTGTTCGGGCGCAGTTGAACGGTTGCAGTTGGTCGTGCGCAGTTGGGCGGGCGCAGTTGGGCAACCGATAACGGCGCGCCGCGCCGACTGCGACCGACCGTTTTCGGCGGGGTCGCGACTATCCCGCCACCAGGGCCGCCACCAGCCGTCAACGGGCCACCATTGAGCGACACACGAGAGCGCGGTTGATGGCCGGGAAAATTCGGGCCATCTCTTCCGTGATGATGGCATCCCCTTTCCATCCCCTTCCCTTCGCGCTAATCACACCACCATGATTTTCGGATCGAAGATTTTCGGCAGGAGACACAGGATGAACCGTTTTGAAGGCGCGGGTTTTCGCGAGGCGAAACTTCGTTATCTCGACGGCGACTACCAGATCGTCACGTCCGGTTCCTTCGTCGTCTGCGCCATGACGGGCGCAAACATTCCGCTCGACGAACTGCGCTACTGGAGCGTTGCGCGGCAGGAACCCTATGCCGATTGCGCGGCCTCGCTCGAAGCCGACAAGCGCGCCGGCATCCTGCCCAACCAGAAACGCGCCTGACGCCACCTATCTCGCCTTCAACAGCCGCAGGCGGCAATGGGCGATGGCGGCATCGATGATGTGACCGGGGGTATGAGGGTCGTCGAACACCATGTCGATCTCCACCACTTCGGTCTTGTCGGCCAATGCCTGCGCCTGGCCTCCACGACCGGCGAGCCGCACCGCATCCTTGGCCGTCGTGACCGGCAGGAGATCCTGTCTGGCGGCATCCTTGAGGAGGTCGTCGATCTCGTCCTCGGTGAAGTGATGATGATCCGGAAAGGCGCGGCGCTCGACGATGGCGGCGCCGAGACCCGTCAGCGTGCGGTAGAATTTCTCAGGATCGGCAATCCCGGCATAGGCGAGGACATGGCGGTTTGCTAGCGACGGGGACGGGCGTGGCACAACGGTTGCGACATGCACCGGCTTGCCGGCGCGCGCCGCCTGGCGCACCAGCGCATCCGCCGCCGGACCGGTGCCGACCTTGAGCATGGCCGACATCTGCCGCATCTGCTCAGGTATCGGCGCCCGCACCGGGCCGCCGGGCACTAAGTGCCCGTTGCCGATACCGCGATTGCTGTCGATGACGACGAGCGCGAAATCAAGCTCCAGTCTGGCGCTCTGGAAGCCGTCATCCATGATGATGATCTCGGCTCCTTCCGCAACGAGCCTTTTCGCACCATCCACGCGGCGCCGGGAAATCACCGTCATCGCTTCGCGGGCCAAAAGCAAGGCCTCGTCGCCGACCGCATCTGCGCGGTGATGGTGCGGATCGACCATGGTGACGACGTCGAGCGAGCCGCCGTAACCGCGGCTGAGGAAACCGGGTTTGAGCCCACGGGCGGTGGCGGCACGGGCGATGGCGATGGCGGTCGGGGTCTTGCCGGCGCCGCCGACGGTGAAATTGCCGATGCAGATGACGGGAACGGGAACGTGGCCGCGCCGCGCCCTGCGCATGCGGCGGCCGGCGATACGGCCATAGAGAAAGGAGATCGGGGAAAGACCCCAGGCGCGCCAGTCCGCCTTTGTCCACCAGAATGGCGGCGCTTCCGAAACCATCTTAACGTCTCTGTCCTTTTCCAAAGCGCGGCGGGCCCCTTAGAACCGCGAGCAGCACTTCAGTTTCCGTCGGCCGCTACAAACGGCAGAACTGGACAAAAGGCAAGTTCACGGCAAAAGATCTTCGATCAGCGTAATATCCGCAAGCACGATATCGGCAAGCGGCGACAAGGTCTCGGTCGTGCCCGTGCCGGTCAGCACCGCGATCTTCAAACCGGCACCGGCGGACGCGCCGACATGCATGTCGTGTTTGTTGTCGCCCACCATGGCGACCTGGCGTGGCTCCACGCCGACCGCGCGGGCAAAGGCCAGCAGCATGCCCGGTTCCGGCTTGACACCGTGGCCGCTGTCGTAGCCTGCGACGAAATCGAGATGGCGGGCGAAGTCGAAACGCCGGGCGGTCGCGTGAATGGCGGCCTCGTTGTCGCTGGACGCAACGCCGAGCTTGAAGCCACGGGCCTTCAGCCGGCCGAACAAGGCCGACAGGTCGGTCGCCGGCACGGATTGGTCGGCTGCGCCCAGAAACAGCGCATCGAGCCTTTGCGTCAGATCCGCGACATCGAGCGGCGAACCGGCGGCGACGAGACCGCGGGCGATATCGGCGGCACTGCCGGCGGCAAACAGGCTGTCGGCGCGCGTGTGACCGGAGGCATCATCCATGCCGCCGGCTGCCAGAAGCCGTGCTTCGAGCACGGCATTGCCGGCAGCGGCGATGCGCGCCGCCGCACGGTTTACCGGCCCCCAGCTTTCGTCATAGCGCAGGAGCGTGCCGTCCTTGTCGAACAGGATTGCTTTTATGCCGGAAAAATCGGGGATGGCTGAAAGATCGGGATCGGTCATTATCGCGCAGCCGTCATTGGGCAGCGTCATTGTGCAGCCGTCTTGGGCTGCAGGGCGGCGGATACGGCGAGCGGATTGATATAGGGTTCCAGCGCCTTGACGGTGGCCGACAGCGCGCCGCGCATATCCTGAATGGCCTCCTGGCCGGCATCGATCATGGTACGACGGGCGATATCGTTGGTCAGGAGGTAATGTACCGCCTTGGCCAGCATTTCGGCATCACGGATCATCCGCGCGCCGCCTCTGCGGATCAGCTGCTGATAGGTGTCCCGGAAATTCTGGACATTGCTGCCGGACAGTACGGCGCAGCCGAGCATGGCGGATTCGATCGGGTTCTGCCCCCCTTCGGCCGTGAGCGAGCGGCCGACGAAGGAGATTTCGGTGAGGCGCAGGTACATGCCCATCTCGCCGATACTGTCGCCCAGGAACACGTCCGTCTCGGGCGTGATGTCATCGCCGCGCGAACGGCGGGCGACCTTCAGCCCCTGTTCGACCAGCATGGCCTCGATGGCGTCCCCCCGTTCGGGATGGCGCGGGACGATGATGGTCAGCTGGTCGTTGCGGGGTTTCAGCGCCTTGTGCACGGTGGCGGCGGCCGCTTCCTCGCCCTCGAACGTGCAGATGGCCGCCCATGTCCTGCGTTCGCCGATCTGGCTTCGATAGGTGGAAAGAAGGGTCTCGTCGCAGGGCGGCGGGTCGGTATCGCCCTTCAGATTGCCCGATACGGTGACGGGCCAGGCGCCGAGATCGCGGAACCGTTCGGCATCGATCTCGGAACGGGCGACGACCAGCGCCATCTTGCCGAACAGCTGTTCGGCGATCGCGCCGAAATTCCTCCAGCGATCGAAGGAGCGATCAGAAATGCGGGCATTGACGCGGATCTGCGGGACCTGGCGGCGCGTGAGTTCGGCGATCGTGGTCGGCCAGATTTCCGACTCCGCTGTGATCGCAGCATCCGGGCGCCAGTAGCGGAGGAAGCGCTTGATGGCGAATTTGACGTCGAGCGGCACATATTGGTGGATGACCTCGCTGCCGAGGCGGTTTTCCACCAGCGCGGCGGAGGTGACCGTTCCCGTGGTCAGAAGAACATGGATGCCGCGGCGGCCGAATTCGCGGATCAGCGGAATGACGGCAAGCGTTTCTCCGACGCTTGCGGCATGGACCCAGACGAGCGGCCCGAAAGGGCGCGGCTGACTGGCATAGCCGAAGCGTTCCAGCCGGCGCTGGCGATCTTCCTTGCCCTTGACGGCGCGATAGGTGAGATAACCGCCGGTCAGCGGATAGGCGATGACGCCGGCGATCCGGTATCCGGTCAAAGCGATGCGCGCCAAGCCTTTGCTCATCGCATCATTCTCCGATCCGTTGCCATCCACGCCAATTGCCCAGCCCCCAAGCTCGTCTTGCTTATATCGTCCGCGTTCTGCTGCACAAATACGTCAAAAAAAGGGATAGCCGCCGCGGCGCGCCCGTTGCCCACAGGCGCGGCCGGGACCTTTTGCCGGTGCTTACAGGCCGGTTGTCCTGGGGTCGAGCAGACGGTGCATATGCACGATGAAATAGCGCATGTGGGCGTTGTCGACGGTCTGCTGCGCCTTGGCCTTCCAGGCGGTCAGTGCGGACGCGTAATCGGGGAAGATGCCGACGATATCAAGGCCGGACAGATCGCGGAACTGAACGTCGGAGAGGTCGGAAAGCTCACCCCCGAAAACCAGATGCAGAAGCTGTTTCTTTTCGGTGGTCTCGGTCATGTCGATCTCTTGCAAACGAGTGAAAATCAGGGCCTGCCTTATTTGCCTGTCATTGCTGGATTTCGCCTCAAAGGTCAACCCGAACGGGCCTGCGCGAGCAGGCTTTCGATGACCGATCGACCGCCGGCAAACAGCGTCGCGTGCTTTACGGTTTCGCGATTGTAAACGAGGCGGCTGCCATCGGTTTGGACGAGGCTGCCGCCCGCCCGCGACAGGATCAGGTCGGCCGCCGCCAGATCCCAGTCATGGGAATTGCGGGCGACCAGCGTGCCGTCGATACGGCCATCCGCCACCATGGCCAGCCGGTAGGCGAGCGAGGGCACGTGTTTGACGCGGCTTAGAAGCCTGCGATATTCCGGCTCGAACTTTTCCACCATCTCGGCCGAGGCGGCGATATTGAACACGTCGTCGGGACGGTGATCGGCAACCGAAATCGCTGCACCATTCTTTTGCGCCGGACCATCAATCACGGCGGAAAATTCCTCGCCCAGCGCAGGCGCGAAGAGGACGCCGGCCACGGGCGCGCCGCGATGCACGACGGCAACGCTCACGCACCAGTTGGTGGCGCCGTTGATGAAGCCGCGGGTGCCGTCGATCGGATCGACCACGAAGACGGTTTCCGTCGAAAGCCGGGCCGGATTGTCGTCGGTTTCTTCCGACAGCCAGCCGTAATGCGGGCGCGCCGCAGTCAGCACCGCCTGCAGGCGGTCATTGGCGGCAAAATCGGCGGCGCTGACGGGCGACTGGTCCGCATTCTTCCACCAGACTTCCGGCGACTGGCCGAAAAAGCCGAGCGCGACCTCGCCTGCCTGCCTTGCGGCATCGCGGATGAGGTCGAGATCGGCGCTCCAGCGGTCGCTTTCCGTCATCGTCAGCGTCCGGCCAGCGTCATGCCCTCGATGGCGATGGTGGGCGAGGCCGTCCCGAACTTGCGGTCGATATCGCTTGCCGGCGTCAGCCGCATGAACATGTCCTTGAGGTTGGAGGCGATGGTGACTTCCGAAACGGCGAAGGAGAGTTCGCCATTCTCGATCCAGAAACCGGTGGCGCCGCGCGAATATTCGCCCGTGATCATGTTGACGCCCTGGCCGATCAGTTCGGTGACGTAGAAACCGGTGCCGATCTGGCGGATCAGGTCCTGCGGGCCGATATCGCCCGGCTCCAGCGCCAGATTGGTCGAGGCCGGCGATACCGAGGTGCCGCCGCGCACGCCGCGGCCATTGGTGGGCAGCCCAAGTTCGCGGCCGGTGGAGGTGGACAGGAACCAGTGTTTCAGCACACCGTCCTCGATCATCACCATGCGCTCGCCCTTCACACCTTCGCCATCGAAGGGACGGGAGGACGAGCCGCGCACGATGAGCGGATCGTCGGTAATGCTGAGCCCGGCCTTAAGCACCTGCTGCCCCATCCTGTCGCGCAGAAAGCTGGTCTTGCGGGCAACCGAGGCACCGTTGATGGCGCCGGCGATATGGCCGACGAAACCGCGGGCGATGCGCGGATCGAAAACCACCGTGACATTGCTGCCGGTATCGACCTGACGCGGATTGACGCGGGCGACGGTGCGCTCGCCGGCGCGCCGGCCGATCAGCGCGGGATTGTCAAGATCGGCGTAATAGAGGCGGCTGTCGAAATCGTAATCGCGCTCCATCTTCGTGCCTTCGCCGGCAATAACGCTGACCGAATGGCCGAAACGGCTGCCCATATAGGAGCCGGAGAAACCGTGCGAGGTGACGAGAACCAGACCGCCGGCCCCGGCGGACGCTCCGGCGCCCGACGAATTGGTGACGCCCGGCACATCCAGCGCTGCCTGTTCGGCGGCAAGGGCAGCATCGCGCAGTTGGTCGGTGGAGACTTCGGTCGCATCGAAGAGTTGAAGATCCGGATAGGAATGCGCCAGATCGCCCTCGTCGGCCAGGCAGGCAAAGGGATCCTCTGGCGAGACCCTGGCCATGGCGACGGCGCGCTCCGCCAGGACCTTGATGTCGAAGCCGGGATTGGCCGACACGCTCGCCACCCTGTTGCCGATGAAGACGCGCAGCGAGAAATCGTCGCTTTCCGACGATTCCGTGCCTTCCACCTTGCCCAGCCGGACGCTGACGGAGCGCGAACGCGAGCGCACGATCACGGCATCGGCCTTGTCGGCCCCCGCCTTTACGGCGCGGTCGATCAGTTCTGAGGCGCGGGAAAGAAGATTTTCGGAATCGATTTCAGCGGACATGAAGGGGCCTTTCGTTCCGAATCCATTTATTGTGCACTACATGACGCATCAAGGGCGTACCAGCTTTTCTTGGGAACCGCCCACTTCACTCCTGCATGATGAGACTTGAATGGCCGCGCCCGAACCCCTGTTTACCGAAACCCTGCTTCTGCTCGGTGGCGCCGTGCTGGCGGCACCGCTGTTCCGCAAGCTCGGCCTTGGAACCGTGCTCGGCTATCTGGCGGCGGGCGTGGTCATCGGCCCGATCCTGCACACGATCACCGATGCCGGCGAGGTCCTGCATGTGTCGGAACTCGGCGTCGTGTTCCTGCTCTTCATCATCGGGCTCGAGCTGAAACCCTCGCGCCTGTGGCAGATGCGCGGCGACGTCTTCGTTCTCGGGACGGCGCAGGTGGTCGCCACCGGCCTTGTCCTGTCGGCGCTGGCCTATCTTACCGGCATGGCCGGCTGGCGCGGTGGGCTGATCGCCGGTTTCGGGCTGGCGCTGTCTTCCACCGCCTTTGCCCTGCAGATCCTTCAGGACAACGGCGACACCAATACGCGCTACGGCCAGCGCGCCTTTTCCATTCTGCTGTTTCAGGATCTGGCGATCGTGCCGCTGCTGGCGCTTGTCACCATTCTGGGATCCGGGCCCGAGAACGACACGACGCCGGTGCTTCAGGACGTTGCCGTCGCGATCGGCGCGATCGGTGCCGTCATCATGGCCGGACGATACCTGCTGACGCCGATGTTCCAGATCATTGCGCGGACCGGTGCCCGCGAGGTTATGATCGCAGCCGCCCTTCTCGTCGTTCTAGGGGCGGCCGTCGCCATGCAGGCAGTTGGGCTTTCGATGGCGATGGGTGCGTTTCTTGCCGGCGTCATGCTGTCGGAATCCTCCTACCGGCACGAGCTGGAAGCGGATATCGAACCGTTTCGCGGCCTGCTGCTCGCCCTGTTCTTCATGGCCGTCGGCCTGTCGCTCGATCTCGCCGCGATCGTCGACAATCTGGCGATCATCCTGCCGGCCGTGCCGCTGTTCATGCTGGCGAAGGCCGCCGTCCTCTATCTCATCTCGCGGCTCGGCGGCTCCTCGCATGCGGATGCCGTGCGCATCGCCTTCCTTCTTCCGCAAGGTGGCGAGTTCGGCTTCGTGCTGTTCACGACCGCGACCGCCGCCGGCCTGCTGTCGCAGGACGCGACCTCGCTGCTGATCGCCAGCGTGACGCTTTCCATGGCGCTGACGCCGCTCGGTTCGCTTCTGGCGCGCAGACTGATCGGCAAGCAGGAAGCGCGCGCCGAGCAACTGGAGGAGGATTTCGAGGGCGCCGGGGCCGATGTGCTGATCATCGGTTTTTCACGCTTCGGACAGATCGCGTCGCAGATCCTGCTGGCCGGTGGCCGCTCGGTGACCGTCATCGACGACAGCCCGGACCGCATCCGCCAGGCGGCGCTGTTCGGCTTCCGCATCTATTTCGGCGATGGCACCCGCCGCGACGTGCTGCAATCGGCCGGGATCGAGAAAGCAAAGATCGTTGCCGTCCTGACTCAGAAGCGCGAAACCACCGACCGCATCGTCGATCTGATCTCCAAGGAGTTTCCCAATAGCCGCCTGTTCGTGCGTTCCTATGACCGCATCCACACGATCGAGCTGCGCGGCAAGGGCGTGGAATACGAGCTGCGCGAAACGCTGGAATCCGGCCTGCTGTTCGGCCGCCGCACGCTGGAGGCGCTCGGCATGACGGAAGCCGATGCCGAGGCGATCGGCGACGATATCCGCAAGCGCGACGAATTCAGGCTGCAATTGCAGGCGGTCGAAGGCCTTTCCGCCGGCCGCGACATGCTGCACAACCAGCCTGTCAGACCGGAGCCGCTGATGAAGCCGAAACGCGGCAGCGTGGGAGAGGAAATCACGGAGGACGAGGCGAAGAAGGTGGCGATCGGGAAGTGGTGAAAGATCAATGGCGTGGCGCGGCAAAACAAGCCGCAGGGATTTTGTCGCTATCGGTCAAACCGACACCGAAGTGAGTAGCGGCCTCGTTCAGTAGCTGCCTTATCGTGTTCATCGCTACACCAAGTTCGTGGCTATCTGCCTTGGCGGGAAGGCGGCCGGCATCCTTGGGATAACGGTAGGTTGTGGCATAGATGGTCAGAAAGAGAACAGGCTTGAACTTGTGCTTGAAAGGATTGGCATCCGGCAGGAGGCCCTGCAGGACATCAGGCCGATGCGCGTCTTTACGATCCGCCTTGATCCCTTCCGAGGTCAGCAGGGCGATCAGTATTTTCTCCGCTGCCTGCTGGGCGTGGTAGGCATCATTCCGGTTTTCGATTGCCGCAAGGGCTTGTGCCGCCTCCAGATCGTCATGGGCCAATCGCAATGCGTTGGCGATATGAAGATCAGCGGACATCGAGAACTATACCGTCATCGGCGATCTCGCGCGCGGCCGAGTTCGCGACATTGAGATCCGCTCGAAAATCCGACAGGCGCGTGCAGGTCACATCGGCGTAAACGCCCGACCCTTCCTGAACACGCCAGCCGAGCATGGGCGAGAAAAGGCGTTCCGGGGCATCGTCGGCAACGATGACCTTCAGGTCCCAGTCGCTTTGAGCAGTCGCCTCGCCACGCGCCTGGCTACCGTAGAGGACGACATCGACCGGCTCATATTCCTTCCGGATGCGCGCAAGCAATACCGCCAGTTCCGGATAACGATCCGGCGCCGCAACAGGCCTTTTCAGGATTTTGGCAACGACACTCATGGCCGCTCCGAACAAAAATGCGCTGGCAGCACATATAACCTGCCGGAGGGCGGCATTCCAGAGCGCCTGCGATATAGGGCAAGCACCCTACCCGTTCGCCGCCACCGTCAGCAGGGCATCCACGGAGCGCTTCAACTCCTCCTTGATCTCGCTCGACTCATCGAGGATCTCGTCGACCTTATGAAAATCGAGAATGCCGAAGCGGTGGACGCGCGGGCGCAGGAAGATATGCGGCGGATGCAGTTTCAGTTTCAGCGCGATACAGCCCTGCATCATCAGCTGGCTGGCGCCGAACAGGCTGTCGATGCGGTTGGGCATATGGGTGCCGTCGCCTTCGGGGCCGCCGACGACATCGACGCCGATGACGATATCGGCCAGATCGAGAAGATGGTCGTAGGGGATCGGGTTGAGGATACCGCCATCGATCATGATGCGGCCGTTGACACGCACGGGCATGAACAGGGCGGGAATGGCGGCGGAGGCTGCCAGCGCCGGCAGCAGTTCGCCCTCTTCGAGAATGACTTCCTTCTGGCCGTAATAATCCGTCGCCGTCACTTTCAGCGGAATATGCAACGCGTCGAAATTTGCCGGAACGGCGGCGGGCAGAAAGGCCCCGAGGATCGGTTCCAGATTGAAATGGCCGAGCCGGAAGCCGCCGATCCGGTCGCGCATGCTGGCGGGCCCCAGGCTCCACAGGCGATTGGCGATCAGCCGGCGGTTACCGACGGTCGCGCGGGTATAATCGCGGATCTCGCGGCCGCGCATACCCGCCGCCATGGCGGCCCCCATGATGGCGCCGATCGAGGAACCGGCAATCGCCACCGGGCGGATGCCGAGTTCGTCCAGCGCCTCGATGATCTGGATATGCGAGATGCCGCGCGCACCGCCGCCGCCGAAGGCCACCGCCACCCGCGGCTCCTGTCCCGACTGAAATGCCGGAGCATGCGGGATTGAGAGGCGGGTGCTCATCGGCCAGACTTTCTCACTGCGGCTGGTAGCGGAAAAATTCGATCCGCGTATCGCCGAAGCTGCGGCTTTCAAGCGGCTTGAAACAGGCATCGACGCTGACCGTGGCATCGGCGCGCTCTTCCAGGATCGCCAGCGCGCCGGGTGCGATCCAGCCGCCTTCATGCGCAGACAATAAAGCCGCCTCGCCAAGACCCTTGCCATAGGGCGGATCGGCGAAGACGAACTGGAACGGTTCGATATTGTTAGCCGTGCCGAGCTTGGTGGCATCGCGCCGCAGAATACGGGCACGGCCATGCAGACCGAGGCTCTCGATATTTTCCCACAGCAGGCCACGGCCTTCGACGCCATTTTCGACAAACAGCGCCGCACGGCATCCGCGCGACAGGGCTTCAAGCCCCACCGCGCCTGTGCCGGCGAAAAGATCGAGGACGCGCGCCTGGTCGACGGCCTCGGGATAGACGTGGCCGATAATGTTGAACAGGCTTTCGCGCGTCCGGTCGATGGTCGGCCGGATGTCGTTCGACTTCGGGGCGGCCAGGGCGCGGCCGCGGAATTCGCCACCTACGATCCGCATGTGGCCCTACCCTCTTGGCGTGCGTGGCTTGGCCCCGCCCGGACGACCGCCCGAGCGCGGCGCGCCACCGGGTTTGCCGCCAAACGGCTTTCCACCACCGGGCTTGCCGCCAAACGACTTGCCGCCGCCGGGTTTGCCGCGACTGCCGGCCGGCTTGCCGCCGAAACCGGGCTTGCCACCGCCAAAGCCACCGGGCTTGCCGCCACGGGGACGATCACCCTGCGGGCGATCACCATAGGAGCGATCACCGGCCGGACGTTCCGAACGGCCCTCGCCACCAAAGGCGCGCGACGGGCGATCCCCACGGTCAGGACGATCCGCGCGATCACCGCGCGGCCGGTCGCTGAACGGGCGGTCGCCCTTTTCGCGCGGCTTGCGATCAAAGCGGGGCTTGTCGCCGAAGGCACGCTCGCCACGCGGCTTGTCGCCATAAGGACGATCACCCTCTTCACGCGGCTTGCGGTCGAAACGGGGCCTGTCGCCGAAGGAACGGTCACCGCCGCGGGCCGGGCGGTCGCCGTATGCGCGGTCACCACGAGGGCGATCACCGGCGGGGCGATCACCCCGCGGCCGATCGCCGTCCTCACGGGGCTTGCGGTCGAAACGGGGCTTGTCACCGAAGGAACGTTCACCGCGCGGTTTGTCGCCAAAACCACGGTCACCCCGTTCTGCGCGATCACCGCGTGGTCGGTCGCCAAAACCGCCGCGACGGTCGCCGCGTTCGGGTTCCGGCGGGCTGTCGGCGCGGATCCAGTCGCTGTCGCCTTCCACGCGGTTCACCACCACGCGCCGGTCGTTTTCCGGTCCCGGCTTCTTGAACAGCTGTTCGGCTTCGGCACGAGCAGAGGTCTTGCGGCCCTTGTCATCCGTGGTCGGGCGGGCGCCGGGCGCCATCCAGACATTGGCGGTGCGGCTGCTGCCGAGCGCCGGGCGCTTCTTGGGACGCTCGTCGCCTTCGCTATCGCGGCCGCGATCGGCAAATCCGCCACGAGCGCCACCCTTGGCGCCAAAACCCTTCGGACCACGATCGCCACCGGCCCTGGGACCCCGCGGCTTGTCGCCGAAACTGTCGCCCGAACGGCTGTCGTCGCGGCGGGTATCGAGACGGCCAAGCGCCTGTTCGCGGCGGTCGCCCTGCTTGTCACGGCCCCAGTCGCCACGCTGAGAACCGTCGCCACGCTCCGTGCGATCGGAACGCTCGCCACGGGCGGGCTTGGCGGCCGGCACGGTCTCTTCGGCATCAACGGCATTGCCATAGATCGGCGCGTCGAAATTGGCCTTGGCATCGGCAATCAGACGCGGACCGAGCTGATCGCGCAGCATGCGGCCCTTGACCTCGATGACGCGGCCTTCTTCCAGATCACCCAACTGGAACGGACCGTAGGAGATGCGGATCAGGCGGTTGACGTCGAGACCGAGCGCACCGAGCACGTTCTTGATTTCGCGGTTCTTGCCTTCGCGAAGCCCCATGGTGATCCACACATTGTGGCCCTGGGAGCGGTCGAGCGTGGCATCGATCGAGCCGTAGAGCACGCCGTCGACGGCGATGCCGTCCTTCAGCGTGTCGAGCTTGGCCTGATCGATCTCGCCATGGGCGCGCACGCGGTAACGGCGAAGCCAGCCTGTGGTCGGCAGTTCGAGAACGCGCGACAGACCGCCATCATTGGTCAAAAGCAGCAGGCCTTCGGTATTGATATCGAGGCGGCCGATCGACATGACGCGCGGCAGGTCTTCCGGCAGGTTTTCGAAGACGGTCGGGCGGCCTTCCGGATCGGAATTGGTGGTCACGAGGCCGGCTGGCTTGTGATACAGCCACAGGCGGGTGCGCTCGATGCCGCGGATCGGCACGCCATCGACCTCGATCCTGTCTTCAAGCGTGACGTTGACGACCGGGGTTTCAAGCAGCGTGCCGTTGAGCGTCACGCGGCCATCCATGATCATCCGCTCGATATCGCGGCGCGAAGCCACGCCGGCGCGGGCGAGGATCTTGGAAATACGCTCGGGCTTGCCCTCGGCTTCCACCGTGGCCGGGGCCGTCGGCAGCTTGCGCGGGGTCTTTTTTGCCGGTTGAGGCTTTGCCGCTTTCGGCTCCAGGTTGGACCGGGGCTTGATTTCGCGCTCGAAGGGTTTGGGCCCGCCGCGCTTCGGCTTGTCTTTAAAGCTCATTTGTTGTTTGCCTGAAGCGTGATGTGTCTCCGGCTTGTGGCCGGACAGATCATGTTGAGTTAGATCGCATTCTGCCCGTTGCCATCTGCTTCGGGTGATGCAGGTTGAACCCGTCCTACCAGTTCAGGCGGATCGGGTTAAGAGGAAATCGCGCAATGGGCGGGACAAATCGTTTCATGGATGCGGCGCTTGACGGGGCGAAAGCCGCTGCAGAGCGCGGCGAAGTGCCGATCGGCGCGGTGGTGGTGATGGACGGGCAGATCATTTCCCGCGGCGCCAACCGCACCCGCGAGACCAATGACGTGACCGCCCATGCGGAGATCGTGGCCATCCGCGCCGCCTGCGAAGCGCTTGCGCAGGAGCGGCTGGCGGGTGCCGATCTTTACGTGACGCTGGAGCCCTGCACCATGTGCGCGGCAGCGATTTCCTTTGCCCGCATCCGCCGGCTCTATTACGGCGCGCCTGATGCAAAGGGCGGCGCCGTGGAGAGCGGCGTGCAGTTTTACGCGAGCCCTACCTGCCACCATGTGCCGGATGTCTACGCAGGTTTGAGCGAGAGTGCGTCTGCCGAAATTCTGACGGACTTTTTCAGGGCGAGACGGGATTAAGGGTCGGAAGGAGGCTGCGGAGAAAGGGCAGAATTCTCTCCTCCGTCATCCTCGGCCCTGTGCCGAGGATCTGCTGCGCTTCATTGTTTGCGTGATCAGATCCTCGGGACAAGCCCGAGGATGACGACGGAAAAGCGCTTCGTCCTTACGAAAGGCCGGGAAAAACCCGACCGTCAAGCGCTTACTGGAACGGCTTCCACCAGGCGGAATTTTCCTTGCCGTTCGCCTGCGCTTCCTTCTTGCGGCGGCGCTCCTTGACGCGTTCCGGCTCGCCGAGATCGTCCAGATTGTCGGCCTGTCGGTAATCGGTCGGCGGATCGGTGAGGTAACGGCGCTGGCCGGAACCGACCGTATTGCCGGCCTTGGCTTCTTCCTTGGCCTTGCGGAAGGCTTCCCACTTCTCACTCTCGGTCAACTGGCCGCCCTGCCCCTTGCCGACGGTGAGCGGCGACACATAGCGCGGGTTGTTTTCGTTGGCGGCGGCTTCCTCGCGCAGGCGCTGGCGGGTTTCCTCGGGCGATTCCGTCCAGTTGGGATTGTTTTCGCGGTTCGCCATGGATTGCTGCGGCGCCGGCAGATCGCCAGCACCCTTGCCCGCAACGACCAGGCCCGGACGCGGATTATAGCGCACGTCCTTCTTCTTCTCGTCGCCACCGATGGAAACGGCGCTGCCGAGATCGTCGGCCAATTGTTCGGCAGCACTCTTGCCGGTTCCGTAGGTCGGGCTCTGGCATGCCGAAAGACCTGCGAGCACCGCGACGATGGCCGTTACACCAAGGCCGGAACGAAACACCTGTGACGTCTTCATCAAAACCCTTCCAGCCGCGCCCGTCCTCGACGCAAAACTCTACCGCTCTCGGCCTGACGGAAAAATCCGGCCAATTTCAGGCAGGATTAACGGATGACTGCGCCAAGCGCAATCATCCGTTGCCTTTCAACATTAATGACGATGAAGGTTCCCCCTCTGACCCGAATAGTACTCCTGCTGAAACCCGTTTTCAGGTGTATATTTCCACCTTCCCTCGCGAAGCGCCTGAGCATCCCGCACCGAAACATCGGGATAGTCCGGGTCGGAACCGACATCCGTCGTCACACGCCACGAACGGGCGCATTTGGTGCCCTCGGCCAGCTTCGGCTCCACGGCGACGCCCGGCACTTCCGCCAGACGGAAGGCCGTTTCCGGCCCCTCGCCCGCCGTGACCGTGATCGCCGAGGTGATGCAGGTTTCCTCGAATTCGAGGCCTTCCAGCGCCTTCATCAGTTCGGCATCGGCCACGTAGACGACAGGTGCCGCTTCCAGCGACGAGCCGATGCGCTTGTCCTTGCGCTCGATTTCCAGCGCGCCGGTCACGACCGAGCGCACCTTGCGGATTTTCGCCCATTTTTCGGCGACCG
This sequence comes from Neorhizobium sp. NPDC001467, assembly GCF_050275975.1. NCBI lineage: Bacteria > Pseudomonadati > Pseudomonadota > Alphaproteobacteria > Hyphomicrobiales > Rhizobiaceae > Neorhizobium > Neorhizobium sp. NPDC001467. The sequence goes on along the minus strand of NZ_JBNNPS010000015.1, from coordinate 19,899 downwards.
CGTCGTTCTTCCACTCGGCCGGCACATCCGGGAACTGTTCGAGATGAATGGAGACCGCATCCGGCTTCAAAGACAACCACGCCTCTTCCGTCGTGAACGGCAGCATCGGTGCAAGCCACGTCACCGTGCATTCGAAAATCCTGCGGATGACGGCGAGCGCCGCGCGACGGCGAAGGCTCGACGGGGCGTCGCAATAGAGCGCGTCCTTGCGGATGTCGAAATAGAAGGCCGACAGTTCGATGTTGGAAAAGTCGATCAGCGCGCGGGCGATGCGCTTGAACTCGAATGCGTCGTAGCCTTCGCGCACCAGCTTATCGAGCTCCGACAGGCGGTGCAGCATCAGCTTTTCGAGTTCCGGCAGTTCGGCATAGGCGATCTCTTCGCCCTCGTCATGAGCCAGCGTGCCGAGCATCCAGCGAATGGTGTTGCGCAGCTTGCGATAGGCATCGACATTGGTCTGGATGATCGTCTTGCCGAGGCGCTGGTCTTCCCAGTAATCCGTGGTCATGACCCAGAGACGCAGGATATCGGCGCCGGCATCCTTCATCACGTCCTGCGGGGACACGACATTGCCGAGCGACTTCGACATCTTCTGGCCCTTTTCATCCATGGTGAAGCCATGGGTGACGACCGTGTCGTAAGGGGCGCGGCCGCGGGTGGCAGCCGATTCCAGCAGCGAGGAATGGAACCAGCCGCGGTGCTGGTCGGAGCCTTCGAGGTAGACGTCTGCCGGCCATTTCAGGTCCGGGCGGTCTTCCAGCGTAAAGGTGTGGGTGGAGCCACTGTCGAACCAGACATCGAGGATGTCCATGACTTGGGTCCACTTGGCGGCGTCCTCGCGATTGCCGAGGAAGCGCTCCTTGGCGCCGGCGGCGAACCAGGCATCCGCACCTTGGGCATCGAAGGCTTCGAGGATGCGCTTGTTGACGGCCTCGTCCTGCAGGACATTGCCGTCCTCATCGGCAAACACGCAGATCGGGACGCCCCAGGCGCGCTGACGCGACAGCACCCAGTCCGGGCGCTGCTCGATCATGGCGCGCAGGCGGTTCTGGCCGCCGGCCGGCACGAAACGGGTGTCGTCGATTGCCGACAGCGCACGGGTGCGCAAAGTCGTGCCGTCCTTGAGGTCCTTGTCCATATAGACGAACCATTGCGGCGTGTTGCGGAAGATGATCGGCTTCTTGGAGCGCCAGGAATGCGGATACTGGTGCTTCAGGCGGCCACGGGCAAACAGCGCGTTGCGTTCGATCAGCGCCTTGATGACGCGATCATTGGCGTCGCCCTTCTTGCCATTGTCATCCATGACACGGCCACCCTCGAAACCGGGGGCGTCTGATGTGTAGGTGCCGCTATCATCGACCGGGAACGGGATTTTTGTGTCGATGCCGCGGGCTTCGATCTCCTTGGCCGACGACATCCATGCGTCAAAGTCTTCGCGACCGTGCGACGGTGCGGTGTGGACGAAACCGGTACCGGCATCGTCGGTGACGTGATCACCGGCGAGGAGTGGGACGGCGAATTCGTAGCCGCCGCCGAGGCCCTTCAAGGGATGGGCAGCCGTCATCGATGCCAGTTCGTCGGCGGAAACGCCACGCAGACGCTTGTATTCCAGCTTCGACTTCTTGAACGACTCTTCGGCCAGCGCATCGGCAAAGATCAGCTTTTCGCCCGGACGCGGACCAAAATCGTTCTCGGCAGCCGTGACTTCGTAAAGGCCGTAAGCGACCTTTGGCGAATAGGCGATGGCGCGGTTGCCCGGGATGGTCCAGGGCGTGGTCGTCCAGATGACGACGTGTGCGTCGTAAAGATCATCGTTGAGGGAGCTGTGATGCTCCATTACGCGATCGAGTTTTTCCGGATGCTCTCGCTTGATAGCTTCAACCACCGGGAACTTCACCCAGATCGTGTCGCTCTCGTAGTCATGATATTCGACCTCGGCTTCCGCCAGTGCCGTGCGCTCGACAACCGACCACATGATCGGCTTCGAACCGCGATAGAGCTGACCGCTCATGGCGATTTTCAACAGTTCGCCGGCGATGCGGCTTTCGGCGTGAAAATTCATCGTCAGATACGGATTGTCGAAATCGCCGACGATGCCGAGGCGCTTGAATTCTTCCGCCTGGATCTTGATCCACTTTTCGGCATACGCGCGGCATTCCTTGCGGAATTCGATCATCGCGTCCGGCTGCTTCAGGTCCGGCTTGGCCTTGCCCTTGGCACGGTAGTTTTCTTCCTCGATCTTCCACTCGATCGGCAGGCCGTGGCAATCCCAGCCCGGAACGTAATTGCTGTCATAGCCGCGCATCTGGAACGAGCGGGTGATGACGTCCTTGAGGATCTTGTTGAGCGCGTGGCCGATATGGATGTTGCCGTTGGCATAGGGAGGGCCATCGTGCAGCACGAACTTTTCGCGGCCGGCAGCCGAGGCGCGCAGCTTCTTGTAAAGATCCATCTTCTGCCAGCGGGCAACGGTTTCCGGCTCCTTCTGCGGCAGGCCGGCGCGCATCGGGAATTCGGTTTCGGGCAGATAGAGGGTTTTGGAATAGTCCAGCTTTTCAGCGTTATCGGTCATCTGGGGCAATCGTCTCTTTACGTCGGCAGAAAGGCGCGTGCGGGAAATGTCGGTGGCGGAGGCGTCTGACACGCCAAAATCCCGGACTTCCCGGTCGCTGCTTACAGCGCGCGGAAAGCCGGGCCGATAATTCGTAGGATCATCTTGATCTGAACCGACCGGAAATCTCTCATGGCCGCGGTTATTACGGGGTTTTGGGGCGGAAAGGAAGGGGGGATTGGGAGGCCCGTGTGCCGAACCATCGTTTGACGATGTGGCCAAACGCCACTACATCTATGCGCAGATGGCACGGAGGCCCTCATGTCTAGTCAGCCAATCCGCAAGCAGCTGGAAATCGCCTCGCGCGGGCGCATGAAGATTTTCGACGGCAGCATGGTGGCAGACCTGACGAAACTGGGTTTCTCGATGGAGGAGCTTTATCGTTTCGTTGCTCCCCGTCGCACCCTGTCGCGCCGGATCGCGAATGGCGAACCCCTCACCCTGCAGGAAAACGACAGCGCGTTGCGGGTGATGCGGGTGATGGAGCTTGCCGGGAAAGTTTTTGGAGAGACCGAACGCGCCCAGCGCTGGCTGCGAAAACCGAACAGGGCGCTTGGTGATATCGTACCGCTCGATCTGCTCGAGTCCGAAAGCGGCGCGATCCTGATCGAGCAGGCGCTGCATGAGATCGACCACGGCATTTACGCCTGACGATGATCTTGTGGCGCATCTCCAATCACGCGGATCTGTCTGGCCGCGGCGGCAGGCTCGCGCCCGGTCGCTGGCACAGCCAGGGCATGCCGATCGTCTATTGCAGCGACCATCCCTCAACGACCCTGCTGGAAATGCTGGTCCATGCGGACCTCGAAAACCTGCCGAAAAATTTTCAGCTTCTGAAGATCAAATGCCCTGATGACCTAAGCATTGCGTTTTTGGAAAAAGTCGATCCTTCGGACGAGGTTTCGACACGGGAGAGCGGAGACGCCTGGTTATCGCAGTGTGAAAGCTGCCTGCTCGGCGTGCCGTCTGCCGTTCTCCCGGTGGCGAACAATATTCTGATCAACCCCAGACACGCGGATGCCGCGAGACTGGAGATCGAAGCGGTCATGCAGTATCCGTTCGACAGCCGTCTGCTGAGATAGCGTCCGTTCTGCCATCACCCTTTCGGAGCGGCTTCCATCACCGCCCTGAGCGCATCATTGATGCGATCCTGCCAGCCGGGGCCGCCTTCCTGAAAATATTCGATCACGGCACTGTCGAGCCTGAGCGTCACCTGCTCCTTCACCGCCGGCGGCGCGCGCTTTTCGACGGCCGGTGCCGCAACCTTCTTGGCCGGCGCGAACAGGGCTTCGGCGGCATCCTTGGGGTTTGCCGGGCGGCGTGGAGTGTTGGCCATGGTTATTCTCCGTTTCTCGTCGTCTGCGCGAAAGCGATGGCCGTATCCAGTTCCCCGAGCGGCTGAACGCCGGCAAGCAGGGCTCTTGCCTCTTCCTCGTCGCGTCTGATCTGCGCGATCAGCGGCTCCAGCCCATCGAACTTCTGCTCGTCGCGCAGGAAACCGAAAAAGGAAACGGCGCAGGTTTCACCGTAAAGATCGCCGGAAAAATCGAACAGATAGGTTTCGAGAAGTGCTGCGCCGTCTTCCGTCACCGTCGGGCGGTAGCCATAGCTCGCAACGCCGTCATAGAGTTCGCCATCCGGCCGGCGGAAACGCACGGCGTAGATGCCGTTGCGCAGTTCAGCCTCGCCCGGCAACGCCATGTTGGCGGTCGGGTAACCGATCTGGCGGCCGAGTTTCTGGCCGTCGATGACCTCCGCTTCCACCGTGTAGCGATAACCCAGCAGACCGGCGGCGCCGACCATATCCCCTTGCGCGATCAGTTCGCGAATGCGGCTCGACGACACCACTTCGGCATTTTCATCGCGAAACGCATCGACCAGCGAGACGGCAAAGCCGTGGCGCTCGCCTGACGCCATCAGGAAGGCCGGACCGCCTTCGCGGCCCTTGCCGAAATGAAAATCGAAGCCGGTGACGACGGCGCTTGCCCCCAGCCAGTCGATCAGGATGGTCTGGATGAATTCCTCCGCCGAACGCCCGGCAAAATCCCGGTCGAACGGATATTCGATGACGGCGGAAAACCCCATGGATTCCAGAATGCGGGCCTTCAACGGTGCAGCCGTCAGGCGGCAGACCGGCTGGTCGGGCCTGAACACGGTGCGCGGATGCGGCTCGAAGGTCAGCACCAGCGCCGGCACGCCGCGTTCGCTCGCCAATGCCAGCGCGCGCTCGAGCACGCTGCGGTGACCGCGATGCACGCCGTCGAAATTGCCGATGGCCACGACGCCGCCTTTCAGGGCTTCGGGCAGCGGCTCTTTTTTCTCGTTGCGATGGAAGACGGTCATTGCGCAGACATTCCGTTCAGGCCAGCCGCGGCATCCAGAATTTCGGGGTCGCATTTTCAGAAGCCAGCCAGGTCTTCATGATCGCCTCGTCCGTCTGGCCATGAACCATGTATTCGGCGGCATGGATGCCGCCGCTGATATAGAGCAGGTCAAGACCCTGCGAAAGCGCGCCGCGCACATCGGTCGGCATGCCGTCGCCGATGGCGAGGATTTTCGATCGTTCGAAGGGTCCGCGCGCCTGTTCGGCCTCCGCGATCGCTGCGTCGTAGATCGGGTGATGCGGCTTGCCGGCGACGCGGCTCCTGCCGCCCAGCTGTTCGTAATAGGCGGCCACCGCGCCGGCGCAGGGGATCATCCGTTCGCCGCGCTCGACAATGAGGTCCGGATTGGCACAGATGAATGGCAGATCGCGGGCTACCCAGGCCTTCAGCATGTCGGTATAATCTTCCGGCGTTTCCGTCTCGTCATCGAAAAAGCCGGTGCAGACGATGCTGTCCGCCTCCTGCGCCGAGGTGACGGTGACATCGAGACCTTCAAGCAGGGCCATGTCCCGCTCCGGCCCGAGCAGGAACACCTTTTTCGGGCCTTCGGCGATCAGCTTGCGGGTGACATCGCCCGAGGTGACGATGCGGTCATAGGTTTCTTCTGCGACATTGAGGCCGCGCATCTGCGCGACGACATCGGCGGAGCGGCGCGGCGAATTGGTGATCAGCACGACGGTCTTGCCGGCCCGGCGCGCCTCGGCAAGCGCATCGCAGGACTGCGTGAAAGCCTCGACGCCGTTATGCACGACGCCCCAGACATCCGACAGAATGACGTCATAGCCGCCGGTCGCCTCGCTCAAACTGTGGATACGCTGGGTCATGCCTGTCCGTCCGCTTTCAACAAAACTGGCGTTCATGTCGCAAAGCACAGGGGCGATGGCAAGGGCATTTGCACGGACGGTTGACAATTCGCTGCGATCGCATGGCCTCGTCCTACCGCCTAGACGAGCGCCGGCAGGCGCAGCGCAAGACCGGCCAGCGCGCTCACACACAGGACCGGCACAAGGCCGAGCCTGAAGCGGAACAGCAGCAGAGCCGACAGGAGAAACAGGCCGAGCGCGGCGATATCGATACTGCGAGGCTCCGGCAGGGAGACAGCAAGGCCAAGCGCCGGCACGAGCGGAAACCGCGTGACCTCGGCAAAGAGAACGTGCAGGCCGAACCACAGGGCGAGATTGAGAATGACGCCGACGACGGCCGCCGTGATGGCCGACAGGGCCGCCGCCATCACAGCATTGCCGCGCAGCCGTTCGATGAAAGGGGCACCGGCAAAGATGAAGATGAAACTGGGAACGAACGTGGCCCAGGCGACGAGCACGGCGCCCAACGCACCGCCGACAATGACGCCGGATCCGGCGGCATCGCGAAAGCCGACGAGAAAACCGATGAAGGACAGGACCAGCACCAGCGGGCCTGGCGTGGTTTCGGCAAGCGCCAGGCCATCCAGCATTTCGCCGGCACGCAGCCAGCCGTGATCCTCCACCGCGACCTGCGCGACATAGGCCAGAACCGCGTAGGCGCCGCCAAACGTGACCAGCGCCATGCGCGAGAAGAACGAGAACATCGCCGACAGGTTTTCCGGCGCATCGAGAATGGCGAGGAACAGCAGCGGCGCCTGCCAGATGGCGATCCACAGCGCAAGCGTGGCCATGGTCTTGAGCGGTCGGCGCGTTCGCGGCACATCGGCCGAGGCGGCGCGATCGGCCGCCTGCCGCCCTCTCATCCTCGCTGCGACGAAACCGGCGAGACCCGCCCCCAGCACCACGAGCGGAAACGGCAGGTCGAAAAAGAACAGGGCGACGAAGGCGAGCGCCGCGATGCCTTTCAGGAAACCCGTCTTTAAGGTTTTGCGGCCAAGGCGGATCACCGCTTCGACCACCACCACGAGAACCGCGGCCTTAAGACCGAAGAACAGTCCGTTCAGCCAGGTCGTCTCCTGCCAGAGACTGTAGGCCGCCGACAGTCCGATCATGACAAGCAGGCCGGGAAGGACGAACAGCAGGCCGGCAATCAGGCCGCCTCTTACGCCGCCGACCAGCCAACCGATATAGGTGGCGAGCTGCTGCGCTTCCGGCCCGGGCAGAAGCATGCAATAATTCAGCGCATGCAGAAAGCGCGCTTCCGAGATCCAGCGCTTGTCCTCCACGAGACTGCGATGCATCAGACCGATCTGCCCGGCGGGACCGCCGAAACTCAGACAGCCGATGCGCGCAAATACGCCAGCCAGCTCGCCCAGACCGGGACGCGCGCCGTCCTGCCATTCCATGTTATCGATCGCTGCCATTTGTCGTTTCGCCTTCATCATCCGGAAGGCATCCTCCTAGAAATGTCATGCAAAGACCGTATGACGAGGTTTCAGGGTTGTGACCATGCACCCCTACACCTCCTGGCCCGTGTTCAGGTCGCTGCGTTGCGGCCATATAGCCCGTATTGATAGGTCCAAACCAGTCGGATGAAACATGCGCGGATTTGCAAAGACAGCCTTGAGTTTTTCCCTCTTCCTGGCGCTCACGGCGAGCCAGGCGCAAGCGGCATCCGGCTTCTGCATCAACAAGGTGAGCGACCTCAGGCTCGATCCGACCATCATGGGCGAGGGCTTTACCGTCGAATACATGGATGACGGCGCCGGGCAGATCTCCTGCGTCGATTGCGCGGACAGCCGCGTCATCTCAGTTTTCCTCGGCACGAACGACGACAGGGAACAGGGTCTGCGCGACGGCAGCATCACCGCCGCGACCTTGACCGCATTGTGCCTGAAAACCGGCCCCAATTGCAGCGCAAGGACGTTCGCCGAAGGACCGTCCGTCGGCTACATGCTCGACAACAAGTTCTCCGACAAGGTGCAGCGCCGCTACGCGCTTTACAACGGCGGCAAGGTTCTGACCGTCCGGGCAACCGCGCCGCTGGCCGACAGGGACCGGATTTCGGCCAATGCCGAGACGGTTTTCCAGGCGCTTCTGCCGATGCTGCATTGCGGGGCGTAAGCGGCGGCCGGCAGCGTCGTTAACGCTGTTCGGCATGACCGTTCCGCCTGTAGCGAAATTTTACGGGGCTTTCTTGACTCGTGGTTGGACCGGTCTTATCTCGGTTGCGCTGGCACTCACCCATGGGGAGTGCTAACATCCATCACGCGGGCCTCAAGGCCCGTCAATGTCATTTGATCGAGGGATTAGACAATGGCAAGCACAACTTTCCGCCCCCTGCACGATCGCGTTGTCGTCAAGCGCGTCGAGTCCGAGGAAAAGACCAAGGGTGGCATCATCATCCCTGACACCGCCAAGGAAAAGCCGGCTGAAGGCGAAATCATCGCTGTTGGCCCGGGCGCACGCGACGACAAGGGCACGCTCAACGCTCTCGACGTCAAGGTTGGCGACCGCGTTCTGTTCGGCAAGTGGTCGGGCACCGAAGTCAAGCTCGATGGCGTCGACCTTCTGATCATGAAGGAATCCGACATCATGGGCATCATCGGCTGATTTTTTTCAGACCGATCTTCTCCATCCGACAATCAGAAATCACCATTGAGCTGAAGCTCTAGGAGTTCTCAAAATGGCAGCTAAAGAAGTAAAATTCGGCCGCTCTGCGCGCGAAAAGATGCTGCGCGGCGTCGACATCCTCGCTGACGCAGTGCAGGTAACGCTCGGCCCGAAGGGTCGTAACGTCGTTATCGACAAGTCCTTCGGCGCTCCTCGTATCACCAAGGACGGTGTATCGGTCGCCAAGGAAATCGAACTGGACGACAAGTTCGAAAACATGGGCGCCCAGATGGTCCGCGAAGTTGCTTCGAAGACCAACGACATCGCCGGTGACGGCACCACGACGGCAACCGTTCTTGCCCGCGCGATCGTTCGCGAAGGCGCCAAGGCCGTTGCTGCCGGCATGAACCCGATGGACCTGAAGCGCGGTATCGACCTCGCTGTTGCAGAAGTCGTCAAGGACCTGCAGGCCAAGGCAAAGAAGATCTCCACCTCGGCTGAAGTTGCCCAGGTCGGCACGATCTCCGCAAACGGCGACACGCAGGTCGGTAACGACATTGCCGAAGCCATGCAGAAGGTTGGCAACGAAGGCGTCATCACCGTCGAGGAAGCCAAGACCGCCGAGACCGAACTCGAAGTCGTCGAAGGCATGCAGTTCGACCGCGGTTACCTGTCGCCTTACTTCGTGACCAACCCGGAAAAGATGATCGCGGATCTCGAAGACGCCTTCATCCTCCTGCACGAAAAGAAGCTCTCGAACCTCCAGGCCATGCTGCCGGTTCTCGAAGCCGTCGTTCAGACCGGCAAGCCGCTCGTCATCATCGCTGAAGACGTCGAAGGCGAAGCTCTTGCGACCCTCGTCGTCAACAAGCTGCGTGGCGGCCTTAAGATCGCTGCCGTCAAGGCTCCGGGCTTCGGCGATCGCCGCAAGGCCATGCTGGAAGACATCGCCATCCTCACGGGCGGCACCGTTATTTCCGAAGACCTCGGCATCAAGCTCGAAAACGTCACCCTCGACATGCTCGGCCGTTCCAAGAAGGTTTCGATCTCCAAGGAAAACACGACGATCGTCGACGGTGCCGGCCAGAAGGCTGACATCGAAGGCCGCGTAGCCCAGATCAAGGCGCAGATCGAAGAAACCACTTCGGACTACGACCGCGAAAAGCTGCAGGAACGTCTTGCCAAGCTCGCTGGCGGCGTTGCCGTCATCCGCGTCGGCGGCTCGACCGAAATCGAAGTCAAGGAACGCAAGGACCGCATCGACGACGCTCTGAACGCGACGCGCGCTGCTGTTCAGGAAGGCATCGTACCGGGCGGCGGCGTGGCCCTGCTCCGTTCGTCTTCCAAGATCACCGTCAAGGGTGCAAACGACGACCAGGAAGCTGGTGTGAACATCGTTCGCCGCGCTCTGCAGGCTCTGGTTCGCCAGATCTCGGAAAACGCTGGTGACGAAGCCTCCATCGTTGTTGGCAAGATCCTCGAGAAGAACGAAGACAACTACGGCTACAACGCCCAGACGTCTGAATATGGCGACATGATCGCCATGGGCATCGTCGACCCGGTCAAGGTTGTTCGCACGGCTCTGCAGAACGCAGCTTCGGTTGCCTCGCTGCTGATCACCACCGAAGCCATGATCGCCGAGCTGCCGAAGAAGGACGCTCCGGCTGGCGGCATGCCGGGTGGCATGGGCGGCATGGGCGGTATGGACATGATGTAAGACCCTTTGGGTCTTGCGTCTGAGCCAACCGGTTCAGGTTACGGAAAAGGGCGGTCGCAAGACCGCCCTTTTTCGTGTCTGGAAGAGAATCGCTTACGCCTCGACCGGCCTGCCCGCGACGCCTCCACGCTGGATGGCAGGGGCACAAAACGTTGCCAGCGCAACCAGGACAAGCACGACGATCATCGCGTTGCGCAGGCCGTATTCCTCGCCCACGAAACCCAGAAGCGGCGGACCGACGAGGAAAGCGACGTAACCCGCGACCGCGACGATTTTGACACGTGCCGCACCGTTCGGCCCGGAATCGCCGGCAGCCGAGAGTGCGACAGGAAAACCGAGCGATGCACCAAGCCCCCAGAGAACAACGGCAATTGCCGCCAGGGCCGGGTGGCTGGCAAAGATGACGATGGCGATACCGGCCGCGCCGGTGACGGCACTGGCGGCAACCACCGTTGCGCGGCCATAGCGGTTCAGGAGCACACCGCCGCCAAAACGGCCAACGGTCATGGCAGTGGCAAAACCGAGAAAGACCATCGATCCAGCAGTGGGGCTGAAACCGTATTCATCGACCATCAACAATGGCAACCAGTCATTCGCCGCGCCTTCGGCCAGCGCCATGGCCAGCACGATGAAACCGATCAGCACGACGACCGGCTCTTTCCAGACCGGCGTTTGTGCGGCCGAACGGTCCGCACCTGTCCCCCCACCCTCATGAGCGACCGAACTGATCGGAATATGCCGGATGGCCGTGGCGATGACGGGGATACAGATCAGCGCGATTACTGCCATGTGCAATGCCACCGGGAAATGCAGCGCATTGAGGGCAATGCCGATCAGCGCGCCAAATACCGTGCCAAGGCTGAAGCAACCGTGCAGTGCATGGAGAATATGTTTGCCAGTGATGCGCTCCACCTCCGCCCCATCCATGTTGACGGCAATTTCCGCCGCCCCGACGCCAAGGCCGAAAAAGGCGAGCCCCAGACCCACAGTCAGTGACGATGCGATGGTGACGCCGAGCGCCAGGGTCGCGAGCGACAGGATAATGAAACTCAGGCCGGTGAACATCACCTTGCGTGTGCCGAACCGGCCGACAAGCGCGCCAGCGCTGAGGATGCCTGTCATCGAGCCCACGGACAGGCCGAACAGCACGGCGCCCATTTCGGCGATGGATACACCGAGACTGTCGCGGATCGCTGGCGTGCGCGTGACCCAGGAGGCCATGGACAGGCCGGGAATGAAGAAGAACGCAAACAGCGCGAGGCGTCGTTTTTGGATTGATGTGGTCAAGAAAGGCTCCGTTGGTCACGTTAGGAACAAATGTACACTTGCGCTGTGTACGTTTGTACGCATAAATCGTCAAGACTGAATGAGAGGAACAGGTGAATGACGGCAGAAGGCTCTTCGGGCGGCAACAGGCGATACGATCCCGACCGCAAGGCGCGGATCATCGAGGCGACGCTGGAGGTCATTGCCGTTCAGGGCGTTTCCGGCACAACCCATCGCCGGGTGGCGGAAGCGGCCGACGTGCCGCTCGGCTCGATGACCTACCATTTTGCCAGCCTCGATGATCTGCTCGAGCAGGCGTTTCTGAAGCTGACGCAGGAGATCGCCCATCATTTCGACGCGGCATTCCGAAAGGCGCAGACAGCCGACGACGCGCGCGAGGCGGTGGTGGACGTCATGTGCGGCTGGGTCTCCATGACCGACCGGAAGATGACACTGATTTTGGAGCTTTACGCCTATGTGGCGCGCAATCCGGCAACCCGCCACGTGATGACGGGATGGATGGCCAAGAGCCGCGAGGCGCTTGAACGGCATTTTTCACCGGCCGTCGCCGCATCGCTCGACGCCATGATCGAGGGCGCGACCATTCACAATTTCATGTACCCCGATGGTATTCCGCGGGACGCCGCCCGCCTCATCGTCGCAAAACTGTCAGGCGGACTGGACCCGGCCTGACCACAATGTCGGTCACCTGTTCCTGAACACCGTACACGGCACCGCTGCCGCCCTGATCGCCGCACAGAGCCTGTTCGCCTCGTCGCGCGTCTCGCGGCCGATCCGTGCCGCATATCGCGGGCGATAGCCAAAGTTGCCGCCACGCTGGCGCACGATCAGCGCGCGCTCCGCATTCAGCGGTGCCGGCAGTTGCAGGATGGCGCGGGTAAACAGCCGGTCGACCACGGCCGGGCGATAGTGCGCGGCCAGTTGCACGCCCCATGGCGCCCAGTCGGCAGAGCCGGCAAACACCGGTTCGTTCATTCTCCGCGTATGCGCCAGCACCGTGCAGGCCTCGACAAAAGGTCGCTTTCCATCCAGTTCCGGTGCGGCCGTTTCCGGCGGTTTGTCCCGCCACATCTCGATCGTGGCACCGGTGATGGCAAAGACGTAATCGCGGGTTTCGATGGGCAGGCGCTCGTTCGAGAAAAATCGCGCCAGACCGTTTTCGCCGGCATTGTAGGCGGCGGCGGCATAACCGAAATTGCCAAAGCGCGTTTTCAGCTCCTCAAGATAGTTTGCCGAGGCATCCAGCGCCTCGATCACATCAAAACTGTTGGCGAGCCCACGCATGCGCGCCGTGCCCGGCATGAACTGGGCAATGCCTTCCGCCCCTTTCGGGCTGACGGCTTCCGGCCGAAACAGGCTTTCACGCCAGATCAGGCGCGCGAAATAGGCGGGCGGCACATCATGCGTGCGGGAGAAATGTTCGATCGTGCGGCAGAGATCGGCATTGAAGGTTTCGCGCCGGATGCAGAGCGGCGGCGTGGTGGTCTGGCGCCCATAGAGGCATGGCGGCGCACCCTGCTCCGCTTTCGCCTCGTCATGGGCGGCAAATCCGGACGCGCCGGCGATGCCGAGCACAAAGCCGACGAGGAGCCGGAGGGATTGCCGCGTCATGCCCATTGTCCGCATACTACCCCAAGGATTGATCGGTGCGGATACTAGCGGCTTTGATCGTGGGTGCAATGCGGGGCTGGAAGCGCCTGCGGCGCCGACTGACCATACAAAAGCCGCCCGGCACCTTTCGGGACCGGGCGGCTGGCTGCACATGCGGCGCCGATCAATAGTAACCGCGGCCGTTATGGGTCTTGCGATAGATGTTCTTGGAGGCGCGGTTTTGCATGCGCTCGATCTGGCGACGCTCGCGCGGCGAGACGTAACCGTCACGACCGGCATGGCGCTGGGCCCGGTCGATGCGGTGCTGCTGGCGCTGCAGCTGGCGATATTCGCGCGGCGTCAGTTCGCCGCGGCGGGCGCTGCGGTGAATGCGGTAGTCCTGGCGCGCTTCCCGCGCTTCGCTGCGATACGTCTGCGCCTGCGCGATGGGTGCCGTGGCAAAGGTGAGCGTCAGAAGGGCAAGTGCGCTGATAACGATCTTCTTCATGTCTATCTCCCTGTTCACGCCCTTGAAGCGTTTTCGATATGCAGACTGTGACGCTTAAACCCTGAATGCGACATGAAAGTTCCGTTCAGCAACAGGGGCGCCACCGTTCATTAAATGAAGACAATTCGTCAATCATTGTTCATCTATCAAACAGAACAGACCTGCGGCATAGACGGCCAGACACTTCCTTCTGAACCGACGGCCGAGCCCCGGCCGCACCTGTGGAGCGCCACCAATGTCCGCCAATACGCAAACCGGCAATATCGTCATTCTCGTTGCCCGTATCCTTCTGTCCTTCATCTTCATCATGTCCGGCTTCGACAAGCTGACCGATCCGGCCGGCACGGCTGGCATGATCACCGACGCCGGCCTGCCGGCCGCCACCGCCCTTGCCTATCTCGCCGGCCTGTTCGAACTGGTGACCGGTCTTGCCGTTCTCGTCGGCTTCCAGACGAGGATTGTGGGCTGGGCGCTCGCCCTGTTCTGCATCTTCACCGGTGCCGTCTTCCATTCCGGCACGGTTGCCGTACCGGGCTGGCCGGATGCAGCGCTGGGCTGGATCAACACGCTGAACGGCATCATGATGATGAAGAACTTTACGCTGGCTGGCGCCTATATCCTGCTCGCCACATTTGGCCCGGGCCTCTACTCGCTCGACGCCCGCCGTGGTTCCGTCGCAATCGCCGCGTAAGCTGAAAGCATTCCCTGCCCGAACGGACATGCCCGCCGGATCGTCATCCGGCGGGCATCTGTTTGTCTTCATGTGTTCCGCCGACGGGCAAGCCAGACTGTGGCGCCGCCGCATTGCGGGTCCTGCGCCCGGTGCGCTACCAGTTCGAAGCGGTTCTTTCCCAAAAGCTCGGCATATTCCCTGGCGGACAGAGAGGCATGATAGAGCGGCTCGCCGCCGAACTCCCCCATCGCCACGCCTTCGAAATGGCCCGAGGTGAATATCAGCGCCGCGCCGGGCGCGGTCATCACCGCGAAACGGCGGAACATTTCCCGCTGGTCATCCGGGTTGAGGTGGAAAAAGCTGTGCCAGGCGATGATCCCGTCGAACTTGGTCGGGATATAGAATTGCCGCATGTCCGCTTCGTACCAGGCAATGCCCGGAAAGCGTTCGCGTGCCAGACCGATCAGCGTTTTCGAACTATCGACACCGGTCAGCCGATAACCGTCGCGGATGAGGCTGCCGGCAATCGGTTCGGCACTGCCGCAGCCGAGATCGAGCACATGGCCGCGTGGCGGCATCATCGCGCGAAAACGATCCAGCCAAGGTTTTTCAAACAGGGTGCGGCCGCGCAACCTGTCGAAGCCCAGGGCGTGGCGCTCGTAAAGATCGATGATATTGGCGTCCTCGCCGGCCATCAGATGCACGCCATCACACTACGGAGCGAACAGCTTCCACAATCTGCCGCACCCGCGGATCGGCATCGTGTTCGCTCTTGCGCGCGCGCACCAGACAGGCCTGCGACTTCAGGATCACGCCATCCGACAGGATTTTCAGGTGATTGGCTTTCAGCGTCGAGCCGGTGGAGGTGATATCGACGATGATATCCGCCTGACCCGCCGCCGGCGAGCCTTCGGTGGCGCCTAAGCTTTCGACGATGCGGTAAAGCTGGATGCCGTGGCTCCCCGAAAAATGCTGCTGCGTCAGCCGCCAGTATTTGGTGGCGATCTGCAAGCGGCGGCCATGACGGGCACGGAAATCGGCGGCAACGTCTCCCAGGTCGGCCATGGTGTCGACATCGAGCCAGATTTCCGGCACGGCGACGACGACATCCGCATGGCCGAAACCAAGGCGGGCGGCGATTTCCATCTTTGCGTCGGCTTCGACCAGGCCTTCGCGGATCAGATCTTCGCCGGTGACGCCGAAATCGACCGTGCCGGCACCGATCTCGCGGGCGATTTCGGAAGCCGACAGGAAGGCGATCTCGATATCGTCATGACCATCGATCCTGCCGCGATAGGAGCGCTCATTGCCGACGGCGACGATGGGCAGGCCGGCGCGTTCGAAGATGGCAGACGCATCGTCCTTCATGCGGCCCTTGGAGGGCAGAGCAATGGTAATCGTTGACATCAGCGCGCCCTCGCCTGTTCGATCCGGTCGAGCCAGAGCGAAAAACCCACGGCCGGAATATCCTCGCTCGCACCGAGCAGCGTCATCAGCCGGTCGAAACGGCCGCCACCGGCCAGAACCGCATTGTCGCGGCTGACCTCGAAGACGAGGCCGGTATAATAATCCAGCGGACGGCCGAAGGCGGCGCGATAGGTGACCTTGTCGAGATCCATGCCGAGATCTTCCATGGCAGCAGCGCGGGCTTCGAAGGTGACGAGGGCTGCACCCAGTGCAAGCCCTGCCGCATCGGCAAAACCGGCAAGGGCGGCGGGCGCCCGCGACAACGGCATTTCCAGAGACAAAAATTCGGTCAGAAGCGCCAGCGCCGAACCCTCCAGCCGGGTCTGCGTCAGCGCCTGCTTCTCCTTCAGCCGTGCCGCGATTTCGCGCGGCGAACGGCTGGCATTGGTGGAATAGCCGGTCTCCTGCATCGTCCGGTCTATATGGGCGATCAGTGCCGCATCATCCTTGGTGAGCAGGTCGGCCAGTTCCGGCGACAGGCCGGAAGGCGTCTGCGGGCTGGCGAGCGTCATCAGCAATTGCCGCAGATGCGCGTTGTTGCCGAAGGACTGGATCAGCCGCTTCTGCCAGCCACCCGGCAGGCCGAGCGCCTTGACCACCGCCTCGAACACCGCCTGATCGCCGAGCGTGACGCTCAGCTTGCGGCCGGGAATGAGGTTGTGAAGAATTTGCGCGGCATCGTTGACGGCGCGGGCATCGGCCGTCGCGATGGCGGTCTCGCCGAGATCCTCGATCCCGGCCTGATAGAATTCGTTGTCGCCATCGCGGCGCTGGCGGAACACTTCGCCAAGATAGCAATAACGGCGTGGGGTGCCGGTGGCGCTTTCGATATGGCGCAGGCAGACCGGAATGGTGAATTCCGGCCGCAGGCACAAGCTCTCGCCGGTTTCGCTTTCGGTGAGAAAAATGCGGCGGCGCAGGTCTTCGCCGGCCATGTCGAGAAAAGGTGCTGCCGGCTGGATGACGGGCGTATCAATGCGCGCCGTGCCACGCGCGGCAAATTCATCGAGCAGACGACCGGAAAATTCCGGCATGTTGATCAGCGGCATGGGTGGGCTCCCGAAACGCAGGGCATGCGATCAGACATCCTTGCCCCGCCTGCGATCTTCCGCCTGCGCGGCGAGAATTTCCTTCACCTTGGCGACCAGATCGGCTTCGGCCACGGTTTCCTGCGCCACACGGGCTTCACGCCAGGAGGCATTGTCCTCGATCTCCCCGGAAAGGCGCTTGCCTTCGATCAGATCCTTGATCTGCACAACGCCGGTTTCGCGCTCATCACCGCCCTGGATGATGGCGATCGGGCAGCCGCGACGGTCGGCATATTTCAGCTGGTTGCCAAACTTTTTCCAGTTGCCCTGATACATTTCGGCGCGGATGCCGGCATTGCGCAGGTCCTGCGTAAACTGTTGGTACTTGCCGAGATGCGCCGGATCGTTGCCATCCATGACGGTGACGAGAACGGGAGCGACGACCTCATCCTGACCGAGCTTGCCGAGGTTTTTCAGCGCCGTCATCAGGCGGGACACGCCGATGGAAAAGCCCGTGGCCGGAACCGGCTGGCCCATGAAACGCGACACGAGACCATCATAGCGACCGCCGCCGCCGACCGAGCCGAAGACGACCTTTTCACCCTTTTCGTTGGTGACAGCAAACTTCAGTTCCGCTTCAAACACCGGGCCAGTGTAATACTCCAAACCACGAACGCACGACGGATCAATCATGATACGGCGGCTTTCGTAGCCGCAGGCAGAAAAAATCTGAGCCATAGTCAAAAGCTCTTGCGCGCCCTGCCTACCGATTTCAGTCGTGGCTGCATCGAGCAAAGCCTGAGCATCTTCGATATTGCCGGCATGGCTGGATGGCTGATCATCGTCAGGATCAGAGTAAAACGGCTCCATATCTTTGACGTTGCGAGGGTCATCCTCATCAATTTCAATGGCAGCCTTACTACTCATCAGAGTAAGAACAACCGTTGAAATCTGCTCTCCATTCAGTCCCGCGCCTTTAGTAAAGTCTCCAGATTCATCCTTACGCCCTGCACCAAGCAAAAGACGAACACCTTCGAAACCAAACTTGTCGAGCTTATCGATGGCGCGCAGCACGTTCAAACGCTGCCCCGCCTTGTCGTCACCACCCAGCCCGATCGCCTCCATCACGCCATCCAGAACCTTGCGGTTGTTCACCCGGATCACATAGTCACCGCGCTTGATGCCCAGCGCTTCCATCGTGTCGGCCATCATCATGCACATTTCGGCATCGGCCTGAACGCCCGGCGCGCCGACCGTATCGGCATCGAACTGCATGAACTGGCGAAAACGACCCGGACCCGGCTTTTCGTTGCGGAACACATAACCGGCGCGGTAGGTGCGGAACGGCAGCTGGATCTCGTTGAAATTTTCCGCGACATGGCGGGCGAGCGGTGCGGTGAGGTCGTAGCGCAGCGACATCCACTGGTCGTCGTCATCCTGCAGCGAAAACACGCCTTCGTTGGGGCGGTCGCTGTCGGGCAGGAATTTGCCGAGCGCATCGGTATATTCGAACAGCGGCGTTTCGACCGGGTCGAAACCGTAACGTTCATAGACTTCGCGGATCTTTGCCGTCATTTCGTTGGTGGCATGGATATCGGCAGCCGAGCGATCGACAAAACCGCGCGGCAGGCGGGCCTTGAGTTTCTGGGGCTTCTTCTGCTTGTCGCTCATGATCGGATATCCATTGCCTGCGGGCCTTTCTGAAAAGGCCGGATTTGTGAGCGGTTTCTTAGAGGATCGAGGCTTTGGCGGCAAGGGCGAGCGCTGGCGAAGCGTGCCGCGCAATGGTATAGAATGGCGACGTTGAAGGGATCATCGCCATGAATAAGCGCGTCACGATCGAAATGCCGGATGAGATGCTGAAGCTCGTGGAAGGTTATGCGGCCGAAAAGGGTGCAGCGCCGGATGCCTATATGCGCGAGGTCATCGAACAGCATCTGGAAGATCTGCACGATATCGCGCTGGCGGAAGCCGCGATGGAGCGGATCCGCACGGGAGAAGACAAAGTCATCAGCTCCGAGGAGTTTTGGCGTGGCCTGGACGATTGAATATACCACATCGGTTCAGAAACACGCCAAACGCCTCGACCCTGTTATCCGCAAGCGCATCAGGGAATTTCTCGATGAACGGCTCGCGACACACGACAATCCTCGAGAGTTGGGCACTGCCCTGAAAGGCCATGTGCTAGGTGGCTACTGGCGCTATAAGGTTGGCGACTATCGAATCATCTGCGACATTCAGGATCAGCGACTGGTGGTGCTTGTTGTCGAGATCGATCACCGCAGTAAAGTCTACCGCTGACCCATGATCCTCGAAGCCATTCAATACGCGGCGACCAGCGTGGTCACGCCAAAGCCGTTTCGCCCTTACATTCGCTCCTCCGTCAATCTGTGGGCACGCGCCGGGCGTTGCGCAAGAGACTGGACCCCGCATGAGGCGCATTGCCAGGATTTCATCCGCGAAACCGTTTTGGGGATGAGAGAGCGGCGCACCGCGGTCGTGCTCGGGTCCGGCCTGTTACGCGATGTGCCCACCGCCTTCCTCAGCCGGACCTTCGATACGGTCGTGCTGGTCGACCTCGTGCATCTGGCCAGTGTCCGGCTTTGGCTTTCGGCAAAACGGTTCGGCAATGTCCGGCTGATTTCGCGCGATCTTTCCGGTCTCGATGCGGCGCGGGCCGGCCTCGAGGTCGAGCCGCTCGGCTTCCTGCGGCAGGTGCCTTACCTCGATCTCGTGATTTCCGCCAACATCCTGTCGCAGATCGGCGTCGGCGCTACGCGGCGGCTGGAGGCGGAAACGAGCGGCGATGCGGCGGCAATCGTCCCGAAACTGATTGCGGCGCATCTCGATGGCCTGGCCGCCCTGCCCTGCACAGTGGCGCTGCTCACCGACACCCGTTACACCGTCAGCGATCGGGCCGGCACCGTGCTTGAGGAGGCCGACCTTCTCCACGGCATCGCTGCGCCACCGGCGGCGCGCTCCTGGTCGTGGCCCGTCGCCCCGTTCGGGGAGGACAGCCGCGCCCATCAGATCATGCATGAGGTGATCGCCTTTCGACGCTAGAGTATCCGTTTTGATCAAGCCGGTTTTGGAGTCCATTTTTGCTTTTTTCGCAGGAGTGCGTTTGCGAGGACCACGAGCTTTCGCATGACGGCGGT
>NZ_JBNNPS010000014.1:0-77264 GCF_050275975.1 Neorhizobium sp. NPDC001467 | reverse complement strand
ATCGCGACTGATGCCTTCGATATAGCCTGACATTGCCACCTCCGATCGACGAAGATGATTCTACATCAGGATTGCGTTTTTACACAGCCTCGGCCCGAAGCGGTCAACTCCGGCATTAGAACCAGTGCCTCCTCATTTGGACAAGGAATTCCTCGGAGGTAACCGGAAGAGCGGAAGCATCCCCCAGGACGGCATCGATCCCGCATCTGGGGCAAAGCGCCGTTGTCCCAGTGTCAATCCATTCCTCAATCTCGATCGGTTCGAACACCGCGCAACAATGAAAGCAACCGCACCATTCGCTTGTTTCGATTTCTAGCCGATGATCGGCGGAGTAGGTGTGCGCCTGAACTAGCGTTTCGCTCATCCGCTATCATTGCCACAGGCCGGAAAAACCGTCCAATGACCGCTCCTGGCGCAAAGCGGAAGACAGCAAGTGCCGCCATCTCATTCCGCCACCACCCCATCCTTCTTCAACGGGCGAAAACTCATCCGGTGCAGCCCGCACGGCCCATGCGCCTCGATCGCACCTCTATGCTGCGCCGTGCCATATCCGGCGTGTCCCTCGAACCCATAGGCAGGCCAGACGAACCCGGCCCGAACCATCATGCGGTCGCGCGTCACCTTGGCGACGATCGAGGCGGCGGCGATCGAGACGGAGCGGGCGTCGCCCTTGATAACGGCGCGGCCCTGGCAGGTCATGCCCGGCGGCACGTCGCGGCCGTCGGCAAGCACGAGAGCAGGGCGGGTGCACAGGCCCGCAACCGCCCGGCACATCGCATTGAGACTGGCGCGCAGAATGTTGCGCTCGTCGATCAGGCGCGGGCTCGACGAGGCGATCGAGACTTCCGCCGTCGCGATGATCTGGTCGAACAGGGTTTCGCGCTGTTTCAGCGTCAGCTTCTTGGAATCGTTCAGCCCGTCCGGAATATGGTCCGGATCGAGAATGACGGCAGCCGCCACGACGGGTCCCGCCAGCGGACCGCGGCCGGCCTCGTCGGTTCCGGCAATCGGCCATAGGCCGGAAAGGCGCGCAGCATCCTCCAGGCTGAAATCGGGCTTCAGCGGCAGGTCTTCGAACAGTTTGGGAGAATCGGGCGGCGTGCTTCTTTTCATGGCGGCGAAAATCGCACGCCGACCCGATCTCCTGCAAGCCCCGGCAAAACGGCGGCAACGTTACCTCGCCAAGGGGAAGGCGGGTCCGGGGCGCTCCGACAGGACCGCGGCGGCAGGTCCTGTCGAAATTCTCATCTTCTCTGCTGGCGCCTACAGCAGCGACAGCTGCACGCCCCCTCCATCGGGGCGAACGAACAGGTCGTCGCGCAGCGACAGGCCGCGACGGGCAAGTCCCAGCCGCTTGGTCGCCATCTCGAACCGGCGACCGATCTGCCAGGCATAGGGACCGGCGCCCTTCATCCGCTTGGTGAAATCGGCGTCGTAATCCTTGCCGCCGCGCATCGAGCGCACGAGGTTCATCACGTGGCGGTAGCGGTCCGGGTAATGCTGCAAAAGCCAGTCGCGAAACAGCGGGCTTACCTCCAGCGGCAGGCGCAGCAGAACGTAGCTCGCCTCGCGCGCGCCGGCCGCATGGCCCGCCTCCAGCACCCGTTCGATCTCGTGGTCGTTGAGTGCGGGAATGACCGGCGACATCAACACGCCCGTCGGAACGCCGGCCTCGGTCAGCGTTCTGATCACCTCCAGCCGGCGAGACGGCGTGGCCGCCCGCGGCTCCATCGCGCGCGCCAGCTTGCGGTCGAGCGTCGTCACCGAAATGCCGACCTTGGCGAGACCCCTTGCCGCCATCTCCGAGAGAATGTCGATGTCGCGGGTGATCAGCGATCCCTTGGTGACGATCATCACCGGATGTCCCGCCTTCTGCAGCACTTCGAGGATCTGCCGCATGATGCGCCATTCCTTCTCGATCGGCTGGTAGGGATCGGTATTGGTGCCGATCGCAATCGGCCGGACCTTGTAGTCCGGGCGGCTGAGCTCACGCTCGAGCAGCCGCGGCGCATCCGGCTTGGCAAACAGTTTGGCCTCGAAATCCAGTCCCGGCGACAGGCCCATATAGCTGTGGGTGGGGCGGGCAAAACAGTAGATGCAGCCATGCTCGCAGCCGCGATAGGGATTGATCGAACGGTCGAAGCCGATATCGGGACTGTCGTTGCGGGTAATCGCGGTGCGCGGCTTTTCAACCTGCACCTCCGTGCGAAAGGGCTCCAGTTCCTCCAGCGACTGCCAGCCGTCGTCGAAACTCTCGCGGCGCTGTTCCTCGAAACGGCCGCTCGGATTGATGCCCGCACCCCGCCCACGCCGGCGGTCGATCTCGATCCTCAGACCGGAAGCGTTCACCAGGGCATTGGCAATATCCGCCGTGTGGCCAGGTGCAAGCGCACCCTGCCTCAAGTTAGACAGCTCGTTCATCGGAATCTCCCGCAGTCGGCAATAGGCCACCGCAATGTCCAGATTGGTAACCGTAAAATGAGAACATTGCAAGAACAAAAATGCGAGATCGCGCGAGTGGTCTTTCCGGCCGCGATGCGCTAACTGTCATCCATGCTTACCGTGCTGATGGAATGCCGCGATCAGGAAATGCAACTGGCGCAGACCCTGTCTGTGCTCGTTTCGGGCGCCGTGGAAGGGTTGATCAGCGATGTCGTGGTGCTCGATCACGGCTCGCGGGATGCCTCCGCGCGGGTGGCGGATGCGGCCGGCTGCCGTTTTCATCAGGAGTGGGATATCGTCGATATCCTGGGCTCGGTGCGCGGCGAATGGCTGCTGCTATTGGAGCCGGGGGCGCGGCCGCAGCCGGGCTGGATCGACGAGCTTGGCGAACATCTGGCGATGGACCGGCAGGTGGCGAAATTCTCGCCGTCGCGCCATCATCTGCCGTCCTTCCTCAAGCGTCTCAGCCGCCGCGTGCCGCCGCTGGAATACGGGTTCGTGATGCCGAAGACAAAGGCGATGGCGGTTGCCCAACGCGGCATGCGGCTGGCGCAGCTCGTACAGCGGCAAAAAACCGTCCTTTTGGTCAGCGAAATGGTTCCGGCCTGGGCAACGCGGGGATAGCGGTGGTGACCGCCGGCTGCGCCCCCTGTCTGACACCCTTGGTGGGCCGAGAAACACCGTCGGCACAAAGGAAACCGGCGCAAAGAGGGTGGGGGGAGCGCGGCTCGGCGAGAGGCGGCGAGCATGCTTGCGCGGACCCGTCGCGTATCTGCCCGTCTGTTCCGCTTGGATTTACTTCCTACCGATCTTGAAGGGCAGACGGCTGACTCTACCACCCGTCCATCCCGTCGGCGCGCTCAGGCCTTGCCCGCGCCGCGCTTCAGATGCTCGTCCAGGCGCGGCAGGATTTCGATGAAATTGCAGGGCATGTGGCGATAGTCCAGCTGCGGTTTCAGGATCCCGTCCCAGGCATCCTTGCAGGCGCCGGGAGAGCCGGGCAGCACGAAGATATAGGTGGCATCGGCAACGCCGGCAGTGGCGCGCGACTGGATCGTCGATGTGCCGATCTTGTCGTAGGAAATCCGGTGGAAGACAGCGGAAAACCCGTCCATGCGCTTTTCGAACAGCGGCTCGATCGCTTCCGGGGTCACGTCGCGGCCGGTAAAGCCGGTGCCGCCGGTGGTGATGACGACGTCGATGGCCTCGTCCTGCGTCCACGCCTTCACCTGGGAAGCGATCGCCTGCCTGTCGTCGGGCACGATGGCGCGGGCTTTGAGCGCATGGCCGGCCTCCTCGATGCGGGCGACAAGCGTATCGCCGGACCGGTCGTCGCTCAGCGTGCGCGTGTCGGAGACGGTGAGAACCGCAATGCCGACGGGAATGAAGGGGCGGCTTTCGTCGATCCGGTTCATGCGGCATGTCTCCTTCGGGAATGGTGGCGTCGAAAGGTCAGGCTGAGATGGTGCGTGTGGCGCAGAAATACCAGTCCGGCTGTGCGGCGGCGAGCGCGTCGGCCGCCGCCCGCGCCGCTTCCAACGTTTCGAAAATGCCGAAACAGGTGGCCCCGGAACCCGACATGCGCGATAGAAGCGCGCCATGATCGGTCAGCATGTGCCGCAGCCGCGCAATCTGTGGCACAAGCGCGGTCGCTGCCGGCTCGAGATCGTTGCGCAGGCCGGCCAGACAATCGATCCAGTCGGCAAGCCGGTCGGAGGCGGGCAGCGGGCCGACAGGCGGATTGTCACGCTTTTGCAGCGCCCTGAAGATCGCCGGCGTCGCAACGCCGATCAGGGGATTGCCCAGCACCAGCGCCATGGCCGGCAGGTGCGGCAGCGGCACCATGTCCTCGCCGATGCCGCGCGCGCAAAGCGGCGTTCCGGCCAGGCACATCGGCACATCGGCGCCGAGCGACAGGGCCAGCGCCTCGGTTTCGACGGACGCTGGTTGCGCGCCCCACAGGGGCATCAAGCCGGCAAGCGCGGCCGCGGCATCCGCCGAGCCCCCACCGATACCGGATGCGACCGGAAGATTTTTTTCAAGATGAATGGCCACCGGACCGACGCCGGGGGCGCCAGCGGCCAGAAGCCGCGCGCGCAGGCCGTCGCGGGCCTTCAGCACCAGATTGTCGGCATCAGCGCCCAGCGCTTGCGCAAAACGCCCGGAGACCGAAAACCGGTCCTCTTCCGCAGCAGCGATCTCCAGCCGGTCGCCGGCCTCGCAGAAGGTGACCACGCTGTCGAGCAGATGGTAGCCATCGTCACGCCGACCGGTCACATGCAGGGCAAGATTGATCTTGGCGCGCGCCACCTTGACGATCGTCGCGCCCGGCAGGTCCTGCGATCCGGATCCCGGCGGAACGGGCGACGCCTGAAGCATTGCGGTCATGCGTCGCCTGCCGGGTCAGTTGCCAGTGCCAGTGCCAGCGCCACCGCCCGGCGCTGCAACGGGCAGGTCGAGAACCTGGCCCGGAAAGATCCGGTTCGGATTGCGGCGCAGCGAAGGATTGGCGCGGATCAGGTCCATCACGCGGTCGCCATCGCCCAGCGCGTCATTGGCGATCTTCCACAGCGTATCGCCGGCATTGACCGTGTAATTGGTGGCCTTGGGCGCGTTTTGGGTCGCGGTGGCGGGCTCGGCCGGGGTTGCAGCGTCAGGGGCGCCAGGCGCGTCGGTGCCGGGCGTCTGCGTGGATGCGGGCGCTTCGGTCGTTGCCGGTGTCTCGGGTGCGGCTGACTGGGGCGCGGGTGTTTCGGGCGCGGGTGCAGCCGGTGTCGGGTTTGCCGAAGCGGCCGGGGCAACAGGCGTCGCCTGAGCGGTTTCCATGTTGTCGGTTTCCGTCGGCGTCACGGTCGTTTCGGCGCGCTTTACCGGCTCTGCCGGCGGCAGGCCGTTTTCGATCTTTTCCTTGATCTTCGGAATTTCAGCCTCTTCCGGCTCCATGCTCAGCGCGCGCTTCCACTGGTAACCCGCTTCCAGCTTGCGGCCCACGCGCCAATAGGCATCGCCCAGATGGTCGTTGATGGCGGCATCGCCGGCGCGCAGCTGCACGGCGCGCTCCAGCTCCGTTACTGCCTCGTCGAACTGGCCGAGCCGGTAATGCGCCCAGCCGAGCGAATCGACGATGTAGCCGTCATCTGGCCGTGCATCCACGGCCTTCTTGATCATCGCCATGCCCTCGTCGAGATTACGGTTCATGTCGACGAAGGAATAGCCGAGATAATTCAGCACCTGCGGCTGTTCCGGATTGAGTTCCAGCGACTTGCGGAAGGCAGGCTCCGCCTTGTCCCACTGTTTCAGGCGCTCATAGGCAATGCCCTGCTGGAAGAAGATCGTCCAGTCGGCCGGGCGCGTAATCGGCCCGATCACCTCGACCGCCTTGTCGTAATTTTCAGCCATCGCCTGGTAGTCCTTGGCGTCGGACAGCACGCTGCCATAGGCGAGATAGCTGCGCAGGTCGGCCGGGTCGGAGGCGATCAGGTTTTTCAGGTGCTCGCGCGCCTTGTCCACGTCGCCGGTCTGGGCAAGCGTCAGGCCAAGCTGCAGCTCGGAAATGCGGCGCATCGGCGAATCGGCCGGCACCTTTTCATAAAGCGCGATCGCCTGCTGCGGCTGTTCCAGCTTCTCGGCAATGCCGCCGAGCAGGATCAGCGTGTCGGCGCTCTTCGGGTCCAGCGCATGCGACATGTGCAGATAGAGCGAAACCATTTCCTCCGCGCCCTGGCGGTTCAGCGCGCCGCCGACGGAAAACAGCACGGCGGCTGCCCCTTCGGTTGCGGTCGTCACCTGCTGGGCGGGCTTTTCGCCGGCTTCGATGCTCTGGCGCAGTGCCTTCAGCGGCGCATAATTGCTGATCAGCCGGTCACCCACGGCAATGGCGTCGAGCGCCTTTTGGCGGTTGCCCTGTGCCGCTTCCAGCCGCGCCAGCGCCATGACCGAACGCATGAACGTGTCGGGCGTCGTCGCCACGCCGTCATCATTGGTGATCGCCGCCGTCAGGCTCGAGCGGGCGGTGTTGATGTCGCCGGAGACCAGCGCCATGGCGCCCGTATGGTAATCGGTAAACACCTTGAACCAGGCCGGGCCCTTCATGCCGCGCACCAGCGACAGGGCTTCCTTGCCCTTGCCCGCGCCGACCCGTGCCCAGGCCGCCAGAAGCGTATGGGTGATGCGGTCGAGATCGTTGGCGCCCTTGTAGGTCAGCAGCTTCTCGGCCTCGGCGTATTTCTTGCCACGGATGGCATCCAGCCCGCGAACGATGGTGGTGATCCGCTCCACTGCCTCGTCGGCCTTGAGGTCCTGGGCGATCGGCAGCGCGCCGTCGAAATCGCCGCTCATCAGCAGCGACAGCATCAGCCGCTCGCGGATTTCCGTATTGGCAGGTTCCAGCGCCAGCGCCTTGCGGTAGAGCGTGATGGCATTGGCATAATCGTGATCGACATCGGCCGTGCGCGCGGCAAGGAAGGCGCCGGAAAAGGTGTTCACCTTGCCCGCATCGAAACTTTGTGCCTCTTCCGTCGCCGGCTTTTCCGCATCGGCGGCGGCCAGGGCCTGGCCACCCAGCACAAGGGCTGCGGCAAAGGCCGCGCCGGAAAGCAGACGAAGGGCGAATTGCTGCCGCATAAAGGTGCCTTTCATGAAAAGCGCAGGGCGACAGAGGGCCGCCGAAGGTGCCTTTTCCGATGATTCACGATAGAATGGCTTTTTTGAAGCAGGTCCGCAAGAATGTCGCGGGCCCTGCGCTCGTCTCGAAACGGGCCGGCCGGCCTCAGTTCACGCGCTCGATGCAGAAGTCGATGACCTCCAGAAGCGCTGATTTGTAAGCGGATTGCGGCAAGGGCGCGAGCGCGTCACGGGCGATCGTGCCATAGTGCTTCGCTCGCGCAATCGTGTCCTTCAGACCGTTGTATTTGCCGATCAGGGCAAAGGCCTTTTCGAGATTTTCCTCGGTGCTCTCGCCGTTTTCGATCGCCTGGCGCCAGAAGGCGCGCTCCTCGGTCGTGCCGCGGCGATAGGAGAGAATGACCGGAAGCGTGATCTTGCCCTCGCGGAAATCGTCGCCGACATTCTTGCCGAGTTCGGCGGCGTTGCCGCCGTAATCGAGCGCATCGTCGACCAGCTGGAAGGCGAGACCGAGATTCATGCCATAGGAGCGCAGCGCGCTGCGGGACGCCTTGTCGGTGGCGGCGATGATCGGGCCCACTTCGGCGGCCGCCGCAAACAGTGCCGCCGTCTTGGCGCGGATGACCGAGAGATAATCGTCCTCGGTGGTTTCCATGTTCTTGGCGACGGACAGCTGCAGCACCTCGCCTTCGGCGATCACGGCGGCGGCGGTGGCGAGTACGTCGAGCGCGTCCATGGAGCCGACCTCGACCATCATCTTGAAGGCCTGGCCGAGCAGGAAATCGCCGACCAGAACGCTCGCCTGGTTGCCCCAGATGGTGCGGGCGGTGGACTTGCCGCGGCGCAGGTCGCTTTCGTCGACCACGTCGTCATGCAGAAGGGTCGCCGTATGCATGAATTCGACGGAGGTCGCGAGCTTGATGTGACCTTCGCCCTCGTAACCGAACATGGCGGCGGAGGCGAGGGTGAGCATGGGCCGCAGGCGCTTGCCGCCCGACGAGATGAGGTGGTTGGCCACTTCCGGAATCATCTGGACGTCGGAGCCGGCTTTAGACAGGATCAACTGGTTGACACGCTCCATGTCGCCCTTGGTCAGATCGACGAGGGGCTTGACCGAAGCCTGTTTGTTCTTGCTCTCTTCGAGCGGAATGACGACGCCCAAGAATGCGTACTCCTGTTCAAATTTTGCCGGGGACCATAGAAAGGGGCGGCTGACCGGGCAAGGGGCAAAAGCGCCCGTATGCGCGATTTTGAGGGAAATGTGATGAAAGAACTGATCCGCACCAACGATGTCGTGCTTCTGTCCTTTGCGGAAAGCCTGATGAAGGACGCCGATATCGCCTGCATGATCGCCGATCAGTCGATGAGCGTGCTGGAAGGCTCGCTCGGTCTCTTGCCGAAACGCCTGCTGGTGGCGCAGGAAGACGCCGACAGGGCGCGCCGCATCCTGGTGGATGCCGGCCTGGAACACGAATTGCGGGACGAAAAACAGTGAGCCGCGATACAGCCGGTTCCCAGACAACCGGCCTCGACCAGCGCGAAGTGGCAACGGAAACCCTCGACGCCTTCCACCGCGGCGGCTTCCATGTGCTGCAGCCGAAGGGCGGTGGCCACCGTTCCGGCGTCGATGCCATGCTGCTTGCCGCCCTGGTCGCGGCCGACGGACCGATCACGGTGGCCGATCTCGGGGCAGGGGCAGGGGCCGCCGGCATGGCGGTTGCCTCGCGACTGCCCGGCGCACGGGTGGTTCTCGTCGAGCGTTCGTCGCTGATGGCCGATTATGCTCGCCGCAGCATCGCCCTTGCGCAAAATGCACATCTGGTGGGCCGTATCGGCGTCGTCGAGGCCGACGTGACGCTGGCCGGCCGCGCGCGGGTAGCGGCGGGGCTGGCCGACGACAGCTTTCAGCACGTGATCATGAACCCGCCCTTCAACAATGCCGGCGACCGTACCACGCCCGACCGGTTGAAGGCGGAAGCGCATGCGATGACCGATGGCCTGTTCGAGGCCTGGATCCGCACGGCCGGCGCCATCATGGTTCCCGGCGGGCAGTTGTCGCTGATCGCGCGGC
Organism: Neorhizobium sp. NPDC001467; assembly: GCF_050275975.1. Classification (NCBI taxonomy): domain Bacteria; kingdom Pseudomonadati; phylum Pseudomonadota; class Alphaproteobacteria; order Hyphomicrobiales; family Rhizobiaceae; genus Neorhizobium; species Neorhizobium sp. NPDC001467. The sequence continues at coordinate 68,128 of NZ_JBNNPS010000014.1, read as the reverse complement.
CGGAATCCGTCACGGACATCATTGCGGCCTGCGGCAAGCGGTTCGGCGGCATCGAGATGACGCTTGTCCACCCGCGCCCGGATGCCGACGCGACCCGCATTCTGGTCACCGCCATCAAGGGATCGCGGGCCCGGCTCGCGTTTCGCGCCCCGCTCATCCTGCATGGGGAAGAGGGGCACGCGTTCCTGAAGGCAGCCGACGATCTCAACAATGGTCGCAGCGCCTATCCGCGGCGCATGCCGCGTCAGGGGCGTATGACGGCAATTTGACAGATACATGACCAGACCATGGAACGCAGTGATTGCGCTCCTCGTTCAAATCCCTACATGAACAGCTGCTCGATTTGGAAGGATTTGAAATGGCCGGATTTCTGACACGCCTGCTGCCGAAGCGCCTGCGCAAGAAGGGCGTTTCCATTCCCGTCGTGCGACTGCACGGCACGATCATGGCAGGTGGCAGCCAGTTCCGGCCGGTTCTCAACATCGCCACCGTCGCGCCGCTTCTGGAAAAGGCGTTTTCGAAGAAGAACGCGCCCGTCGTTGCCATTTCCATCAATTCGCCAGGCGGCTCGCCGGTGCAGTCGCGGCTGATCTTCCAGCGCATCCGCACGCTGGCGGAGGAAAAGGACAAGCGCGTGCTGGTTTTCGTCGAGGATGTTGCAGCCTCGGGCGGCTACATGATCGCGCTCGCCGGCGACGAGATTTTTGTCGATCCGACCTCGATCGTCGGTTCGATCGGCGTCGTATCCGGTGGGTTCGGTTTCCCGGAAATGCTCAAGAAGATCGGCGTCGAGCGCCGCGTCTACACGGCCGGCGAAAACAAGGTCATTCTCGATCCCTTCCAGCCGGAAAAGGAAGGCGATATCGAATACTTGAAGACGCTGCAGCTGGAGATCCACAAGGTTTTCATCGACATGGTGAAGATGCGCCGCGGCGAGCGGCTGGCGGATGAAGACACGATCTTTTCCGGCCTGTTCTGGACCGGCCTTCGCGGCGTCGACCTCGGTCTTGTTGACGGCGTCGGCGAGATGCGCGAAACGCTGAAGCGTCGCTACGGCCCGGATGCCAAGCTGGAACTGATCGGTGGCGGCCGCAACCTGTTCGGCCGTCGCGTGCCGGGCGTGGTTTCGCAGTCGGGTGCGACCGAGCTTGCGGCCGGCGCGGCATCGGGACTGGCGGCGACGCTGGAAGACAAGGCGATGTGGAGCCGTTACGGGCTCTGACAATCATGAGAGACGTCTGAGGGGACCATGGCGCAAATCATATTTTTGGCTATCCTCGTGGTGGGCGGCTGGATGATCTACCGGAAATTCGTCGGCGACGCGGAGCGGCTCACCGCGCGGTCGAAGAAGGCCGAACGGGAACGCCAGACTGGCGCCATGGGCACGCTGGAAAAGGACCCGGCGACAGGGGAATACCGGGTGAGGCGCGAGGACGATGAGTAGGGCGGAAGCTTAGCTGCGGTCCTTGACGCGGGATGTCCAGTCGGATCCGGCGTAGGAGATGCAGACAATCACGACCCTTTTTCGTTCGTCATCGACTTTGAAGCAGACCGTGGCCTTGCCCGCTGCGGGTATGGCCCTCAAGCCTGCGCTGATTTCGTTGCGTAACGAGCCGATCTTCGGGTAATCGGCGAGGCTGTCGATGAAGGCGACGATCTCGTCAACTTTGTTTCTGCCTACGGCAAGACCCGCATAAGACGCGATATAGTCCGTGATCTCCAGCAGATCGTCTTCGACGCTCGGATGCCGGATGATCGTGTAACTCACCGCGAAACCTTTTTATTTTCCCCGTATTTCGCGTCGAGTTTGGCCTTGATGCGCTCGGCCATGCTGTGTCCGTCCCAAGGGATCCACTGATCCTCGGGCCCATCCAGCCGCCGGTTGATTTCATCGGCCATCGCCGTCACGGCATCATGATGCTCCCGGGGCATCCCGTCACCGGCCCGCATCAACTCATCCAGCCCGGCCTCGACGACCTTTTCCACGGAGGGAAACTGTCCGTCTTCGACTTGCTGTTCGGCATAGCGCATATAACGCTCCGAAAGGGTGATAGTGTTTTTTGCATTCATGGCGGTGGCTCCAGGGTCAGCAAAGAATAGCCTGTGTGGCAGCGGTTTTACAGCAATCTTTCGTGCTGCCGCCGCTGGTGATATATTGGTCGATATGCTGTTTGGAGAAATCCCATGCGCGTAACCCGATGGAATGATGCGCTTGCCGTTCAAATCCCTGATGACGTCGCCAGATCGCTCGATCTGAAGGAGGGTGACGAGGTGACTGTTGCTGTCGCCAATAACCCGTCGCCGGAGGGCGCGCGGCAGAAGGTAAAAAACCAGGCGCTCGAACGCATCAAGGCGTTGAGGCTGGAACTGCCCTCCGATTGGAAATTTGATCGCGAAGAGGCCAATGCCCGCTGATGCCGGCGATTTCGAACTTCCTTGATACCAATATTCTGGTTTATTCCACGACGAGTGGTGCCAAGGCCGTGGTGGCGCAAAGGTTGATGAACGAACCATTCGTCATCAGCACTCAGGCTCTCAACGAGTTTGCCAATGTCGGTCGGCGCAAGCTCGGCTTGATGTGGGACCAGATCAGTCGAATTGTCGAGGATATCGCGGAAACTGCTGAGACTGTCGTGGCCGTTGAGCCGGATATGACGAGAACGGCGTTGAGGCTGGTTCGGCATTACAATTTGGCATTTTACGATGCGGTTATGTTGGCGGCAGCACTGAAGGCAGGGTGCACGAACTATTATTCCGAAGACCTCCACCACGGCCTCGTCATCGATACCAAACTCACCATCCAAAACCCCTTCCGTGAACCTCCCTTCTCATAAAACCTTGACCCTCACCGCCTTGCATGGCACTCGTCCGCATCCTCAATCAAATGATGCCATATGCCCATGACCGATCTGAAGATGACCGATCTGCCCGACCACATGGACCCCAAGCGCTCCTTTCAGGCGCTGATCCTGACGCTCCATAACTATTGGGCCGACAAGGGTTGCGCGGTTTTGCAGCCTTACGACATGGAAGTCGGCGCCGGCACGTTCCACCCGGCCACCACTTTGCGCGCGCTCGGTCCAAAGCCGTGGAAGGCCGCCTATGTGCAGCCGTCGCGCCGCCCGTCGGATGGCCGTTATGGTGAAAACCCCAACCGGTTGCAGCATTATTACCAGTATCAGGTCATCCTGAAGCCGAACCCGTCCAACCTGCAGGAACTCTATCTCGGCTCGCTCAAGGCGATCGGCCTCGATCCGCTTCTGCATGATGTGCGTTTCGTTGAGGACGACTGGGAAAGCCCAACCCTGGGAGCCTGGGGTCTCGGCTGGGAATGCTGGTGCGACGGCATGGAAGTCTCGCAGTTCACCTACTTCCAGCAGGTCTGTGGCATCGAATGCTCGCCGGTGGCAGGCGAGCTGACCTATGGTCTGGAACGTCTCGCCATGTATGTTCAGGGCGTCGACAACGTCTACGACCTCAACTTCAACGGCCGCGAAGGCGAAGAGAAGATTTCCTACGGCGACGTGTTTCTGCAGGCCGAGCAGGAATATTCCCGCCACAATTTCGAATTCGCCAATACGGACATGCTGCATCGCCATTTCATCGATGCGGAAAAGGAATGCCTGGCCTTGCTCGAAGCCGGCGCACCTGGCGATAACAGCAACCAGATGCTGCACAAATGCGTCTTCCCGGCATACGACCAGTGCATCAAGGCATCGCACGTCTTCAACCTGCTCGATGCCCGCGGCGTGATCTCGGTCACCGAACGCCAGAGCTACATTCTGCGCGTACGCACGTTGGCGAAGGCTTGCGGCGAAGCGTTTCTGCTGACGGATGCCGGTGGTGCGAACCTGGGTGAGAAGGCGGCCTGATGCTGCGTTTGGCTTGCTGACTAGGGCTGCAAATCCCTCTGTCGTCATCCTTGACGAGGGGCGCAAGCCTCGCCGTCGTCATCCTCGGGCCTGACCCGAGGATCTGCTGCTGCCAGATGTCATTGATGTGGTTAGATCCTCGGCACAAGGCCGAGGATGACGAAGTCATCGGATGGGATCTCTGTCAGTCCGCGGCTGGGGCCTGTTTTTCTTCTCCCATTTCTGCCATGCCTTGGCCGCATGGCCGAGTGTGGCGATAAATACATCCGGGTTTTCATCCTCCATCGCCATCTCTAGATATTCCAGCATATCTTCCGGACTGTCGAGATAGTCGGCGATCTCGAAGCGACTTGTAGCGATCATGAGAAGGGTCTCCAATTTTCGCGAAATGTATCCAATTGGATACCAATCGCCACAAAGTCCCGCCCGGCCAACGTTTCAGCCTGTGCACTCTTCAATAAACCGCGGATTGCGTTAGATATATCCACGGAAACAGGGGGTACTCCGCATGTATATCATTCTCGGCATCGTCGTTGTCGCAGCGCTCTACCTCGTCATGCTCTATAACGGCCTTGTCAAATCCCGGCAGATGGCCGAGGAGGCGTGGTCCGGCATTGATGTGCAGTTGAAGCGCCGCGCCGATCTGATTCCCAATCTCATCGAAACCGTCAAAGGTTATGCCGCCCACGAAAAGGGGACGTTCGAGGAGGTTGTGCGGCTGCGCAACCAGGCGCAGGCCGTGCCTGCGGGTGATGTCGAGGGCAGGGCGGTGGCCGAGGGCATGCTCTCCCAGGCGCTCGGAAAACTGTTTGCGCTCGCCGAAGCCTATCCGGACCTCAAGGCCAACCAGAATTTTCTCGAACTGCAATCCTCGCTGGAAACGCTGGAAAGCGAAATCCAGATGTCGCGGCGTTATTACAATGGCGCGGCGCGTGACCTGAACGTCAAGGTCGAGAGCTTTCCGTCCAATCTCGTGGCCGGCCAGTTCGGTTTTGCCAAAAAGCCGTTTTTCGAGATCGCCAACGAGGCCGATCGCGCCGTTCCATCCGTCAAGTTCTAGGCGCCGCGTTCCGATCGCTGCTGCTTGCCGCCGCTTCCCCTTTTGGCAGCGACGGTCTATGACGCTGCCACACGATATTCTGGCCTGAAAACCCGGCCAAGGCTTGCGCGTGCCGGGTTGAGAGATACGAAAACAATGCCCAAGGAAAAGCTGACCATCGTTCCCCATCCGGCGCCGCTGTCCGGGCGTGCCGTACCGCCCGGCTCGAAGTCGATCACCAATCGCGCGCTGCTGCTCGCCGGTCTTGCCAAGGGCACCAGCCGGCTGACGGGCGCGCTGAAAAGCGACGACACGCGCTATATGGCTGAAGCGCTGCGTGCCATGGGCGTGAAGGTGGAAGAACCGGACGCGACCACCTTTGTCGTCACCGGCAATGGCGAGCTGAAGGCCCCGGCCGATCCGCTCTTTCTCGGCAATGCCGGCACCGCCACGCGGTTCCTAACTGCAGCCCTTGCGCTCGGCCATGGTCGTTATGTGGTCGATGGCGACGAGCACATGCGCAAACGCCCCATCAAGCCGCTGGTCGAGGCGCTGAAATCGCTGGGCGTTGCCATCGAAGCGCCCACCGGCTGCCCGCCTGTCACCATCGACGCCAATGGCACATTCGCCAGCAACAGGGTCGTCATCGATGCCGGCCTGTCCAGCCAGTATGTCTCCGCGCTGCAGATGGCCGCCGCCTGCGGTTCGGAAGCCTTCACCATCGAACTTGCCGGTGCCGATATCGGCGCGCGCGGCTATATCGACCTGACGCTGGCGGCCATGCGTGCCTTTGGCGCAAAAGTCTCGCAGCCCACGCCGTCTTCCTGGGTGATCGAGCCGACCGGCTACACCGCCACCGATTTTGTCGTCGAGCCGGATGCGTCGGCCGCCACCTATCTCTGGGCCGCCGAAGTGCTCACGAAGGGCAAGATCGATCTTGGCGTCGCCAACGAGGATTTTACACAGCCGGACGCAAAGGCGTTCGACGTCATTCGCCAGTTCCCCAATCTTCCGGCCGAAATCGACGGTTCGCAGATGCAGGATGCCGTGCCCACCATCGCGGTTCTCGCCGCCTTCAACGAAACGCCGGTGCGTTTCGTCGGTATCGCCAACCTGCGTGTGAAGGAATGCGACCGCATTCGCGCCGTCTCTATTGGGTTGAACAATATCCGCGAAGGTCTCGCTACCGAAGAGGGGGACGACCTCATCGTCGCTTCCGATCCGGCGCTTTCCGGCCAGACACTGCCGGCTTCGATCGATACTTTTGCCGATCACCGCATCGCCATGAGCTTTGCGCTGGCAGGGCTGAAGATCGGCGGCATCACCATTCTGGATCCCGATTGCGTGGGCAAAACCTTCCCGCACTACTGGGATGTCCTGTCCTCGCTCGGCGTTGCCATCGAGGAATGAGACCGTAAACAGGAGAAGAGTGTCGATGCGACGGATTTCCGGCTTTTGTCTTGCTCTTCTCCTCATCCTGGCCCTGCCGTTTTCCGCATGGGCGCGAGAAGAAATCCTCTCCTACCATTCCGATGTCGTGGTGGAGCCGGATGGCGCCTTCACGGTGACCGAAACCATTCGCGTCAATGCCGAAGGCATCAATATCCGCCGCGGCATCTTTCGCGATTTCCCCTTGCGCACGCGCACCCAGTCGGGCCGGTTGATCACCGCCGGTTTTGAGCTGCTCTCCGTTGCCCGCGACGGTCGCACCGAAGCCTGGCATACGGAAAACATTTCCGGCGGCATCCGTATCTATGCCGGCAATGAAAACACCCGCCTGTCGCGGGGCGCCCATACCTACACGATCCGTTATCGCACCGACCGCTGGATCCTGCGTTACGACGATCAGGACGAGGTCTACTGGAACGTCAACGGCACCGGCTGGCAGTTCCCGATCCGAAAGATGTCGGCCATGGTGCGCCTGCCCGGGTCGACTGCGCCTGCCGACACCGATTATTTCACCGGCGGCTATGGCGCAGAGGGCAAGGATGCCCGCGTCCGGGTGGATGGCAGTACCGCCTTTTTCGAAACGACGCGTCCGTTTGCGGCGGGCGAGAACCTGACCGTGCTGGTGGGCATGCCCAAGGGCGTCATCCCCGAGCCCACGGCTTCGGAAAAATTCTGGCTGTTCGTGCGCGACAATGCCGGCTGGCTGATCGGCGGCCTCGCCGTTGCCCTTGTCAGTTTCTATTACTGGTGGGCATGGAATGCGGTCGGCCGCGATCCGCAAAAGGGCGTCGTCGTGCCGCGCTGGGATGCGCCGGAAAACCTGTCGCCGGCGCTGGTCCATTACATCGAGAACAAGGGTTTTTCCGGCGCCGGCTGGACCGCTTTTTCTGCCACGCTGCTGCATCTTGCGGTCGGCGGTTATGTGGAACTTGACGATTTTTCGAGCGACATCATCGTGCGCCGCACGCAAAAAGCCGCACCCGCCGATCTGCCCTCCGGCCAGAAAATCCTTCTGGCCGCGGTCGGCGGTGCGGGCGAAGAGTTGACCATCAGCAAGGCCAACGGTCCCGAAATCGAGCGCCTTGGCATGCGGTTCCGCGGCGCCATAGAGAAGGAACATCGCGGCAAATATTACCTGACCAATATGGGTCATGTTCTGGCCGGCATCGCGCTCAGCGTCCTGGTTCTGGTGCCGCTCTTCCTGTTCGGCGGTTTTTCGGGAGAAACCTTCGCAACGGTCGGTCTGCCGCTGCTGTTTGCCGCCTTCATTGCCGATGTTTTCGTCGCGGCCCTTGGCAGAGGTCTGCGGCGCGGGGCTGCATTGCACCAGCGCATTCTGTCCATCCTTGTTCTTGCCGTCGTCAGCTTCAGCATTCTCGTCACCATCCTCGGATCCGGCGTCCTGCCCCTGCTCGATGACCTTCTGCATGGCGGCGATATCGGCGGGCCGGTAGCGATCGCCGCCATCGCCCTGATCAATCTCGTGTTCTTCTTCCTGATGGGGGCGCCGACGCCGCTCGGGCAAAAGCTGAGCGATGGCATCGAGGGCCTGCGCCTCTATCTCACGGTTGCCGAACGGGACCGCATGAACATGGCTGGCGCCCCGACCATGTCGCCGCAGCATTTCGAAAAACTGCTGCCATATGCGGTGGCGCTCGGCGTGGAAAAGCCGTGGAGCCAAGCTTTCGAACGTTGGCTTGCGGCAGCAAGCGCCGGTGCCGCTGCAGGTGCGGCCGCAGCCTACAGCCCCGGCTGGTATCATGGCGGCTCGATGGGCGATTTTTCCGGACGCATCAGCGACTTCTCCTCTTCCATGGCCTCGACCATCTCCTCCACCATCCCGGCACCCAAGGTAAGTTCGGGCGGGGGCGGCGGTTTTTCAGGCGGCGGTGGTTTCTCCGGGGGTGGCGGCGGCGGCGGCGGTGGTGGCGGCTGGTAGATGCGGATTGAATGATGTATCGCCGCATGATACATCTTGCGGGTGGGAAAGATGATCCGGTCCTACGCAAATGCAATGACGCAGGAGATTGCCAAAGGTCGTGTGCCGAAAGGGTTTCCGGCTGATCTGGCACGACGGGCCGTGGTCAAGCTGACGATGATCGAGAACGCGGTGGAATTGTGGGACTTGCGATCGCCGCCGGGCAATCGTCTGGAAGCTTTGAAAGGCGACCGCAAGGGGCAGCATTCGATCCGTATCAATGACCAGTGGCGGGTCTGCTTTCTGTGGACGCAGGCCGGTGCGGACAATGTCGAAATCGTCGATTACCATTGAAAGGCCATTGTGATGAAAAGCCTGCTGCCTCCGGTTCATCCCGGTGAAATTTTGAGATCGGAATATCTCGACGAATTGGGTCTGAGCGCCGGTGCGCTCGCCCGCAAGCTGCGGGTGCCTCGCACCCGTATCGAAAGACTGGTCGCCGAGCAGTCTCCGGTCACGATCGATACGGCGCTTCGTCTTGCACGTTTTTTCGAAACCACGCCGCAATTCTGGATGAACCTGCAGGTCAGCTATGATCTGAAGATTGCCGAGGTGGAAAAGCGCGACGAACTGGCGGCGATCCCGGTCATCGATGCGGCTTAACGAAACCGCTCCGCATTCACTGCCGCAACACGCGTCTTTCCCTAATCGGAGTGGTGACTTTTCTCCCCCGGCTTGCTAAGCCCGCCACACTGTTTTCATTCGCAAAGACATCACCATGCCCGATCTCCTGCTTGAACTTCGCTCCGAGGAAATCCCCGCCCGCATGCAGCGCAAGGCGGCGGGAGATCTGAGAAAGCTCGTGACCGACGCGCTGGTGGATGCGGGCCTGACCTATGAGGGTGCGCGCGAATACTGGACGCCGCGCCGCCTGGTGCTGGATGTCCGTGGCCTCACCGCCCGTTCTGCCGATCAGCGCGAAGAGATCAAGGGCCCATCCACCAAGGCACCGGAACAGGCGGTCGCCGGTTTCCTGCGCAAGGCGGGCCTTTCGGACATTTCCGAAGCGCAGGTCGTGTCCGATCCGAAGAAGGGCGATTTTTACGTCGCCGTGGTGTCAAAGCCCGGCCGTGCGGCGGAAGAGGTCATTGCCGACGTGATGCCCGGCATCATCCGCAATTTTCCATGGCCGAAGTCGATGCGCTCCGGTTTCGCCTCCATGCCCAAGGGCATGGTCTATGGCGGCATCGACGGCAAGGGCTCGGAAAGCCTGCGCTGGGTGCGTCCGCTGCAATCCATCGTCTGCCTGTTCGGCCCCGAACATGACGAGACCCAGGTCATCCCGTTCGAGATCGACGGTATCGTGGCTTCCAATGTCACCTACGGCCACCGTTTTCACGCGCCCGAGGCTATCACGGTTCGTCGCTTTGACGATTACGTCTCGAGCCTGGAAAAGGCCAAGGTCATGCTCGACGCCGACCGTCGCAAGGACATGATCCTGCACGACGCCCGCGACATCGCTTTCGCCAACGGCCTGGATCTGGTCGAGGACGAAGGCCTGCTGGAGGAAGTGTCCGGCCTCGTCGAGTGGCCGCATGTGCTGATGGGCACGTTCGAAGAGGATTACCTGGCAATCCCGGCGGAAATCATCCGCCTGACCATCAAGACCAACCAGAAATGTTTTGTGACGCGCCCGCAGGGTGCCGAAGAAGGCCTTTCGAACCGCTTCATCCTGATTTCCAATATCGAAGCCAAGGATGGCGGCAAGGAAATCATGCACGGCAATGGCAAGGTCGTGCGCGCCCGCCTGTCCGACGCCAAACACTTTTGGACCCGCGACCAGGGCGACCTGCCGGACTTGGAAACCTTGAAGGCGTCTGCGGCAAAATTCGATCTCGACCTCAAAAAGCCGCTCGACCAGCGCATGGCAAAACTCGATGCCTTGAATGTCACCTTCCACGCCAAGCTCGGCAGCCAGGGTGAACGTGTTGCCCGTATCCGCGAACTGGCCAGGCAGCTCGCCCCGATCACCGGCGCCGATGCGGCTCTGGTCGATCGCGCGGTGGTGCTGGCAAAAGCCGACCTGCGCACCGAAGCCGTCGGCGAATTTCCCGAGCTTCAGGGCCTGATGGGCCGCCGTTATGCGCTGCTGCAGGGGGAGGATGCCTCCGTTGCAGCGGCGATCGAAGACCACTGGAAGCCGAATGGCCCCTCCGACCGCCTGCCGGAAGACAAGGTCGGCCTGACGGTGGCGCTGGCCGACAAGCTCGACACGTTGACCGGTTTCTGGGCGATCGACGAAAAGCCGACCGGCTCGAAGGATCCGTATGCCCTGCGCCGTGCGGCGCTCGGTGTGGTGCGCATCATTCTGGAGCGGAAGGTTCGGTTGCCGCTGTCCACAGTCCTGGCTGCAGCCCTGCCCACGGGCGCGAGCACGCCGGCCGTTTCCCCTTCGCATGCCGGTTCAAAAACCCTGCGTGCGGTCGAGGACAACAGTTACATCAACGAGACTTTTCCGGTTGTCGATGGGTCGGCGGATGTGGTTGCCGATCTCCTCTCCTTCTTCCACGACCGCCTGAAAGTTTATCTGCGCGATATGGGCGCCCGTCACGACATCATCGATGCCGTACTGACGCCCGAAACCGACGATCTTCTGCTGGTTGCGCGCCGCGCCGAAGCCTTGACCGCGTTCGTGAGCTCGGAAGACGGCAAGAACCTGCTGGCCGGCACCAAGCGCGCCACCCAGCTGCTCGCCGCGGAAGAAAAGAAGGGCACCGTCGTCGCCGCCGGCGTATCGGATGCGCTGTTGAAACTCGATGCCGAGAAGGCACTCTGGGCTGCCATCACCGCGGCCTCGAAGGAAGCCTCGGACGCGGTTGCGAAGGAAGACTTCATCGCCGCCATGGAAGCACTGTCAAAACTGCGTGCACCGGTCGACAAGTTCTTCGAGGACGTTCTGGTCAATGACGAGGACGCTGCCATCCGCGCCAACCGTCTGGCTCTGCTGAAGGCCATCCGCGAGGCGACCGGCACGGTTGCGGATTTCTCCAAGATTTCGGGGTAACGCGGTCGTTCCGTTATCTCAACGTCATCCTCGGCCTTGAGCCGAGGATCTAACCACGTCTAAGTTACGAACCGCAGCAGATGCTCGGGACACCCTCGGGTTAAACCCGGGGGCGAGCATGACGGTGGAGGCTGCAAGGATCGCTGAATCCTCTGGACAATGGTGGCGTAAGTGCTACCACCGTGCCATGAAGATTGCCGAGTATCTGGATGATAACGGTAAAAGTCCGTTCGGACGCTGGTTCGAACGGATCGATGTTCACGCTGCCTCGAAAGTGACCATCGCTGTGGCTCGCATGGGAAAGGGCGATCTTTCCAATGTGAAATCGGTTGGCGCAGGGGTTTTCGAATATCGCATCGATTACGGACCGGGCTATCGGATCTATTTCGGCCGCGATGGCGACCAGCTTGTCATTCTTTTGATCGGTGGAACCAAGCAGCGGCAGCAGGATGATATCGGCGCAGCCCAGACCTATTGGCGGGATTATAAATCCCGGAAAGGACGCTGACATGGCATTGACCCGAGAGTTCAAACAAACGGTAAAGGCGCGACTGGATAGCGATCCGGCTTTTCGTGCTGCCTTGCTGTCCGATGCTGTTGCTGTTCTGCTTGAGGGAGATGTCGAGACCGGCAAGAGCGTACTGCGCGATTTTATCAATGCGACAATCGGATTCGAAGCTCTGGCTCAGGATGTTGGGATGCCTGCGAAAAGTCTGATGCGCATGTTCGGCCCCAAGGGCAATCCGCGCGCCGACAACCTCTTTGCCGTCATACGCCAGCTTCAGCAGAGTTCCGGCGTGCAACTGACCGTCGCCGCAGCCTGACAGGGCCTCTGGCCCGTGCTAATCTGCCGCCTCCATCTTACCCCGGAGCCGTCATGGACAAACCCGTGCCAGTGACAGTCAGTGGACCGCTTGCCAGTTTCGTACGAGGCGAAATGGAGCATGGTGGTTTCGAGACGCCCGAAGCTGTTGTCGAAGCCGGGCTGCGGTTGCTGCAGGTCGAACAGGCCAAATATACAAAGCTGCGTGAGGCGCTGCTTGAGGGCGAGCAGAGTGGCGAACCCATTCCGTTTGACCCGGAGGCGCTGATGGCTTCCGTGCGCGAGTCCTGGAGGAAGCGTGTTTGATGTTCATCTCAGTCCGCGCGCGGAAAGGGATTTCATCGATATCGGCTATTACTCGCGCGAGCAATGGTCTGTTGTACAGGCCGAGATCTATCTGAGGCAAATCCTCAACATCATTGGCCAGATCGGCGAACAACCCTTGTCGGACAAGCGGTGAGGGGCATCAAGGCGAGCCATCGCCGTCGTCGTGCAGGCACACATCTCATATTCTATGCGATCAATGCGGATGGCTCGGTTGAAATCATCTGTCTTCTCGACGAAAAGAGCGATGCCCTCCGCCATCTCGACGACCGGAAATGACCAGCCCAAAAAGAATCCTCGTCAGCGCCTGCCTTCTTGGTCATGCCGTCCGTTATGACGGCAAGGGAAAGCCGCTTGCGCATCCGCTGCTGGAGCGCTGGAGGCGAGAGGGCAGGGTGGTGACGATCTGCCCGGAAATGGCGGCCGGCATGCCGGTGCCGCGGCCGCCGGCGGAAATCGAAAACGGTTTGACCGGCGAGGATGTGCTGGCTGGCCGCGCAAGGGTGATGGAAATCACCGGTGGCGATGTCACGGCCGAATTTATTGCGGGAGCGGAAAAGGCCGTCGCTTTCGCAAAGGCACAAGGTTGCACCCACGCGCTTCTGATCGACGGCAGCCCATCCTGCGGTTCCGGCTTCATCTATGACGGTTCGTTTGCGGGTAGAAAACTCGCCGGCAATGGCGTCACCGCTGCACTGATGGCGCGGGCCGGTATCACCGTCTATTCCGACCGCCAGATCGAGGCACTGGGCGCAGCGCTCGGTGCCTGAAACGAGAAAACCGCCAGCACCTTTCGGCACTGACGGCTTTCCCACCCCGCGTCCCCCGCGTAGCTCGTAAAAAGTCTAGCTTGCCCGGCGCATCTGCCCGGCCATGTGGTGCAGGCCTGCACTGGCACTTGCACCGGTGTTGCCCACCTTGAAGCCGCGGATCAGACCCAGCAGCTCGTCGGTATCGGCCGCCAGCGTTTCCGCCGATGCCGTGGTTTCTTCGGCCATGGCGGCATTGCGCTGGGTCGCCGCATCCAGCTGGTTGAGCGAGGATGTGATCGAGCGCAGCGTCGTGTCCTGCTCGGCCGCCGAATGGGCGATCTTGCTGACTTCGTCGCTTGCCGCCTTGACCTGGTCGGAAATCCGCTTGAGTGCCTCGCCGGCTTCGCCGACAAGGCGAACGCCGTTCTGCACCTGGCCGGAAGAACGGGAAATCTGGTCCTTGATCTCCTTGGCGGCGGCGGCCGAACGCTGGGCCAGTTCGCGCACTTCCTGTGCGACGACGGCAAAGCCCTTGCCGCTTTCGCCGGCGCGTGCGGCTTCCACACCGGCGTTCAGCGCCAGAAGGTTGGTCTGGAAGGCGATCTCGTCGATCACGGAAATGATCTTGGTGATCTCGTCGGACGACTGCTCGATGCCGCTCATCGCGTCGATCGCCTGGGCGACGACTGTATCGCTGCGGGTCGCTTCATTGCTGACCGAGGTGACGCGCTGCGAGGCTTCCTTGGCGCCCGATGCGGTCTGGCGAACGGCGACGGCCAGTTCGTCGAGCGCTGCCGAGGTTTCCTCGAGGTTGGCCGCCTGCCGCTCGGTGCGCTGCGAGAGCTCGTTGGAAGCGCGGCGGATTTCCTCCTTGGAGCCGCCGATGTCGAGGCCCTTGGCGTTGACCCGCGCCATGGCGGCCTCGAGATGCGAAAGCGCCTCGTTGAAATTGGTACGCAGGTCGGCATAGCGCGCGCCGAGATCGCCGCAGCGGACCGTCAGGTCGCCCTGCGCCAGTGCCGCCAGCGAGGTGCCGATGGTGGACACGACGCGGGCCTGCAGCTCGGCTTCCGAACGCTGGTTGTCGAGGTTCAGCTGGCGTTCACCGTCCAGTTCTTTCTGGCTGCGCTGCTGGCGTTCTTCCATCGCATGGCGCTCGCGCACCTTCTGCTGCAGCGCCTGGGTGGCGCGGGCCATCAGGCCCAGTTCGTTCTTCATGCCGGTATGCGGGATCGCCAGATCGACATTCTCGTCCGCCACCGCATTGAGTGCCGCACGGATATCGCCGAGCGGCCGGGAAATGTTGCGGATGACGACGAAGGCGAGAAGCGAACCGAGCACGAAGATGGCGGCGCCGATGCCGATCGCCTTGTAGGTGTCGGCGCGGATCTGCGCTTCCAGATCGTCGACATAGACGCCGGTGACCAGAACCAGCTGCCAGGGTTCGAAGGACAGCGCATAGGAACTCTTGCGGAAGCCGTCGCCTTCGTGGCCCGGCTTCGGCCCAAGGAAGTCCGCCGTGCCGCCGCCATTGCGGCCGATCTTCACCAGTTCGTCGCGATACATGAAGCCGGTGACGTCGGGCTTGCCCTTGAAGTTCTGGCCCAGGCGTTTCGGATCCGGGTGTAGCCGCATGGTGATGTCGTAGTCATAGGCGTAAAGATAGCCGTCTGGCTGGAAGGTCATGGCGGCGATCGCGGCAAAAGCCTGTTTCTGGGCTTCCTCGCGGCTCATCTCGCCCTTGGCCTCACGGGCCTGGAAGGATTTCATGATGCCGAGGCCTGATTCCACCTGCGTGCGCAGCATGGCATAGCGCTCGGCATAGATGGCCTGGGTCGAGGCCTGAAGGATGAAAAAGGTGCCGATCGCAAACCCGATCATCAGGGTCAGTACCAACAGCACCAGCTGACGGGAAATTTTCAGGTTCTTCATGAAGTCCTCAAGAGGCGGTGCGCGCTGGCGCAGCCGTCGGTGATGCGGTTCGTGGGAAAAAGCGCATCCTGCGCATGAATGTGCTGCATCGCACAATCCTGCTTTACATGAGGGAGTTGAATAAAACTTTAATTATAAATACGGGTCGGAATCGAGACGGGATCATGACTTGAGCAATCAGAAGCGATTCTTGCGCATCGACGTTCTGTGGTGAGTGTGACCTTGAGCGCGCCAGTCTTGCCGCCCGATCTATTGCGAGGAAAAAGCAAGTCTGCATCGCACCGAGGCAAAGGCGCTGCTGACGTGAAGAAGGCGCCACGGTCCGCAGCGCCTTTCCAGAAAGCTTTGTCGAGATGTCGCGGAAGTGGCTTCGTTACGGCTGGCGCAGGCGGAAGCCGTCGAAATCCTGCGGGTTGCCCGAAGCCTTGTCGGCAGCCTCGCGGTTCTGGCCGGCCCCCTCCTGGTTGGCATCGTTCTGGTTGGCATCGGGCGCGCCGACCGCGGCCGTGGTAGCATCGGCGTCGACGCCATCGGGCGCGACGGGCGGCAGAATGCGTGCCGTGTTGACCGGGCCACTGCGTACCGGCTGTGTCGCATCCGCCTTTTGCGCCTCCGTCGTCAGCCATTCCGGCATTTTGCTGACGAACGTGACCGGCGAGCCGCCCCACCAGCATTCGGTGCGCACCAGCTTCTGCTGGCCGCCGATATCACGGATTTCGGTCGTCTGGATGTCGGGGCCGAGCGTCGGCACGTGGTAGACGCCCGGACCTTCCGGTTCCTTCTCCGCCACCGCCTCACAGGTCGTGCAGGTGATGGTGACGACGCTTTTCGTGCTGCCGCCGCTCTCCAGCCGGGTGATGGACGACGCCAGAGCCGGGCTTGCGATCACGGCGATCGCTGCGGTCAGAACGAGATGGCGCATGACGAGACTCCGAGTTGGAGGCCGCATGTCAGCGGCCGGCGCAATTTTGCTTGCGCGCAGCCTAACCCCGGCTTCCTTGCCATCCGGTCACGAGAATTGGTAAATTTTGAGCGAATGCCGTCCTGGGACAGAAACCGGCGTCTCACCCCTGGCTGCGCGCCACCGCCCGCCAGCCGATGTCGCGGCGGCAAAAGCCATTTTCCCACTCAACCCCTTCGATCAGCGCATAGGCACGCGTCTGCGCTTGCGCCACGGTATTGCCGGTCGCCGTCACGTTCAGCACACGGCCGCCCGTGGCCACCAGTTCGCCGTCCTTCAGCGCCGTGCCGGCGTGAAAGACCCGTTCGCCATCGACCGTATGCGGCAGGGCGGCAATCGGCGTGTTTTTCGCATACGCGCCGGGATAGCCCTTGGATGCCATCACCACGGTCAGCGCCACGTCGTCGCTCCATTCGGCGCGCACCTCGTCAAGCGTGCCGGTCGAGGCCGCATAGAGAAGGTCGAGCAGATCGCTCTTCAGCCGCATCATCAGGACCTGGGTTTCCGGGTCGCCGAAGCGCACATTGTATTCGATCAGTTCCGGGCCCTTGTTGGTAATCATCAGCCCGGCGAAGAAGACGCCGGTGAACGGATAGCCGCTGTCGGCCATGCCGCGAATGGTCGGCTCGATGATCTCCTTCATGGTGCGTTCCACCATTTCCGGCGTCATCACCGGGGCCGGCGAATAGGCGCCCATGCCGCCGGTATTGGGGCCGGTATCGCCATCGCCGACGCGCTTGTGGTCCTGCGCGGTGGCGAGCGCCAGCGCGGTCTTGCCGTCGGACAGGCAGAAGAAGCTCGCTTCCTCGCCGTCTAGATAGGCTTCCACCACCACTTCCGCTCCGGCCGTACCGAATGCGCCGTCGAAACAGTCGGTAATCGCCGCCAGCGCCTCTTCCAGCGTCATCGCCACGGTCACGCCCTTGCCGGCGGCAAGCCCGTCGGCCTTGACGACGATCGGCGCCCCCTGTTCGATGACATAGGCCTTGGCGTCGTCGGCATTGCTGAAACGCTTGTAGGCGCCGGTCGGAATGCCGTAGCGGGCGCAGATATCCTTGGTGAAACCCTTGGAGCCTTCGAGCTGGGCCGCCGCCATGGAGGGGCCGAAAACCGTGAATTTCTCCGCTCGCAGGAGATCGCTCAGGCCGCCGACCAGCGGGCCTTCCGGGCCGATGACGACGAATTCGATCGCCTTGCTCTTGCAGAAATCCAGGATCGCGGCGTGGTCGTCGACGGCGATATCGACCAGCGTGGCGCTATCGGCCATGCCGGGATTGCCGGGTGCGACGAAAAGTTTGGTCAGACGGGGCGACTGGGCCAGTTTCCAGGCCAGCGCATGTTCGCGACCGCCCGAGCCGATCAGAAGAACTTTCATATGCCGCCTCGTTCATCACGCCAGAAATGTAGCCCAGAAATGTAGCTAAGGGGCGGTTAATTCGGGGGGCGGAAAAGGTCAAGAGCCAGTTAACCGATCGCGGTCATCCCGCCATGTTACCCTCAGGTTTCGCCCCCCGAAATCCCCGGCCGCGGACGGCCGGAGCGGTGTCGTCATGGGGCAAACGCGTCGGTCCTTATCTTCAGCGTCGTTTCGAAAATCCGTCGGTTTCGAAAAGTGAGGAAAGGAACGGGTTCGTTGTTGATTTCTGCTAAGTGCAACTTATTGTTGAGGTAATGGATTACTGCCTCCAGTTCCTCAGTGCCGACGGCATCGTCGGCTGCAAGTATCCTGGCAACCTTCTTTGGCATGAACATCTCCACTTGTCGCGTCGCATCATGCGACAGGGAGGAAGTATAGGAAGCTGCCCCAATCTGAGAACCAGTCATTTTGCATGGCTTCGGGAATGGTTAGGATTCGGTAACGGGATGTCCCGGATCGGAGCAGCTTGGCAAATCTGTGGAGCTCTCCGCGTGAGCCGGCGGCATGCGTTGCCATGCCACAAAGTTTGACTATGGTCGCCGCTCCCTTCGATGTGAGACCCTCATGGCCGCCGATATCCGTTCCCTTGCCGTCACCATTGCCGCCGAAATCAACGCCCGCCCGGATCAGGCCGTTGCCGCGATCGGGCTTCTGGACGAGGGCGCGACGGTGCCCTTCATTGCACGTTACCGCAAGGAAGTGACCGGCGGCCTCGATGATACGCAGTTGCGCAATCTCGCCGAACGCCTCGTCTACCTCCGCGAACTGGAAACCCGGCGCGCCTCGATTGTCGACAGCATCAATACGCAAGGCAAAATGACGGACGAACTGGCGGTCAAGCTGGCAAAGGCCGTCACCAAGGCGGAACTGGAAGACCTTTACCTGCCCTACAAGCCCAAGCGTCGCACCCGCGCCGAAATCGCCCGCGAGCGGGGCCTCGGGCCGCTGGCCGAAGCGATCTGGGCTGACCGCTCTGCCGATCCGGCGAGGCTTGCGGAAGCTTACGTCACCGGTGAAGTCACCGACATCAAAATGGCGCTGGAAGGCGCCCGCGACATCGTCGCCGAAACCATCTCGGAAAATGCCGACCTCTTGAAGCGCCTGCGCAACCACATGCGCGACGGTGCGCAGCTGAAGGCGCGGGTGGTGGACGGCAAGCAGGAGGCAGGCGCCAAGTTCGCCGATTATTTCGATCATACCGAACGCTGGGCCACCGCGCCGGGACATCGTGCATTGGCCATGCTGCGCGGCTGGAACGAGGAGTTTCTGACGCTGACCATCGAGGTCGATGCCGACGATACGTCGCCGGTCAAACCTGCCCAGCGCATCATCGCCCTGGCCTTCAACATTGCCGACAAGGGGGCTGCCGACCGCTGGCTGATGGAGGTCGCCGGCTGGACATGGCGGGTCAAGCTGTCCATGTCGCTGTCTCTCGACCTGATGCGCGAAATGCGTGAGCGGGCCGAGGAAGAAGCGATCCACGTTTTTGCGCGCAACCTCAAGGATCTGCTGCTGGCAGCGCCTGCGGGCGCACGCGCGACCATGGGCCTCGATCCGGGCATCCGCACCGGCGTCAAGGTGGCTGTGGTCGATGCCACCGGCAAGCTCGTCGATACTTGCACGGTCTATCCGTTCCAGCCGCGCAACGATGTGCGCGGCGCGCAAACGGAACTCGCGGCGCTCATCCGCAGGCACAATGTCGAGCTGATCTCGATCGGCAATGGAACCGGCAGCCGCGAAACGGAAAAGCTGGTGGCAGACCTGCTTTCCAACCTGCCGGGCGCAAAGCCCACCAAGGTCATCGTTTCGGAAGCCGGGGCTTCGGTCTATTCGGCCTCGGAAGCGGCCGCTGCCGAATTCCCGGGCCTCGACGTGTCGCTGCGTGGCGCCGTTTCCATCGCGCGCCGCCTGCAGGATCCGCTGGCCGAACTCGTCAAGATCGAACCGAAGGCGATCGGCGTCGGCCAGTACCAGCACGATGTCGATCAGGGCAAGCTCGCCCGCTCGCTCGATGCCGTGGTCGAGGATGCGGTGAATGCGGTCGGCGTCGATGTCAACATGGCGTCTGCCCCGCTTCTCGCCCGCGTGTCGGGCCTGAGCAAATCCATCGCTGAAGCCATCGTTTCCCACCGCGATGCCAATGGCGCCTTTGCCAGCCGCAAGGACCTGTTGAAGGTCGCGCGCCTCGGTAACCGCACGTTCGAACAGGCCGCTGGCTTCCTGCGCATTCCCAACGGCACGGAGCCGCTCGATGCGTCTTCCGTCCACCCGGAAGCCTATGGCGTGGCAAAGAAGATCGTTGCAGCCTGCGGCCGTGACCTGCGTTCGCTGATGGGCGACAGTGCGGCGTTGAAAGCCGTCGATCCGCGCCAGTTCATCGACGAACAGTTCGGTCTGCCGACCGTCAAGGACATCATTGCCGAGCTGGAAAAGCCGGGCCGCGACCCGCGCCCGAGCTTCAAGACCGCGACCTTCGCCGAAGGCATCGACGAGATCACCGACCTGAAGATCGGCATGTCACTGGAAGGCACCGTCACCAACGTCGCCGCCTTCGGCGCGTTCGTGGATATCGGCGTGCATCAGGACGGTCTCGTCCACGTCTCGCAGCTGGCCGACAAGTTCGTCAAAGATCCGCATGAAGTGGTGAAGGCCGGTGATGTGGTGAAGGTGCGCGTCGTCGAGGTGGATGTGAAGCGCAAGCGCATCGCGCTCACCATGCGCAAGGATGGCGGCGATACGCCGCCGCCACGTGGCCCGGGTGGCGATCGCGGCAAACCGGCCCACCAGAAATTCATGAAGACGGAAAAGCCGCAAAGCCAGGGCGCTTTCGGTGCGGCCTTGGCCGAAGCCATGAAGAAGCGCTGACCGAAGGCGGTCCGGACAGACTGTTGTCGAAAAACCCACCGCCGGAATCCTCGGGCTTGTCCCGAGGATCTGCTGCGCTTCATTGGCCCGCGTGTTTGGATCCTGGCGACAAGGCCTGGGATGATGAAAGCGGTGATCGAAAGGTTTGTCAGCAAACTGGCTAATCGAATGCCGTCAGCCTTCCTCGCAATCCAGCAATGGGCCGTCGAACGCAGGTTTGACGGTCCGCTTTTTTGTTGGCATTTTTTTATGGCCGGGGGTGCTTGTCAGCCTTATGAAACCGGGTAGATTTTGGAAATGATAAGATTGCCTTAGTATCTCGTGGAGGTTGGGTGGTGGCGTCGTCTCTTCATGATCTTTTCAGCAAAATCATTCGCATTGGCACATTGACGGTTCGCGGGCCGGGGGGCGAGCGATCCTATGGCGGGGGAGAGGCAAGGGGCGGCGGCGCGGGACGCAAGGTGACCATCCGCTTTGCCGATGAAGCGGCCGAACGCGCCCTTGCCGCCGATCCGCAATTGCAGCTCGGTGAACTCTACATGGATGGCCGGCTTGTCGTCGAAGAGGGCGATATCTACGAGTTCCTCGCCCTGATCAAGGACAATACGCTGAAGGAGGGTCTCACCTTCGGCATCCTCCTGCGCGGCATTGGCCGCATCATCGCCGCGCAGTTGCGCAACCGGCTACCGGTCAACCGCAATAGCCGCAACGTGGCGCATCATTACGATCTCGACGAGCGCCTTTTCTCGCTGTTTCTCGATGAGGACTGGCAATATTCCTGCGCCTATTTCCATCCGCCCGGGATTTCGCTGGATGATGCGCAGATTGCCAAGAAACGCCATATCGTCGCCAAGCTTCTGGCCGAACCGGGCCAGAAGGCGCTGGAAATCGGCTCCGGCTGGGGCGGCATGGCCATGTATCTGTCGGAATCATCCGGCGTCGATGTCACCGGCATCACCCTCAGCCGTGAACAGCTGAAGATCTCGCGGGAACGCGCGGCACGGCGCGGGCTTGCCGGCAGCGTCCGTTTCGAACTGCAGGATTTCGAAAACCTGCCGCCGAGCCAGACCTATGACCGCATCGTGTCCGTCGGCATGTTCGAACATGTCGGCCGTCAGAACTATCGCCGGTTCTTCCGCAAGGTGAGCGATCTCCTTCACGAGGACGGCGTCATGGTCCTGCACTCGATCGGCCAGCCCTATCCGGCGCTCTACAACAATCCCTGGATCGAGAAATACATTTTCCCGGGCGGTTACATACCCTCGATCGCGGAGGTGATGCCGGCGCTGGAAAAGGCCGGCCTGCTGGTCTCGGATATCGAAATCCTGCCGTTGCATTACGCCCATACGCTTCGGCACTGGCGCGAGCGCTTCCTCGCCAACCGGCAAAAGGCGCGGGCGCTTTACGATGAGCGGTTCGTGCGCATGTGGGAATTCTATCTTGCCGGCTCGGAAATGGCCTTCACCCACGAAAGCTTCTTCGTGTTCCAGATGCAGATCGTGCGCAAACGGACATCGGTGCCGGACCATCGCGATTATATTCACGCCCGGGAGGCGGACTTGCGGGCTTTCGAGCAGAGGCGCCTGCCGCTCGAAAAGATCGCCGGGTGAGCCGTAGGAGCGGGGGTCGCTACGGCCGCAAGGGCCGGCGCCAAGGGGCCACGCGCGGTGCCGGCGAATTTGCAAAAACGAAAAGTTGACATTCGGCGAAAGGCTATCTATCTATGGTTTATCGATATTTTCTTGCCGAGATCTTTCTTTCTGCGCGTTTGGCAACGCGTGTTGGACGACCCTCCCTCTAAAGCATCGTTATCACCATCCGCGACGCATATACGTGGCGGTCCCCCATGTTGCTAAGAAAGGGTTCATCATGACCACTGGCACAGTTAAATGGTTCAACTCCACCAAGGGCTTCGGCTTCATCCAGCCTGACGACGGCGGCGCTGACGCTTTCGTTCACATCTCCGCTGTCGAGCGCGCCGGCATGCGCGAACTCGTCGAAGGCCAGAAGGTCTCCTACGAGCTGGAACAGGACCGTCGCTCGGGCAAGATGTCGGCCGCAAACCTGCGTTCGCTCTAAGACCGGTTTCGCTTTCCCTGACCAGGGACAATAGACGAACTGGCGGGGTCGAAAGCGGAAGACCATCGGAAGGTCAGGTGCAAACCTGGCCTTTTTCTGTTTCAAAGCGTCGGCAGGCTGCCGCTGCGTTAATGCCAAAGGACCAACAACATCATGAGCAACACCGCATCGCTGACGGTCGAACTGACGCCGACCCAGGTCCGGGGCCTGAAGCTTGCCAAGGATGGCGATCTGTTCCCGCAGGAGGGAAACCGCTGGACGCATCTCAACGCGCAGGTCACCTATGCGCCCTCGGATCGCTTCAAGGAACGCCCGCGCGCCATCAAGACCTCGACGACCGCGACCGTCAACCAGCTGCGTGAATACGGCTTGCTGCGCGAGCTGGACCCGGAAGTTGCCGCAACGGAATCCGCCCACGGCATCACCATGGCCGGCAAGATGTGGCTGTTGAAGCACAAGTAACCTGTCCCGCCCGGGAGTGCGGTCCATGACGGCAGATCTCCACGACATCGCGCATGACGCCCGTTTCGACGGCCTTGCCGACGTGGCCGTCGATTGGGATTGCCAGGCCTGTGGCGCCTGCTGTTCCTATTCCGCCGAATGGCCGCGCTTCACGCTGGAAACGGACGAAGCGCTCGAGCGCATTCCCGAACAGTTTGTTGCGCCCAATGGCAGCGGCATGCGCTGCGAGGGCGAACGCTGTTCTGCCCTGGCCGGGCAGGTGGGTGTCGGGGCCTCCTGCACGATCTACGCGGTGCGGCCCGATGTATGCCGCGCCTGTATGCCGGGCGATGACGAATGTCGCATCGCCCGCGCCGCTTTCGGGCTGGATGTGCGGGGGGGCGAAACGGACGGGACAACGCCGAAGGCGCAATCGCCGTCCGATCGATAGATCCGTCGCGATCGCGCGGAGATCCGCCGGTCGGGCGAGGGGATGTTTGCGAGGGCGCGCCCCCGTCGTTCTCAGCCACAGATCAGCGTCACGGCTGGACCCGCTTGACCAAATCTTCCACGCGGGGCAGAAACCCGGGCATGACAAACGTCCCCGATGATACCGGCCGCGTGGCCGATGCGCCTTCCGACAACTGGGTTTACCAGGTCCTGCCGCGCGCCGCCTGGCCCTATGCCCAGCTTGCCCGCTGGGACCGGCCGATCGGCTGGCAATTGCTGATGTGGCCGTGCTTCTGGTCGGTCGGGCTTGCCGCCAACCACGATGTCGCCGATGGGCGCTTTTCCCTGGCCTGGGTTCTGTTCTACCTTTTCCTGTTCTTCGTCGGCTCGGTCGCCATGCGCGGCGCCGGCTGTACCTATAACGACCTGATCGACCACGATATCGATATGGAAGTGGCGCGCACCCGCTCGCGCCCGCTGCCGTCGGGCCGTGTCAGCCGCACCGAGGCTAAACTGTTCGTCGGCGCGCAGGCGCTGGTCGGGCTCTGGGTCCTGTTGCAGTTCAACCTGTTTTCGATCGGCCTTGGCATCCTGTCGCTGGTCGTGGTGGCGATCTACCCTTTCGCCAAGCGCTTCACCGACTGGCCGCAATTCTTTCTCGGGCTCGCCTTTTCCTGGGGGGCGCTGATGGGCTGGTCGGCACTGTTTGCGCAGGTCTCGTGGGCGTCGTTCTTCCTCTATGTCGCCGCCGTCTTGTGGACCATCGGCTACGATACGATCTACGCACATCAGGACAAGGAGGACGATGCGCTGGTCGGGGTGCGCTCCACCGCGCGCGTGTTTGCCGACAACACCAAGGCCTGGCTGGTCGGGCTCTACGGCATGGCGCTGTTCTTCCTGATCCTTGCCTTTGCCGCAGCCGGCGTCGGCCTCCTCGGCTATCTCGGTCTGGCCGTGGCGGCAGTCATGTTCGCCTGGCAGATCCTCATTCTGGAAATCGACAACCCGGATCACTGCCTGCGCCTGTTCAAATTCAACGGCCGGGTCGGCGGTGTCATCTTCATCGCGCTGATGGCGTCGCTGGCCTCGCTGTCATGACGCTTTTTCATCGCTGAGACGGCAAAAGGCCCGGTCGTGAGACCGGGCCTTTTGCATTTGATACCTATCGGTGATCCATGCCGCGCCTTAACGGCGGGCGATGATTTCCTTGCCTTCGATCTTCATCGCAACGCCAAGGCTGCCGGTGGTGCGGCGCACCAGGAAGCGCGGCCGGCGGGCGGCAAAATAGGAATGGCGGCGGCGCTGCGCCGGCGGGTTCTGGCGCACTTCGCCGAGGTGGTTTTCAAGCGGACGGGCAACGCCGTCGGCTTCCACCATCAGCATGGGAATATGGAAGGCTTCCGACCAGGAGCGCCAGTCGGCGGCAATGTCGCAGAGGTCATGTGCTACGAGAAGCGGCACGCACAGGTCGGCATCCTCGTGGTGCAGTTCGAGCGTCACCGTCACTTCGCCGTCGCCATGGTCGATGGCGCGGGCGGCAACGCCCTTGAAGGCGCGGGCAGGCAGCGCAAAGGACATCGGCAGGCCGCTCTGGGGCAGGATCTTGCGCAAGACCGCGCCACGCTCGTCGATGGTGATGGATACATCGCCGTCGGCATTGCGCAGGCTGTAGCTGATCTGCTGGAGAATACGCGCGGGGTCGAGCCGCAGAGCTGATCCGGCCCATGCGGGCTTGAGAACCGATTGTGTCATCTACTATGCACCCTTGTTTTACCTGAGAGCCGTTACCGACTTCTCCCGGGACTTTTGTCCTCTGATGGGGTCAACATAGGCGCCCGCTTTCCAGAACCGCTTAAAAATCGAGGTTAAGAAATCCCTGCCGAACCAGATGGTTAGCAAATGTGAATCTGTTACGGTTTCGGAAATCTGAACGGTGCGCGACCTGTCCGGTGGCGGCACGCACCTGTGCCGGGAAAAAACAGGCGGGGGCGGAACGGCGCGTAAAAAGGTCCGGACAAGGCTGGGGCAAGGCCGTGATGGGATAATGGTGCAAGCAATTCCTTAAGCGGGCGCGTGTAAGACATGGCATGGGCGGCAGCGCGAAGGCAGGCAACAAGGGCATTTGCATGGTCTCGACATATCTGAGCTACGATCTCGTCAATCGCGATCTGTCGGCCAGCCTCAAGCGGGTGTCCAACCAGTCTGCCGTCAAGCGCGAGGCCGAGTATTACGAGGCCAATATCGGCAAGGTCACCACCGTCGACGAGTTCATGGACGACTACAGGCTCTATGCCTACGCCATGAAAGCCTACGGCCTGGAAGACATGACCTATGCCAAGGCCTTCATGAAGAAGATCCTGGACAGCGATCTGTCCGACGACGACAGCTTTGCCAACAAGCTGACCGACGACCGCTACCGCGATTTCGCCAATGCCTTCAACTTCTCGGCCGCCGGGGCGACGGCGCAATCGGCCGCACAGATCGAAAACTTCACCGATCTCTACGGCACGACGATGGCGCAGCAGGAGGCAAGCGTCACGACCGAGACGACTTATTTCAACGGCATGATGGACAATATCGGCAGCGCTGATGCGCTGCTCGGTAACGAGCGGCTACGCACCTACCTGCTGACCTCCTATGGGATCGACCAGAAATATTACGACCGCGACACGCTCAAGGGCGTGCTGTCCAGCGATACGAGCGATCCGGACAGCTATATCAACACCACGCTCGGCGTGCAGCGCGATGATCTGACAGCGAGGAAGACCGATGCGCAGACGCGTCTTGCCGCTGCCACCACCGCCGCTGACCGCAACAGGATCCAGGCAGAGATCAACGGCTACCAGGCCTCGCTCGACAAGATAAAGAGCTATTACGACATGGCCGACGCCTTCAATTTTAGCGCCGACGGCGCCATGCCGGCGGGCGGCGCCCAGACGGCCGACCAGAAGGCGACGATCAACGGGCTTTATTTGAGCCATCAGGAGCGCCTGTCTTCGGCCAATGCGATTGCCGAACGCGACTATTTCAATGCCAAGATGGCGACAGTCGACGATGTCAACGACATCCTCGTCGACACGCGGCTCTACAACTATGTGCGCACGGCGTTCGAACTGTCGGGGATCACCATCGTGCGCGCCACGATCGAGCAGATTCTCACCAGCGATCTCGACGATCCGGGCAGCTATGCCAACATCTACGGCAAGAACAATCCGAAATTCCTGGAGCTGGCGCGGTCGTTCAATTTCGGCACCGACGGCAAGGTGGCAGTGGGCGAGGCCCAGACCGCGGCGCAGGCGTCCGCGGTGGCAAGCCGCTATTTCAGCCATTACAACGACACCCAGGACGAGGCCGACGAAAAGTCGATCAAACTCTACAAGACCGCCATTGCCGAAGTCGATTCCGTCGATGAATTCCTGTCGACCGCAGATGTCTACAATTTCGCCCTGAAAGCGGTCGGGCTCGACCCTTCGAGCGTTTCCAAATCCACCATTCGTCAGGTCCTGACGAGCGATCTCGGCGACTCCAGGAGCTATGCCTACAAGCTTAACGACGAACGCTATCTGACGCTCGCCAAGGCCTTCAACTTCACCCGCGACGGCGGCATCACCACGGCATTGACGGCCCAGACGGAAGGCACGATCAAGTCGATCGCCTCCGACTTCATCGTCAAGAGCACGCGCTTTATCGACAACGAAAAGCGACTGGGCATCAAGGAAACCGAAGACGCCACGGGCAAGAAGGTGCGCGAGAACATCACCGCGCAGAGCAAGGCCAAGGAAGAGGCTGCGGTCGAGACGAAATACTATTCGGAGAAGATGCTGGGCATCAAGACCGCCGCCGAATTCATCAGCGACGACCGGCTGACCAAGGTCCTGCTGACGGCCTATGACATCGATCCGAAAACCGTCGACAAGGATTTCCTCAAGCAGGTTTTCGCCTCCGATCTCAACGATCCGAAAAGCTTCGTCAATCAGCAGACCAACACCGTCTGGGCGGAAATTCTCGGTACGTTCAATTTCGATACCAAGGGCAATCTCGCCAAGCGCGACGACGGTTCGGCCATCCAGACGCAGGGCAAGATCCTGGCCACCGAAAACCGCTTCACCCGCCAGACGCTGGAGGAGGAGCAGGGCGAAAGCAACAACGGCGTCCGGCTTGCGCTTTATTTCGAACGCATGGCGAAATCGATCACCAGCGCCTACGACATTCTCGGCGATACCGCGCTTCTGGAATTCTTCCGCACCAGCTTCTCGCTGCCGGAGGAATTCAGCAATCTCGATGTCGACAAGCAGGCCGCGCTGGTGAAGAAATACATGAACCTCGAGGATCTGACCGACCCGGAAAAGGTCAAGACGATGATCAACAAGTTCACCGCGCTCTACGATCTCGAAAACGACAATTCCTCATCCTCGGCGCTCAGCATCCTGACCGGCAACGCGGCAGCCGGCGGCATCAGTGCCGACCTTTTGTATTCGATCAGCCAGTATCGGTAACACATACGCCGGAGCATTGACCAAATGTGTAAAACACGTATTTTACACATTTGGGAGATTGTCCTTCATGGCGCATGTTCTGAAAGTTTCCGCCACCGAATTCGCCCGAAGGTTCACGACCTTCCGGGAGCGGGTACAGTCGGCCGGCGTGATCGAGATCACGGCGCATGATCGCACGATCGGCGGCTTCCTCTCCGCGTCCGAACTTACCCGTTATCACGAGATGAAGAAGCGTGAGCGTGAGGTGATACCCGCCGCCGAGATCGATGACGCGACAATGGCCCTGATCATGAATTCCGAGTATGGCAAGGCCTCGGAGTGAGCTATCCGAACCCCGTCGCAGGTCTTGTCATCCGATACAACTATCTGTGGGACAGCGAGAGACGCGAGGGGCTTTCCGATGGTGCCAAGGACCGTCCATGCGCGATCGTCGTCTACCATTCCAAAACCAGTGATACGATCGTCGTGCCGATCACGCACGCTCCGCCCATGGCTGGCGAAGAGGATCTTTCCATCGAAGTTCCGCCCGACCTGTGCAGCCAGCTCGGTTTGGACGATGACGTCAACTGGATCCGCCTAAGCGAAGTCAATCGCTTCGAGTGGCCCGGCATTCATCTGCGGGCGCTTCCGTCGCAGCCGGGCCGTTACCATTACGGAATGGTCCCGCCGGAGCTGTTCGCAGCGATCAAGGCCGATCTTCACGATGCGATGAGGAAGGGACGGGTGGCGCTGGCCAGACGTCAGGCATCTGGTGATGCCGGAAACGCCCGCCGACCCGCTCACCCCACGATCACCTTGTCCGGGTTCATGATGCCGGCCGGATCGAACGCATGCTTGATGCGGCGCATCAGATCCATCTCGATATCAGAGCGGATGTGGGCAAGTTCGTCGCGCTTGAGCTGGCCGATCCCGTGTTCGGCCGAGATCGAGCCGCCGGCCTCGAGCACCAGAGCATGCACGATCGCGTTTACCTCGCGCCAGCGGCCGATGAATTCCGCCTTGTCGGCGCCGACAGGCTGCGAGATGTTGTAATGGATATTGCCATCGCCCAGATGTCCGAAGGCGCAGACGCGGGCGCCGGGAATGGCGGCCAGCACCGCTTGTTCGGCCCGCGCCATGAAGCTCGGGATTTTCGAGATCGGCACGGAAATATCGTGCTTGATCGAGCCGCCTTCCGGCTTTTGCGCGCCCGACATGCTTTCGCGCATGTGCCACAGCGCCTGTTGCTGGGCAACCGAGGACGCGATCACCGCATCGCGCACCAGACCGGCCTCGAACCCCTGTTCGAGAACTGCCTGTATCATGGTCTCGGCGGTTTCGGCACGGTCGGAGGTGGAAATGTCGATCAGCGCATACCATGGATGCGGCGCTTCCAGCGGATCGCGCACGCCCTCGATATGTCTTGTGGTGAACTCGACGCCGATGCGCGGCATCAGTTCGAAGCCGGTCAGTGCCGCACCACACAAGCTCGACGCCTTCTCGAACAGTTTGAGCGCATCCTCGGTGGAATTGAGGCCGGCAAACGCCACCTGATGCCCGACCGGCCGCGGAAACAGCTTTAGGACCGCGCCGGTAATGACGCCCAACGTGCCTTCCGCGCCGATGAACAGGTCGCGCAGGTCGTAGCCGGTATTGTCTTTCTTCAGCCGCCGCAGCCCGTCCCATATCTCGCCGGTCGGCAGCACCACTTCCAGCCCGAGGCACAGTTGCCGCATGTTGCCATAAGCGAGCACCGCCGTGCCGCCCGCATTGGTGGAAAGGTTTCCGCCGATCCGGCACGAACCCTCCGAGCCGAGTGACAGCGGAAACAGCCGGTTGACCTCTTCCGCCGCGCGCTGCACTTCGGCCAGAATGACGCCGGCATCGCAGACGAGCACGTTTGCCACCGGATCCACATCGCGGATGCGGTTCATGCGTTCCAGCGACAGGATGATATCTGCCTTGCCGGCCCGCGGCGTCTGTCCGCCGACCAGTCCGGTATTGCCGGTCTGCGGCACGATGGCCGTACCGGTCTCGCTGGCAAGCTTCATGATCGCGGCGACTTCCGGCGTCGATCCCGGCCGCAACAGCATGGGCGACGTGCCGATATAGAGGCCGCGGTCCTCGGTAAGCCGCGGCGAGAGTTCAACCGCGTCGCGGATGGCGTGGGTCTCGCCGACAATGGCGGCAAACCGGTCGAGAAGGGCGGTGTCGATCACCTTGGCATCGGTCTGCGGAACATCCATCGGCGTTTCTCCCAAGGTCTTCGTGTCGGTGACGGTCGTCTCGTCCTATTCGCGCGGGGCGGCGGCGCGCACCAGCCGGTCGTTGATTGCTTCGCCAAGGCCCTGGCTCGGAATGGCGGTAACGGCAATCCGTTCCGCGCCCGTTGCATCGGCTTGGCTGAGATAGTCGAAGAGATTGGCAGCGGCCTCGCTCAGATCGCCGCTCGGGCTCAAGTCGAACACGGCTTTAGCCTGCTCCATGCCCTCAATGGGGACGCCGCCCAGACGGATCAGCGCTTCGCCCGCTTCCACATGGCGGGCGTTGAGCCGCACGGCCGCCCCCGGTGCGTAATGCGAAGCCAGCATGCCCGGCGCCTCGATGATCGCCGCGGGTCCTTCCCGGCGTTCGACGGTAAGACCGGTGGCGGCCTCGATATCTTCCACGGAAAGCCCGCCCGGCCGCAACAGCGTGATCACGCCGCCCTCGACCCGCAGGATGGTCGATTCGACGCCGACCGGCGCCGCACCGCCATCGATGATCAGCGTTAGCTTCTCACCCAGATCGTCCGCCACATGCCGCGCGCTTGTTGGGCTGATCTTGCCGGACGTATTGGCGCTGGGAGCGGCCAATGGCCGGTCGAGCGCTGCGATCAGTTCGGCGGAGAAACCTTTGGGCACCCGGATGCCCACCGTATCGAGACCCGCGGTCGCCAGCGGATGGATGCGGCGGCCTTCCTGCCTCAAGGGAAGGATCAGCGTCAGCGGTCCCGGCCAGAACGTTTCCGCCAGCTTTTTGGAGATCGCATCGAACTCCGCATGCCGTTCAGCCATCGTCAAATCAGCCATGTGGCAGATCAGCGGGTTGAAACGGGGCCGGCCCTTTGTCTCGTAGATGCGGGTAATCGCGGCCGGATTGGTGGCATCGGCGGCAAGCCCGTAGACGGTTTCGGTGGGAAGAGCGACCGGCAGGCCGTCCTTCAGAATTCTCACGGCGGCGTCGATCGCCGCCTGCTTGTGCCCGATGCCGTCGATGATATCAGCTGTCATGCCAGTGCTGTAGCGCGCGGCCGGCGCAGGGGCAATATCAATCGCGTCCTACATCTTCTGCAGGATGGCGCGAAACGCGCTGTCCGGCGCGCCAAGCATCAGCACGTTGCGCAGGGCTTCCTGCGGATTGGCGGTCTGGAACAATACGCCATTGTCGCGCAGATCGCGGTTGATGCGCATTTTTGCCGTGCCCGGTTCACCTTCGATGGCCACCGCGAAATACATGCGCCGCCGCTTCGCATCGATCTGCGCGAAGAACTGCTCGTCCTCACCGATCTGCGCAAAGAAATTGCAGATATAGAAGGACCAACTGACGGAGCGCCGCGCCAGATAGGTGCTGGCCGCCGTCACATGGCAATAGCCCAGATGCGGACGCTCGGGAAAGGTGCGGTGAAACAGCACCTTTGGAAACTTGATATCGTGGTGAAAGGCGTTCAGCCGCTCATGCGTGGTCTCGCCCGCGGTCTCCAGCTTGCGGCCGGTGCGTGTCGCCACTTCCGCATAGGTGAGGTAACGCCGCTCCTTGGGAAGCCAATCGTCCCGCTCGCGCGAGATCCGGCCGGTGCGCAGGAATTCGGAATGGGCGACCGGTTTTACTTTCGGCGCCACCGGATGCCAGCCGCTGGCATCGTAATATCTGAGCTTGGTTCCTGCTTCCACGACGCTGCCGCTCCCTTGGCCGAAGCGCAGATTAGCAAGTGTTTGTTAACGGCTTCTTTCCACGCTTTATCGCGCCCGCTGGCGCTCTTTGCGGCCGCCACGGGGTTTTCCAGGCCCTTGTTTCGCCGTGCATCGCTTTTGTCGTCAATGTCGCAGGCGATGTCGCAATGCCGCTCCACCGTCGAAACCCTGCCACGGTATAACGGTCCCATGGTCGCGACAAACGGTTCGCAGCGCGCACGGCCCCGATCCGCCACGCAAGACCCGGCAAGACAAGACCCGGCAAGACAAAGGCCAAGGCGAGGACTGGAACATGGATATTCGCAACGACGTGCTGCGGCAGCTGAAAAACCATCGCCCCGGTTTCAGCCTGGACCAGCCCTTTTATATCGACAGGGATTATTTCCAGCTCGATATGGAAACCATCTGGTATCGCGACTGGCTGTTCGTCGGGCATGACTGTGAAATCCCCAAGCCCGGCAATTATTTCACGCTGCAGATCGGCGATTATCCGGTCGTTATCGTGCGCGGCCGCGACAAGGTGATCCGCGCCTTCCACAATACCTGCCGCCATCGCGGCCACCGCGTCTGCACCCAAGAGCGCGGCGCATCTGCCAAGCTCGTCTGTCCCTACCATCAGTGGACCTACGATCTCGACGGCTCGCTGGTTTTCGCTCGCCAGATGGCCGAGGATTTCGACAAGTCGCAATTCGGCATGAAGCACGTCCATTGCGAAAGCGTCGCCGGCTATATCTTCATCTGTCTAGCCAACGAGGCCCCAGATTTCGCGCCGGTTCGTGAAAAGATCGAGCCGTACATGGCGCCGCATCGCCTGTCGGAAGCCAAGGTGGCGCACCAGAACACCATCATCGAAAAGGGCAACTGGAAGCTCGTCTGGGAAAACAACCGCGAGTGCTATCACTGCGCCGCCAACCACCCGGAACTCTGCCGCACCTATCCGGAAGCGCCTTCGGCCACCGGCGTGCAGGGGGCAGGCGACGATCCGGTGATTTCCGAACACTGGGCGCGTTGCGAA
Organism: Neorhizobium sp. NPDC001467; assembly: GCF_050275975.1. Lineage (NCBI taxonomy): Bacteria > Pseudomonadati > Pseudomonadota > Alphaproteobacteria > Hyphomicrobiales > Rhizobiaceae > Neorhizobium > Neorhizobium sp. NPDC001467. The sequence continues at coordinate 35,299 of NZ_JBNNPS010000014.1, read as the reverse complement.
GCCGCCGGCCTGCCGAGCGCCTTCGATATGCACCCGGACGGCCAGTTCCGTGTGGCCCGCATGCCGTTGATCGAGGATGCCGAAAGCTACACGATGGACGGCAAGCGCGCCGTGCGCCGGCCGCTCTCGGACGACGTGACGATCTCGCATATCGGCACCATGCTGCTGTTCCATTACCCGACCACATGGAACCACCTGCTCGGCGACCACGCCATTTCCTTCCGCGTGCTGCCGATCAGCGCCGAGGAAACCATGGTCACCACCAAATGGCTGGTCCACAAGGATGCGGTCGAGGGTGTCGATTACGACCTCGAGGAACTGACCCATGTCTGGAACATGACCAACGACCAGGACCGCCAGATCGTCGAGGAAAACGCATTCGGCATCCGCTCGCCGGCCTATGAGCCGGGCCCGTATTCCGAGCTTCACGAGGGCGGCGTCATGCAGTTCGTCGAGTGGTACACGAAATTCATGGTGGACCGCCTGCAGGGCGACCAGGCGAAACTTTCGGCCGTCGCTTGAGCCCACCAACCGTCAATGCCTGAACCTTGATACGTGAGATGAACATGGCGGCAGTCTATCCGCACCTCGACGAGTTGCAGCCATGGAATGCAAGGCTGCAGCTTCTGGAATGCATTTCCGTCACGCCGGAAACGGCCGACGTAATGACCTTCATTTTCAAGCCTGAAAAGCCGGGCTGGTTCCGCTATGTGCCGGGCCAGTTCGTGACGCTGGAACTGCCGGTCGGCCCGAATGGCGTGAAGGAACCGGTGATGCGGACCTACACGCTGTCGTCCAGTCCTTCGCGTCCCTTCACCGTCGCCGTCACCGTGAAGGCGCAGAAGGACAGTATCGGCACCCGCTGGATGTTCGATAACCTCAAGCCGGGGATGAAGATCCGCGCGCTCGGTCCGCTGGGCGACTTCTCCTACGTCAAACATCCGGCGCCAAAATACCTGTTCATCTCGGCCGGTTCCGGCATCACGCCGATGATGTCGATGACCAGGGATCTGAACGACCGCGCGCCGTCGAGCGATGTCGTCTTCATCAACTGCTCGCGCACCCCCGCCGACATCATTTTTCGCCGCGAGCTGGAAGACCTTGCGCGGCATATGCCAAAACTGACTCTCGGCCTGATCGTCGAAAACTCGCCGCGCCATGATGCCTGGGTCGGTCTGCAGGGCATGATCGACCGCGCCAAGATCACCATGTTCGCCTCCGATTTCATGGAACGCACGGTATTCTGCTGCGGCCCGGAACCGTTCATGACCGCCGTGCGCGGCCTGCTCGAAAGCCTCGGCTTCGATATGGCGAACTACCATCAGGAAAGCTTCGCACCCGCCCTTCCGTCGGTCGAGGAACTGCCCTCGACGGCGGCCGAAGGCGCGGTGCTGGCCAGGATCGCCTTCACGCTGGCCGGCAAGGAAGTGCCCTGCCAGCCGGGCCAGACCGTGCTGATGACGGCACGCGCCAACGGCGTGCGCATCGGCGCCGCCTGCGAATCCGGCCTCTGCGGTACCTGCCGTGTTCTGCTGGTCTCGGGCGAGGTGGACATGAACCACAATGGCGGCATTCTCGATGAGGAGATCGAGGACGGCTATATTCTGGCGTGTTGTTCACGGCCGAAGGGGGATGTCGCGGTGGAGGCTTGAGGGGCTGCGTGGCCTCACCTCCGCTCATAGGGCCTGCCCGGCTAGTGTCGGACTGGACCAAAAAGGCCGCTTTGCGTTAAGGCCTGCCGGATGCGTTTCATCGCCATTGCTGTCTCTCGGCTTACAAACAAAGATGATCTGGCTCCATGGGGCCCGCCGAGAAAATAGCCTCTCATAGTCTCCCATGACTCTCCGAGATGCGCCCAATGCCAGCCCGGAATTTCCTGATCTAACATCAATCCCACCGCCGTCCGCTTTGGCACCAATTTTCCCATCTCTAAGGGGCGATCCCATTCGCAACGTACTACGACTCGTTACCGGTCCCGCCGAGGCCTTCCCTCACAAACCCCTTACCCGCATTCATCTTTCGTGATGCCACTTCGGGAACTCTGGGCCGCATCACACGTTTCAATCTCGACAATCCGATAAGAATGACTTCGAGGAAACATCCATGATGAATATCCGCAAGCGGCTCGCGACCGTTGCCGTTGCTTTTACCGTCACCGTGACCGGCCTTGTGCCAGCGCACGCATTCCAGATGCCGGCGCCGGTTGCCGTCCAGACGAGTAATTCGGCACAGGTTACCGATGTTCAGTATCTGCGCAACGAGCGCCGCTGGGATCGTCGCATGGACCGCCGGGCCGAACGTCGCTGGGACCGTCGCATGGATCGTCGTGCCGGCTGGTATAACGGTCATCGCGGCTATCGTGACCGCCGCGCCGGCTACCGTTACCACAATGGCTACTGGTATCCACTGGCCGCCTTTGCCGCGGGTGCGATCATCGGCGGTGCAGCAAGCCGTCCGACGGTCAGCTCTTCTTCGGCTCATGTCCGCTGGTGCTCGGAGCGTTACCGCACCTATCGCGCCTCGGATAACACCTATGTGCCGCGCGCCGGCGTCCGCGCCGTCTGCAATTCGCCCTACTGATCTTCCCCTCGGATCGGTAGGGGCCACGGCATGACGCCGTGATACCCATGGCCCGGCAGGAGCATGATGCTCCGCCGGGCTGTCTCGTTGGGCAGGCTGTTTTGCCTCACGCCATTCGTTAAGCCGCGGTTCAGGCGCGGTTTCGCACATTCGCCACCATCATGCGTTTCGATCAATCAGTGAATGGAGACACCCCATGACCATGCTGATGAAGACTGTTTCGATTTTCGGTGTGGCGGCAGCCATGCTGGCGACCTCGGTTGCGCCGGGCGCGGCGATGCCGGTCGTGCCCGCCGCACCCGTAGTGAAGGCGGCACCTGCCAGTGGCGGCGATGTGGTTCAGGTCCAGTACTGGCGTGACCGCGGCTATTACGGCGGCTATCGCGGATACCGCGACTATCGCCCGCGTCACCGTTACCATAACGGCTACTGGTATCCGCTGGCGGCCTTCGGCGCTGGCGCCATTATCGGCGGTGCGCTTGCGGCCCCGACCTATAATGAGCCGCGTTACGTCGAGCCGGTGCCGCGCTATTACGAGCCGGCGCCGCGTTACGTCGCTCCACCGCCGCGCTACGCAGCGCCTGCCGCTGGCATCAACCCGCAGCATACCGACTGGTGCCTGGCGCGTTATCGCTCCTACGATGTCTATTCCAACACGTTCCAGCCCAATTACGGCCCGCGCAAGCAGTGCTATTCGCCGTATTTCTGAGGCGACAGGTTCAAGCGCCTTCAGCCCGTCCGGTTCGCTCCGGGCGGGTTTTCTCTTGCGTCAGAGTATCCGCGCCCGCCGCAGCACGAACCATGCAATCGCAATCGACAGGGCGATGAAGATCACCGCGAACATCGTGCCCGTCTCGCCGTGTTCGAACGGCATGCCCGATGTGTTCATGCCGAAAAAACCGGTGACCAGCGAGGGCGGCAGCAGGAAGGCCGTCATCAGCGACAGGATGTAGAGGTGACGGTTGGTCTCTGACGACTGCTTGCTGTCGATTTCCTCATGCAGCAGCCGCGCCCGGTCCTGCAATGCATAGACGTCGTGATCGACCGCCTCGAGCCGGCTGGTCAGCCGCCCCGCGACATCGTCGAAGCCGAGCGGCATGTCGTCGTCATCGGCGGCGGCTGCGCGCCGCATCAGTGCGAGAACCGTGCGCAAATGCCGGTGCAGCCGCACGACGGTGCGCCGGACAGGGGCAAGCCTGCGGCGCTCGTCGCGCGGCGCGTTGTCATAGACGAAATCCTCGATCTGGTTCAGCTCTTCCGTCAGTTCCAGCACCAGCGTGATCAGCGTGCGCTGGAATTCGGCGACGATGGTCTCGAACACGTCGATCGGCCGGCGATAACGCCCCGCATTCTTCTCCACCGCGGCGCGCACGCGATCGATCGAGCGTAGCGGCTGAAGACGGGTGGTGATGATCAGTTTTTCGGTAACGACAAAATGCAGCCAGCCGATATCGCGGGTCTCGCTGTCGAATTCGCGCTGAAAATCGACCAGCGTGCCGAACACCATCTGCTCGTCGAGTGTGATCGCCGCATGCGTGTCATGGGTGGTGAGCGCGGCCACCGCATCCGGCTGCAGGCCGCCAAAGCCTTCGAGAAAGGCCGGGACGCGCTGGTCGGCAAGGTTCAGGTGCAGCCACAGGAAACCGCCGTCTTCCACGGCAAGATCGCCGCGCGATGCCTCTGTCGCCAGCCGTGTACAGGGCGTTCTGTCGGCATGAAAGCGATAGGCCCAGACAAGGCCGGGAATGGCGGGGGTGAGAAGCGTCATCGACAGGGATCCGCGGCAGGGAATGCCATGCCTGTTAGACGCTGTCTGTGACACCCGTTGCAACAGGTTTTTGCGAAACCTCACCTGCGCGTCGCCGCGCGGAGTGGCCGGACCCTGTCGGCGCGGTGATGACGACGAGGCAGAAAATCACCAGCGCTACGCCCAGCCAGCCGAGCGGCGACAGTCGTTCGTCCAGCAGGACCACCGCCAGCACCGCCGCCACGACCGGTTCCAGGAGCGTGATCGTCGTTGCCATGCTGGCCGGAATGCGGGCGAGCCCCATGCCGAAGGCGATATAGCCGAGAAACATCGGCACGACCGCCATGTAGAGCCCCACAGTGGCATTGCTCCAGGAAGAAAGGAACGGCCCCCCGGTGATGATCAGGACCGGCATCAGCAAGAGCCCGCCGACCCCGAAGGTTGCGCCCATGGCCGCCCTTGAGGGAATGCCGCGCAGCATCAGCCCGCGCGCCGTGAACGAATAGAGCGCATAGGTCAGGCCGCCGAGAAGGCCGAGCGCTATCCCCAGGAGGGGCGCAATGCCGAGGAGAGGGGCGATGCCGGAAGGGGTCGAATGGCCGGAAATGGCAGTCTGCGCATACGGGCCGTTCTGCGCCATGCACAGAAGCACCATGCCCGCAAGCCCGATCAACGCTCCGCCGAGCCAGCGCCGGGAGAGCCTCGTGCCGTCGAAAACCCTTTCGATCAGCGCCGAAAGAAGCGGCGCCGAGCCGATGGTGACGACCGTGCCGATGGTGACGCCGGAAAGCCGCATCGCGCCGTAAAAGGCAAGCGGATAGATCGCGACCGCAATGCCGCCGACCGCCAGCCACAGCCAGTATCGTTTCAAGGCCGCTCCCGCCCGGCCGATCGAGCGAAGGGCGATCGCCGCCTGCATGAGCCCGCCGAGCCCCATGGCGGCCGCCCCGATCGCCGCCGCCCCGACCTCAGGCGCAAAGGCCGCCGCGGTCCCGGTCGTGCCCCAGACGAGCGAGGCAAACAGCACGCCGGCAACGCCGAGGCGAAATTCGGTATTTTTGGCGGTCATAGGGCGTCCAGCATGTCGAGGGTCATGGCCCGGGCTTCGGAAACGAGCGTGCTATTGCCTTCCAGCCCGGCGCGGGTGATCGCGCCCTCGAGCAGGAAGGCCAACTGCCGGGCCATCGTTTTGGCACGCGCGGCGTCGCCGTCGAGAAGGTTGGTGAGCGCCTTGGCCAGCAGCGCTTCCACCTCTTCCTTGTGGCGCCGCACCGCATCGCGGCCGACATCGCCTACAGTCAGTTCGGCTGCGGCATTCAGCAGCCCGCAGCCGCGAAAGCCGCGCTCATAGGCATGTTCGGCATGGTCGCGATAGGCGTCGAATACCGCCAGAACCTGTTCCTTCGGGGTCGCGGCTGTTGCCGCGCGACGGGCATGCAGCGCCAGCCATTCATCGTGGCGGATGTCCAGATAAAGCCGCACCAGATCCGCTTTCGAGGCGAAATTGTTGTAGAGGCTCTTCTTCGCCACACCGGCGCGGGCGATGATCGCATCGATCCCGGTGCCGGCAATGCCGTTTTCGTAAAACAGAACGGCGGCCGCCTTCAGCAGTTTGTCGCGCGCCGTGTCCGACGCAGCTACCCTGTCCGTTTGCATGGCAATATCCATGACGCTTCCCTGTGTAGGTAGACCGGTCTACCTATCAGATCTACAAAGGTCAAGCACCGCCGAGAATCATGCTATGCGGGGCAAACTCAAGACTGAAGGCCCGCATGGAAACCGCGCTTTATCTTCCCGTCAAAACCTTTCTCGAAGCCGCCGGCTACACGGTGAAAGGCGAAATCGGCGGCTGCGATCTGGTCGGGCTGAAGGGCGAGGGCACGAAGGACGGAGATTCGGCCGTGGTCGTCGTCTGCGAATTGAAGCTCACCTTCAATCTCGAACTCCTGCTGCAGGCGGTGGATCGCGCCAGCGTTTCCGACGAGGTCTGGATTGCCGCGCGCGTATCGGCAAAGGGCCGCGGCCGCGAGAGCGACAGGCGCTACCGCGATCTGTGCCGCCGGCTCGGTATCGGCATGCTCGGCGTATCGGATAGCGGCGCGGTCAGCGTCATCGTCTCCTCGGTTTCGCCGATGCCGCGCACCAATCCCAAACGCCGAACCAGACTGGTCAGCGAACATCGCAGGCGGACCGGCGATCCGGCGCTGGGCGGCTCGACGAAGGTACCGATCCTGACCGCCTATCGCCAGCAGGCGCTGGCCATCGCGTCTGCTCTGGCCGAGGGGCCGCTTCGCCCGCGCGATCTGAAGGACACAGCCGCCAATGCCGGCTCCACCCTGCGCAACAATTATTACGGGTGGTTCGAAAAGGTCGAAAAGGGCGTCTATGCCTTGACCGACATCGGCCGTGAAGCCCTGAAACGCTGGGACCGCCCCTGACGGCGACCCGCATCATGCCGCCGCCGCTCGATCGGTTGCTACAGGCGAAAGGAAAACCGATGGCCGGACAACTCGACAGCACTCTTGCGGCGCGCATCGAAGCGCTCACCGATGCCGGCGACGCGTTGGGCGCTGAGGAGGATTTCGAGGCGGCGCTTGACCGCTACTGGGATGCATTCGAGCTTCTGCCCGAGCCGAAGACCGACTGGGAGGCCGGCACCTTTCTGCTTGCCGCCATCGGCGAGGCGAATTTCTTCCAGGGCGATTTTGCCGCCGGTGCGGAAAATCTCGACCTTGCAATGGATTTTCCAGGCGCGCCCGACAACCCGCTTCTGGCGCTGCGGCTCGGTCAATGCCTGTTCGAGCGCAACGATCCCGACCGTGCCGCCGAAACGCTGATGCGCGCCTACAGGGCGGAGGGTGCTGCCCTGTTTGCGGATGAGGATCCGAAATATCTGACGTTTCTGGCCACGCGGGCCAAGGGGATCAATGTGCCGGGGGCGAAGAAGAAACCGTTCTGGAAGGTCTGGTAGGAACGCGCGTCGGCATGCCGTGCGCGCGCCAGCGACCGTCACCAGTCCGGGCGCGTCACGTCCGTCCCGCCGTCCTGCCATTCGTGATAGGCGGCAACGGCGTTTTCCCGCCAGACGTCGAGCAGGCCCGGATCCTGCCACAGCAGGAAGCCGCCGATGACCAGCGCCGCCACCAGCGCAATGCCGATCAGTTTGCGCACCACGAACATCACCAGCCAGATGACGACGAGCGCCACCACGCCCATGACGAGAAAAGAATAGATGTCTTCGGGCATTGCGGTCTCGAACATGTCCATCGCCGCTTATAGAACGAGGCTTGTGGCCGAAGAAGGGCAGGAGCGCCGCCAGGGCGCCGAAGGATCGGGCTTTCGGTTCAGCCCTTGGGTCACGCTTCGAAAATGGCCTCGATCGTCTGTTCCAGCACCTTTGCGATGACGAAGGCAAGCGGCAGGCTCGGATCGTAGCGTTCGTTTTCGATGGCGTTGACGGTCTGGCGCGAGACGCCGAGCCGGACCGCCAGTTCGGCCTGCGACCAGCCCTTTTCCAGGCGCAGCGCCTTGACCCGGTTCTTCATCGAAAACGCCGGTTGCTGACGATGCCGCCGATGATCCACAGCACCGCCATCAGCGGCCAGACGTAGAACATCGACAGTTTCGGAAAGCCGACATTTTCCAGAAAGCCGTAGCTGAATGTCATCAACGCCGTACCGGCAAAGGCGAGCGAGAGCGCTTCCAACTGAATGCGCTGCTGCAATTCGTCCGATGCCCGCAACTGACGCATCACGGCAACGGCGACGCCAAGCGCCGGCAGCATCGGCAGAAGCGACACGACCGTCGCCCAGATGCCGGTCACGGTGCCGGCGGCAACCAGCAATATCGACGCGATCAGCACCGCCATATAGGCGCCCATGCTCACGCCGAATTCCACGAAAAAGCGGGTTCTGTTCATGATCGTCTCCTGTAAAGCATGCTTTACATATCGAGGCATCCCGCAATCTGTCAAGCACGCTTTACATGCGAGAACGGCTGCCGGACTTGCCGCAAAAGGGGACGACCCAGGCCGCTCAGCGCCGCGGTTTGCCGCTGTCGTAACGCTGCCGCTCGATCTCGCTCGCAAACGGATCCCGTACCGGTTTGGTTTTGCCGCGGGTCTGCTGGCGAAAGCGCCGTTCCTTGCGGACGGTCACGGTAAAGCTCACCACCAGGCCGAACAGGAAGACGGTGGGCGGGCGCCGTCGCCCCATCGATTTCCCCGCTCGCCCGACATTGACATCCGCTTTGACGTTTACGTAAAAAGCATATCGGGAGTGGACGTGTCGCGGCCGATGCCGCAGACGCGCCGATCAGAGGAGACGTTTCGCATGTACAAGGCACCGGTCGAAGAGATCGCCTTCACGCTCAACCATGTCGCGGGCCTGGGCGCCGCGCTGGAGGCGGGCAGGCTGGGCGATCTGAGCGGCGATCTCGTCGAGGCCATCCTGCACGAGGCCGGGCGTTTCGCCGGCGAGGAAATCGCGCCACTCGGCCACACCCTCGACCGCGAAGGCGCGCGGCTCGTGGACGGCAAGGTGATCACGCCGACGGGCTGGCCGGCGCTCTACAGGGCCTGGCGGGAAGGCGGCTGGAACGGTCTCACCGGACCGGAGGAATTCGGCGGGCAGGGGCTGCCGCACATGCTCAACGTCGCGGCGCTCGAAATGTGGAACGCCGCCTCCATGGCTTTCGCGCTCGCGCCGACACTGACGATGGGCGCGATCGAAGCCGTGGCGAAGCACGGCAGCGATGAACTGAAGCAAAAATTTCTGGAAAAGATGGTGTCGGGCGAATGGACCGGCACGATGAACCTCACCGAGCCGCATGCCGGCTCCGATCTCGGCGTGCTGAAAAGCCGGGCCGAGCGGGTGGGTGACGGCTCCTACCGCATCTTTGGCCAGAAGATCTTCATCACCTGGGGCGAGCACGATGCCGCCGACAACATCATCCATCTGGTTCTCGCGCGCCTTCCCGATGCGCCGCCCGGTACGCGTGGCATCTCGCTGTTCCTGGTGCCGAAATTTCTGGTGAACGGCGATGGCACGCCGGGTGCACGCAACGATCTTTTCTGCCACGCGCTGGAACACAAGCTCGGCATACACGGCTCGCCCACCTGCACGATGATTTTCGGCGATGGCCGGTTCGGGGATGAGAAGGGCGCGATCGGCTATCTCGTCGGCGAGGAGAACAAGGGGCTGGCCTGCATGTTCACGATGATGAACAATGCCCGTCTCGCCGTCGGCATCCAGGGCGTGGCGATTGCCGAAGCCGCCACCCAGAAGGCGGTTTCCTATGCCAAGGAACGCACGCAGGGCAAGACGCCGGGGGCGACTGCGTCCGGTCCAACGGGGGCAATGTCGCCGATCATCGAGCACCCGGATATCGTTCGCACGCTTTTGACCATGAAGGCCCTGACGCAAGGGGCACGCGCCATCTGCTATGCCTGCGCCCACGCCATCGATCTGTCGCACGCGACCGAAGGGGGTGAGGCAAAGGCATGGGCGGAACGCGCCGCCATTTTGACGCCAATCGCCAAATCCTTTTCCACCGATATCGGCGTCGAAGTCGCCTCGATGGGCATTCAGGTCCATGGCGGCATGGGCTTCATCGAGGAAACGGGCGCGGCCCGCTATCTGCGTGATGCCCGCATTGCCCCGATTTACGAAGGCACCAACGGCATTCAGGCGATCGATCTCGTCACCCGCAAACTGCCGCTCTCGGATGGGCGCGCCGTCCGCGGGTTCATGGGCGAGCTGAAGGCCGTGGCCGAGAGACTGGCTGCCGCCAACGAACCGGCTTTCGGCACCTCCGCACAGCGTCTGTCGGCGGCAATTGCCGATCTCGAAGCCGCGACCGACTGGCTGCTGGAGGCCCTGGCGGCCAATCGCCAGGCCGAGGCGCTGGCCGGGGCGACGCCCTATCAGCGGCTGTTCGGCCTGACCTTGACGGGCGCCTATCTCGCCACCGGCGCGCTGGCGGCGGCCGGCGATGGTGACGGAGACAAACGCGTGGCAATTTGCCGTTTCGCGGCGGAAAACCTGCTGGCCGAAACGGCGGCCTTGAAGGACGCGGTAATGACGGGTGCGGCCAGTCTCGAAGCGGCGCGGGCCGTGCTGTCTTAGGAGTGTGCCGGGCTGGGAGGCCCTGTCCAGGAGAGTGCTGTCTCCGATCTACTCTCCAGACAGTCGGCGTCTCCTGGGGATCTCTGATTGGAGGGTTTGAAGAGCGGGTGAGGCCGATGGTTCAACGCTGGTCACGCGGGGGGGCGGACGCAGTCTTCTGACGTAACTGTCGCTTGTCTGCGCCCAAGCCTCCCTCCCGTTGCCTGTCGGGGACATCTTCCCCAAAAATGGAAGATCGGCTGAGCCCGGCACACGCACTGCCGCCTGCCGCGCTGGCACTGAAAACAAACCGCATCACGGCTCCGGAGGAGGACCACCATGACCGACCACATCCTGATCGAACGTCCGCCCGCGACGCCGGGCGTCCTTGTCATCCGCTTCAACCGGCCGGAAAAGAAGAACGCCATTACCGCCGCCATGTACGCGACGATGATGGCGGCGCTGAGCGAAGCCAATGCGGACCCTCAGATCCGCGCTGTCGCCTTTCTGGGCACCGAAGGCTGCTTTTCCGCCGGCAACGACATGGCCGATTTCCTCAGCTATGCCAGGTCCGGCGCCACGGAACCGCCTGCCGCCGCGCTCTTCATCAGGGCGCTGGCATTGTGCGAAAAACCGATGGTCTCGGGCGTCGATGGTCTGGCGATCGGCATCGGCACCACGCTTCACCTGCATTGCGACATGACCGTCGCCTCCGCCCGCAGCCTGTTCAAGACCCCGTTCGTGGATCTGGCGCTGGTGCCGGAAGCGGCATCCAGCCTGCTCGCGCCAAAAATCATGGGCCATCAGCGCGCCTTTGCCATGCTCGTTGCCGGCGAAGGGTTTGGTGGCGAAGCGGCCCATGCCGCCGGTCTGGTCTGGAAAGTGGTTGCGCCGGATGCGGTGGAGGCCGAGACGCTGGCGCTCGCCGCATCGCTTGCGGCCAAACCCCCGCAGGCCCTCAAAATCGCCCGCGACCTCGTGCGCGGCCCTCGCGAGGCCGTGCTCGCCCGCATCGACCATGAACTCGTCCATTTCAACGCCCAACTGAAAAGCCCCGAAGCGCGGGCGGCGTTCGAGGCTTTCCTGAAGCGATGATGTTCGCGTCGTTGCCGACGGTCACTTCGTCAGCAGCGCCACCGTTTCCACATGGGTCGACCACAGGAACTGGTCGATCGGCGTCACCGACTTGATACGGTAGCCGGCATCGACGAGGATGCGCAGATCGCGCGCCAGCGTCAGCGGATTGCAACTGACGGCGGCGATGGTCTTCACATTGGCGCGCGCCAGTTCCCTGACTTGAGCTTCGGCGCCCGCGCGCGGCGGATCGAACACCACGGCATCGTAATGCTTGAGTTCGAGCGGGATCATCGGGCGACGGAAGAGATCGCGCCTTTCCACCGTCACGGGTTTGAGCCCCTGCGTGTTGCGCGCCGCATGGTCCAGCGCCTTCAACGCCTTGTCGTCGCCTTCGACCGCATGCACCTTTGTCGTCTTGGCGATGCGGAAGGTGAACGTGCCGGCACCGGCAAACAGGTCCAGCACCTTTTTCGCCTTGCTGACATGTTTGGCGACGATGTCGGACATCACCTCCTCGGCACTTTTGGTGGCCTGCACGAAGGCGCCCGGCGGCGGCGATACGCGCACGCCGGAAAATTCGATGATCGGCTTTTGCGGCTCCACCAGGATTTCGCCGTTGACGGAGACGCGGGCAATGCCCCTCAGCGTCAGCACCGTTTCGATCGCCGAACGACGCTGTTTGTCCTCCAGCTTCTTCAAGCCCTCGACGGCGATATCCAGCCCCGACAGGGTTTCGAGCACCGCGATGCGGAACGTGTCGGCACCGATCGCCAGCGCGCGGCCGATGGTGCGGATCGTCTCGAGGCGCCCCACGATGCCGGGCGCGGCGATGGGACATTCGACGATCGAGACGATGTGATGGGTTTCCTCGCGGTTGAAGCCGAGCAGAAACTCCTTTTCCGTGTTGCGGGCGGAAAACACCGTGCGGCGCCGTTCGCCCGGCATGGCTGCAACGGTCTGCGCTACCTCCGGCGTCAGGCCCTTGGATTTCAGCGCATCGACCACCAGCTGGCGCTTGAAGGCGAGATAGGGCGTCTGTGCCAGATGCTGCAGCGAACAGCCGCCGCAGGCATCGCTATCGGGGCCGAAATGGCGGCAGGCCGGTTCGATACGGTCCGGCGAGGGCGCGCCGGTCGACATGACAGTGCCGTGGTCGCCATTGCGGGCGATCGCCAGCGTTTCGCCCGGCAGCGCATAGGGCACATAGACCGGGCCGTCCTCGCCATGAGCGATGCCATGGCCCTGCGCCCCGAGGCGGTTGATGGTGACGGTCACGGTGCTCATGCGTCGCCGTCCTCGTCATCCCGGTCATCGTCATCCACGTCCTCGTCGTCCAAGTCATCGTCGTTTAAGTCGTCAGCGTCGAGGTCTTCGTCATCGTCCTGCCTGTCTTTGCGCGCGTAGGGTTGCGCATCCTCCGGCTTCTTGCCGGCCAGCAGAAACTCCTTGTTACCGTCGCCGCCATCGATGGGCGAGGGGATGAGGCCGAGGCTTTCCCATTCCATGTCTTCGGTGAGCCAGCGTTCCAGCTCGGCGGCAACGGCCGGTGCCGTTTCAGGCTCCTTCAAAAGCCCTGCCTTGCTGATCGCGTCGCGGCCCGCCTCGAACTGCGGTTTGACTAGAAGCACGCAGAACGCGCCCGGCTCGGCCTGTTCCAGCGCCGGCGCAAGCGCCAGTTTCAGCGAGATGAACGAGACGTCCGAGACAATGAAGGTGATTGCCCGGTCTTCGTAATCGTCCGGCTCGAGATAGCGGGCGTTGAGGCCTTCGATATTGGTGACGCGATCGTCATCGAGAAGGCGCGCATGCATCTGCCCGTGGCCGACATCGATGGAGGTCACATGCTCGGCGCCGCGCATCACGAGAACCTCGGTAAAGCCGCCGGTGGAGGCGCCGATATCGAGACAGTCATGGCCGGCGGGATCGAGCTTGAAATGGTCGAGCGCCGCCACAAGCTTCAAGGCCGCGCGCGAAACATAATCCTGCGCGGGGTCATCGATGGTGACGGTCACGTCGGGCTTGAAGGTCAGGCTCGGCTTGGTGGCGACACGGCCGTTGACGGTAACGGTGCCGCGGCTGATTGCATCGCGTGCGCGCGCCCGGCTGGCCACGAGGTTGAGCGAGACCAGAAGCTGGTCGAGACGTTGGGGTTCGGTGGATTTGGACATGGCCTGTCAATGACCGGTGTGGCGCCTTTGCGCAAGTCATACATGGCAACAGCGCGATGACAAATGTTTACCCAAGACCATGCCGGCAAACCGCAACGCAATCTTAAAGATCATGGTGCTTTGTCTGGTTCAGCCTTAACTCGATCGAGTCTCCGTTTTCAAAGAGCGCGTCCGCATGTTCAAAAACCTTTCCATCAGCAAGAAAATCATCGCCACCTTCCTGGCAGTGATGTCCGCCTGTTTCTTTGCCACTGCCGGCGTCTACTGGCAGGTGCTGAAATCGAACGCGGCGGCGGATGAACAGGTCTCGGCGCAGGCGATCGTCGTCGGCGTCGATACGGCTGTCGAATCCATGCTCGAACAGGTCGTCTATCAGCGCGATTACCTGCTTGGCGGCGACGAGGCCTCCGCGACGGCGGCGCTTAGCCACCGTGCCAAGGTTGCCACCGCGATCGAGGACGCGCGCAAGGCCGCCGCCGGCCGCATCGATCTCGTTGCCGCGATCGATGCGCTGTCTTCCGCGGCCGATGCTGTCAACACGAAACTCATCGATCCGCAAATGGCAGCCCGCAAGGCAGGCCAGCCGCTCGATCGCATCAGCGCGCTTGCCGCCGGCGACGGTGAAAAGTCGCTCTACACGTTCCGCAGTGCCGCTGCCGTCCTGAAACAGCAGGCAATGACGCTGTCGGCCGGCCTCACCGCCGCCCAGCACGCCGCCAGCGCCGCCATTCTGTGGACGCTCGTCATCGCCGGCGGCATTGCCGGAATTTTGGCGCTCGGCCTCATCTGGGCGCTTTGCAATGCCATCGTCACGCCGATTGTCGGCATGACGCGCACGATGACGGCGCTTGCCGGCGGCAATCACGATATCGATGTCCCCGCGCTCGACCGGGGCGACGAGGTCGGCCGGATGGCGCAGGCGGTGGCGGTGTTCAAGCACGCGGCGATCGAAAAACACCGGCTGGAACGCGACAGCGACCTGACCCGCGCGCGTGCCGAAAGCGAACGCCGCGCTCATGACGAACAGAAGGCGCATGACGCCGCGGATATCGAATTTGCGATCGACGGTCTGGCCGCCGGTCTGTCCAAACTGGCTGAGGGCGATGTCGCCTATCGCATCGATGAAAGCTTTGTCGGCCGTCTCGACCGTTTGCGCACCGATTTCAACAGCGCCGCCGCGACGCTGCAGACGACGCTGGCATCGGTCGGGGTCAACGCTGCCGCCATCCATACCAATGCCGACGCGATCCGCATCGCGACCGACGATCTGGCCCGCCGCACCGAACAGCAGGCCGCGGCCGTCGAACAGACCGCGGCTGCCGTCGAACAGGTGACGACGACGGTCAAGGACGCCGCCGCCCGCGCCGAGGATGTGGGCGAGCGGGTGGAGCGCACCCGCGCCGGTGCCGAGCAATCCGGCGATGTCGTGCGCCGCGCCGTCTCCGCCATGGAAGGCATTTCGCAGTCCAGCCACGAGATCGGCAAGATCATCGGCGTGATCGACGAGATCGCCTTCCAGACCAATCTCCTGGCGCTCAATGCCGGTGTGGAAGCCGCGCGTGCCGGCGAAGCGGGCAAGGGCTTCGCAGTCGTGGCGCAGGAAGTGCGCGAGCTTGCCCAGCGCTCCGCCAACGCCGCCAAGGATATCAAGACGCTGATCACCACCTCGACCACACAGGTGAATGCCGGCGTGGCGCTGGTGGGCGAGACGGGCAAGGCGCTGGAAGCGATCGTCGACGAGGTGCGCGAAATCAACGAACATATCCGCGCCATCGTGGTTTCCACCCGCGAACAATCGACCGGCCTGCAGGAGATCAACAATGCAGTCGGCACGATGGACCGCAACACCCAGGAGAACGCCGCCATGGTCGACCAGCAGACCAAGACCAGCCACACGCTGGCGGCCGAAGCCAATACGCTGAACGAGCTCCTGAAACAGTTCAACCTCGGCGGCGACGCGCATTTCACCGGCAGCCGCTCGGGCTTCCTCATCCCGCCGACCCCGACCGCCGTGGCCGCGCCATTCACAACGGTCAGCCGTCCGGCAAAGGCGCCGAAAATCCGCATGGCGGCCGAAGAAAAACCACGCCGCTCACCGGCGATGGCCTTGCACAACCAGCTGGCACGCGCGTTCGAGCCGGCTCCGGTGGCTTCGAAGGACAATTGGGAAGAGTTTTGAGGCGGATAGTTTTGGAAGTTTGAAAAGGGCGAGCCGATGTCTCGCCCTTTTTGTGTTTGGGGAGATGCCTGCTCCCCCTCATCCCCGCCACGAGCGTGCGAATAGGCAGACCAACGACGGATGATGTTACCCGGGTTGGGCGAGGGATGTACGGTTTCGGATTACGGACTCGCTTTGATCGTCAGCCCTATCAGACTACGCTCTTTGAATCTGGACCATCTGATTCAGTCGTCTGTTCTTTGTCTGATTCCGGGCCCGTAATTTGCTTCGGGGGCGCAGGTAATTCCAAGGTTGGTGAGGAAGGTGGGAGGCTAAGCGTGCCTTCGTCCTCTTTGGCAACAGACAACAAGTCGGTTACTCGTTTGAGAAATTCGTTAAATGGGTTGAGCGTCTCCCCGACTTCTTTTGCGACCACCGAAGCCTCTAGTATCATGCCCATCAGGTTGTCAAAGCGAGTGCGTTTTTTATCTATATCGGACGCAAAGGCGTTTAATTTCGCCATTAGAGAGTTGCGTTTCCTGTCGTCAATATGAAGGGAATCTAGAGTTCTACGGATCTCATTGATGAGATTGTGTATTCTTGCTTTTGTTGCCTCATTTAGATTTGCACTATTGCGTTTGTTTATTTTCGAATTTCGAACGCTGGCGCCAAGTATATAGCTATGCAGGTTTACGTAAAACTTCTGGGAAACATCAGTGATGTTTTGAGATGGGAGGCGCCAATTAGATAGTTCTGTTATCTCGAGTTCTTTTATCAGCGATAAGACATCGCTCATGTGTTGCAGGCGGTATTTTTCCGCAGTTTGGAAGCTAGGTGACTCTTCAATTTGCTTTTCGAGCTTGGCGTTTAATTCTTTTGCCAAAATTACGAAGGCTTCGAGGGGGTCGTCTGGTAGGTCATCAAAATTATCGCGCACGTCTGCTCTCCGAAAAAGGTCGGAGATGCATATCAATAATTTGGTGTGTTGATCTAGGTTTTACATCTCGAAGTGAGGGGAAGTGTTGTGCTTTTTGACCGGTGACCCTCACCCCGCAGCGCCAACCCCAACCACCGGCTTCCCCAAGGCCTTGAACACCGTCCCGACAATCCCCGCGCGGTCCAGGCCTGCCTTGGCATACATCGCATCGGGGCTCGCCTGTTCCATCCAGATATCCGGCAGAACCAGCGAGCGGATCTTCAGGCCGTTGTCGAGCAGGCCTTCGCCGCTCATGAACTGCAGGACATGGCTGCCGAAGCCGCCGACAGCACCTTCCTCGATGGTGATCAACACCTCATGATGACGCGCCAGCTGGCGGATCAGGTCGTGGTCGAGCGGCTTGGCGAAACGGGCGTCGGCCACCGTCGTCGAAAGGCCGGCCGCGTCGAGGTCTTCGGCGGCCAGCAGACAGTCCTTCAGACGTGTGCCGAAGGAGAGGAGGGCGACCTTTGTGCCTTCCTTGACGATGCGGCCCTTGCCGATCTGCAAAATTTCGCCGCGGGCCGGCATTTCCACGCCAACGCCTTCGCCGCGCGGGTAACGGAACGAGATGGGGCCGTCATCATAGGCGGCTGCCGTGCGCACCATGTGCTTCAGTTCCGCCTCGTCGGAAGCGGCCATCACCACCATGCCCGGTAGCGTGGCAAGGAACGTCGTGTCGAACGAACCGGCATGGGTCGGGCCATCGGCGCCGACGAAACCGGCGCGGTCGATCGGGAAACGCACGGGCAGGCCCTGGATCGCCACGTCGTGCACGACCTGGTCGTAACCGCGCTGCAGGAAGGTCGAATAGATGGCGCAGAAGGGCTTGAAGCCTTCGGTGGCAAGGCCGGCCGCGAAGGTGACGGCATGCTGTTCGGCAATGCCGACGTCGAATGTGCGGGACGGATAGGCTTCCAGCATCTTGCCCAGGCCCGTGCCGTCCGGCATGGCGGCGGTGATGCCGACGATCTTGTCGTCGAAGCCGGCTTCCTGCACCAGCGCCTCACCGAATACGCTTGTGTAGCTCGGCGCATTCGGCTTGGCCTTGGCCTGCGCGCCGGTGATGACGTCGAACTTGTTGACGCCGTGGTACTTGTCGGCGGCGGCTTCGGCAGGCGGATAGCCCTTGCCCTTCTGGGTGACGACATGGATCAGCACCGGCCCCTGCGCATTGTCGCGCACATTGCGCAGCACCGGCAGGAGGTGTTCGAACGAATGGCCGTCGATCGGGCCGATGTGATAAAAACCCATTTCCTCGAACATCGTGCCGCCGGTCACGTAGCCGCGCGCGTGCTCGACGGCGCGGGTGATGGCGCGGTCGATGGACTTGCCGAGATAACCGGTCAGCTTCTTGCCTACTTCGCGCATGCCCATATAGGTGCGGCCGGAGGCAAGGCGGGCCAGATAGGCGCTCATGGCGCCGGTCGGCGGCGCGATCGACATGTCGTTGTCGTTGAGGATGACGATCAGGCGGGCATCGAGCGCGCCGGCATTGTTGAGCGCCTCATAGGCCATGCCGGCCGACATCGAACCGTCGCCGATCACCGAGATGACATTGCGCTTGTGGCCTGACAGCTGCGCGCCGACCGCCATGCCGAGACCGGCCGAAATAGAGGTGGAGGAATGGGCGGCGCCAAACGGGTCGTATTCGCTTTCGGCCCGGCGGGTAAAGCCGGACAGTCCGTCCTGCTGGCGCAGCGTGCGGATGCGGTCGCGGCGGCCCGTCAGGATCTTGTGCGGATAACACTGGTGGCCGACATCGAAGACCAGACGGTCGTCGGGCGTGTTGAAAACCTTGTGGATGGCGATCGTCAGTTCGACGACGCCAAGACCCGCACCCAGATGCCCGCCGGTCTTCGACACGGCGTCGATCATCTCGTCGCGCAGTTCGCGCGCCACCTGCGGCAGGTCGCGGTCATCGATGGTGCGCAGGTCGGCCGGCAGATTGATCTTGTCGAGCAAGGGCGTGTCTGGTTTTGCTGTCAAGGAATCCGGCCTTTTCTGTACGCGTGCTAGCGGATGGGCAATCCAGCAAAGATGCGCCGGAAACCATCTTTTTCAAGTCGATCGCCTCCGCTTCTATCGGAATTCGCTCTCACGGCAAAGGCACAAACGCTTCCTCATCCCCCGGCACGATGTCGAACCGGCCGGTGCGCCACTCTTCCTTGGCCTGCTCGATCCGCTCCTTGGAAGAGGAAACGAAATTCCACCAGACGTAGCGGCGCGACGTCATGGCCGCGCCGCCGAACAGCATGATGTGACAGCCCATAGGCCCCGCTTCGAGCGTGATCGCGTCGCCGGCGCGAAAGGCCAGCAGCTGGTCGGCGGCAAAACGGTCGCCGGAAATGATCAGTTCACCGGAGAGAATGTAGAGCGCCCGTTCCTCATGCGCCGCAGAGAAAGGAAATTTTCTGCCCGATTCCAGAACAAGATCGACGTAAAGCGTATCGGTGAATGTGGAGACGGGGGAGGAGAGGCCGTCCAGCGCGCCGATCACCACCCGGCCGGATGCGCCTTCCCAGTCGACCACCGGCATGTCCTCCCGCGCCGTATGGGCAAAGACCGGGTCGATTTCCTCCTTGTCGTCCGGCAGCGCCAGCCAGGTCTGCAGGCCGGACATGGCCAGCGGATGGCCGCGAAGATTTTCCGGCGTGCGTTCCGAATGAACGATGCCGCGGCCCGCCGTCATCAGGTTGACGTCGCCGGGTCTGATGACGCGTTCGGTGCCCAGACTGTCGCGATGCTTGATCTCGCCATCGAACAGATAGGTGACGGTGGAAAGCCCGATATGCGGATGCGGCGCGACATCGAGCGCCTCGCCGGCGCGCAGAACCGCCGGGCCCATGCGGTCGAAGAAGATGAAGGGCCCGACAAGGCGGCGCCGGCGGGTGGGCAGGGCGCGGCGCACGGAAAAACCGCCGATATCGCTGGAGCGCGGAATGATGAGGTTTTCAATCGCATCGCAGGCAAAGGCATCGCCGGGGGCGGGGTCGGTGCCGGGAAAGAAGGACATGGGGCCGTCTCCATCGGAAGATGGAGCAAGCTTATCCCGGCTGCGGCATCGATGACAGTGCCGACGGACAAAACCGGGGCCTGCTTAGCAACGAGGGCCGCCGATCATTCGAAGCGGTTGCCGATCATCGGGCTCCATTGTTCGCCCACAAGCCCGTTCAGCAGCACGTCGCCGCTTGCGATGGCGTCGAGGATAGCGGCGTCGCGGCTGTGGATCATGCTGGAGGCGGTGTTGGTAAACGCGATGCGGCGGCCCAGCATGGCCTGCATCAGCCAGGCCTCCGTGCGGCCGATGATGGCAGCCGCACCGTGGTCGGCGGCATGGGCGATCAGCGCATCGAGCACCACGCCTTCCGAGCCCGGCGCGGCAAGCGCCTGCAGCACCCGCGCCGTCGATCCCTTCTTCAGGTGGTAGAGAAAGCAGCCGATCGTCCGGCCGCGCTGATCCGTGACCGCACCGAAACAGGGCGTGCCGAACAGCCGTTTTTCCATCGCCTGGCGCGCAAGCGCCGAAATATCCTGGCTCCGCCAGCGCGGACGCAGGGCAAAGCGGGCGGAAAATTCAGCGAAAAGCACGGCAAACCCGTCGGCATCGATATCCCTGACGGTCGCGCTCTTTCCGGCGCCCGCAACACCTGATGTGCCGTGCGCGCCAAGCGGAGCGTAGGCAAACCAGCGCGGCCGGTTGGGGCGGATACGCCGGCGCAAAAGGGCGTCCACGGCACCAGCCACCGGCGCCAGCAGACCGAAGGGCGAAAAGCGCTGAGTAACCTGATCCGCCAGCCACTGCGTCGGGCGGATGATGCGCAGCCAGTTGAGGCTGTGCGCGGGCAGCGGCGTACAGCCCAGCCTCTGGCCGAGCGCGCGCGAAATGTCGCTTGCCGTATCGGCAAAGGAAAAGTCCTGTGGTCCGGCAAGCGCGGCCTTCAGCAGCTTCGGCCCGATCAGCGAATGCCCGGCACGATTGTCGGCCATGATCGTCCCAAGCAGCGCCGCGTCCACCGCGCGGCCGCCGATCTGCATCGGCAGGCGGTGGCGGCTGATGAAGCCGGAAATGCCGGTTCTGCCCTCATGCACGAGGCTTGGCAGGCTGTCATGAACGAGCGGCTGATCGATGTAGAGACCGTGCAGGCAGTTCACGAAGGCCGTCGAGGACGCCGCATCCGTTTGGCGGAATGCACGTTGAAACAGCATGGCGACCGAAGGAATATCGGATGCCGTCAACGGACGTATCTGCCCCATGAACCCAAACGTCTCCACGCCATTGCGGGCGCGCCTGCCTCCCGCCAGCCCGCCGTTTCTGCCGCAGGGGTTACGGCGATGCCGGTGAAAACCGGTTCAAGATTATGGTTGGCATTTGAGTGAACGGACTTTTTGCGCCCGGATGCGCCTTCGGCAGATATCGATCGGGGACATTCTTTGCCGGAACCGGGCATTCGCTTGCGAATGCTGACGGCGGGTCAGCAGCTTGCACATAGAGGAGAAGCTAAAGGGTTTCCTGATCGTCCGGGTAGCGGGCGAGGAAGGCTTGGAGTTCGGCAATCAGGGGCGGAAGACGATCGTTGCGGATCGTCCAGATGATTGTATCCAGGACATTATTGTAGTCGTGGCGCAGCACATTGCCCAGATGACGCATCGCCAGCCAGTCGTGGTCGGGAAACAGTTCCTCGGCCGTCACGCCGAGCTTGACCGATGCTTCCGATATGCGGGTGAAACACCGCTCGGTCGCGTCCTTGACCAGATTGGTGCTGGTGTAGGTCTCGAACTCCATGCCCTTCGTATAATCGAGAACCGCCGTTCCATTTTCAACAATGTCGCGCATGCGTGTGAGCGGGCGCTTAGAAGGCAATGGCGCAGTCCTTCTCGATGGAGCGGCGGACGTTATCCTTGGTGATCGGCTCCGCCACCACATCGACCTTGTCATAACCGGTGATGTCGGTGATCCGGTCCTGCAGGATCGCCAGAGCGCTGAAATAACCGAAGCCCGACAGGATCACCGGTTCCGAAAGCTTCACCAGAACATCAAGGTCCGAATCCGCCGTCGCATCCCCACGCGCCACCGAACCGAACAGCGAGACATGCTCGGCCCCCGCGGCCCGCAACTCGGCCTCGTGTTCCCGCAGCTTGGCGATGACGATATCCTTGTCCATGCCCGCCACTATAGCAAACCCGACGGAAACGTCGAGTGCTGTAAGCCGGATGCAACTCAGGATTTCAGTGCGGGTGTGGCGATATCACTCGCCGTCGAGAGGCTCAACACCCTGCGGTTTGCCGGCGCGATCGAGGCGGATCTTTTCGATGCGGTTTTCGGCGGCGGACAGAAGCTTTTCGCAATGCTTCTTCAAGGCTTCGCCGCGCTCGTAGATGGCGATGGATTCGTCCAGCGCCACGTCGCCGCGTTCAAGGCGAGCCACGATGCTTTCGAGTTCGGCAACAGCCTTCTCGAAGGAATAAGCGCTGACATCGTTGATCTCGACCTGGTCCGACATTTTAGCCCTTCATCAATCTGCAGATATGCAGGCCGGCCGATTCGGCCAGCCCTTCGAGATCATAACCACCTTCAAGCAGGCTGACGACCCGGTTGCCGGCATATTTGCCGGCGATCTCCATCAGCCGCCCTGTCGCCCAATCGAAATCGTCGCCGACGAGGTTGATCTGCGCCAGCGGATCGCGGTGATGCGCATCGAAACCGGCGGAGATGAGGATGAAATCGGGGCGAAAGTTTTCAAGCGCCGGCAGGACCCGGGATCGGAACGCATCGCGAAAATGCTCGCTACCGTCATTGGTGGCGAGAGGCGCATTGACGATGTTGTTGCGGCTTCCGGTCTCGTCGCGCGCGCCGGTCCACGGATAAAGCGGCATCTGGTGCGTCGAGCAGAACAGCACGGAGGGATCGTCCCAGAAGATATTCTGGGTGCCGTTTCCGTGATGCACGTCCCAGTCGACGATGGCGACGCGTTCGACGCCATAGGTCTTTTGCGCGTGGCGTGCGGCGATGGCGACATTGTTGAACAGGCAAAAACCCATGGCCTTCGATTTTTCCGCGTGGTGGCCGGGGGGACGCGCCGCAACGAAGGCGTTGTCGACCGTGCCCGTCATCACGTCGTCGACAGCCGCCAGTGCTCCGCCGATGCCGGTCAGCGCCGCCTGCACGCTTTTGGGGCTGAGATAGGTATCGGATTCCAGCTGGTTGATCGCGCCGTCGTCCTCCGGCACCTGTCGCATCACGGAAAACAGATGTTCTTCCGGGTGGGCAAGCAGCACCGCGTCCTCATTGGCCTGCCGCGCCGCTTTGCGATCCAGTTCGGCAAAGTTCGGATGCTCGAGGGCAATCGCCAGCGAGCGCAGCCGATCGGCGCGCTCCGGGTGGCCGGGCGGCGTGTTGTGCTCGAGAAAGATCGCGTGTTCGTAAAGGCGCGTGGTCATGGCGGCCTTGTTCTCCGTAAAACCCATGTGCGGGCCTGTTGCACATGGCGTTGCGGCTGCGGTTTTCAAGCGCCGGAAAACACCCGGATGGGCTTGGGTCAAAGGGGTAGCGGCATGATCCCCTTCTCGCCGGGAACCGGAAAGAAGGGGCAAGTCTCGATGGGTCTCAAGCCCGCTGCGGCAGCAACGGATAGCCAACCATCACGGCGCGGCCGGCGAACGCGGCAATCAGTGCCTTCAGCGCGTCGCCCGGAATGAAGGCCAGCGTGCCGTAAAAGGCCGCCTGCAGACCAAGACCGGTGACGAAAGCCAGCCAGAGAACGCCGAGCAGATGGCAGGCGACAACGCCGCCCGCCAGAGCCGCAACGAAGAAGAGGGAACCCTGCACGAGGCCTGTCTGGCGCGCCGTGACGAAGCGCTCGCAGATGGTGCCGGTGACGAAGGCGGCTGCAAGGTAACCGTAGAGGTAACCGGAGGGTGGCGCCATGAACACGCCAAGACCGCCGCGACCGCCGGAAAGCACCGGCAGGCCGATGGCGGCAAGCAGCATGAACAGGGCGACGGCCAGCGTGCCGCGTCTGGCACCCAGAACCACACCGGCCAGCATGACCCCGAGCGATTGCGCATGCACCGGCACCGGAATGAAGCCGAGGCTGACGGGCGGGATCAGGCCCAGCGCCACGATGATGGCGGCAAACAGGGCGATAAGAACGAGGTCTCTGGTGCTCATGAAGATGGGTTTCCCTCAGAATTATGGGCGGCAAATTGCTGGCGAATGCCGCGCGCGTCAATGGCGGCGGCGATGTCATCGGCATTCTTCAGCGTCTGGATGATCAGGGGCACGATCAGCGTCACCGGCCGGACTTTCAGGCCACGAGCCCGATGGGCATCGCGGATCTGTGTGTAGCGCAGCGTTACCTCCGGCACGAAGCGGATGACGAGGCCGACCGAAAGCCCGATATCGGCGGCCCGCACGAGCCCGATCCGCTCGAACGGCGTCGCGGCCCAGGTGACCGCGTCGATAAATGCGCCGACCGAGGTGCTGGCGGTGACCGCGGCGGCCGCCAGCATCAGTGCGGTGAGACGAAACAGGGCGACGAGCGCCTCGATCGGCGTCTGAAACAGCAGTGCAAAAACGCAGACGGCGACGATGGTGATAAAGGCGGGCCGCAGGCGGGCAAGGCCCGGCCGCCAGCCGATGCCGGTGGAGGCATAGGCAAGGGCCGCAGTCACGGAAAAAATGCCGAGCAGCACCGGATCGCTGAAGG
The DNA here is from genome assembly GCF_050275975.1 of Neorhizobium sp. NPDC001467. NCBI lineage: Bacteria > Pseudomonadati > Pseudomonadota > Alphaproteobacteria > Hyphomicrobiales > Rhizobiaceae > Neorhizobium > Neorhizobium sp. NPDC001467. Next base: position 10,780 of record NZ_JBNNPS010000014.1, on the reverse strand, counting down.
CGAACAGGACGACGCTGAAGGCGGCCAGAGCCGCCAGCTTTGCCTTGGTCGGAAGCCTGTGCATCAGGCTTTGCCCGTCGAGGTATAGCGTGTTCATGCGCCGGCCAGCGTCCTGTACTGCGCAATCACGGCATCCGGTTTTCCGTCGCCGATCAGCCGGCCTTGCGAAAACAGCAACACCCGGTCAAACCCTTCGACCAATGCGAGATCATGGCTGACGACGATCAGGTTTTCCGCCATGCCCGCCATGGTGCGCTCCATCAGATTGCGGTTTTTCAGGTCCAGCTGGTTGGTCGGCTCGTCGAGGATCAGGATTTCGGGTTCGGTCACCAGAACCGAGGCGAAGGCGGAAAGCTGCAATTCGCCGCCGGAGAGTTCGTGGGTGCGCCGGTCGGCCAGATGCGCAATGCCGAACCGGGCCAGCACCGCCGCAACGGCCGTATCCCTGTCCGTTTTGGACAGTTTTTTCCGCTTCAGCCCGAGCGCAATGTCTTCCTTCAATATTGGCAGAATGATCTGGTTCTGCGGGTTTTGAAAGATGAAGCCGACCTCGGCGCGCACCGCCTCGCTCTCCTTCACCGTATCGAAACCGTTGACGACAACCCGGCCCGAAGACGGTTTCACCAGCCCGTTGATCAGCCGCGCGAACGTGGTCTTGCCCGAACCGTTCAGGCCGATCACGCCGATGCGCCGTTCGGTGAGCCGTAGTGTCAGCGGCTCCAGCGCCGTGCGGCCTTCATAGCGCGCGCTCGCCTCTTCGAAATGGATGTCCAAGCCGGTTCCTCAGTTTCATCGGGCTCTATAGACGCGATCGGGGGGAAGGGGAATTCGGAACGAAAAAAGAACATTGCAGCCGGCAATCGGAAGCCATAGTTTCCATTCCATGGTTCTACTGATCCCGAACGAACAGGCACGGCGTATTTTCCTGGAACGGCAGGGCCTTGCCGCCGCGCCCAACCGGGCACTCGACAAGGCGGGGCTGCTGGCGATGATCCGGGCGATCGGTTTCGTGCAGGTGGACAGTATCGCCACCGTCGAGCGCGCCCATCACATGATCCTGTTTTCGCGCAATCAGACCTATCGGCGCAATCACCTGACCACGCTTCTGGAAAATGATGGCGAACTGTTCGAGCACTGGACGCATGACGCCTCCATCCTGCCGTCGGAATTTTTCCGCTACTGGAAACATCGCTTTCGCCGGCGCGAGCCGCATCTGGCCGAACGCTGGAGAAAATGGCAGGGCGAAGATTACGATTCCGCCTTCGAGGAAACCTTCCGCCATATCGCCGAAAACGGTGCGATCATGTCACGCGACATGAAGGCGGAGGACCATAAGTCGGGCGGCTGGTGGAACTGGCATCCCAACAAGACGGCGCTCGAATATTACTGGCATATCGGCAAGCTCTCGATCGCCGGCCGCCGCAATTTTCAAAAGATCTACGATCTCACCGAACGCGTGCTGCCGCCGCATCACTACGACCCCGAGGTGACGGAAGAGGCCTTTCTCGACTGGGCCTGCCGCAGCGCGTTGACCCGGCTCGGTTTTGCAACGTCCGGTGAAATCGCCGCCTTCTGGGATCTGGTGACGCCGCTCGAAGCCAAGCTGTGGGTCGAAACCCACCGCGACGAACTGACGGACATTCTGGTCGCACCCGCAAACGGCGGTCGTCCGCGCCCATCATTTGCCTTTGCCGGCTTTCCCGAAAATCTCGGGGATATTCCAGAACCGCCCAACCGCATCCGTGTGCTCAGCCCCTTCGATCCTTTGCTGCGCGACCGCGACCGTGCCGAACGACTGTTCAACTTCAACTACCGTATCGAGATTTTTGTCCCCGAGCCGAAGCGGATCTACGGTTATTACGTCTTTCCGCTCGTGGAAGGCGAGCGCATGATCGGCCGCATCGACATGAAGGCAGACCGCAAGGCCGGCACGCTCGACGTCAAACGCCTGTGGCTGGAATCGGGTGTCAGGGCATCGGCCGGGAGGCTGGAAAAGCTGGAGGCGGAACTGCTGCGGCTGGCCCGGTTTGCCGGCGTGGAGAGCGTGCGGTTCCTGGAAGGCTGGCGGGGAGAGTAGGGGGCGGGCTTACAGCCCCGCCGCCTTGCGCAGTTCCTTCGCCATCACCGCCCGCCAGTCCTTGCCGCCGGCCTTGTATTTTTCGAGCACGTCGGGATCGAGCCGCAGCGTGACGGCCACCTTTGGCGCTTCGACGCGGGGACGGCCGCGGGCGGCGATGTCTTTTTCCATCTTCGCGGCGAGTTCGGGAAAGACCTCGCGGAAGGGGCGAGCGTTTTTCAGCTCCTCTTCCGTCCATGGCGGATTGTCGGAAACCTCGTCCCAGTCTTCCTTGGTGTAGCCGCGACCGGGTTGGAATTCCGTCCGCTTCTGGGGGGTGATGGTCATTCGATAAGCTTCCTCTCGTCACGGCGGGCAGGACGCATGGAAATAACAGAAAGCCCTTGCAAGCCCAAGGTCAGGAAAATTGCTGCAATCACACCGTTGTGCAGACGTCCGATCGCTTTTTGACGTCCGTGTTTGGCCGGAACGGTGACGGCGGACAGAAAGAATTCCTCGGACAGGTCGTCGAAATCGAGATCATGCTTCTCGATATTGGCTATCCGCTTCCGCTCATCCCAAACAATACGCATTATTCGTACACGAAAAATCGCTCCCCGGCAATGCGCGAGGATTTCTCATGTCGACATGCTCCGCAATCCTGCGGATCAGGGGGATGGCGCTATTTTGCCCGGCTCTTCTGGGCCTGGCTTTTGCGCATCGCATCGAGCGATCTGAAAAACTCCGGTGGCAGCACCTCGCGGGCAGGGCGCATGTGCGCCAGTTCCTCGTCGGTCAATTCGGGGCTGTCAACAGCATCCCAATCTTCCTTGGTATAGCCACGCCCCGGTTGGAATTCCCTCAATGTCGGATGTTTGTCAGTCATGGAAGGCGTCTCCTTTCCGTCGGACTTGCAGGACGAAAGCTGATGATGGAAATGGCTTCGCTGCCGCGCCTCGCGTAGATTACCACAGCCGTGCCGTCGCGATAATAGCCGATAGCCTTGACACGTCCGCTCCAGAACGGCCGTTTCCCAACCGAAAAACATCACGTCCGCAAAATCGAGGCCGTGTTTATCCAGATTGGCCAGCCGTTTCACTTCGTCCCAAACGAAGATCATCCTGAAAATCCAAACACGAAAAATCGCCGCCCGACAAAGAGCGACGATCCATCATGTCTAACGGCGCAGCAATCCTCAGAAACGAGGGGTCGGCTCAGTCCAGCCGCCCGGTCTGGCCGCGATCGCGAAGATAATGGTCGGCGATGGCGCAGGCGACCATGGCCTCGCCGATCGGGACTGCGCGGATGCCGACGCACGGGTCGTGGCGACCCTTGGTGCGCACGTCGACATTCTGGCCATCGGCATCGATTGACTGGCGTTCGGTGAGGATCGACGAGGTCGGCTTGATGGCGAAACGCGCGACCAGCGGCTGGCCGGTCGAAATGCCGCCCAGAATGCCGCCGGCATGGTTGGAGAGGAAGAGCGGCTTGCCGTCATTTCCCATGCGCATCTGATCGGCATTTTCCTCGCCCGTCAGTTCGGCCGAGGCAAAACCATCGCCGATCTCGACACCCTTGACGGCGTTGATCGACATCAGTGCCGAGGCGATATCCTGATCGAGCTTGGCATAGATCGGCGCGCCGAGGCCCGCCGGCACGCCTTCGGCCACCACTTCGACGACGGCGCCGATCGAGGAGCCGGCCTTGCGGATACCGTCCAGATACTCTTCCCACACCGGCACCATGTCCGGGTCCGGGCAGAAGAACGGGTTTTCGTTGACCTGCGCCCAGTCCCAGTTTTCGCGGTTGATCTTGTGCTTGCCGATCTGCACCAGTGCGCCGCGCACGCTCACCCCCGGCACGACAAGGCGGGCAATGCCGCCGGCCGCAACGCGCGCTGCCGTTTCGCGGGCGGATGAGCGGCCGCCGCCGCGATAGTCGCGAATGCCGTATTTCACGTCATAGGTATAATCGGCATGGCCGGGACGGTACTGGCGGGCAATCTCTCCGTAATCCTTGGAACGCTGGTCGGTGTTTTCGATCAGCATGGAAATCGGCGTGCCGGTCGAGATCATCGTGACGCCGTCCGCATCCAGCATCACACCCGAAAGCACTTTTACCTCGTCGGCCTCGCGGCGCTGGGTCACGAAACGCGATTGACCGGGCTTGCGCTTGTCCAGCCACTGCTGGATGTCGGCAAGCGTGAAGCGCAGGCCGGGAGGGCAGCCGTCGACGACGCAGCCGAGTGCGGGTCCGTGGCTTTCGCCCCAGGTGGTGACACGGAAAAGATGACCGAAGGAATTATGCGACATGGGACCCCGCCAAGGAGCGGGATGCCTTTCCCGCAAAGAAGCGGGCCTGTCTTAGTGTAAAACGGCGCTCAGGGGAAAGTCTTTTGTGCCGGCTTGCCGCTGGGGCCCGGCTGCCCAAGGTTCCAGCCGCGCGCCGCCGCCTGGTTGAAGGTCTCGAAGGGCAGGGGCTGCGCAAAGGCATAGCCTTGCAGAAGGTCGCAGCCCAGCTCGCGCAGCATGGCGGCATGGGCCATGCTCTCCACGCCTTCCGCCACGGTTTCGACGCCGAGCGAGCGGGCGATATCGATGATCGAGCGTACAAGCGCCCGTTCCGGCGGCGCGTCGAGGATCGGCATGACCAGCTGGCGGTCGATCTTGAGGCGCTTGGGCTTGAGCTTCAGCAGGCTGACGATGGACGTGTGGCCGGTGCCGAAATCGTCGATCTCGATATCGATGCCGAGCGCCTTGATGCGTTCGAGGTTGGAGGCGGCGGCATCCTCGCTCTCGTCGAGGAATATCGATTCCACCAGTTCGAAGGAAATCTGGCCGGGTGTGATCGCCAGCGTCTTCAGCGTGTCGATCAGGGCGTCGTCGTTGAGCCGCTTCGAGGACACGTTGACCGAGACTTTTGGCACGTCGAGCCCAAGCGCTGCCCAGCGCATCTTGTCCTTGAGCACCGTCTGAAGCACGATCTGGTCGAGCGTGGCGGTGACGTTCAGCTCGTCTGCGATCTTCAGGAAACGGTCGGGTGCCAGAATACCATGCTGCGGGTGCTGCCATCGCACCAGCGCCTCGGCGCCGGTCAGCTTCATCGTGCGGGCATCGAATTGCGGCTGGTACCAGGCGACGAACTCATCGTTTTCGATGCCGGCCAGAACCTCGTCGGCAGTGCGCTTGTGGCTGATGATTTCGGCCTGCAGGTTCTGCGTGAAGAACTGGAAGCGGTTGCGGCCCTGTGCCTTGGCGCGGTAAAGCGCGATATCGGCATTCACCAGCATGCGCCGCGCATCGATATTACGGCCGGTCGCCTGGGCAATGCCGATCGACACGCCGAAACGGCAGGCAAAACCCTCGAAATCCACCGGCTGGCGCATTTCCGCGATGATCCGGTTGGACAGGGCGGTGGTGTGGGCGGCGCTGCAATCGTCCTTGACGAGAATGACGAATTCATCGCCGCCGATGCGCGCCACGAGATCGTCCGGGCCGACATTGCGCAGCAGGATACCGGCGGTATGCACCAGCATGGCGTCGCCGGCGGCATGGCCGAGCGTATCGTTGATCTGCTTGAAACGGTCGAGATCGAGATGCAGGATCGACAGTTTCTGACGCTCCGTCTCGCTTGCCCGCGACAACGCGTCAAGGGCAAGGTCGAGGCTGCGACGGTTGGCGAGCAACGTCAGCGGGTCGTGCAGCGAATTGTGCTCGATCCGGCTCTTGGCCAGCTCAAGCTCGATATTCTTGGCATCGGCTTCCTGCTTGGCGGCGCGCAGCTGCTCGGTCAAAAGCGCGTCGTCGGTCACGTCGAAGGCAAGGCCCACCACCTTGCGGCGGCCATCGCGTCCCACATGGCTCTTGCCGACCGAGCGGATATAGCGGATGCCGCCGTCCGGCTGCGGCACGCGCACGACCAACGGTTCCTCGCTGCCGCGGCCGAAATGCGCCGATATCCGCCGGGCTTCCTCGCGGTCGTCGGGATGGATCATCGCAAGCCACTGCTCGGCCGTGACCTTGCCGGCGCACGAGGCAAGGCCGTGCAACTGGGCGGTGCGCGCATCCCAGTGCTCGATGCCGGTATCGGGAAAGCTTTCCCAGATGCCGCAGCGATAGCTTTCGAGCGCGATGCCGAGCTTGGTGGTCAGTTCCTCCAGCTGCTGTTCGCGGCTGGAAAGCTCTTCCAGCGCCAGTTCCAGTTCGGCATTCTTGATGTCGCTCAGGTCCTTGGCGTTGCGCAGGGACTGGTTGTGCATCATGTCGGCGGAGACGTCCCAGACGATGCCGGCGACACGCTGGCTACCGTCCGGATTGCGGTAGCTGGCACCGGCCGAGCGCAGGTAGCGCTGGCTGCCATCGGCGCCGGTCATGCGGTAGATCACCGAGGAGGCCGTTGCCGCGCAGGCGCAGGCGAAGAAATAGGCCTCTACCGCGGCGCGGTCTTCCGGATGCGTCGCGGCCAGCCAGTCTTCCAGACGCTGGTCGCCCTCCATCGCCTTGCCGCCATGCAGCGCCGCGGCGCGCGCGTCCCAGAACACGTCGCTACCGGAAAATTCCCATACGCCCATGTTGGAGGCCTCCATCGCCAGCGCAAACCGCTGCGACAGTTCCATGAGCGTGCCTTCGCGCAGACGAAGGGCGGCAATATTGCGGTTGCGCTCGCCGATCAGAAGACTGGCGATGAAGACCGGAATGACCATGGCAAGGCCGGCCAGCAGAAGCTGCAGCCGGAAGGCGCTCTGGTCGTCGGGCACCGCCTCCCAGCCGACCCTCGGGGCCACCTGCAATTCCCATTCACCATGCGCCGCGGCGATCCGCCTGGCTGCCGGCCTGTCCGGCGCGATGCCGAAGAAAGTCGCATCGTACGGCCGCTCGAGATCGCGCAGCGCCACGCGCAGCCAGCTCAGATCGACCATGGGTTTGGCATCGGGCCTGCGCGGCAGAAGCGACATGCCGGCGCTGTCGAACAGGTAGAGCTTGTCGACGATGACCGCGACCGCGCCGCCTCGTGCCGACGGCCCTTCAGCGCCACGGATCGGCACCAGCAAGGTGATGGCGCGCGAGCGGTCACTCGTCAGCACGACCGGCCGGTCGTTGAGCCGATGTGCGCGGATCGCTTCGGCCAGCGCCACGGCACCATCCGCGCCCAGCACGGACTTGCCGCGCGCCGTGTCGGAAGGACGGGTAAAGGTCCGCTCGACCTCAAAGTCGGGGGCGGTGACGATGGCGGCGATATGGCGGTTCTTTTCGAGCGTGCGCAAGGCATCGGCGCCGAACAGGTCGAGATTGCCGCGACGGTTGAGGAAGAATGCATGGGCCAGATCTTCGGCCGTGTCGAGATCGGCCTCGATCCGGTCCCCCATGCGCACGCCAAGCAGCGTCACGACGCGTTCCGTAGACTGGCGCAATTGCTGGCGAAAGCCGGATGTGTGGCGATAATCGACCGCGATGCCGACAATGATCACAGCACCGGTAATCGCCAGCGCGGCGGCAATGGCCGCACGCCTGCTCATCAGTTTGTTGCCGACATGGCGCGCAAACGGAACTCCAAAAACCAACGATTTACCCTTGCGCATGACCCGGATCCTGCCGGCGACCATAGGGCTGCAAAGTTAATCGAGCATTGAGGAAGACGACGCGATCGGGACGCTGGGCGGGGTTCCAGTGCAACACGGGCCCGCATATGATCGGTATCGATGCAAAAATCCGCAAACAGGGTTAATATCCCGGTCACCAATAAGACTTAAATTGACACGATCCCGGGCAAATTCCGCCACAATCGGAAGGCTATCTCTCAATCAGTCGAAATCACCGAACCGCTCCTTCAGGGCTCACACCATGCGCATCCTCATCGCCGCACTCCTGGCAACCGCCAGCATCCTTTCTCCGATCAATGGCTGGGCGCAGAGTGCCGACGTGGAAGCGACCATCAAGGCGGTGGATGTCAGCAAGCTGATGCTGACGCTGGACGACGGAAAATCCTACAAGGTGCCCGAGGAATTCAACTTCGAAGGGCTGACCGCCGGCGTCAAGGTTGTGGTGTTCTACACCGTCGTCGATGGCAACCGCGTGGTCGACGATCTGGAAATCGTGCAGTAACGGTTTTTCAGCGCAACACTGCACGGCCGCTCCGCGCTGTCGAGCGCGCTTCCCGTATCCGGCCTGCCGTTTCCATCAGCGAAGAAGCCCGTCGAGATCGAATTCCTCCCAGCCGCGCGGTTTGGGACCCTTGTCATCGGGTTCCTGCGCCCGTTTTTTCGCGGCTTTCCCGGTCTTCTTCAGCGATCGCGTCAGCTTCGCCTGATAGGCGGCCTTGCGTCTCTTTTCCGCCTTTGCCTCGATATCCTCCTCGCGCCATTCATCGACCGCGCCCCGGTCGAGAAGGTCCTCCACGATTTTTGGATCGAAGACGTGAAAGGTGATGCGCCGGGCGCGGCCGTTGAGGCGCACCGTTCGCGTGCCGGCACTGGGCAACCGGCCGTCGGCAAGCCAGCGATGCCGCTCGCTCGTCTTGATGGTGAGGATATCCTCGATTTCGCGGGGGATGACGGGCAGGGTTTCGACCGCATCGATCACCCCGGAAACGATGGCGACGGCCGCCGCAAACGCGGCCTTGTCGCTGGCGGGCAGGGCAAGCGTCAGGTCGCGGCCCTCGAGGATCACCGACTTTTTCGAGGCGGCGGGAAGCCTGGCCTGGATTTCCTGCAGAATGCCTTTTGCCCGCACCGCCGAACCCAAAGTGGCTGTGGGCGACAGCGTCCAGGTTTTCAGCAGTTCGATCTCGGTTTTGGCGGGTTTGGGCATGGTGGGTAGATGGGGTTTGATGCGCGCAAGGTCAACGCGCCCGCGACCGACAGGCATGGAAGGGCAGGGGAGTAGTGTGAACATGGCGGTCTTGCGGCCGGATCCGGACTTTGCTTGTAAAAATGTCGTTTCGCCTCAGCCTGAACCGGCCGCTCTTGCAACGGCAAGCCGCATAGTGTACCCCCCTATAGTAGCAGCTAGGAGCACTGGCGATGGCATCAATCCGTGAACATGATCATGACCACGGACATGATCACGACCATACCCACCCACACGACCATGACCACAACCACGGTCGCGCGCTGAATGCCGCGCATGAGCATCTGTTTTTGGGTGACAATCATTCCCGCAACGAACGGCGCACGTGGCTGGTGATCGCCATCACGGCCACGATGATGGCCGTGGAAATCCTCGCCGGAAACGTGTTTGGCTCAATGGCGCTGACCGCTGACGGCTGGCACATGTCCACCCACGCCGCCGCCATGCTGATCGCAGCCTTGGCATATATGTACGCCCGCAAACACGCCCACAATCGCCGGTTCACGTTTGGCACCGGCAAGCTGGGTGATCTGGCAGGCTTCGCAAGTGCCGTGGTGCTTGCCCTCATTGCTTTGCTGATCGGCTGGGAAAGCTTCCTGCGCCTCCAAAACCCGGTTGCCATCAACTTCGAGGAAGCCATTGTCGTTGCGGTAATTGGCCTTATCGTCAATCTGGTCTGCGCCTGGCTTCTCAAAGACGACCACCATCACGGGCATGACCATGGCGGACATCGCGGGCACCGCGGTGGGCACGGTGGCAAGGATCAGAACCTGCGCGCCGCCTACCTTCACGTGCTGGCCGACGCGTTGACCTCCGTGCTCGCGATCGCAGCTCTTGTTCTCGGCAGCATCTATGGCTGGCTATGGCTTGACCCGGCCATCGGTATCGTCGGCGGCATTGTGATCGCGCGCTGGTCGTGGGGCCTCATCCGCGATGCGGGCGGCGTGCTTCTTGATTATCTGCCGGAGGGGCAAGACCTTCCCCAAGAGATCGGGGAGATCCTTGCCAAAGAGGATGTCGACATCTGCGACTTGCACATATGGCAGCTTGGGCCGGGCCACCATGGGGCGATTGTGTCGATCGTCGCCGACCAGCCGCGTGCGCCCTCCTACTACCGTGCTAAACTTGCCGCCATCCATGATTTATCGCATGTGACGGTGGAGGTCGAAGCCCGCGCGGCTTAACGGCAAAGCCACGGTCCAAGGAGTATCCGCATGACCCATACCATCCGCGAAAAGCAAAAGCTGATTAACCGCGTGCGCCGCATTCGCGGGCAGATGGAAGGCGTCGAGCGGATGCTGGACGAGGAGAAGGGCTGTTCCGACGTCATGCAGACGATCGCCGGAGTTCGGGGAGCCATCAATGGCCTGATGGGTGAGGTTATTGAAGATCACATCCGCATGCATCTGGCGGCAGAAGGCTTAACCCAAAAAGAGCGAGAGGAAGGCGCGGCCGAACTTATCGACGTCGTGCGTGCCTACCTGAAATGAAGATCGACACGCCTTGCACTGACGTTTGCCAGTTCGACCCACGCAACAAGTGGTGTGTCGGGTGCGGCCGCACGCCAGATGAAATCAAGGCGTGGCGCAAGCTGACCCCTTTCCGGCGCACCGTCCTCACGAACGAACTTAAACATCGGATGAGGCGGTTGCGCAGGAATGGTCATGCTGTCGAAAGCAGCGACATCGAGTAGGAGCGCGCTTAGGTTACGGCATCCCGCTCCATGTCCTCTATCAAAGAATTCGTTGTCGCAAGAATCTTCGTCCTGCACGAGAAGTCCGCATTGGGCCGAGGCTGTGTGAAAACACCAGCGCATCCCATGGTATTTCGTCATCGAGCTTGGTCTGGCGGGATTGGTTAGATTTTGCGCCTATCGGAT
>NZ_JBNNPS010000013.1:0-116530 GCF_050275975.1 Neorhizobium sp. NPDC001467 | reverse complement strand
TCCGTATTCTTGGTGACGCGGGGTGGAGCAGCCCGGTAGCTCGTCAGGCTCATAACCTGAAGGCCGCAGGTTCAAATCCTGCCCCCGCAACCAAAGCTTTCCCCTCGATTACTCACAGATATCACGGCTGAAAACAGAGGCGTACGCGCGCTTCTGTTTACGTCGAGCGGTGTGCCGATCTCCTGCCCGAAAGAGGGGAGGGAGAGCGTGACAGGCGCGACCGGCTTGTAAGTGTTGCAGCTTCTCACAGGCGTCATTAACCGGACCTTTTACATAAGCACTACGTGTCTGGCCGAATTCAATAGGCCCGCGCATGTCTCTGCTTCCCCTCCTTCTCAATATCATCGGCCTTATGGCGCTTGTCGCCATGTGTCTGGGGAGCACTGAACGGCTTAATCTCCCACCTTTGCTCAAGGGTCTTGTTCTCGGCCTGCCATTTGCCGCTGCGGCCTGCATCACCATGATGATGCCAATGGTCCTGCCGGATGGTACCGTGATCAACGGTCGCTCGCTTTTTCTGGCCTTCGCAGCTGCCTTCGGGGGTGTCGTGCCTTATCTGGTGGCCGCCTTGATCGCGCTTGTCGGTCATCTGGAACTCACGGATCTCGGCGTCGGGCAGGCCATCCGGCCTTCGCTTTGCGCGGGTGTGGTCGGGCTCGGCTGGCGATTTTTCGTGTATCCGCGGCTCGGCATGTCGATCGGCAGTCTTCTTCTGCTCGGACTGACCGTTTCTGCTCTCTGCTGCTTTTCGTGCCTTCGGGACAGGGAGTATCGCTGTTCCTTCAGACCTACCCGGCGACACTGGTCGGGTCTCTCGCCGCAGCATTGATCCTCGGCACGTTCATCGACCGCGAGATGCGCCATCTGAGCGAAGCGCGCCTCTGGCAGGAACAGGCCTATACCGATGCCCTGACCTCGCTGGCCAACAAACGGGCTTTTACGAAGCCACGGCCGCGCTGTCCGGCAAAACCTCTCTCTTTTCCATTCTGCTGGTCGATGTCGATCACTTCAAAAATATCAACGATACCCATGGCCATGATTTCGGGGACATCGTTTTGAAAGCCATCGCTGCCTGCGTCTCGGAGACGCCGGGTGGCAGGGGGCAGGTTTTTCGTCTGGGCGGCGAGGAGTTTGTCGCTCTTGTACCGGGCGCGTCGTCACGAGACGGGCTAAAACTGGCCGAGGCAATCCGTCAGGCGGTGGCCGGGCTGTCCATCGACGCTGGCAGTCAATCAGTACGGGTAACGGTGAGCATTGGTATTGCCGACAATGGCGATGGTCAGGAGAAGCCGCACGTGGTGTCTGCGGCGGATGCGGCGCTTTATCTCGCCAAGGCCGGTGGGCGCAATCGCAGCGTCCTGAGTGGCGATGTATCCGGAGCGCAAGTTTGTCGCAGCGCATGAGTTGCCGGCAAGAAGGAAAATCGCCGCGGAGCGTGCCTGAGGGCGTTGGCTCACGTCTGGCCGCTTGCAAAGCATGATGCAGATAGAAAAGCCGGCCATCCCGGCGGAGGATGACCGGCTTGCGGACGATGGAGCCGCCCATGCTACCTGATGTCTTTACGTGCGGACGGTGAAGTCGACGTCGACACTGGCCTTGATGGCGTTCGAATAGGGGCAGATGTCGTGGGTGACCTCGACCAGTTTCTGTGCCTCTTCCTCGGAAAGTCCAGGCAGATAGACGTCAAGCGCCGCGGTGATGCCGAAGCCGCCTTCCGAGCGCGGGCCGATACCGACCGTCGCACCGACCGTCGAGCCTTCCGGGACCTTGGTCTTCAGCTGCTGGGCACCGACGCGCAGCGCGCCGAGGAAGCAAGCAGAATAACCGAGCGCAAAAAGCTTCTCCGGGTTGGCGCCATCGCCGCCCGGGCCGCCAAGTTCCTTGGGAACGACGAGCTGCAGCGACAGGCTGCCATCCTCAAGCGATGTCTTGCCATCACGGCCGCCGCCGGTTGCAGTTGCGCTTGTCTTGTATTTTGCATCAACAGACATAGGTCTTCTCCTTGGGTTGAAGCCGAATTGTATTTTGTGAAACTCTATTGCGCACAATCTAAGTCGGCGAGCTGATAATGTCAATGGCTTGCAATTGGATTGTGCGCGATTTATCTTTTGCGCATGAAAACGCCGCCTAAATCACCCGGACCGGACCTCGAAACGGCGCCATCCCCAGCCCCTGGGGTCGGTCGCGGGATGTCGGATACCGCAGCTTTTTCAGGAAGCGACCTGGGACTCGATCAGATGCTCTGTTTTGCCGTCTACAAGGCAGAGCAGGCCTTCAACCGGGTCTATCGTCAGGCGCTCGAGCCGCTCGGTCTCACCTATCCGCAATTCCTTACCATGCGCCTTCTGTGGAAGGACGGCAGTCTTTCGGTCGGCGAAATTTCTGACGGGCTGGGCCTCGATTCCGGTACGGTCACGCCGCTTTTGAAGCGTTTGACGCTGATGGGTCTGGTGAAGAAGGAACGCCGCTCTGAAGACGAAAGGCGTGTCGATATCCTTCTGACCGAGGCGGGTAGGGCGCTTGAAACCAAATCGGAAGCGGTGATGCAATGCATCGCGCAGGCCGTCGCGCTTGAAGGAGGGGAGGGACGCGAGATGCTCGGGACCATCAACCGACTGACCGCCAATCTCGCGCGCGCCGGCAAGCGGTAGTCCCACCGGCGCTCCGGCCGGATGCGATAACACTGATACGCAGCGGGCCGGATCATTCAACCAACGAGCCTGTCGCGATCGTCGATGCCGTGATGGCGCGCGAGACCATGTTGGTCGGTCTTCCTGCACGCATCGATCGTGGCCGGTGCCATGCTCTCTGCGATCGATGGCATCTGCATGCACGCTGTGACCGATACGTTAACGTAAATCTTGTTGCCCGGGCCCCGACCGCGAGATTGTGTGTTGACAACGCGCGCGTGCCGTCCTGTATCTGACGGCACCGACTCGAACTGGCACCAGGGGACGGTTCAAGAGGACACGCCACGGCTTCGATCCGGGCGTTTGTCTCTGGGGTGCCTCAGGGACAAGAAATCAAAAAGGGGAGTTTTCCATGAAACGCGCGCTTATCGCCGCACTCGCACTGGCCGCGCTGCCAATGCTTCCGACCGTCGCTGCCGCCAAGACCTTCGTGTTCTGCTCGGAAGGTTCGCCGGAAGGTTTCGATCCGGGTCTCTACACCGCCGGCACGACCTTCGACGCATCGGGCCATCCGATCTACAGCCGCCTGCTTGAATTCAAGCCGGGCACCACGCAGCCGGAAGCAGGCCTCGCCGAGAGCTGGGAGATTTCCGAGGACGGTACGGTCTACACGTTCAAGCTCCGCAAGGGCGTCAAGTTCCAGACCACCGATTTCTTCACCCCGACCCGCGATTTCAACGCTGACGACGTCATCTTCTCGATCGGCCGCATGATCGACGAGAAGAACGCCTGGAACAAGTACATCACCGGCGGCACCTGGGAATATGCCGAGGGCATGGGCTTCCCCAAGCTGATCAAGTCGATCGACAAGGTCGATGACCTCACGGTCAAGTTCACTCTGAACCGTCCGGAAGCGCCGTTCCTTGCCAACATCGCCATGCCGTTCGCGTCGATCCTGTCCAAGGAATATGCCGACAGCCTCGAAAAGGCCGGCACCAAGGAACAGCTGAACCAGCAGCCGGTCGGTACCGGTCCGTTCACCTTCGTCGCCTACCAGCAGGATGCCATCATCCGCTACAAGAAGAATGCCGATTACTGGGGCACCGCTCCGAAGATCGACGATCTCGTGTTTGCGATCACCACTGACGCCGCCGTTCGTTACCAGAAGCTCAAGGCCGGCGAATGCCACCTCATGCCTTACCCGAACGCTGCCGACGTGCAGGCCATGAAGTCTGACGAGAACCTGCAGGTTCTCGAGCAGGAAGGCCTCAACATCGCCTATCTCGCCTACAACACCACGCAGGCTCCGTTCGACAAGCCGGAAGTTCGTATCGCGCTCAACAAGGCGATCAACAAGGCTGCCATCGTCGACGCCGTGTTCCAGGGCATGGCAACGCCGGCCACCAACCCGATCCCGCCGACCATGTGGTCCTACAACAACGAGACCAAGGACGACACCTACGACCTCGACGCCGCCAAGAAGATGCTTGAAGAAGCAGGCGTCAAGGATCTGTCGATGAAGATCTGGGCCATGCCGGTTTCGCGTCCGTACATGCTGAACGCACGTCGCGCCGCCGAAATCATGCAGGACGACTTCGCCAAGATCGGCGTCAAGGTCGAGATCGTTTCCTACGAATGGGCAGAATACCTGTCGCGTTCGAAGGCAAAGGACCGTGACGGTGCCGCCATCCTCGGCTGGACCGGCGACAACGGCGACCCGGACAACTTCCTCGACACCCTGCTCGGCTGCGATGCTGTCGGCGGCAACAACCGCGCGCAGTGGTGCAACCAGGAATTCGACGCTCTCGTAAAGAAGGCCAAGTCGACCTCCGACCAGGACGAGCGCACCAAGCTCTACGAACAGGCACAGGTCATCTTCAAAAAGGACGCTCCCTGGGCGACCCTCGACCACTCCCTGTCCATCGTTCCGATGCGCAAGGGCGTTACCGGCTTTACCCAGAGCCCGCTTGGCGACTTCACCTTCGAAGCTGTCGATATCGCCGAGTAATCTGGCACTCTGACAACTTTTTGCCGCGGGAGACATTGCGTTTCCCGCGGCATTTTCTTATGAGATGCCCAAAAATATGGCGGTGACGCCGAAATGGCCGGAAGCATGGCTTGACAAGATACATGACTCTGGGCCGCCCCTTTTCCGCAAAGGCTTAAAATGTTTGGCTTCCTTCTGCGGCGCCTCGCCGTCCTGATCCCGACGTTCATCGGGGTCTCCATCATCGCGTTCTCGTTCATCCGCCTTCTGCCGGGCGATCCGGTCGCGCTCCTTTCGGGTGAGCGCGTCATGTCGCCGGAGCGCCACGCGCAGATTTCCGCGCAGCTCGGCATGGACCGGCCGATGGTCATCCAGTATTTCGACTATCTCGGCGGCGTTCTGACCGGTGACTTCGGCACCTCGATCGTTTCCAAGAAGCCGGTTCTCGACCAGTTCCTGACGCTGTTTCCGGCCACCGTCGAACTGTCCTTCTGTGCCATCATCATCGCCGTCGCACTCGGCATTCCGGCCGGCATCATCGCTGCCGTCAAGCGCGGGTCGATCTTCGATCAGGGCCTGATGGGCATCGCGCTGGTCGGTTATTCGATGCCGATCTTCTGGTGGGGCCTGCTTCTCATCATCCTGTTCTCCGGCATCCTGCAATGGTTCCCGGTGACGGGCCGCATCTCGCTGATGTTCTATTTCCCGCAAGTCACCGGCTTCATGCTGATCGACAGCCTGATCTCGGGCCAGAAGGGCGCATTCACCTCGGCACTCAGCCATCTGGCACTGCCGTCGATCGTGCTCTCCACCATTCCGCTCGCCGTCATCGCGCGCCAGACGCGTTCGGCCATGCTGGAAGTTCTGTCTGAAGATTACGTCCGCACCGCCCGCGCAAAAGGTCTTTCGCCGTTCCGCGTCATCGGCGTGCATGCGCTGCGCAATGCCATGATCCCGGTCGTTACCACGGTCGGCCTGCAGGTCGGCGTCATGCTGGCCGGTGCGATCCTCACCGAGACGATCTTCTCCTGGCCGGGCATCGGCAAGTGGATCCTCGATAGCGTCTTCCGCCGCGACTATGCCGTCATCCAGGGTGGTCTTCTGCTGATCGCCGCGATCATCATGACCGTCAACCTGATCGTCGATGTGCTCTACGGTCTCGTCAATCCGCGTATCCGCCACTAAGAAGGAGCAAAATCCCATGGCCGACGCCACACTTACCCAAAAAGCTGCGGAGCCCGTCTCCAGCGCCCAGATGCGCCGCCAGATGCTCAAGGAGTTCTGGTTCTACTTTTCCGAAAACCGCGGCGCCGTCATCGGCCTCTACGTTTTCGTCGCTCTCGTTCTCGTCGCGATCCTCGCGTCCGTCATCGCACCGCATTCGCCGTTCGAACAGTATCGCGATGCCGTGCTGAAGCCGCCGGCATGGGTGGATGGCGGCAGCTGGAGCTTCGTTCTCGGCACGGACCCGATCGGCCGCGACATTCTCTCGCGCCTCATCTACGGCGCGCAGTATTCGCTGTTCGTCGGCCTCGTCGTCACCACGCTGTCGCTGGTGGCCGGCATCATCGTCGGTGTCATCGCCGGTTATTACCGCGGCTGGGTCGACACGATCATCATGCGCCTGATGGACATGATCCTCGCCGTTCCGTCGCTGCTGTTGGCACTGGTGCTTGTCACCATCCTGGGCGCCGGCCTCAACAGCGCAATGATCGCCATTGCCGTAACGCTGCAGCCGCATTTCGTGCGCCTGACGCGTGCTGCCGTGATGGCCGAAAAGTCCCGCGATTACGTGACGGCTGCCCGCATCGCGGGTGCAAGCCCGTTGCGTCTGATGTTCCGCACCATCCTGCCGAACTGCACCGCACCGCTGATCGTGCAGGCGACGATGTCGTTCTCCAACGCCATTCTCGATCTGGCCGCTCTCGGCTTCCTCGGCATGGGCGTACAGCCGCCGTCTCCCGAATGGGGCACGATGCTGGCTGAAGCCCGCGAATTCATCCTGCGCGCCTGGTGGGTCGTCACCTTCCCCGGCCTTGCAATCCTCATCACCGTTCTTGCCATCAACCTGATGGGCGACGGCCTGCGCGATGCGCTTGATCCGAAGCTGAAGAGGTCCTGATCATGTCGCTTCTGCAAATCGACAATCTCACCGTCGAATTCGAAACCTCGACCGGCTGGTTCCGCGCCGTCGACGGCGTTTCCATCAAGGTCGACAAGGCCGAAGTTCTTGCCATCGTCGGTGAATCCGGCTCCGGCAAGTCGGTCTCCATGCTGGCCGTGATGGGTCTTCTGCCGGATACTGCAAAGATCACCGCCGACCGCATGCTGTTCGAAGGTCAGGATATCCAGAAGCTCAGTGGCGCCGAGCGGCGCAAGCTGATCGGCAAGGATATCGCCATGATCTTCCAGGAACCGATCGCCAGCCTCAACCCGTGCTTCACGGTCGGCTTCCAGATCGAGGAAGTGCTGCGCATCCATCTCGGCATGGGCAAGAAGGAGCGTCGTGCGCGCGCCATCGAACTGTTCAAGCTGGTCGGCCTGCCGAACCCGGAAGAGCGCATGCATGCCTTCCCGCACCAGATGTCGGGTGGCCAGTGCCAGCGCGTGATGATCGCGATTGCGATCGCCTGCGATCCGAAACTGCTGATCGCCGACGAGCCGACCACCGCGCTCGACGTGACCATCCAGAAGCAGATCCTCGACCTGATCATGGACCTGCAGGCCCGCACCGGCATGGGCCTGATCATGATCACCCACGACATGGGTGTCGTGGCCGAGACCGCCGACCGCGTCGTCGTGCAGTACAAGGGTCGCAAGATGGAGGAAGCCGACGTGCTTTCGCTGTTCGAAAACCCGCAGAGCAACTATACCAAGGCGCTGCTGGCGGCGCTTCCGGAAAACGCCACCGGTGACCGCCTGACCACGGTTTCCGCCTTCTTCGACGGCAATCCGGAACCGGCGCCTTCAGCAGCAGCAACGGCTGCAGGAGCATCAGCATGAGCGACATCAACAGCACCGACATCATGCTCGAAGTCCGCGACATCAAGCGCGACTACGAACTGCCGGGCGGCTTCATGAAGCCTAAAAAGACGCTGCATGCCGTGAAGGGCGTTTCCTTCAAGCTGGAGCGCGGCAAGACGCTGGCGATCGTCGGCGAGAGTGGCTGCGGCAAGTCCACGCTGGCACGCATGATCACCTTCATCGATGAGCCGACCTCCGGGGACCTGATCATCGACGGCAAGAAGATGGACACGCGTCCGGGCCACCTGACCTCGGACATGCGCCAGAAGGTGCAGATCATCTTCCAGAACCCCTATGGTTCGCTCAATCCGCGTCAGAAGATCGGCGACGTGCTTGGTGAACCGCTGGCGATCAACACCGATCTCTCGGCCGCCGAGCGTCGTAATCGTGCCACCGAAATGCTGATCAAGGTCGGCCTCGGCCCCGAACATTACAATCGTTATCCGCACATGTTCTCCGGCGGTCAGCGCCAGCGTATCGCCATTGCGCGCGCGCTGATGATGAACCCGAAACTGCTGGTTCTCGACGAGCCTGTCTCGGCGCTCGACCTTTCGGTGCAGGCGCAGGTGCTGAACCTGCTCGCCGACCTGCAGGACGAGTTCAACCTCACCTACGTCTTCATCAGCCACGATCTGTCCGTCGTGCGCTACATCGCCGACGAGGTTATGGTGATGTATTTTGGCGAGGCGGTCGAATACGGTACCCGTGACGAGGTGTTTTCCAACCCGAAACACGAATATACGCAGACCCTGTTCAAGGCGACGCCGAAGTCCGACGTGGAATCCATTCGCGCCCGTATTGCGGCCAAGAAGGCTGCGAGCGCCGCTTGAATTAGCCGCGACGTCGTCATGCTCGGGCCCGTCCCGGGCATCTGCTGCGCCGCGCTCTTGGCGTCGTGGTTAGATCCTCGGGTCAGGCCCGAGGATGACGAGGGGGAGACAGTCGAGATACAAAAAGGCGCTGCGGATGTCTCCGCAGCGCCTTTTTCTTTGGCGGCACCGCTGACCACAAGGCGAACGTCTCCAGGTGCCGGCGACAAGGTATCTGCTGCTGACGACGACGGTAGCGCGTGCCACTTGATGCCATTCCCTCTCGTCATGCTGGGGCCTGTCCCGAGCATCTGCTGCGTCTCGTTTTAGGCGATGTGGTCAGATCCTCGGGACAAGCCTAAGGATGACGGCGGAGAGAGATGAGATAGAGAAAAAGGCGCTACGGATGTCTCCGTAGCGCCTTATCGTGGATCTGATCAGGCTGGTTACAGCAGACCGAACTTCTTCAGCGTCTCGCCGATCTTGGCATCCTGCTCCGGGTTGGGCAGCAGGGCCGGCTGGCGGCTGGCGCCGACGGAAGCGTCCTGAAGATAGAGCGCGCGCTTGACCATGGCCGGCGGAAAGCCGTGCTGGTAGAGGTCGGTGCGGAAGGCGGTGTAGATTTCCTGCTGGCGTTCGGCTTCCGCAATATTGCCCGAATTGAAGCTCCCGACGATGCCGGCGAGAACATCCGGCATGGCGTTGCCGAGACCGGAAATGCAGCCGGCAGCGCCGTTCTGCAGGGACCACAGGACCAGATGGTCGGGACCGGAATAGACTTCAAAGCCTTCGACCTCTTTCGAGACCTGCAGATAGGCGGCCAGCGTTTCCTGTGCGCCGCCACTATCCTTGATGCCGGCGATATTGCCGTGGGTGGCCAGTTTTCGGGCGGTTTCCGGCTCGATGTGGTTCTGGGTGCGGGCCGGGATGTCGTAGAGATAGACCGGCGTGTTGACGGCATCGGCAACGGTGGAGAAGTGCCGGATCAGGCCGTCCTGCGTGCAGGCGATGAAGAAGGGCGTGATGACGGCGATGCCGGTGACGCCGATCCGGTCGAACTCCTTGGCAAGCTGAAGAGTCTCGAAGGTCGCGGGCATGCCGGCATTGACGATGACATCGACCTTGCCGCCGACTTCATCGACCACTTCTTCCAAGAGCTTGATCTTTTCGCCGTGGGTGAGGGCAGAAAAATCGCCATTGGTGCCGGCGCACATGATGTTGTTGCCGGCCGCCACCTGACGGCGCACCTGGGCGCGGGTTGCCTCAAAATTGATGGTCTCGTCATCGTTGAAGCAGGTGACGATGGCAACGAAGGCTTTCTTGGTCATGGGTCTGTTCCTGTCAGGATGCTTTGGCGAGGCGCGCATTGCGGTTTGCCGCCTGCACGTCCGGGTCGGGATCGAGGCTGGCGGCGAGAAGCGCCTGCGTGTAGGGCATTTGGGGGTTGTCGAAGACCTGCGCGACGGTGCCGTATTCCACCACCTCGCCCTTCTGCATGACCATGACGTAATCGGCGAAGTCACGCACCAGCGGCAGGTCGTGCGCGATGAAGATGAAGGCGATGCCCATCTCCTTGCGCAGCTTGTCGAGAAGCGTGATCACCTGCGCCTGAACCGAAACGTCGAGTGCCGAGACGGCTTCGTCGCAGACGATCAGTTGCGGTTCGAGCGCCAGCGCGCGCGCAATGGCGATGCGCTGGCGCTGGCCGCCGGAGAACTGGTGCGGATAGCGCCCCATATGTTCGGCGGACAGGCCGACCTGACCCAGCAGTTCGGCGACGCGTTCACGCCATTTTGCCTTGGGCAGAATTTCAGGGTGGATGACCCAGGCTTCCGAAATCAGCTGAAACACCGTCATGCGCGGATTGAGCGACTGGGTCGGGTCCTGAAACACCATCTGCAGGTCACGGCGCAGCTTGAACAGATCGCCCGGCGACATGGTGAAAAGGTCCTTGCCCTTCCATTCGGCAGTGCCGCCATCAGCCTCTTCAAGGCGCAGCAGGATTCGGGCGAGAGTGGATTTGCCCGAGCCGCTTTCGCCGACAACCGCAACGGTTTCGCCAGCCTTGAGATCGAAAGAAATGCCTTTCAGGGCTTCGAAGCCGCCATAGAACTTGCGGGCATCCTTGACGCGGAGGATGGCGTCGTCTGACGTCGCTGGCTCGTGCATGTCGCCCTTGCCGGGAGCGGCGGCGATCAGCTTTTTCGTATAGGCGTGCTGCGGGTTGTGATAGACCTCGCGCACCGTGCCGCTTTCGACCAACTGGCCCTTTTCCATGACGACGACGCGGTCGGCGACTTCGGAGACGACACCGAGATCGTGGGTGATGATCAGCACGCCCATGCCGGTTTCGCGCTGCAGTTCCTTTAAGAGGTTCAACACTTCCGCCTGTACCGTCACGTCGAGCGCGGTGGTCGGTTCGTCGGCGATCAGCAGGTCAGGTTTCAGGGCAAGCGCCATGGCGATCATGACACGCTGGCGCTGGCCGCCGGAAAATTCGTGCGGATATTTGTCGAGCGCGCGTTCGGGATCGGGCAGGGCGACGCGCTTGAACAGGCGCAAAGCCTCGGCCTGGGCTTCGCTATTGCCCTTGCCGTGGGTTTTGAGCGCCTCGCGCATCTGCCAGCCGACGGTATAGACCGGGTTCAGGTGGCTGAGCGGGTCCTGAAAGATCATGGCGATGCGGCGGCCGTTGACTTCGCGACGCTGCTCGGCGCTCATCTTGAAGAGATCCTTGCCGTCGAGCAGGATTTCCCCGGACGAGATTTTTCCGGGCGGCATGTCAATGAGGTTCATGATCGCGGAGGACGAGACCGACTTGCCGGAACCGCTCTCGCCGAGGATGGCGAGCGTTTCGCCACGGTCGAGATAATAGGAGATGTTGCGCACGGCATGCACGACACCCGAGGCAGTGTGGAAGTCGACCGAGAGGTTGCGGACTTCGAGAAGATGGTCAGCCATGTTTCGGTCCTTTCATTTCCAGGCGCCAGCGCTGCACGGGGTCGAGCGCGATACGCAGCCAGTTGGACAGAAGGTTGAGCGAGAGCGTGGTGAGGATGATCGCCAGACCCGGCCAGAAGGACAGCCACCATGCATTGGTGAGGTACTGACGGCCTTGAGAGATCATCAGGCCCCAGGTGATTTCCGGCGGCTGGATGCCGATGCCGAGGAAGGAAAGCGCGCTTTCCGCCAGCATGACATAGGCGAAATCGAGCGTGGCAAGCGTCGTCAGCGTTGGCAGCACCACCGGCAGGATGTGGCGGAACAGGATGCGCTTGGACGACGCACCCATGACCTTGGCGGCCTGCACGAACATGCGGCTCTTGATTTCCAGAACTTCAGCGCGGGTGGTGCGCAGATAAACCGGGATACGGGTAATCGACAGCACCAGCATCAGGTTCATGATGGACGAGCCGAGGATGTAGAGCACGATCACCGCGACGAGCAGCGATGGAAAGGACATGATGACGTCGGCGAGACGCATGATGACCTGGCTTACGCGCTCCGAGGCAAAGCCGGCGATCAGGCCGAGCAGCGTGCCGATGATGGCCGAGATCAGCACGGCGCCGGCGGCGACCATGATGGTGTTCTGGGTGGCGACGATGATGCGCGGCCAGAGCGGGCGACCGAGCGCATCGGCACCCAGCCACATGAACCATTCGCGGTCGAACATGAAGGGCGCGAGGTTGCGGCCGCGCAGGTTTTGCTTGGTTGCGAGATCATCGAGCAGGGTCGGGCCGATGATGGCCATGACGATGACGAAGACGAGAAAAATGGCGGCACAGAGCGCGAACTTGTCGGCCCACAGCATGCGGCCCATGCGCACGATGGCGCTCGGTTCTTCCGCGATGATTTCTTTAGTCGGTGTGGATTGAATGGCCATGGTCATATCGATCCTCAGTAGCGGATGCGCGGATCAAGCAGGGCATAGGCCAGGTCGATCACGAGGTTCATGAGGAAGATGGCAAAAGCGGTAACGAGGATCGCCGCCAAAACGACGTTGAAGTCACGCTGCAGGATGCTGTCGATCATCAGCTTGCCGACGCCCGGGAAACCGAAAATGGTTTCGATGACGACGGCGCCGTTGAGCAGGCTCGCCGCCTGGTCGCCGATGACGGTGATGACCGGCAGCATGGCGTTGCGCAATGCGTGGACGAAGATGATCGGGCCGGATTTGACGCCCTTGGCGCGGGCCGTCTTCACGTAAGCGGACGAGAGCGCCGAAATCATCGAGCCGCGCACAACCTGAACGATGATGCCGAAGGGGCGCACGAAGAGCACGCAGATCGGCAGGATCCAGTGAGCGAGCGAGCCGGTGCCGGATGTCGGCAGCCACGAGAGCTGGATGGCGAAGACGACGATGGCGACGATGGCGAGCCAGAAATCCGGCACGGACGCGCCGATCAGCGAAACCATCGAGGAAAAGCGGTCGAAAAAGCCGCCGGTGCGGAAAGCGGCGAGCGAGCCGACGACGATGGCGCAGACCGTGACCAGCGTCATGGTGATGAGGGCGAGCCAGAGTGTCCAGGTGAAGGCTTCGAGCACGACATCGAGCGCGGGGCGGGCCTTGCGCAGGCTTTCGCCCAGATCGCCGGTCAGGACGTTGCCGACATACTGGCCGAACTGCACGAGCAGCGGCTGGTCGAGGCCGTGAAGGGCGCGGAACTCGGCCTTCATCTCGGCGGAGGCTTCGACGGGGAGAAAGAGGGATGCCGGATCGCCCGTCAGGCGCGACAGGAAGAACACCATGACCAGCAGCCCGATCAGGGAGATGAGGCTGGCAAAGGCGCGCTTGCGGATGAAACTGAGCATGATGACCTCGATTGCTGGAATGGACGGCGACGAAGCCGCCGCCCATTTCGCTTCGATTTTGGGGCGACCCCCGCATTCGGTGCGGGGTCACCCTTGAGGTGGTAGTTAGTTCTTGATGCCGATCTCGGAGAGCTGCAGCATGGAGTTGGTGGCGATGCTGGGCTTGAAGTCGAGACGTTCGGAAACGCGCGAGTAACCGACCATGTGGAAGAGCGCGACGTCGGCGACGAGATCGTCGTGGACATAGGCGATCAGTTCCGACCAGAGTTTTGCACGCTCATCACCGGTGGCGGCCGAAGCGCGGGCGATGAGATCATCGACCTTCGGATCGGAATAACCCGATTGGGTGCCATTGCTGTGGTACTTGAAGAACATGGTGAAGGACGGGTCGCCCTTGGAATTGTCGTGCATGGCAGCGACGATGGTGGGGCCGCGACCTTCCTTGAACGGCTTCGAGTAATAGACCTCGTGTTCGGCGACTTCGACGAATTTCAGGTCGATCTTGAAGCCGACATCCTGCAACTGCGCCTGGATGGCTTCCATGATTTCCGTCACGTTCGGGAAGTTGGCCGTGCGGGCAACGACGGTGATCGGGGTGTCGACCGGAACGCCGGCAGCCTTGGCTTCTTCAAGCAGTTTCTTGGCCTGATCCGGGTCGTAGGCGGGCACTTTCACATCCGGGTTCCAGCCGAGCGTGGTCGGCGGCACCAGAGCGGTGGCGAGAACCGCATCCTGCGGGACCAGCGTGCCGATGAAGGCCTGACGATCGATGGCCAGATTCAGCGCCTTGCGGACGCGGACATCGTTGAGCGGCGCGATATTGCCATCGATACGCAGATAGACTGTTTCGCTGTCGAGGTATGAGAAGTCAGTCTTCTCGTTGGTGGCTTCGACCTGCGAGATCGACGGTGCAAGATCGGCTTCGCCGGCCTCAACCATGGCGGCGCGAACGGCCGGATCGGAGCGGAACAGGTAGGTTGCCTTGGTGACGGCCGGCTTCTTGCCCCAATAATCGTCACGGGCATCGAGAACGATCTGCTGGCCCGGTGTCCAGTTGGACAGCTTGTACGGGCCGGTGCCGATCGGCTCGCGCACGAATTCCAGCGGCGTGCCTTCCGGAACGATGGTGACGAGCGACAGAAGCAGCGGCAGGATGGGCTGAACCGGATCGACCTTGAAGTCGATGGTGTTGTCGTCAACGACATTCACGTCGAACTTCATGCCACCGAAATAACGGCGGGACTCGCAGATGTTCTTGTCGCTGAAAATGCGGTCGAACGAATATTTGACATCCTTGGCGCCAAACGTCTTGCCGTCGGAAAATTTCACGCCCTGGCGCAGGTGGAAACGCCAGCTACCATCGGCATTCTGTTCCCACTTCTCAGCGAGACGCGGCATGACGCCCTTTTTGTCGCGCACGTCGAGTTCGGTCAGCGTTTCGCTGACATTTTCCATGATGACGCGGCCGATATTGGAGCGCGTTGCCATGCAGGGCTCGAGCAGGTCGGCCTCTTCCGGCAGGACGATCTTGATGTCGCTCGACGCGGCATAAGCCGGCGCAACGCCGGAGCCGAGTGCGAGGACGGATCCGAGCAAGGCTCCAAGCAAATGCGAAGTCTTCATGTCATTCTCCTCCCTCTGGGTGCACGTTGCGCACCGCTTGCTGTTCATGGCGCGCCGGCTGTTCTTAGCCGCGCAGTCTGAAGGCATTCCTCCGTGGCCCTTTGCTTCGACCGGGATGCCTCCGTCCCTTGATCTATGCCTGTTGGGCTGACGCAGACCATCGGATTTCTTGTCAAGTTTGTCAAATTAAATATTCGGAGCCGTCAATTTGTACAAAATCGACTTTCATAAAACGGTTTAATTTCAAACACATGTGTCTAGTGTTCTGATCGTCAATGGCAAATTGGCAAATTTTTCAAACTTGACAACTTTGTTATTTGGGTGATTTTCATGGGGATAAGAGGAGACCCTGATGACGCCTGAACAGATTGCAACCGTCATGAACGGCACGGTGAAAGCCGTTGGCCATGGACGCCATGAGGCGATGCTTGCCTCTCCGATGATCCAGAACCACGCATCCTTTCTGCATCTGGCTGAGGATGGTGCGCTGATCTGCGCATGGTTCGGCGGCACGCTGGAAGGAAAGTCGGACATTTCCGTCTTCGCTTCGGTTCTTGCCGAGGGCTCCGACCAGTGGGGTGAACCGCAGCGCCTGAGTTTCGACCCAAGACATTCCGAGCAGAACCCGGTTCTGTTTGCGGCACCGGATGGCAGGCTCATCCTGTTCCACACCTCGCAGCCTTCCGGCAATCAGGATGAATGCCGTATCCGCATGGCGGAAATTTCGCGTGATCCTAGCGACCCGACAAAGCTGACGGCGGGCGAGGGAGACTATCTCGATCTGCCGCGCGGCTGTTTCGTGCGTGCGCCGCTGGTGGTGCAAGATGATGGCGCATGGCTTCTGCCGATCTTTCGCTGCATCCAGCGTCCCGGCCAGAAATGGAACGGCAGCCATGACCGCGCCGCGGTCGGCATTTCGCAGGATGGCGGCAAGACCTGGGTCCTCGAAGATCTCGACCAGTCGACCGGCTGCGTCCATATGAGCCCGTTCTCGATCGGCAGCGACAAGCTGGCGGCGGTGTTTCGTCGTCGTCAGGCCGATTTCGTCTATCGCACGGAAAGCGCCGATGGTGGCCGCACATGGTCTGTGCCACAGGCGACGGATGTGCCCAACAACAACTCTTCCGTTGCCGCGATTACTCTCAAGGACGGGCGGATCGCGATGATCTGCAACCCGGTGAATGCGCAGATGTCGAGCGACCGCCGCGCTTCGCTTTACGACGAGCTGGGTGAGGATGACGACCGACCGGATGCCGATCCGGATGGCGGCTGCGTGCCGATCTGGGGCGTGCCGCGCGCGCCCGTGTCCGTGTGCCTATCCGATGACGGGGCAAAAAGTTTTTCGCAGCGGATCGTCATCGAGGACGGCCCGGGCACCTGCATGTCGAACAATTCCATCGACGGCCACAACAAGGAAATGTCCTATCCGTGGCTCTTGGAAGGCACCGACGGCAGTCTTCACATCGCCTACACCTATTACAGGCGCGCCATCAAATATGTTCGTCTGGCTCCTGGCTGGGCCAATGCCAGTTCACGGACCGCAGTGGGAGAATAATCATGAGCAGTATCATCGGCATCACCATGGGTGACCCCTGCGGCGTCGGACCGGAAATCACGGTGCGGGCGCTGGCCGAAATGGGTGACGCGGACCGCGCCAATACCCGTATCTACGGCAACCTGCCGACGCTGGAAGCTGCCCGTAAGGCGCTGGGCGTCGATATCGATCTCGCGCCTTACGTCATCGATCTGCCGATCGAAGGCGCGCCGCTGCCATGGGGCATGTTGTCGCCGGTTGCCGGCGATGCGGCCTTCCGTTTTATCGAAAAGGCCGTGCGTGATGCCGAAGTCGGCGTGATCGGCTGCGTCGTGACCGCACCGATCAACAAGGAGGCGCTCAATCTGGCCGGTCATCATTACGACGGCCATACCGGCATGCTGCGCAGCCTGACGAAATCGGCGGCTGCCTATATGCTGCTGGCCTCGGAAAAGCTGAAGGTCATCCACGTGTCCACCCACGTGTCGCTGCAGGAAGCCATCCGCCGTGCCACCACCGAGGGGGTGCTGGCCACGATCAAGGCCGGCAATGACCATTTGAAGCGCACGGGTTATGCAGCGCCCCGCATCGCAGTTGCCGGCATCAATCCGCATTGCGGCGAAAACGGCCTTTTCGGCACCGAGGATGACAACCAGATCGCCCCGGCCGTTGCCGCTGCCCGTGCCGAAGGCATCGATGCCTATGGTCCGATCTCGGCCGACACCGTGTTCCACCGCGCCTATTCCGGCGCCTTCGATCTGGTGGTCGCGCAATATCACGACCAGGGCCATATCCCGATCAAGCTCGTTGCCTTCGATACGGCAGTGAACGTCTCCGTCGACCTGCCGATCGACCGCACCTCGGTCGACCACGGCACAGCCTTCGACATTGCCGGCAAGGGCATCGCCAACCATGGCAACATGCTGGAAGCCATTGCTTATGCCCGCAAGCTGGTGACCGGTGGCAAGGGGAACAAGGCATGAGCAGCGCTCCCGTCATCATCCTGCATCAGCCAAAACGGCTGATCGTCGGCGCCGGCACGATCGGCGAAGTCGGTCCCTGGGCCGGTGACGTTGCCTCGACGCTGGTGATCGCCACGCCGATTACCGCCGGCTTTGTCGACCGGCTGAAACTGCCGGGCAAGGTTTCTCTGTTCGATGCCATTCCCGGCGAGCCGGAAATTGCCACGCTCGATGCGGCGCTCGCTGCAGCGCGTGCGGCTAAACCGGATCTCGTTGTCGGTCTCGGCGGCGGTTCCGTCATGGATGTCGCCAAGCTGGTGGCGGCGCTCTGGGATGGCGAGCAGGCGCTTGCCGATGTCGCCGGTCCCAACAAGGTGGCGGGAAGAAGCACGCGGCTTGCGCAGGTGGCGACGACCGCCGGCACCGGTTCGGAAGCCGGTATCCGTTCGCTGATCACCGATCCCGTCTCCGGAGCCAAGATCGCGGTGGAAAGCCCGCATCTGATCGCCGATCTCGCCGTGCTCGACCCGGAGCTCACCTATTCGGTGCCGCCGGCGGTAACTGCCGCGACCGGTGTGGATGCCATGGCGCATTGCGTCGAGGCGTTTACCAGCAAGCGCGCGCATCCGATGATCGACGGTTTTGCCCGCATGGGTTTTTCGCTCGTCGGCAAATATCTGGCCCGCGCGGTGAAGGACGGATCGGACCGGGAGGCCCGCGAGGGCATGATGCTCGCCTCCTATTATGGCGGTATCTGCCTCGGGCCGGTCAACACGGCGGCAGGCCATGCCATCGCCTATCCGCTCGGCACGTTGTTGCATCTGCCGCACGGGCTGGCCAATGCCATCGTGTTTCCGCACGTGCTCGCTTTCAACCAGCCGGTCGTGGCGGACAAGACGGCCGAAGTGGCGGAAGCGCTCGGTTTCGGCAAGGGTCTGTCGCAGGCTGATCTGAGCGGTGCAGGCCACGCCTTCTGTGCCGATCTCGGCATCGAGATGTCGCTGGCAAGACATGGTGCGAAAGAAGAAGACCTGCCGCGCTTTGCGGCCGATGCGCATGCCATTCGCCGGCTGATGGATCACAATCCGGCCGATATGAGCGTTGAGGATGTGCTCGGGATTTACCGGGCCAGTTTCTGAGGCCCGGTGTGGTGCAAGATGGGCGATGCGCACGGGACTGGCAGAGCGCCCCGTTGCGCTGAAGCCTGCCTGTGCGCCAAGGCGGGCCTTCACGCGCCAGCCTCGCGCCATGAACGACATGCGGCCTTGATCAGCGGGCTTCGGCGGTGGTGCCGTGCCTATAGTCGGCCGAATGTGCCCGGCAGTTTCACCCGATCGCCGTCACTTCGGCGCCGCGGGACCGCAGGGCGTCACAGATGCCGTCAGGTCCGGCGAGGAGGCCGATCGGCAGCGTGATGAAGGCGTCGGTGCCGGCAGGCAGGCTTGAAAGCCGGTCGATCAGCAGCGCGCGCATGCCCTCCAGATTGAGGAAATGAGTGAGGTCGATCACGCCGCGCGATCTCATTTCCGCGCCCAGCCTGCCCAGTTCGCCGCCTTTGCGGGCACCGTAGAGGTTATCGAGATGCGCCCCTATCGGACCGAAGCGTCGGCGCAGACCGAGCAGGTAGATGACGCTATCGGGAGCGACCGCGTTGGCGGTGTCGAGTGTCAACGGTTTTGTCAGCGCCGCGATCTCGTTGCGCGCCAGCAGCGTTGCGACGGGCCGCTTCAGGGATTGACCATAGGTCAGAAGCGCGCCGCCAAGGCTTGGGGCCTCAGCGCTGAAACCATGCTGGCCTTCCCCCGCCAGCAGGATATTCAGCTCCAGCGCCGTCAGGTTGGAAAAGGACGGTATCGCCTTCGATCCCGCAAAGATCGTCGCAAGCTCGTCCTGGGCCGCTTTCGGCAGTTTAAGGAAAATCGGCTTCAGATCATGCTTCTCGAAGGTCATGCTGCCAAGCGTCGTGGCCGGATCGACATCGGCGATGATGGTGTCGGTCCTGTCGATATGCCGCTTGCCGTCGTCAATCACCTGCGGGAACGCATCGGCGCGCCCCCTGACATAGCCGAACAAAATTGCCTGCGCGGATGCCGTCTTGAAGCGCCAGAACAACGCACTGTCATCGTCGGCAGCCCGCACATCCGGTCGGGACAACAGCGGCAGAAGCGGCAGGCTTAGAGCAGACGCGACGGCTTGGCGGCGGGTAAGGGACATGACAGCCTCCGATTTCTACCTCAAGTCGAATTTGCAGGAGAAGTTCCATCCTAGGAGGGTGTCGCACTGGCAAGGCGGCCGCCAAGTTGACGGCCAAAGGCACAGGCGGTGCGCCTGGCTTGTACGTGGCGGGGCGGGGAAGACGAACCGATCACGACGACGGGGGGGGGGCGGCTGCAGGATAAAAAGGTCAACACGTGGTGCCAAGCTCGGTTCCTTGGGACGCATGTGCAGGCACCTCTTGCTGACAAGCCCCTTGCTGCAGGCGTCGGCTCCATTATCTCCATCAGAGCTTTGCCTGTCCTCAAGAAAGTGTTCCCATGAAAGCCTTTCGCAGCAGCGTCTTTTTTCCAATCGCGCTCATGTTTCTGGGCGTCGCTTTATTCTTTCTCTTCCTCTATCTCACCGACCACGATCCGGACGAAAAGCCGCTGACTCTGATCCACTGGATCATTGGGGGCATGCTGATCGGGCCGGGATTCGGCTATCTCATCAGGTGGCGGAGGATAAGGGACAGCCAGAACGCCAAAGCTGATTAAGGCAACGGCAGAGCCATTCGAGACGGATGGCCCGCGGCCCCGACGGGGGCCCGGCGTCGCATGTGCACCACTATTTCGGCGCGTGCATCAACTGATAGGACGATTGGAACAGCCGCTCGCGTGATCCCTGCAGGTGCTCGAGCATCAGCCGTCTGGCCTCGTCTCCATCGCGATTGGCGATGGCCGTGGCGATCGCGTCGTGCTCGCCGAAGACGCGGGACAGGCCCGAGGCCTCGCGCTTGACCGAGGCGCCATGGAATTTCATGCCGACGGCGATATGGTCCTTGAGTGCTTCCATGGCGGTTGAGAAGTAATTGTTCTGTGCGGCACGCGCGATGGCAAGATGGAACTGGAAATCGGCGTCTTCGCGGTGCGACTGCCGGTTGGTGGCATCACGCAGCATTTCCAAGGCCTGGCGGATCGCTTTCAGGTTGTCGGCATCGTGGCGGCTTGCGGCTGCGGCGGCCGCGGCCGGTTCCAGCGTCAGGCGAAACTCGTAACAGTTCAAAAGGTCGGCGACGTTTTCCAGCTGGCCGAAGCCCAGCGGATTTCGAAGGCCGGTGGAACGGACGAAACTGCCGGCGCCGCGGCGCGAATAGATCAGGCTCTGATCGCGCAGGCGTTTCAACGCCTCGCGGATGACAGGGCGGGACACCTCGAATTCGGCGGCGAGGTCATGTTCGGTCGGCAGGCGTTCATCCGGCTTGTAGGCGCCCGACTTGATGGCGCGCAGCAAACGCTCGAACACGATATCGGCCAAGTTCTTGCGGGCGGTTCCCGTTTCCACTCCCATTTTCAGATCACCCTTCCCAGCGCCATGTCCGCAATCCTTTTCAACGTATCGGGATGGCCGAAACCGCCGGATTTGGCAATGATGCAGCGTCCATCCGCGGAGCCGAGCCCAAGGCCTGGCAGGCAT
This sequence comes from Neorhizobium sp. NPDC001467, assembly GCF_050275975.1. NCBI lineage: Bacteria > Pseudomonadati > Pseudomonadota > Alphaproteobacteria > Hyphomicrobiales > Rhizobiaceae > Neorhizobium > Neorhizobium sp. NPDC001467. The sequence goes on along the minus strand of NZ_JBNNPS010000013.1, from coordinate 95,477 downwards.
TCGCCATGCAGCCGCAGGCGGGTAACGCTCAAGCGACGCATCACGGCCTCGGCCGTTGCACCGCCAGACAGCAGAAGCGTACCGGTCGATCCGACGTCGGGCGGCGAAGTTGCGCGGAAGGCTTCGGACAGCCCGTCGGCCAGCGCCTCGGAAACGTCCTGTGGGTCAAGTTCGCTATCGCCCGGCGTTGCCTGGACCAGCGTCAGGGCGGCGTCGGGCCTGACCGTTTCGGCGATCCGGCCGTTCGGCGCGGCGATATAGGCAATGTCGTGTCCGGCACGCAGCGTATCGATCTGGGCGAGCGTGATCGGATCGCGCGAGCCGATGACGAAAGTGATGCGGCCCGTCGGAATGTCGGCCGGTCGCGCCTGCACCTGCGCCGTCATGCGTCGTGCCAGCGCCTCGGCCAGACCGCGCGCGCCGATCAAGAGGTCGGTGCCGTCAGCCTGAGCGACGTCGAGTGCGGCGTCGATGTCGGCGGCGCTACTCGTGTCGGGTATGACGGCGCGCACGGCATGGGGGCCGAGCTTTCCGGCGATGTCGACGGGCATGTCAACACCAAAACCGCGAACGGAACCGCCTTCTACAATACGGTTGAATTCCGGAATGGCGGGAACAACCAGGGCGCGGGCAAACGGGATGGCGTCGAGCTCGGCGACGATATTGCCCTTAAGCCGGGAATCGACTTTCTTGAACAGGCGTGTACCCGTGGGCAGCATGCCGATCGCGGAGGCGGTCGCGGCACGTGCCGCGTCCACGCCGATCTCCCTCGTATGGAGATTGATGGCGATGACATCCGGCCGATCGGCCACGATGGCGGTCATGGCATCACGGGTAAGTGCAACCTCGGTGCGAAGACCGCGTCCAGCAAAGGGAGCCGCCGAGTCCAGGGCTCCAGTCAGGTCGTCCGCAAGAATGGCCAGCATGCATCCGCACCGTATGTTGTAATCTTTCTTCTACTCTAAAAGGCTTCATTCTCAATAGCTAGTGGAAAAAATGTTACAAATGTTTGAGGCGATCGTCGTCCGGTGACGTGGGTGCCGAATTGAGGCCTGCGGCAATCTCATGTTGGGGCGTGTATCGCAGTGGTTGCACTGCTTTTCTTGAGAGCAGCCTGATCCGCTGGTTGCGCTATTCAGGTTCCGGATCGGAAATGACAGGGTGGCTGCGAGGCGCGAGCAGACCCGGGGGCAGTGTCGTCTATTTCGGTGTCGGTCGAGCGTGTTTGCGGCGGGGCGAAGAGGCGGGCGGCGTTGAGGCCGCCGTGCGTAAAAGTGCCGGATCCGGCCTGGCCGAGGTCGTCGCTGCGCATCGCACACGAGTGCCATGGTGCGTCATGCCGCTTGGCCAACGCCGACAGGGTTAGTTGGCCTTTGTCGTCAGCAGTCGTTCTTCTTGCGCCAGGCCTCATATCGTTCGCGATATTCATCATTCGTCTGCGGGTAGAGGCCGATAATTGCCTCGCCGGCCTTGACCTGTTCCAGTACGAAATCCTCGTAGCTTTCCATGGCGGTGCATTCCTCCGCCAGTTCGTCTGCCAGATGGGCGGGGATCACCATGACGCCGTCGTGGTCACCGACCAGGACGTCGCCAGGAAACACGGCGACATCGCCGCATGAGATCGGCACGTTGATGTCGATCGCCTCGTGCAGCGTGAGGTTGGTGGGTGCCGAGGGTTTTGCGAAATAGGCCGGCATGTCGAGCGCGCCGATGCCCGCCGCGTCGCGAAAGCCGCCATCCGTCACGACGCCAGCCGCACCGCGCAGCGCCAGCCGCGTGATCAGGATCGAGCCGGCGGTGGCGGCGCGAGCGTCCTTGCGGCTGTCCATGACGAGCACATGGCCGGGTGGGCAGGTCTCAATGGCCACACGCTGCGGGTGATCGGCATTGCGGAACACGGTGATCGGGTTGCGATCCTCGCGCGCCACGATATAGCGCAGCGTGAACGCCTGGCCGACCATGGTTTCGCTCTTCGGCGAAACCGGCACGACGCCCTGGATGAACTGGTTGCGCAACCCGCGCTTGAACAGAGCGGTTGCCAGCGAGGCCGTTGAAATCTTCTTGAATCTGGCGCGCACGGCGTCGCTGAGCACGTAGTCGGTCATTGTTTCCCTCCTCAATAAATATCCGGCTCACCGGCCGATCTGCCGAACCCGGTTTCCAGAAAATCGAAATCGCAGCCCTGATCGGCCTGGGTGACGTGTTTTGAGAACATCCAGCCATAGCCGCGCTGGAAACGCGGTTCGGGCGCCCTCCATTCGGCCTGGCGAAGCGCCAGTTCCTCCTCGATCACCAGCATGTCGAGCCGGCGGTTGGGCAGGTCGAGGCGGATGATGTCGCCATTCTTCAGGAACGCCAGCGGACCGCCGACAAAACTTTCCGGCGACACATGCAGCACGCAGGCGCCGTAGGAGGTACCGGACATGCGGGCATCGGAAATGCGCAGCATGTCGCGATGACCCTTTCTGATCAGCGCTTTCGGGATGGGCAGCATGCCCCATTCGGGAAAACCGGGGCCGCCGAGAGGCCCGGCATTGCGCAGCACCAGAACATGGTCGGGCGTGACATCGAGGTTTTCGTCGTCCACCGCCTTCTTCATCTCCGGGTAGCTGTCAAACACCATGGCCGGGCCTTCGTGCACATGGAAGCGCGGATCGCAGGCGGCGGGCTTGATGACGCTGCCGTTCGGGCACAGGTTGCCGCGCAGCACGGCAAGCGACCCTTCGTGATAGACCGGGTTGGAGAACGGCCGGATGACGTCGTCGTTATAAACCTTTGCGCCTTCAAGGTTTTCGCCCATCGTGCGGCCGGTGACGGTCATGACGGAGAGGTCGAGCCGGTCCTCGATCTGCTTCATCAGCGCGCGCAGTCCACCCGCATAAAAAAAGTCCTCCATCAGGTAGTCTTTTCCCGAGGGGCGAACATTGGCGATCAAAGGTGTAACGCGGCCGAGCGCATCGAGATCGTCAAGCGTCAGGTCGACGCCGGCGCGGCGCGCCATGGCGATGAGATGGACGACGGCATTGGTGGAACAGCCGGTCGCCATGGCGACGATCGCGGCGTTGCGGCAGGCGCCCTCGGTGACGATCCGCTGCGGCGTCAGGTCCTCCCAGACCATGTCAACGATGCGGCGGCCGCAATCTGCCCCCATGCGCTGGTGGTTGGCGTCGACGGCGGGGATTGAGGAGGCGCCCGGGAGGGTCAGCCCCATAGCGTCGGCAATCGCCGTCATGGTGGATGCTGTGCCCATGGTCATACACGTGCCGGCCGAGCGGGCGATACCGCCCTGAACGCCCAGCCATTGCTCGTCGGTAATAAGGCCGGCGCGGCGCTCGTCCCAGTATTTCCAGCCATCGGAGCCGGAGCCGAGAACCTGACCGGCATAATTGCCGCGCAACATCGGCCCGGCGGGCAGGTAGATCATAGGCACGCCGGCGGAGATCGCACCCATGATAAGGCCCGGCGTTGTCTTGTCGCAACCGCCCATCAGCACTACGCCATCGAGCGGATGGGCGCGGATCATCTCTTCCGTCTCCATGGCCAGCATGTTGCGATAAAGCATCGAGGTCGGTTTCAGCGAACTTTCATCCAGCGACAGCGACGGCATCTGCACCGCAAAGCCGCCTGCCTGAAAGATGCCGCGCTTCACATCCTGAACGCGTTCCTTGAAATGGGCGTGGCAGGTGTTGAGCTCGGACCATGTATCGAGCACGCCGATGACCGGCTTGTCGCGAAACTCCTCTTCGGAATAACCGAGCTGCATCATGCGCGAGCGGTGGCCAAAGGAGCGCAGGTCATCGGGCGCGAACCAGCGGGCGCTGCGCAGGTCTTGCGGCCTTTTGATTTTCGGAAGCGCGTTGTTGGACATCAAATGAACTTTCGTAACTGGCGCAAAAGCCATCAATTTCTCAGCGATGACTGGCGGCTTGTCTGGCATGACGGACAGGTGGGTGAGGGCGCACTGACGGCGATAAGATGGGGGCCGCGTAGCGTCATGGTGCGTATCGTCGCCGCTGTCCGAGGCCTCCGGCATCCCCATGGGCTCGGAACAAGCATGGGCGTTGGCATAAGATCAGGTAGCGGCTGACACCGGGATCGAAGCGTTCATCGTCCGCACTTCGACCATGCGTAGAGACTGCCAATTGCCATCCTCCTTCCCTCCGAGTCCATTGAAGCACTAAAACATCAGTGCATCAACGTCGATTATGTGATCATTGTCGTGGCGGGGCAGATCTCCCCGAGGTAACGCTTCGCGGCTTCGCGGCTTCGCGGCTTCGCGGCTTCGCGGCTTCGTCGATCAGCGATGGGCGGATGCCGGTGAACCGCGCGCGAGTGTACGGGTGACCGGAACATGTGGAATGCAATAGGGATGACGGATGCATGAGTGACACGACCAAAGGGGCACAGCTCGATCGCTCCCGGCAGGTGGCCCTGCAGGTGCAGCAGATCCTGCGTGACCGGATCCTCAGGGTGGAACTCGCGCCGGGCACGGTGCTTTCGCGCGCGGTGCTGCAGACGGAATTCGGGGTCAGCCAGACGCCGGTGCGCGATGCGCTGATGCGGCTCCAGGAGGAGGGGCTCGTCGATGTCTATCCGCAATATGCCACGGTCGTTGCAAAGATCGATCTCGGGCATGCCCGCCAGGCCCAGTTTCTGCGGCTGTCGATCGAGCTTGAGGCGGTCCGGCGGCTGACACAGGATAGCCCGGAAGCGACAGCGGACGCGCTTTGCGAGATTCTCGCGCGCCAGCGAGCCGTCGCGACCCCTGAGACCCATGACCGGTTCGACGAGATCGACCGCGAATTCCACCGGCATTTCTACGACCTGATGGGCCTCGATCGACTGTGGGCGAATGTGCGCCGCCAGAGCGTGCATCTCGATCGGCTGCGGCGGCTGAACCTGCCCATGCCCGGCAAGATGCAGAGGGTGCTCAGCGATCATCAGGCGATTATCGATGGCATCAGGTCCGGAGAGGCGGAAGCGGCAATGGAGGCCCTCAGAAAGCATCTGTCCGGCACGCTTTCCATCATCGATGAGATCAGCACCGCGTTTCCGGATTACATTCGCCGCTGAAAGGTTCTATGAGGAGCCACTTTTCTCATAGGACCAAAAGACATGCAGAAACCCTGGAGCAGGCCGGTCGTCGTGATGATCGGCGAACCGCCGGTCGAAACGACAATCGAGACGACGCAGGCCGCATCGTGGGCGATGATCGAGGACTGGCCGATCGAGGACGAGCCGGCGCTCGACAAGGCGCTTTTGATCTGCGCCGATGTATCCAAGGGCAAGCGCGCGGATGAAGATGCGCGGCAGGCGTTTGTCGCAGCCGCCGTGGAAGCCGGGATTCTGGTCGGTAAATGACGGTCGAGCGCACCGCGGGCTCGGCGGATGTGCGGTACCGCCGTCTCATCCCGGACCCCCGGTGAACGAGTCGATGAGCGGATCGAGGGCTTCGTCGACAGCGGCTGCGCCACGACGTTTCTAGGCGACATGGTCGGGCCATCATTTTTAGGGCGTGCTAATCCTGTCGAGACGGCTGTTCCGGCGCTGTAGGGCGCCGTATGATCAGGTCTGTCGGAATGCGCTTTCATAATTGTGGGGAAGGCAGGGGTGGATGGTCATGCTTCGACAGAAATTTGACCCCAAGGTGACGCGACAATTGACGATCATGAGGGTCGTGTCCCCTCTGGCCGGTTTGGCGATCTGCGCTGTCATTCTCGGTGTTTATGCATGGCGGCTCCAGCATTTCGAGCACTCTGTCGCGATGGTCGAGGCCGTCTGGAACGAAGAGGTCAGTCGTCGTGATGCGAAAATCGTAACGATAGCGGAACTGTCTTTTTCAAGAACCGCAGCGACGGGAGAGGCCATCCCGTGTCGATATAAGTTCGAGATCGGCACGCCCGCGGATGATTTCAGGGTGGGCGACAAGCTCGACATCGTTCCGGCAACCGGAACGTGCCAGCGGGCTGACATTATCGGGCGGGTCGGCAGAGACCACTAGCGTTGCATGGGTTGGGAAAACGCCTCTGATGCATGTCCCAATTTATTGTTGACGGTTCGCGCGCAGCGGATGGCTAGGTTTCTTCACCGGCCGGAGACTGCCTCTCGTCTGCATGGAAAAATATCAAGCATCGTTGCGCCCGGCTTCGCCACCGGGAACATGAATCTCCGCCGTAAACCCGTCGCCCGCGCGGATCTCGAACCTGAAACCGTGCAGTTTGACGATGGCCGATACCAGCGTCAGGCCGAGGCCAAGACCCTTGGTATGCCGGCTGCGGTCGGAACGGTAGAACCGCCGGACCAGCAATTCGCGTTCGCTTTCGGCAATGCCCGGACCGCTGTCCTTCACGCGGATCAGAACCTGCCTGTCCTCAGCCAGTAGCGCCAGGTCGATCCGACCACCTTCCGGCGTGTATTTCACGGCATTGTCGACGAGATTGGCAACTGCCTCGAACAGGAGGTCGCGGTCGCCCTGCACGATCCCACCGATGTCGGTATGAACCGTCAGCGCAAGCCGCTTTTCCTCGGCAAAGGGTTCGTAGAGTTCGCCGACGTCGGTGATCAGGTCGGCAAGGTCGACATTGCCGAAAGCCTGAAAGCGGCGGGTCTGCTCGATTTCGCGAATGCGCAGCAGCGCCGTGATGATCGAGATCGCATGGTCGACGCCGGCAATGGCGCGGTCGGTGGCGGCACGAAACTCCTCCTCCGACACGGCGCTGCGGCGTGCCCGCTCCAGCCCGATGCGCACCCGCGCAAGCGGGGTTCTAAGATCGTGGGCGATATCGTCGCCGATGGCCGCAAGGTTTTCCACCAGCGTCTGAATCTCGTCCAGCATGCCGTTGACGATCTGCGCGAGCTTGTCGAGCGGGTCCTCGCTGTTTTGTGTCGGAAGCCGTTTTGAAAAATCGCCGGCGACGATATCGGCAGCGCGCATCTGCATTTCGCGAATGCGCCGCTGCGAGCGGACGGCAAACAGCAGCGAGGCGGCAAGACCCAGAAGAAAAGCCGGCAACAGACCGAAAATCAGGCCGCGCCTTACCACCGAGGCGGTTTGTTCGTTATCCTTGGTGCTCCACCCGACGACAACGATATTGCCGTCTGCGAGCCGCCGGGCCAACGCCCGTGACGGCTGGATCATCCGCAGGTCCGGGTCGATGCGGTCGATATCCACCTGTATCGGAGCCTGATCGACTTCGAGGCCGGCTGGCCACTGGCGGATGTTGCCGGAAATCCGTTTGCCGTCCGCGGTAAACAGGCCGGCCGGCTTGTAGCGACGCGGGTCCTGCCGCAGTCTTTCCTCGTACTGCGTCAGCAGGCCCTGCCGGGACTGCGCGACCATCGCGTCGGATTCCTGGATGATGAGACTGTCGAGAAACGACACCAGTTCACGGCTGGTCGTCACATAGGCGAAGGTGAGGCTCAGCATCACCGTCGCACCGATGGCGACCACCAGCGCGACCGTGTAGCGGAAGGTAGAGTTCCAGATCCAGTCAGTCAGGCGCGCGAAGAACAAAGCCCTCTCCACGGATATTGGAAATCATCGGAGCCTCGCCGGCCCCGTCGACCTTGCGGCGCAGACGGCCCATATGGACATCGACGAGGTTCGAGTCCGGCACGAACTTGTATTTCCACACTTCCTCGAACAGCATGGCGCGGGTGAGCAACTGCTCGCTGTGGCGCATCATGTATTCGAGCAGCTTGTATTCGCGCGGCAGAAGCTCGATCTCGCGGCCAGCGCGGTTGGCGGTGCGTTCGATCAGGTCGATTTCCAGCGGACCGACACGCATGGTCTTGGCCGCGGTATCGGCAGGGCGGCGCAGCAGCGCCTCGATGCGGGCGACGAGTTCCAGGACGGCAAAGGGCTTGGTGAGGTAGTCGTCGCCGCCGGCGCGCAACCCCTTGACGCGATCGTTGACGGCGCCGAGCGCACTCAGCACCAGAACCGGCGTGCGGACCTTTTCCCGGCGCAGCGTGTCGATGACGGCAAGCCCATCCATGCCGGGCAGCATGCGATCGATGACGAGCACGTCCGCATCGGCTGCGCGCGCGCGCTCCAGACCGGAGAGGCCGTCGGCCGCCCAGTCCACGATATAGCCACTGTCTCGCAGTTCGGCACAGATATCCTGCGCCGTATCGGCGTCATCCTCGATCAGAACGACTTTGGTCATGGCGTCTTCCTGCGCTTTGTCCCGCTCGCCCGGCCTTGCAGTCAGCGGGTAAGGTCGTCGCGCATATCTGGCATTTCCCCACCGCCGTCGCGCCCCGGATGGAATTCGCGGAGCCAGGCGCTTCTGCGCGATTTCTTAAATTCCAATTTAATGGCGTTTGTCAATTTGAAGGCGCAAACCCGGCCCGAGCAGATCATGCGCGACAGAACGTCGCGCGCCCACGTGCCGCTTCCGCTGGCCCTGTCGAAAGGGCTTTCAGCCGGGCGGGATAACAAGACCGAGGTGCATATGCCTTCCAAGAACAAGAACATTGAAACCACTACAGGCGGCCTTAACGTGAGCCGTCGCCAGTTGCTGGGCTCCGTCGCAACCGGTGCAGCCGCGATCGGCGTCAGCGCCATGCCGTCCTGGGCGCAGGGTCAGGCCTCCGACGGCAGCGTCGACGTGCTTTTGATCGGTGGCGGCATCATGAGCGCCACGCTTGGCGTGCTGCTCTCGCAGCTCGAGCCGACGTGGAAGATCGAGATGATCGAGCGTCTCGACGACGTGGCGCTGGAAAGCTCCAACGGCTGGAACAATGCCGGCACCGGCCACTCGGCGCTTGCCGAACTGAACTATTCGCCGATGGATGCCAAGGGCAATGTCAACATCTCCAAGGCGATCGAGATCAACGAAGCCTTCCAGATCACCCGCCAGTTCCTGTCGCACCAGATCGACATGGGCGTTCTGAAGAACCCGCGCTCGTTCATCAACTCGACCCCGCATATGAGCTTCGTCTGGGGCGACGAGAACACCGAATTCCTTGCCAAGCGCTATGAAGCGCTGAAGGCGAGCCCGCTGTTTGCCGGCATGCAGTTCTCCAACGACCATGCGCAGATCGCCAAATGGGTTCCGCTGATGATGGAAGGCCGTGATCCGAACCAGAAACTGGCCGTCACCTGGAGCCCGCTCGGCACCGACGTCAACTTTGGCGAGATCACGCGCCAGTATGTGGCGCATTTGAAGGCACAGCAGCAATTCACGCTGCGCACATCGTCCGAGGTCGAAGATATCGTCAAGAACGACGACGGCAGCTGGAGCGTCAGCTTCTCCAACACCAAGACCGGTGACGCGACGACGGTGAAGGCGAAGTTCGTCTTCCTCGGCGCTGGTGGCGGCGCCCTGCCGCTGCTGCAGATGTCCGGCATTCCGGAAGGCGATGCCTATGCCGGCTTCCCGGTCGGCGGTTCCTTCCTCGTCTGCGACAACCCGGATATCGTCAACCAGCACCTCGCCAAGGCCTATGGCCAGGCCGAGACCGGAGCGCCGCCGATGTCGGTGCCGCATCTCGATACCCGCGTGTTCGACGGCAAGCGCCACATCCTGTTCGGACCGTTCGCAACCTTCTCGACCAAATTCCTGAAGGAAGGTTCGCTGTTCGATCTGCCGGCTTCGGTTACGCTCGAAAACATCTGGCCCATGCTGCAGGTCGGCACCAACGAGTTCAACCTCGTGCAGTATCTCGCCGGCCAGCTGATGATGTCGGACGAAGACCGTTTCGAGGCGCTGAAAGTGTATTTCCCTAATGCCAAGGCTGAGGACTGGCGCTACTGGCAGGCTGGCCAGCGCGTGCAGATCATCAAGAACGACCCGGAAAAGGGCGGCGTTCTCAAGCTCGGCACCGAAATCGTTGCCTCCGAGGACGGCACGATCGCGGCTCTGCTCGGCGCTTCTCCGGGCGCATCTACTGCCGCTCCGATCATGCTCGACGTCTTGAAGAAGGTGTTTGGCGAAAAGCTGAAGACGCCGGAATGGCAGGAACGCGTCCATGCGATCGTGCCGAGCTACGGCATGAAGCTCAACGAAAACCCGGACATGCTCGTCAAGGAATGGGCCGCCACCGAAGAGCGCCTGCAGCTTGCCATCGCATCGCCGGCCATGGACCCGGCCGCCTATAGCAGGCCGATGACACCGGCCGGTGAGGTGAAGATGGCCCCGGGTCTGGCGCTCTAAGCACCGCCATCAGCTGACGTGAAGGCCCCGCGCGTCGGGGCCTTTTTACGTGCGGCCATGCGGGTTTCGATTTTCCGACCGATCGGTTAGGGATGGGGCCTGAAGAACGAAAGGCATGCGCATGACGGTTCCGGCACGGCCGCTGGTTAAGGGTTTTTACGACGAACGCACCGGCAGCATCCAGTATGTGGTGGCCGACCCGAAGACGCGGGCCTGCGCGATCATCGATCCGGTGCTTGATTACGACGAGAAGTCGGGCTCTACCGCGACACGGAATGCCGATGCTCTTCTGGCCCATATCGCGGAACAGGGTTTTGCCCTGCAATGGATCCTCGATACCCATCCGCATGCCGACCATTTTTCGGCGGCCAGCTACCTGAAGGAGCGGACCGGCGTGCCGACGGCGATCGGCGCAGAGGTGGTGAAAGTACAGGCGCTGTGGCGCAAGCTCTATAACATGCCGGATCTTGCCTGCGACGGATCGCAATGGGACCGGCTGTTTGCCGACGGCGAGCGTTTTGCAATCGGCGAGATGGAGGTGGAGGTCATGCACTCGCCCGGCCATACGCTGGCATCGATCACCTATCTCGTCGGCGACGCCGCCTTCATCCACGACACGCTGTTCATGCCCGATAGCGGTTCGGCCCGTGCCGATTTTCCCGGCGGCAGTCCGGAAAGCCTGTGGGCGTCGATCGAACGGATCCTTGCGCTGCCGGATGATACCCGGCTGTTCACCGGCCATGATTATTGTCCCGAAGGTCGCGCACCGCTTTGGCAAAGCACCGTGGCCGAGCAGAAGGCGAAGAACATCCATTTGCGGGGAACCGGTGAGGACTTCATCGCCGCCCGAAAGCGGCGTGACGAGACGCTGCCCTTTCCCAAACTGTTGCTGCACGCGCTGCAGGTCAATCTCAATGCCGGGGCGTTGCCGGCTGCCGAGGATGATGGCAATCGCTACCTGAAAATCCCGCTCAACGCTTTCGGCAACGTTCGCTGGTAGGTTTCACCCCACAGCACCGCCGCAGGGTGCTTTACGACCGTCGCGGTCAGCCTCACAAAAACATGTCATTGTCACGGATTTTCTGTTATCGCAGCCGCGCGGGATTCGGTCTGGAAGATTCCCGGCCGGTGACCGGCGTGCGCGAGGTGGCGTCGCTACCGGCATGATATTTATTGGAATAATTGATTGCGCAATTATTGATTGTTTAGGGTTGTTCTTGCACGGTTATCCGCGCTCTTCTATGGTGCAGTGATCCGGTCGTTCAACCGATCTTGTTCGAAAGATGTCTGGTGATGTCATTGGAAACACTTGCTCACGATGTTGACCAGGTCGGCCGCTGCTTCGGATTGGCCTATGCACCTTGCCTGACCACGGTGCCGGTCAAGAATGCGGCCTTTTCCGTGACCCGGTTGCGTCGCGATGTGGCGCAGGTGCCCGTGGCAGTGCGGCTGCCAGCCCAGAACGCCTATTTCCTCATGCTCTATCTTGATGATGTCAGCCACTGCGATATCCGGCCGGACGGGTCGCTGACGGTGCCTCGGCTTTATCCGCGCGGCTCGATCTGCCTGGTCGATCTCGGCCAGGGCGCCTCGATCATGCTGCAGACCTCGCTGGACACGCTGGCTTTCGTCATTCCCCACGACCTTTTCGACGAAATGGGCGAACTGATGGTCGATCTCACCGCCAGCAGCCTGCGTTGTCAGCGGGGCGTCGCCGATACGATCGTCGCCCATATGGGCACGGCGCTCCTGCCGCTGCTTGAGCGCAAGGACATGTCGTCGGCCGCGACGCTGCGCCATATGGCGATCGCCATGTGCACGCATCTTCTGCACGACTACGGATACCTGCCGGAACTGGACGACGTCCCGGTGTGCCAGACGCGCATCCTTTCGGAAGGCCAGCAGAAGGCGGCCAAGGACTATGTTCTCGAGAACCTTCAGAAAAACCTGTCGGTGGCGCTGATCGCGGCAGCCGCGGGCGTGTCGGCGCGGCAGTTGTCGCTGGGCTTTCGACAGGCGACGGGAATGACGCCCTATCAGTGGCTGATGCAGATGCGGATCGCCCGGTCCAAGGAACTGCTTGCGCAGCGCGCGCTCCCGCTGCAGACGATCGCCCATCGCTGCGGCTTTACCGATCACAGCCATTTCACGCGCGCTTTCATGCGCGAGACCGGCATGACGCCCGCTGCCTGGCGTAATTACAGACTTCAATAGGCGCCGCTCGTTGTCGGCCGAAAGGCCGGCCAGTCGGGCTCCAAACGTTTATCAGCAGGGTCTTGAAAACCGGGCCGGTCATGCGCATCTAGGGTCTACCACCCGTTCCGATGATCTCTTGCGAGCACCGCGTTGTTCAGCGTGAGGCGATCGCGTTCGAGATTGTCCGGGTCGGCAAGGGCGCTCCCCGCAAGGGTCGAGCGCCCTTTGTCTTTTCCGGCCCCGGAAGGCCGGGTGATCGCCGGACCGGTGGCGATCACTCCGTTGCGACCGTTTCCATAAAGACCGTCAGACCGTTTCGTCCCGCAAGACCTTGCGGCGCATGAAGGGCCAGCGACCGCGCAGGACATAGAAGGCGGTAGCCGCGGACATCAGCGCCAGCGCGAACCAGGTGAAGATGTAGGAGGCGTGGTTGTTGGGGAAGCTGACGACCGTCAGTCCGCCGACGGGGGCTTGCGGCAGGGAAGCCGTTGCCTCGGCGTCGATGAAATAGGCCGCCACGGGGGAGACGCCCTTTGCGCTTGCGATGGCGGCGACGTCGCGCGAATACCAGCGATCGTTGGCGGCATCATTCTCGCGCAGAAAGCCACCGCCCGGTTCGCTGATGCGCAACAGGCCGGTAACTTCGGTCCGGCCCTGAACCTGTCCTGTAGCGCGCGTCGACGGATCGCGGCGATCGGCGGGCACGAAGCCCCGGTTGATCAGGATATGCGAACCGTTTGCGGTCAGGAGCGGGGTCACGACCCAGTAGCCCGGGCCGTGCGAGGTGACGGCCTGAACGAAAGCTTCCTTGTCGTTGAGATAAGTCCCCGAGATACGGACGTGTTTATACTCGTCGTCCGCGGCAGTGACATTGGCGGAAGCCGGGGGAGGGGTGACCGGTTCGGCATGCACGCGCGCATCCACACGGGCGATCAGTTCGCGTTTCCAGATCAGGCGCTGTACCTGCCAGACGCCGAGCGCGGTGGTCGCCGCCGTGACGATCAGCATGGCCGTGAACAGGATGATGCGGCCCTTGCCGGCCGGCCTTGCAATCTCGGATGTGTTTTCGGAAGACATGAACGGAGTGCCGTAAGTTCGTTCGCGACTTTTGCCGCGGCATCAAAAGAAAAGGGCGGCCGGAGCCGCCCTTCAATACCTTGCCCGTCAGGGCAAGTTTCGCATCATTTCCGGCGACATCGCCGGCATCATGTTGGTGTTAAGATGGTACATGACCCAGAGCGAACCGGCGAGCGCGATGGCGACGATGACGATCGTGAAGATCAGCGCCATCATCGTCCAGCCGCCTTCGGAGCGGGTGTTCATGTGAAGGAAATACACCATGTGAACGACGATCTGGATGGCGCCAAGGATCATGATGGCGGCAACGAGAGCAACCTTGCTTTCGATCACCTCGCCCATGACCAGCCAGAACGGGATCGCCGTCAGGATGACCGACAGGACAAAGCCGATCACGTAGCTTTTCAGCGAACCGTGGCTCGCCTCGTGACCATGGCTGTGGGCATGATGTGCCTGGTGCGCATCTTCGTGCGAAGGGGCGTTCGTGCTCATCCGACTACTCCCATGAGATAGACTACAGAAAAGACACCGATCCAGACGACATCGAGGAAGTGCCAGAACATCGACAGGCACATCAGGCGGCGACGGTTTTCCGGGATCAGGCCGCGCTTGGAGACCTGAGCCATCAGCGTGACCAGCCAGATGATGCCGAAGGTGACGTGCAGGCCGTGGGTGCCGACAAGGGTGAAGAAAGCCGACAGGAAGGCCGAACGCTGCGGCGTCGCACCCTCGTGGATCAGGTGGTAGAACTCATAGAGTTCGAGCCCCAGGAAGGCCAGACCGAACAGGCCGGTAATGCCGAGCCAGAACAGCGTTTCCGCCTTGGCGCCGCGTTCCATCTGCAGCATCGCAAAACCGTAGGTGATCGACGAGAAGAGCAGCATTGCGGTGTTGATCGCAACCAGCTTCAGGTCGAACAGGTCCGCCGGCGAGGGGCCGGCCGCATAATTGCGGCCGAGCACGGCATAGGTTGCGAACAGGATCGCGAAGATCAGGCAGTCGCTCATCAGATAGAGCCAGAAACCCAGATTGGTGGAGTTTTCCGGGTGATGATCTTCCGTCAGGTAGAATTCCGGCTTTTCGGCCGTCTGTGTGTTGAGCTCACTCATGGTCTTACACCTGCTTTGCAAGCAGTTCAGTGCGCTTGCCTTCCGTCGCGATGACGTCTTCCACGGGGATGTAGAAATCGCGATCATAGTTGAAGGTATGGGCGATCGAGACTGCGATGATGCCGACGAAGGCAACGATGGCGAGCCACCAGATGTACCAGATCAGGGCAAACGCCAGGACGACGCTGAGACCGCTGAGGATGGCACCCGTGCCGGTGTTCTTCGGCATGTGGATCTTGCGGAAACCTTCGACCGGACGAACATAGCCGCGGTTCTTCATGTCATCCCAGCTGTCGTGGTCGTAGACGATCGGGGTGAGTGCGAAGTTGTATTCCGGCGGCGGCGACGACGTCGACCATTCCAGCGTGCGGCCGTTCCAGGGGTCGCCGGTCTCGTCCTTCAGCTGTTCGCGCTTGAAATAGCTGACGATGAGCTGGATGACGAAGGAGGCGATGCCGAGAGCGATCATGCCGGCGCCACAGGCGGCGATGATGAACCAGATCTGCAGGGACGGATCCTCAAACTGCGAGAGGCGGCGGGTAATACCCATCAGGCCCAGAACATAGAGCGGCATGAAGGCGAAGAAGAAGCCGATCTGCCAGAACCAGAAGGACATCTTGCCCCAGAAAGGATCGAGCTTGTAGCCGAACGCCTTCGGGAACCAGTAGCTGACGCCCGCCATCAGCCCGAACAGCACGCCGCCGATGATGACATTGTGGAAGTGGGCAATCAGGAAGAGCGAGTTGTGCAAGACGAAGTCGGCCGGCGGAATCGCCAGCATGACGCCGGTCATGCCGCCGATGACGAAGGTGACCATGAAGCCGACCGTCCAGTACATCGGCACTTCGTAGCGAATGCGGCCGCGATACATGGTGAACAGCCAGTTGAACATCTTCGCGCCCGTCGGGATCGAGATGATCATCGTGGTGATGCCGAAGAAGGCGTTGACCGATGCGCCCGAACCCATGGTGAAGAAGTGATGCAGCCATACGAGGTAGGACAGGATCATGATCACGCAGGTGGCGTAGACCATCGAGGCATAACCGAACAGGCGCTTGCCGGAGAAGGTCGCAACGACTTCGGAAAAGATACCGAAAGCCGGGAGAATGAGGATGTAGACTTCCGGGTGACCCCAGATCCAGATCAGGTTCACGTACATCATCGGGTTGCCGCCGAGATCGTTCGTGAAGAAGTTGGTGCCGACGTAACGGTCGAGCGACAGCAGCACGAGGGTTGCGGTCAGGATCGGGAAGGTGGCGACGATCAGGATGTTGGTGCAGAGCGAGGTCCAGGTGAAGATCGGCATCTTCATGAAGGACATGCCCGGCGCGCGCATCTTGACGATGGTGGCGATCAGGTTGATGCCGGACAGCGTCGTACCCACGCCGGCGACCTGCAGGCCCCAGATGTAATAATCGACACCGACGCCCGGGCTGTAGTCCGCGCCCGACAGCGGCGGGTAGGCCAGCCAGCCGGTACGTGCGAATTCACCCACGAACAGCGAGATCATGATGATGACGGCGCCGGCCGTCGTCATCCAGAACGAGAAGTTGTTCAGGAAGGGGAAGGACACGTCGCGTGCGCCGATCTGCAACGGCACGACATAGTTCATGAAACCGGTCACGAACGGCATCGCCACGAAGAAGATCATGATCACGCCATGGGCGGTGAAGATCTGGTCGTAGTGATGGGCGTTGAGGTAGCCCTCATTGCCGTTGAAGGCGATCGCCTGCTGGATACGCATCATGATGGCGTCGGCAAAGCCGCGGAGCAGCATGATGATAGCGAGGATGATGTACATGATGCCGATCTTCTTGTGATCGACGCTGGTGACCCAGTCCCGCCACAGCGGAACCCACCATTTCATGTAGGTAATCAGTCCGAGGACGGCGATGCCTCCAAGGACGACGGCAAAGAATGTGACGATGACGATCGGCTCATGCGGGACGGCGTCGAAGGACAACCGCCCGAAAATAAGCTGCGTCAGACTTGTGTTCTCGAACATGGTTCGTTCCAAAATCTTTCTTACTGCGTCAGGGCTGGCTGGAGCCGTTATTGTTCAGCTGAGCGGGAGCCGGATTGTTGTCGTCCGCCTGGGAGTCGGCCGGCTGCTGCTGAGGAGCTCCATGGCCTTCATTCTGCGGGGCCTGGTTGTTGCCCTCGGTGCCCGGCGAAGGCGCGGTGTTCGAACGGGCCGGTTCGTTGGTGGCCGGGAAGGTTGCACCCGGCGCTTCCGCTTCGCCCGGGCCGGATTCCGCATGACGGTTGTCATACTTCAGCTTTTCCCGGTTCTCGTGACTTTCGACGCCGGCGCCGCCCATCATGTCGATATGCATCATTTCGTTCATGCACATCTTGCCGGGGATGGCGCACATGTTGAGTACGCGGGTGTACAGACCGTCCTCGACGCTGGCGTAATAGCGGACCGGCTCGCGCTCGGAAGGCTTTTCGAGCTTGAGATAGGCGTCGCGGCTGAGCGCGGTGCCGTTCTGCTTGACGCGTGCGATCCAGCCATCGAAGCCGTCATTGGTCACGGCGTGGAACTTGAAGCGCATGTGCGAGAAGCCGGCGCCCGAATAGTTGGCCGAAATGCCGTCAAACACCCCTTCCTTGTTGATGACCGCGTGCAGCTTGGTCTCCATGCCGGGCATGGCATAGATCATGCCCGCCAGCGCCGGAACGTAGAACGAGTTCATGACCGAGGATGCGGTGATCTTGAACGTGATAGGCCGATCGACCGGTGCAGCCATCTCGTTGACGGTGGCGACGCCGTATTCCGGATAGAAGAACAGCCATTTCCAGTCGAGCGCGACGACTTCGACCTCGAGCGGCCTGGCGTCGGCGGGGATCGGACGCTCCGCGTCGAGACGGTCGAGCGGGCGATAGGGATCGAGCTTGTGGGTGCTGATCCAGGTAATGGCACCAAGCACGATGATGATGGCCAGCGGTGCCGACCAGATCACGACTTCGAGGCGTGTCGAATGATGCCAGTTGGGCTCATAGCGCGCCTTGGTGTTCGAATGGCGGTAATGCCACGCGAAATAAAGGGTCAGGAACATCACCGGCACGATGATCAGCAGCATCAGCAGGACGGAGACGACGATGAGATCCCTCTGCTGCGCCGCGATATCCCCTGAGGGCGACATGACGACCATGTCACAGCCGGCAAGGGCAAGGGGAATGGCGAGCGCACAGAGGCGAGAGACAAGCTTCAACAACCTAGGCATCTTTCTGTTCGAAATTCGCATTGTTCAATTGGACTAATGCAGCATCGCCCTAGCCTCTATGAGGTGTTTCGTCGCATCGCAACAAAAAATGCTTGTCCGCAAGGGAACCATCCCTTGCGGGAGCCATTGCGTGACGCAGAAGCCCCACACCGCCTTCCTTCTTCAAATAAGGCGGAAATGAGGCGGCTCCATGGCGGGACTGCAGGGAAAACGGCGTAAAGCGATGAAATCCTCTCTTCTTTTAAGAATGTTCTTGATTGCCGACCGCATTCGCAGCCATCATCGTGCTGTTGGTGCCGGAATTGAAAGCGAAGGAGGACGCAATTCATGACCGCTGTCGCAATACCCTCTTCTGCAACCCCCTCTTCGACATCCGCCGAGAACGATGTCCGGCAGATGCATGAGGACAAGCCGGTCTCGCCCGGCAACATCGTCATCGGCGTCGTCATCGGCCGCGTGTCGGAATTCTTCGACTTCTTCGTCTACGGTCTGGCTTCGGTTCTGGTGTTTCCGCGTCTGGTGTTTTCGTTCGCGCCCGATCCGGTCACCGCCACGCTTTATTCATTCGCGGTGTTCTCGCTGGCGTTCCTTGCCCGTCCGGTCGGCTCGGTCGTGTTCATGTGGATCGACCGTGTCTATGGGCGCGGCACGAAACTGACGATTGCGCTCCTGATCCTCGGCGGCTCGACGGCGTCGCTCGCCTTCCTGCCGGGATATGAAAGCGTCGGCATGCTGTCGGTGGCGCTGCTTGCGCTGTTTCGCCTCGGTCAGGGGTTTGCGCTGGGCGGCGCCTGGGATGGTCTTGCCTCGCTTCTGTCGCTGAATGCGCCGAAAAACCGGCGTGGCTGGTATGCGATGATCCCGCAGCTCGGCGCGCCGATCGGTTTTGCCATTGCCAGCATGCTGTTCGGCTATTTCGTCGCCAATCTCAGCGACGAGGATTTCCTAAGCTGGGGCTGGCGCTATCCGTTCTTCGTGGCTTTCGCCATCAATGTCGTGGCGCTGTTTGCCCGCCTGCGCATCGTTGCCAGCAAGGAGTTCGGTGCGCAGCTGGAAAATCATGAGCTGGAAGCCCGCCCCATTCTGGATACCGTCAATCGCCATGGTCGCGACATCCTGCTCGGGGCATTCGTGCCGCTCGCAAGCTTTGCCATGTTCCATCTGGTGACGATTTTCCCGCTGAGCTGGGTGACGCTTTATGGCGGCCAGCCGCCGGCGGGCTTTCTGTTCGTGCAGATCGCCGGCGCGGTGGTCGGTGCGATGACGGTCATCCTGTCGGGCATGCTCGCCGACCGCATCGGCCGGCGCGGGCAGCTGATGATCGGTGCGATCATCATCGCCATCTTCAGCTTCACCGCGCCCTTCCTGCTCGATGCCGGTCCGGCCGGCCAGGATGCCTTCATCATCATCGGTTTCGGCATTCTTGGCCTGTCGTTCGGCCAGGCCTCCGGCGCGGTGTCGTTCAGGTTCAGCCAGGGCTATCGCTATACCGGTGCGGCCTTCACCTCCGACCTGTCCTGGCTGGTCGGTGCCGGTTTTGCGCCACTCGTGGCGCTGGGCCTTGCCAGCAATTTCGGCATCATCTTCATCGGCGGCTATCTGATCTCCGGTGCGATCTGTACCCTTGTCGCATTGGGCGTCAGCCGGGCGCTGGACTACAGTTCGGACAGCGCCGGCACGGTCTGAACGCCGGTCGACCAAAAAAAAGCCCCGGCGCCGATGCGCCGGGGCTTTTCGTTTCGGGAAAGGCGGGGTCAGGCCTCTCCGGGGGTAAAGCCCAGCAGATAGATGCCGGCAATCACGATGGCGATGAGAAAGATGGTGATGACGAACTTGACCATGCCACGACGGGCCTGGGGCTGACTGTTTTGCATGGATCTTCTCCTCGCTATTGAACCGATGCCCCTCACGGGGAAGCTGTGCATGGTCAACCCAATTGCGGCAAAGAAGTTCCCAGGCGTCCGCCGGCGGGGATGGAGGCGAAGACGAGGCCCGGAGGTCTACCCGGACGGGATCCGTGCGTCCGCCGATTGCGCCGGTTTCGAGGCGGACAGTCCCGTGACGACGCAGCATGTGGGAACATTGCACCCGGGGACGCCAGCCGATCCATGGAGCGGTTCGGGCGGGTAAGGCGAGAAAGTCGTTTCCTCAAAGAATTAACAATGCGGGGTGGATAGGCGCCAAAGGTCCGTTGCGATCTCCGCCTATACGGCCAATTCCTGATGCCGTCCGGCATCGTGATGACCACCGGCCAGCACGCCAAAGAGAAGCCATGCCAAGGCGCCGGCGCTGGGCACGTAGAGAATGTCCCATGTCAGCGCCATCGGCCCGAATGCCAGAGCGACCATGCTGGTGATATAGAAGCCGACGCCCGTTGCCCAAGCGCGATTGTTGAAGCCATCTCGTGCGGCCATCAGAAGGAAGGCGAGCAACGGAAGCCCGAATATCAGGCCACCCTTCCAGAAAATCGTTAGGTAGTAGACATGCGTAGAGGTATTGGCACTCAGGATCTGGTCGGCGCCGTTCGGCGAGAACCGCCCGTATCCATTGAAACCGTTACCGATGATCGGTGATGCCGACAGCTCCTCCAGGCCGGCGGAAAAGAGCCTACCGCGACCGGTCGTTATATCCGCGACGGTATGTTCCTTCTCCACTTCGACGATGGCTTCCTTCTTGATTACGGCGAGTTCGGAGGGAGGAAGAGAGCTTGCATTGGCCTGCGGACCGACGGTCTCTTCGATCTTCTGCTCGATTTTTCTGTCGATCGCTTCCGCTTTGCTGACCTGTTCGGTGCCGATATTTGAGATGATCGTCGTCGCCGTCTGGTAGAGGCGCAAATCGACCGTGGATATCCTTGCCAACGTCCCGCCGACGCCGATGGCTATGGCCAACAGCACGAGGGCGGTATTCAGACTTTCCCGCCTAAAGATCCAGTAGCCGACGGCGGTGATCGCAAGCCAGGCGATGCACATCTGCGCAAACCGCGAGTCGCTGCCCATGACGAGGAACACGGCAGCCGAAAGGCCGATGAAAAAGATCGCCTTGAAGGACATCCGGTTCACCCGCGTCATCGCGCCTGCCAGAATGAACATCTGCAGACATATCAGATAGGCGAGGCTCAGCACGCCGAAGCTTGCAAACACCGGTAGGCCGAACCATTGCGCGTTGAGAACCGCGTATCCGACGCCGATATAGGCACGCACTGGCTCTCCATTGAACAGCAGGCGAATGGTGACGGGCAGCAGGAATACGACGGAAAACAGTGCAAGCCAGAAACACAGCCGCTCAAGGTTACATCGCTTGGCACCGATCCAACGCCCCAGGAAGAAAAAGCTGGGTGCAATCAGCATCAGCAAGAGGCCAAGCGCGGATTTAACCACGTTCTGTGGATCGGCGTAATTTGCCACCAGGACCGACACGGCCCCACCCACAGCAGCGGCGGTAAAGGCAATGACGTAACGGTTGGGGAAAGCAAACAGAAAGGCGACCGCCACCAACGGAGCCAGGAAGAATGCCGGATTGATCTCGTAGCCGAGAACGGAAAAGAGGGCTATTGGGACGGACATGAAAAGCGCCGTCACAGGAATGGATAGATTGTGCATGTGCCCCTCGGCTTCGCAAATGATGTCAATTTGTCGCTCCGCCGGCAATCAGGACGCCCGTTTCGCTTGCATGCTCTTATCATGGTCCGCCGTCATGGGATGGCCCGCGTTCCCCGGTTTCGATCTGCATCGCCATCGACCGTTAAGTTGCCATGCTATCGTCTGCTTATAAAGAAGGCGATAATAATAAATGCTGCCGACGACCAGGCATTTTATTCGATCGATGCCCTAGATCAACTCAGGATAGTACCGCTAAACGGAATATGTGACAGTTTTATAGGATCCGGCGAATAGCGAATCCTGACACATTAGAAAACCCGCCAAATTTTGCAGTCCCGATCCGGTTCCCGCTTAGATTGCGCGGGCATCCAAGTATCCGTCCACCAGGATTTACACCACCTCTTGTCGCTTGATCGCCAGCTGCGCAGCGAAGTGCGCAGAGCCCTTGCTGCCGGAGGCGGTTCTCCCGCAGTCGCCTCAGACTCCCTGCTGTTTCAAACAAGACTGCCCCATTGCGGCTGCCACTCGATGCCATCGGCAAGGAGAACCACGACCTCGTTGAAAGGCGCGACCGGCAGCATTTTGACGGCCTTCGCCAATGCGTCATCGGCCCCTAGAGGCGGCAAGTGATCCGCTCTGAGAAGTTTCCCTGAAGGAAGGGAAAAGGACGGGAAATCCAGAACGCCGACAATGGCGTCTTCGTCAAACCTGATCCGAACCGTAATGGCATCGTCAGACATTGCCGAGACTTTCCGAAACGATCGCCTGTCCATGGATGGTCCCTCGTAGCCGGTTGTATAATGCTAGCATTTGGCGCAACCGGAGCAAGAGGAAAGTAATGTGAAATTGTCACGACACCGCTCGCCCTGGCGGGCCGATCGAGGCGGACATGAGCGGATGAACTTTCTGTTCACCGCTCGGTGGAGCGATAAGCACGCGCCGGGCAGCATTCATGGCAATGCGGTCGCCATTAGAGCGGCCTGACCCTGAACGAAAACAGCGATCGCCAAGCCTCATCTTTGCGGTCGAAATATATGATTGGAAAGGACAGCCTGTGCAGCGTCATGCGCCTGCAAGCCTTTCGGGACAAGGCCTTCTGGCTGGTCGGAGTGGCAAGATTCGAACTTGCGACCCCCACGTCCCGAACGTGGTGCGCTACCAGACTGCGCTACACTCCGTGACCAGCGGGGGTTTCTATAATCGAGCCGCTTTCGTCGCACAAGCGGTAAAGAACATAATTCTTGGATTTTTTGTGACAGGGTTGAGCATGTGGCCAACGGCTCGCATGGATAAGGAGCTCGACGGTTTATGCAGCAGAGGCAAGGACTTGGGCGGATCGGGCGTCATTGGGATGCCGACGGCTCGTTCCCGATATCGGGTGAGCGTTGGTAAAGCCGAGGTCTTGCGGAAGGGGCTATTTCTCGTGGTAGTAGCTCGCGAAATGGCTGTGATAATATTCGTTCGATCCGTGCTGGCCGTATAGTTTCATCTTTTCCATATCGACCTTGTTCAGGACGACGCCTACGCATTTTGCATGCAGTTCTGCATCGGCAAACAGGGTGTTACGCACGACCGCCGGCGAGGTCTCTCCCCACTTGACTACCATGACGAGGGAATCGAGCATCGGGGCGACGGCACGGGCATCGACGACGGCGCCGAGCGGCGGCAGGTCGACGATGATGTAATCGAAATTGCGGCGCAGGGTCTCCATGATCCGGGCCATGGCCGGCGATGCCAGAAGGTCGGAGGAATGCGGAACCCGGCGGCGCACCACAGCCGGCAGGAACGCCAGGTGCGTCTGCGGATCGAACATCAGGATCCGGTCAAGCGGCTCGTTCTCGGTCAATGCTTCCAGGATGCCCCGGTCGGCATGCAGGGCAAGCGCCCTCGTCGCGCCGGGATTGCGCAGGTCGGCATCGATCAGCAGCGTGCGCGCGCCCTGCATGGACAGAAGGCCAGAAAGATTGGCGGAAATGGTTGTCTTGCCTTCCCCCGGCAACGCCGACACGACGCCGATCACCCTGGCGCCCTCACCGGAAAACGACAGGTCGGCTGCCATCTTGGCGCTTCGGAGCGTCTCGGAAAATTGCGACAACGGGTGATCGACGCAGTAGCAATAGGCATTGTCGAGGGGGCGAATGACGCCGGGTCGCGCCGGCTCGCTTGCATTGGCCGGCCTCCCCGCGCCGGTGATCAGCGGCGCGAGGCCGAGATATTCGAGGCCCAGCTGGTCGCGAACCTGGTCGCCGGTGCGCAGGAAACGGTCTCGGAATTCGCGGAAGCCGCCGATCGAGGCACCCACGACCAGGCCGAAAAAGGCAAACAACGTCATCAGCATCGGCTTGTTCGGCCGGCTCGGCTTGAGCGGCGGCGTCGCCTGCGTGATGACCCGCGCTTCCGTCACCGGGAAGGACTGCTGCTGCATGGCTTCCTGGTAGCGGGCGAGAAAGGTCTGGTAGAGGTTCTTGTAACTGTCGGCCGATCGCTCGAGCTCGCGCAGCTGCACCTGCGTCTCGCCGGCCATGGCCGAGACCGAGGTCAGACTTGCGACATTTTCCTCAAGGGATTTCTGCTTGGCGCGGGCAACGTCGAGCTCGCTCTGGTAGCTCTCGGCTATCCGGCCAAGTTCATCGAACATTTGCTCTTCATATTGCTGCATCTCGCCACGCAGGCGCACCGCCTGCACGTGGTTCTCCCCGAATTTCTGCGAAATCTCGGCGTGGCGACGCGAGGCGGTCAGATATTTGTCGCGCAGGTTGGCGGAGATTGAATTGACCAGAGCGTCGGTGACCAGCGCATCCGAACGGCGCTCGTTGATGATGGTCTGGATGCGGTTGTATTTGGCCTGAGCGCGGGCGGTATCGGCCTGTGCGACGATCAGCGAGCTGTTGAGTTCGGAAAGCTGTTGTTCGTTGACGAGAAGACCGTCCTTGGCGGCGATCAGCCCGTTGTCGCGACGGAACTTCTGCACCGCAAGATCGGAATCCATCACCTGCTGCTTCAATTCGGCCAGCCGCTGTTCCAGCCATTCGCTCGCGCGCCGCGTGGATTGGAAGCGGGCATTGAACTTGTCGAGCAGATAGGTGCTGGCATAGGCATTGGCGATATCGGAAGAAAGCTGCGCCGAGGGCGAGGTGTAGCCAAGATTAATGACATAGGACTGGCCACTGCGTGCCACCGCCATGTTCTTCTGCAGGATCGTGCGTGCCATCGTCCGCGTGTCTTCGGCCACGTCCTCGTCGGAGCGAAACCACTGTGCGATGTTGAGCGGGCCTAGCAGCTTGCCGAGCGAAAAGCCCGACGCGCCCGTGAAGACCGGGTTCTGCGAAAGGTTCAGCTTGTCGACGACGGCATCGGCAACACTGTCTGACTTGATGATTTCCAGCTGGCTGAGAATGGACGCCTCGTCGTCCACCGTGACACGCGACTGGTTTTCGCTCATGTCGGAAATGACGCCGCTCGTGCCGCGGTCCATGATGAGACTAGTATAGGCGGTATATTGCGGCACCGTCGTCGACACATAGGCAAAGCCGATGGCGGCAAAGGCCGCCGTCATCACGGCCATGACCAGCCATTGTCGACGGATCATCGCCAGGATGGCGTCGAAATCGATCAGAGTAATTTCCGGATCGCTCCCTGCAGGACCGGCCTGGTCGCGTGCCTGCTGAAAGGAGAGCTGGTCAGGTACTCTCATCAAGTGCTCCTCTTGGTCCCTGGACCAGGCGTCGCAGCCGTTGCGACGCAAGGGTCCGGGTTCTTTCCAACTGCCGCGATGATGCGCTGCCCGCGGCAGGGTCCGCTTGTCTTTCATCGCCAGGGCATCATCGTGTCATCGGCGACGGTAGTCCAGCAAATCGCCCCGGGCAGGCCAAAGGAAATGTACCGGGGCCATTTTTCGCGTCTTGCCGTGCCTGTCGTGCCACCGTCTGCAAGAAGCGGCACGCGGCAGGCGGCTTATTGCAGGCCGATGCCGTGATAGGCAAAGCCATGCTTTGCCACTTCCGCCGGGCGGTAGATGTTGCGCAGGTCGACAAGGACCGGGTTCTTCATCATACCCTTTGCCCGCGGCAGATCGAGGGCGCGGAACTGGTTCCACTCGGTCACGATGACGATCGCATCGGCATCGGCGATCGCCTCGTAAGGGCCGGCGACATATTCGATGCCTTCGATCAGCTTCTTGGCATTTTCCATGCCTTCCGGATCGTAGGCGGCGATCGTCGCACCACTATCCTGCAGTGTCTGGATCACGGCAATGGCCGGGCTGTCGCGCATGTCGTCGGTATTCGGCTTGAAGGTGAGGCCGAGCACAGCGATCTTCTTGCTGCGCACGTCGCCATCCAGCGCGGCGATGACCTTGCGGCCCATGGCGCGCTTGCGGTTGTCGTTGATCGAGATGGTGGTCTCGATCAGGCGCACCGGGCTTTCATGGTCCTGCGCGGTTTTCGCCAGGGCCAGCGTATCCTTGGGGAAGCAGGAGCCGCCGTAACCGGGACCGGCATGAAGGAATTTCGCACCAATACGGCCATCGAGGCCGATGCCGCGCGACACGTCCTGGACATTGGCGCCGACCTTTTCGCACAGGTCGGCGATCTCGTTGATGAAGGTGATCTTCATGGCGAGAAAGCCGTTGGCGGCGTATTTGATCAGTTCGGACGTGCGGCGGGCGGTAAACAGCAGCGGCGCCTGGTTGAGATAAAGCGGGCGGTAGACTTCGGTCATCACGCCACGGGCGCGGTCGTCGTCGAGACCGATGACGATGCGGTCGGGGCGCTTGAAGTCCTCGATGGCCGCCCCTTCGCGCAGGAATTCGGGATTGGAAACGACGGCAATATCTGCGCCAGGATTGGCTTCCTTGACAATGCGCTCCACCTCGTCGCCGGTGCCGACAGGCACGGTCGACTTGGTCACGACGACGGTGAAGCCCGTGCAATGCTGCGCGATCTCCTTGGCGGCAGCATAGACATAGGAAAGGTCTGCGTGGCCATCGCCGCGACGCGATGGCGTGCCGACGGCGATGAACACCACGTCCGCATCCTTGACGCTGTTTGCAACGTCGGTGGAGAAGGTCAGGCGGCCAGCTTTGACATTGTCGGCGACGATCTGGTCCAGACCCGGCTCGTAAATCGGCATGACGCCCTTTTCGAGCGCGTCGATCTTGGACTTGTCTTTGTCGACGCAAATGACGTCGTGGCCGAAATCCGCAAAGCAGACGCCGGAGACGAGACCGACATAGCCAGAACCGATCATGGTGATACGCATATTCCCTCGCGTGTTAGGACTAGGTTGATGCTGCAGCGCGGCATTATTGTGTCATATTCTGTATCAGGACAACGACAAAAAGCCATTTTCTGACAGATAGTTCGATTGGTGGCGTGACATAGCTGGGGCGCCGGCCCTTTCTTTCAATCGGCATGGCCGGGCGATGTAGCCTGTCCGGCGATATTAACCTTTTTTGATCGCGATTTGCGCCACTCGGGCCGGAATTTCGTCCGGCCTTAAATGCCGAGAGCAATTATGCCTTTGATACAAAAGTGTTTTATTTGCGTCCTATGATGGCCATAAAACAAATGCAGTGAGCCGATGGCGCGGCTTCACAAGCTTATAAAAATCGTGACGGTTTCGCATTATGGTCATTTTTTAAATATCTGAGTAACCCTTGTCATAGGCAGCCCCAAACCTAGTTCCCGCCGGCAGTTTGGTGAAAAAATCAGAAAGGGCAAAGTTGACAGAGACACAGAATATGTTGCTTTGCAGCATGAAAAGTGCAAACCTGCGGCCGAGCACTTGCGAATGCAGCGATTTCAAGCAGCCCTGAACCCGTGAGGATCAAGGGGCCGAAACTGGAAAATCCCAAGCGGCATGCCGGTACTTTTTTCCGGATACCGCTGTCCTGAATACCTTTTTTGATCGAAAAAGGCTCTCATGAAACTGACGGGTGCGCAATGAAGATCGAACGATTGCCGCTGGCCGGACTGGCCAAGATTATTCCGACGCGACTGGGCGATCACCGCGGCTATTTTTCCGAAATTTTCAAGGACGGCTGGTTCCGGCAGAATGTCGCGGATGTGGATTTCGTGCAGGAAAACGAGTCGCTTTCGGCATCCGTCGGCACGGTGCGCGGCCTGCATTTCCAGCTCGAGCCATTCGCGCAGGGCAAGCTGGTACGCTGCCTGGCAGGCAGGATTTTCGATGTCGTCGTCGATATTCGTGTCGGTTCGCCGAGCTATGGCCAATGGTACGGCGCCGAGCTGTCGATGGAAAACGGCGAGCAGCTTTTCGTGCCGGCCGGTTTCGCCCACGGCTTTGCCACGCTCGCGCCCGACAGCGTTATCCATTACAAGGTGACGGCGCCCTATAGTGCCGAAAACGACCGCGGCCTGTTGTGGAGCGATCCGGCAATCGGCATTGAATGGCCGTTGCCGCTCGACGATGCCATCTTGTCCGACAAGGACAGGAAGCAGCCGAAGCTGGCAGATTTGCCGCCTTCCTTCACCTACTGATCATCGCCGGAACAGGCGAAAGAACGGAGCAGATCATGCGTATTCTCGTGACCGGCGGAGCGGGTTTTATCGGTTCGGCCCTCGTGCGCCATCTCGTCAAAAATGTCGGCGTCGAAGTGCTCAATGTCGACAAGCTGACCTATGCCGGCAATCTTGCTTCCCTGAAGGAGATCGAGGGCGCTGCTAACTACCAGTTTCTGCAGGCCGATATCTGCGATCTGCAGAGGATGTCGGAGGCTATGACGTCCTTCAGACCGGACCGGATCATGCATCTGGCTGCCGAAAGCCATGTCGACCGCTCGATCAGCGGCGCCGCCGATTTCGTGCAGACCAATGTCATGGGCACGTTCTCGCTGCTGGAAGCCGCCCGCCATTACTGGAACGATCTTTCGCCGGCGCGAAAGGAAGCTTTCCGCTTCCTGCATGTCTCGACCGACGAGGTTTATGGTTCGCTGGGTGATGAAGGTCTTTTTGAGGAAGTCACGCCTTACGATCCGTCTTCGCCTTATTCCGCGTCGAAAGCCGCGAGCGACCATCTCGCGATCGCCTGGCATCGCACCTACGGCCTGCCGGTAGTGGTCTCGAACTGCTCGAACAATTACGGGCCCTACCATTTCCCCGAAAAGCTGATCCCGTTGATCATTCTGAATGCCATGGATGGCAAGCCGCTGCCGGTCTATGGCGAGGGCGTCAACATTCGCGACTGGCTCTATGTCGAGGATCACGCCCGTGCGCTCGACCTGATTGCCTCGCGCGGCCGTGTGGGTGAGAAGTATAATGTCGGCGGCCGCAACGAGCGCCGCAATATCGATGTCGTCAAGCGCATCTGCGAATTGATGGACGAGCTTCGCCCCAAGGCGACGCCGCACGCCGATCTTATCACCTACGTCACCGACCGTCCCGGCCATGATGCGCGTTACGCTATCGACGCCACCAAGCTGGAAACGGATCTGGGCTGGAAGGCTGAGGAAAATTTCGACAGCGGCATCGAGCGCACCGTGCGCTGGTATCTCGACAATGAATGGTGGTGGCAGCCGCTCAGGCAGAGCGTTTATTCCGGCGAACGTCTCGGCGTTCTGAAGAAGGGCTGATGCGCATGCGGATTGCCGTGACCGGAAAACAGGGACAGGTCGTCACCGCGCTGATCGAACGCGGGTCGGACGCGGACGTCGAAATCATCGCCGTCGGGCGGCCGGAAATGGACCTTGCCGATCTTTCCTCGATCCGCCGCGTTCTATCCGAGATTAAGCCCGATGCCATCGTCTCGGCTGCCGCCTATACGGCCGTCGACAAGGCCGAAAGCGAGCCGGAACTGGCCTTTGCGGTTAATGCGAAGGGCCCGCAGGCGCTGGCCGAAGTCGCTGATGAACTGGACATCCCGGTCGTGCACATCTCGACCGACTACGTGTTTCCCGGGACCAAGGACGGCGTCTACCTGGAAACCGATGCCACCGGTCCGGTCTCGGTCTACGGCCAGTCCAAGCTTGCCGGCGAGGCAGCGATTGCGGCGGCGACGCCCAACCACGCCATCCTGCGTACCGCCTGGGTCTATTCCCCTTAC
Source organism: Neorhizobium sp. NPDC001467 (assembly GCF_050275975.1). Taxonomy (NCBI): domain Bacteria; kingdom Pseudomonadati; phylum Pseudomonadota; class Alphaproteobacteria; order Hyphomicrobiales; family Rhizobiaceae; genus Neorhizobium; species Neorhizobium sp. NPDC001467. The sequence goes on along the minus strand of NZ_JBNNPS010000013.1, from coordinate 66,045 downwards.
GGCGCGAATTTCGTTAAAACGATGCTGCGGCTGGCGGAAACCCGCGATGCCCTGAATGTCGTGGCCGACCAGCACGGCACGCCGACCAGCGCGCTCGACATCGCTGATGCGGTCATCGCGATCGCCAAGCGTCTGGCGACGGATCCCGATCCGGCACTGCGGGGCACCTTCCATCTGACCGGCAGCGGCGAGGCGACCTGGGCCGATTTCGCCGAGGAGATCTTTGCCTCCCTGCAGGCAAAAAGCGGCAAGGCCGTTACGGTCGGCCGCATTACCACCGAGGAATACCCGACCCCGGCGAAACGGCCTGCCAATTCGCGGCTGTCGACGGAAAAACTCGCCAAAACCTATGGCATCGTACTGCCGGATTGGAAACAGTCCACCAAGGTCGTGCTCGACAGGCTTCTGGCTCGCGATGAACGGGTGGCGAACAGCTAAACCGAAAAGGCTCTACGCCCATGGCGGCGCAGGGCGTTCCAGCGATCGGCGCGGATGTCAAAACTCCGCCCTCACAGGAAGGAAAACGCATGAAGGGTATCATTCTTGCCGGCGGTTCCGGCACGCGGCTTTATCCGATCACCATGGCCGTCTCCAAACAGCTGATGCCGGTCTACGACAAGCCGATGATCTATTATCCGCTAACCACGCTGATGCTGGCCGGGATCAAGGACATCCTGATCATCACCACGCCGCATGACAACGAGGCGTTCAAGCGTCTGCTCGGTGACGGCAGCCAATGGGGCATTTCGATCGACTATGCGGTGCAGCCGAGCCCGGATGGTCTGGCGCAGGCCTTCATCATCGGCGCGGATTTCGTCGGCTCCAACCCGTCGGCGCTGATCCTCGGCGACAATATCTATTACGGTCACGGCCTGCCGCAGCTGATGCGTCCGAAAGACGGCGGCACGGACCAAGGGGCGGCAAAGGGCGCGCGCGTCTTCGCCTATCATGTCACCGATCCGGAACGCTACGGCGTGGTCGAGTTCGATGGCTCGATGAAGGCACTGTCGATCGAGGAAAAGCCCGCGCAGCCGAAGAGCAACTGGGCGGTCACCGGGCTCTATTTCTACGACGAACAGGTCATCGACATCGCCGCCAACCTGAAGCCGTCACCGCGCGGCGAGCTTGAGATCACCGACGTCAACCGCATCTATCTGGAACGCGGCCAGCTTTCGGTCGAGCTGATGGGTCGTGGTTATGCCTGGCTCGATACCGGCACGCCGGACAGCCTGCTCGATGCCGCGGACTTTGTCGGCACGCTGGAAAAGCGTCAGGGCTTCAAGATCGCCTGCCCGGAAGAAGTCGCCTACCGCATGGGCCATATCGATGACGCGCAGCTTGAAAAGCTCGCCGTCAAGCTCGGCAAGAGCGCCTATGGCCAGTACCTGATGAAGCTTGCCAAGACCAAATACGACCTGGGTTTCTGAGACCCGTAAAGTCGAGATAAAGCCCTTTGGGAGGAGGGCGACCCGACCGGCACAAGGCAGTCCGGCAACAATTCGAGGTGTGAATGCGTATTCTGGTGATCTCGGCGATGTTCCCGCCCAACATCCTTGGCGGTGCGGAAATTTCGGCGTTCAACCTCACGACCTGGCTGCAGAGCCGAGGCCACGAGATCGGCGTGCTGACGGCTGCCAAGTCACCGGACGAGGTAAAATACGGCGAGATGGTCGATGGCATGAAGATCTGGAGCCTCTACATGCCGAGGCCTTACCCGATCTTCAAACAGGGACGCGGCGTCTCGAAATACAAGAAACCGCTCTGGCATCTGCAGGATCATCTCGATCCGCGCAATCCCAAGATGGTGGCCAAGGTTCTTGACGAGTTCAAGCCGGATTTCTGCAACGTGCATTACATCACCGGCATCGGCCATAATGTTCTGCCGGAACTGGGCAAGCGCGATATCCCGGTCATGTATGTGATGCCGGACATGGCGCTCTCCTGCGTCAAGCTGACGATGTTCGTCGATGGCAAGACCTGCGAGACCCAATGCGGACCGTGCAAGATGTCGGCGGACTACAAGCGTCGCGGCATTCGCGCCATGCGCCGCATCGGCTTCTGTTCCCCCTCGAGGGCGAACCTGGAGCGCAATGCGATGTTTCAGCCGCTGGCTGATTACCCGATGGCGCATATCCTCAACGCCAACAAATACCCGCCGCCGACGGTGGCGCGCGAGCCGAGCGATATCGTGCGCTTCGTCTATGCCGGACGGCTGGAATCCGCCAAGGGCGTGGATGTGCTTCTCGAAGCGGCGGAAGAGCTTGCCGACAAATGGCCGTTTACCTTCAAGGTGGTGGGATCGGGCGCCGATGCGGATGCGCTGAAGGCCCGGTTCGGCCACCACACATGGCTGGAATTTACCGGCCATGTGCCGTTGCAGACGGCGATCGACAATATCGGCGGCAGCGATGTCCTGTGCATCCCCTCGATCTGGATGGAAAATTCGCCGGGTGTGGTCATTCAGGCGCTGGGCATGAGCGTGCCGGTGATCGGCAGCCGTGTCGGCGGTATCCCGGAACTGGTGCAGCATGACGAGAACGGCATTCTGGTGCCGCCGGGCGATAAAAACGCCTGGCGCGATGCGCTGGAAGAGGTTCTGGCCGATCGCGAAAAGCTGGAACGCTACAAAGCCAATGCCGCATCGAAGGCAGGCGAGTTCGATCAGGACTATCTCGGCGGGCGTTATCTCGATTTCATCGACCAGATCAAGAATTTCGACGGGCGGGTGGCCGTTTGAGGCCATGCGCACAATTCCATGCGTCGCGTGCGGTATCGGCCTCGGGGTCGGGAGACATGCGCAAAAGCAGGAAAAAGACATGAAGACGGCAGGCCATAACTCATCGGCACGGATCGGTTTTCGCATGGCGCTCATGAGCGCCTGCTTCGGTGTGTTCGCCTGCGCGTCGTCGGCATCGGCCCAATCCGTGACGTTCGAAGCACCGCGCGACGGAGGCTATGTCGCCCCGATCATTGGCGCCAACACGCATTTCGGCACGGTTCGCATCCTCGGATACAAGGATGCGCATAAGGTGCGCGATCAACTCGCCCAGATCGGCGCGACCAGCTTTCGCGATTACATGCCGTGGCAGTCGTTCAATTTCCCGCCGTCGGGCCCGGTTCTGGCCAAGTCCGGCCGGCTGATGAATTTCCTGCCGCAGGCCGGTTTGACGCCGATGATCAATCTCGGCCTTGCCAATTCCGCCGTCAAAGGAGGCGTGCCGCCCATCAGCGATTCAGCGCTTGAACTGTTCGAGGATTATGTCGGCAAGGCCGTCGAGCTGACCGAACAATACGATCCGATCTACGAGATCTGGAACGAATGGAACATGTATATCGGCACCGGCAAACCGCAGCCGCGCATCATGGGCGAGGGGCCGAAGGACGATCCACGTGCGGCCAGCCATTATGTCCGCGTCGCCCAGGTGGCCGTCGAGAAGATCCGGCAGGTCGATCCGGAGGCGAAGATCGTCGTTGGGGCCGTTGGTGATGACGAAGACTGGGGTTGGGCCAAGGCCATCGTGCGCGATGGCGTGATGCTAGGGGCCGATGGCCTGTCCGTGCATCTCTACAATCAGTGCTCTGCCAATCCGCATGATCGCACGGCGAAGGAAATGATCGACCGCGTCGAGAAACTGCAGGCGGATCTGAAACAGGTGCGCGGCGGAACCGAGGCGCCGATCTACATCACGGAATTCGGCTGGCCGACTTCCAAGGGCAATTGCGGCATGCCGCTCGACACCTCAGCCTATCAATTCGCCCAGTTCATCCTGCATGCCTCTGCAATCCCTTACATCAAAGGGGTGTGGATGCACGAATTGAAGAACATTTCGCCGGATCCGGTGGAGCGTGAAAGCAATTACGGTCTGTTTTCCTATGAGGATGAGCCCAAGCCAGCTGCCTGCTTTATGGGTGCCGCCGCCGAACTGGTAAAATCGGCCGACAGCGTCGAAATCCGCGAACCGCAGCCGGATGTGTTTGTCGCGCGGCTTGGTACCGGTGACAGCCAGAAAATCGTCATGTGGACGAAGGGCGACTGGGTGAAGGCGGGTTACACGTCTTCCACGCAGCCGAAGAAGACTGAGGCTCTATGCGAGGCTCAAGGTCTGGCCAAAGCAGAACCCGGCCGCATCGGTCCGGCCCCTGTTGTTCTCGATTTTTCCGCGCGGGATCCGGTCACAATCAAGCTGGGCGAATGGAGCGAGGTGCGCAAATAATGTCGGTTCTTTCCTTCGTTCGATCGCTGTTTTCCGCAGCCTCTGCCGCAAAGGCCAAAAAGGGCGGGCGCAGCCGCATCTGGGTGATAGGCCCGATGCCGCAGCCGCTCAACGGCCAGACCAATTACAATCGCCATATCGTTGCCGAGTTCGAAAAGCACGCGCCGGTGACGGTGCTGCCGACCGGCGGTTCCGGTGCGGATAAGATCGCCGCCGCGCTCGTCCTGCCGCTGATCATCCTGTTTTCCATTCCGCGCACGGATCATGTCTATAGCTCGCCGCCGGGGCAGAACGGTCTGTGGCTGTTCATGGGCTGCCTGGCGGCGCTGCGTCTCAAGCGCCTCGATCACGTCATCCACCACCATTCCTTCCGGCCGATCAATCTCGGCCCGACATGGTCGGCGCGCGCGCTAGTGGCGGTGAGCGGTCGCTATCAGCGCCACGTGTTTCTGTCGGAAGCGATGCGGGACAGGTATGCCGCGCTCTACCTGACGCCCGAACTCAAGGCCCGCAGCTTCGTGCTGCCCAATGCCTATCTTTTTTTCAGGCAGAAGCTTGCGGGTGCTGTACGCACAGGCCCGATCACGATGGGGCACCTGAGCGTTCTCACCCGCGAAAAGGGGGTGGATTATCTGATGGCGCTGGCGGAGCGCATCTTTGCCCGGCGTGACGACTTTCGTTTCGTGCTCGCAGGCCCGGTGCGCGACGAAAGCCTCAGCAGAGAAATCCTCGCCTTCTGCCAGAAATATCCAGACCGCGCCGAATATCTCGGCCCCGTCTACGACGATGCCAAGGATGCGTTTTACCAACGGCTCGACCTTTTCGCGCTGCCGTCGCGCTTGGTCGACGAGGCCGATCCGCTGGTGATCCTCGAAGCCTATGGCTATGGCTGCGATATCCTGGCCTCTTCCACCGGCTGCATCCCCGAGCGCCTGCGCACGGCCGATCGCATCATGTCCTTCGATCTCGACAGGGACACGGACCTGCTCGACGGCGCCATCGCCGATCTTGCCGCCAACCGTGAAGCGATTGCCGAAGCCAGCCGGGCGCATATCGAAGCCATGTATCGCCGCTCGGTCGCACAGGCCGATATCTTCTTCCACGCGCTGGAGATCGATCCGCCGAGGGCGGAAAGCACCGATACCGTCTTCGACGCGGGGCTGGATCCGCTCTCCTGTGCGACAAAGAGGGCATAAGTATATGATTTTTATTTCTTGTTTCACGTGCAGAACGCTTCTGCCGCCACCCTTTCCGATGTCCCGGCGGCGCACTTCATCCCATCACGAACATATGGGTCAGAGATGACAAACACATCGCTTCTCAACGTCATCGTCGTCAATTTCCGCACCGCCGGTCTTACGATCCGCTGCGTGGAATCGATGATCGCGCAATCCGTCGCCAAGCCGGAAGAAATTATCGTCGTCGATAATCTTTCCGGCGACGACAGCGTGCCCGTCTTGCGCGCCAAGCTGCCGATCGGGGTCAGGCTGATCGCGTCCGACCGCAATGCCGGTTTCGGCGCCGGCATCAACGAAGGCTACAAGCATACGGATGCGGATTATCTGCTGGTGCTGAACCCCGATACCTATTTCGAGTTCGACAGTGTCGCGCGGGTGCTGAATTATATGGACCGTGATCCGAGCGTCGGTCTCGTCGGTCTCGACCTGGTCAATCCGGACCGCAGCCGACAATATTCGGCGCGGCGTTTCTACTCGATTCTCGATATCGGTGCGCGCCGCGTCAACATGCTGGGCAAGATGTTCGCCGGCCGCATCGACCGTCATCTCATGCGCGAAGCCTGGCGCGACGGCAAACCGTTCGAGGCGGAATGGGTGATGGGGACCGGCTTCGTCATCCGCAGCGACCTTTACGCGCAGTTGAACGGCATGGACGAGGCCTATTTTCTCTACATGGAAGATGTCGATCTGTGCGCCCGCGTCTGGCGCGCCGGCAAGAAGGTGATCTGCTTCCCGGGCGCGCAGCTCGTGCACGACCATCAAAGATCGAGTGCGGCAAGCCCTTTCAGTTTTGCGGGGCGGGCACATTTGAGAAGTCTGGTCATGTTCGGTCGACGGTTCTCGCTGCCGCTGATCCGTTCGCCCGGTCTTAAAAAGATCATGCGGTCTTGAGACTGAAAGCTTTGTTTGGGAGGACTTCGTTTGTCGGATCACATCAGCGCAGTCGAAGGCGTCACGGTGCTCCGGCAGGCGCGTCGGCTCGGGCGTCCGTTGGCGGTGGAAAATCCGGTCGAACCCGTTCGTCCCGCCGGATGCGGTGAAACGATGAAGATACTGCATGTCTGCGAAAGCATCATCGGCGGCACCGGTTCCTACCTGGCCGAATTGATCCCGCATCAGGTCGAGGCTTACGGGCGCGACAACGTCCAGCTTCTGGTGCCCGAAACGCATTTCGATTTCATTGACCCCGCGATCCGCGAATGCGGCGCGCAGATCATCACCTTCAAGCGGCCGACGCGGCTGATCGGCTCCCTGTTGCTGATGCAGCGCTACCTGCAGGCGATCGACGCGTTCCGGCCCGATGTCGTGCATGCCCATTCGTCGGTCGCGGGCGTCATCGTGCGTGTGCTTGGCCTGCGCCGGCAATATCGCATCGTCTTTTGCCCGCATGGCTGGTCGGTGGACATGCAGGGTGCGCGCTATGTCCGCAGCATCGCCGAGGTGATCGAGCGCAAGCTCGGCAATGTCGCCGACAGCATCATTGTCATTTCGCGACACGAATACCGCCGGGCCATGGAACTCGGCCTTTCACCGGACAAGGTGACGCTGGTGGAAAGCGGCATCGACCGGCATGTGCCGGCGGTCGCCGCTGCCGAATGGAAGGACGATCGAATCCGCCTTCTTTACGCCGGACGATACGATTACCAGAAGGGCGTCGATATTCTGCTGAAAGCAGTCGAGGGGCTTGGCGATCGCTTGAGCGTCCGCCTTGTCGGCGGCTTTGCGGTCAGCACCGAAAACATGCCGGACACGCTGCCCTCCCATATCACCGAGCTCGGCTGGATGGACCGCGATGGGGTCTATGCCCAGATGAAAGCTTGCGACGTGCTCGTAGTGCCGTCACGCTGGGAAGGGTTCGGGCTGGTGGCGATCGAGGCGATGCGCATGGAAAAGCCCGTGGTTGCGGCGGCCGTCGGCGGATTGGTGGAAATTCTTGGAAACGGCAAATACGGCATGCTGGTGCCGCCCGAGGATCCAGATGCGCTGCACGATTGCCTTGCCGGGCTGAACCACGAAACGCTCGAACAGTTCGGTGAGGTCGGGCGCCGGCGGTTCCTCACCGCCTATACGTCGGACCGCATGGTGCGCCAGATCGGCGATGTGTATGTGTCGGTTGCAGCGTCCCGTGCCGTGGAGCCGCAGACGGTATGACGAGCCCATCCCAGTCCAGACCCTATCAGAGCGACAGGCCCCGCATCGACTGGGAGGAGGTCATCTATCTCTTCCTCGTCGTGACCTTCATCCTGTTTGCCATTCGCGATGGCCTGACCGGCAGCATCCGCTATCTGTTCCAGCTGCTGCACGTGTCCTTCCTGTGGTTCGTGCCGGACCTGATGTCCTTCGTGGCAATGGGCCTGTTCTTCTACCAGCAGTTCTTCGTCAAGAAGAACGCGATCGGGATGTATCTCTGCTACATCTTCATCATCTCGACGATCACCAGCATCTTCTTCATGAACAGCTCCGCCTTCTCGCTGTTTTCCTCGATCAAGATGTTCATCCCGATGTTCGTCGGCTTCTGCTTCTACGGCCGTTCCGTGACCGAGCGGCGATGGGTAAGGGCGGTGCTGATCCTCATCTGCGGGGCTTCAGTCCTCGGCCTGCTGGCCAACCCTTACGTCGAATACCCGTGGGTCGGGCAGACGATCAGCTCGTTCGGCATGGAGCGCGAGGCCACAAAACTCTGGTGGCAGGAGGGCGGCATTCGCTATGGCGGGCTTGCCGGCGACAGCACAATGGCCGCCTATATGGTGATCTTCATCTTCATCCTGCTGTCGCCGCATTACAGTTTTCTGACCAACATCATCGCGTTCCCGATCATTCTGTGGGCGATCCAGGTCTCGACCAGCAAGACGGCGCTCGGCGTCTATTTCCTTTATGTCGCGATCTATTTCACGGTCTGGTTCGTGCGCGATCGGGCGATCAATATCGCCCTCCTGCGTCTTGTCGCCAAATGGTCCTTCGTGTGCCTGCTGGTCCCACCGCTGCTGATGGTGATGTTTTACGGCGCCGATCTGGGCAAGGTTTCGTCGACCTTGTTCAGCCTGCAGGACCGTATCGACAATACCTGGCCGGGGCCTTTCCGCACCGTCGCGGACATCTTTCCCGCCGGCGTGGTCTTCGGCTGCGGGCTCGGCTGTTTCAGCTATCCGATGGATTACACGGCGCTGGCCGACTACAATCTGCCGCTCGACAATTTCTACATGTCGACGCTGATCATGATGGGCATGCCCTTCATCCTGTTCGTGGCGATGCAGTTCCTGATGGTGCGCCACGCCCGAGATCCGGTCAAACTGTCGCTGATGACGATGTTCAATTTCTATAGCGTCACCATCCAGTGTTACGGCCCATCCTACGCGACGTTGATGTTCGGTTATATCTTCAGCGAGATGTTCGGCTATCACGTGAGGAACAAGGCACGTGCACCCAGACAGCCGAAGCTGAAGCCACGCAATACGGGGCCGATTAGTACGCAGCCGGGGTTGGCGAATGCGCAGACGGATATGGTGCCGCGGCCGCAGGGCTAGTTTTCAGGCTTATCATTGATGGGGTTTGGAAGGGTGAGGTATAGCCTTTTCTGACCTCACTCTGCCGGCTGCGGCTGACGCTTCTGCATGATCCGTCCCGTCAGGCCCAGCACCGGCTTTTCCACGTAATAATGAAACAGCAGGCCGGCCACCTGGCAGGCAATGACGATGCCGACGAACCAGAGTTCCAGCGGCAGCGGTACATGGGCATGCACGACCATGACGATCTTAAGAAGCAGCGACAGAAGCGGATAATGGATGAGATAGAGGCTGTAGGAGGCAGCGCCCATCACGTCCATGGGCTTGAACGGCCGGTTCCATGAAGGAAGCGCACAGAGGCCGTAGATGATGCCGGTTGCGCCGAGGCCAAAGAGCAGGATCAGGTAATCCGGATCCGCCCCGCCGCCATAGCTGACCTGCCACCATGTGCCGGCAAAGACGACGAGACCTGCGAGAAAGATCGGCAGGCCCTGCGTCATGTCTTGCCTCACGAATAGCCAGCCGATGCCCATGCCCGTCATGAACAGCAGGTGATACGGGCTGAGCAGGAATTTGAGGAGCCACGGTTCATCGAGGAAAACGCCGGTAAGCGAGCCGATCACGCCCCAGCCGATCAGAAGCGCAAGTCCAATTTTGCGGTTCCATAGGTAGACAAGGAAGGTGGCGTAAAACAGCATTTCGTGGCGTAGCGTCCATTCGACGCCGAGCAGCACTTCCTTTTCCACCGGCAGGATCAGGTAGGCGGCAATCATATCCCAGGCGGACACTTCGGCGCCCGCGGCAAAGGCCATCGCCGTGGTGGCAATCAGCACGATCCAGAGCGGCGGATAAAGCCGGCGAAAGCGCTTGAAGACAAACGTCTTCACCGCCTCGACATCACCCTGCCTGTCGCGGTGATGGGCATAGTAGATGACGAAGCCGCTGAGCACGAAGAACAGCTCGACGCCCGCCGAGCCGGCGTTGAAGATCGGAAACACGGCGCGGTCGAAATATTTCGAGAGTGCCATGGTGATTTCCAGATGGTAACAGACGACCATCAGCGCGGCGACGGCACGGACCCAGTTCAACTGGTAGAGCTGGTTGCGCGATTTCACCTGATCCATGGCCAAAAACACCCCCGTGTTCGGTTGTTCGCGTGAACGCTCGTGCTTCATTCGATCAGGCCCCGCAGGCCCGATTATTCTCCGGTACCGACACGAATGAGTTTGGCCGGGTTGCCGGCGACGATGCCGTGGTCCGGCACGTCCTTGACGACCACCGAGCCTGCGCCCACCACCGCCTTTTCACCGACAGTGATCGGACCGATGACGATGGCATTCGGATAGAGCGTCGCGCCGGCTTTGATGACCGGATATTGCGGCGAGGCGGTCTTGCCGATCGTGACCGTCTGGTAGATCGCCGCCCCTTCGCCGATCTCCACACCCTCGCCGATGACGATGCCGACGGGATGCGGCAGGAACAGGCCGGGCGCGATGCGACTGCGCAGATTGATATGGCAGCCGCTGCGCGTCACGTTCCAGCGCCAGATGACGATGCCGAGACGTTTCAGTCTGCCCTGGTGCCAATGGGTGGCGACGCGATGCAGGAAGACCGTGGCAAAACCGGGATTGAAAAGGAAGGTGAAAGGCAGCTTCTTCATGCTGCGGTGGCCGGCATTCGCCATGAGATCCGCTTTGACGACATCCCAGAATTTCATGAGGCTTCCCGTTCGTCCGGTTCATTTCGCAATTGCGAAGGAATATTATGTTTCGTACCCGCCTGAAGCGCAATGTCAACGCCTGCTCCATTTCGAAACGCAGGGACTGCGGCAGTGGCGGCTGCGCAAATGGTTGATATATTAAAAATATCCACCCGGTAGGGGAGGTTTCGAAATAACCGTCGGGATAATCGCTCGAATCCATGACATCGTCATGTTAGCTTTGCATTGCGAAAAGATTTAGGTCGGCGGCGCTCTTCGGCGGGCGCGATGAATGGAAAAGCCATGTCGCAGGCACATATCCGTGAGAGCGGACACTACGTTGTCAACGTGCAGATCCTGCGGTTCTTCGCCGCCTTTCTCGTCGTCTTTGCGCATGCGCATGCGGAGGTGTTAAATGTTGCTGCCCGCAGCAGCGGCACGTTTGGCGGCATCGGCCTTCTCGACTGGGGGCTCGGCGTCGACATCTTTTTCGTCATCAGCGGTTTCATCATGTATTACATGATGCATGACCGCTTCGGTCGGCCGGGCGCGCCGGTTGATTTCCTGCGCAGGCGGCTGGTACGCATCGTTCCGCTCTACTGGATCTTCACGACGCTGATGCTGGTGTCTATCCTCGCCGCCGGCAGCCTGATCAACAATAACGGGTTGGATATTCGCCACATCGTCGCCTCCTACGCCTTCATTCCCTTTCCGCGGGCCGACGGCGAACTGTTTCCGCTGCTCTCGCTCGGCTGGACGCTGAATTACGAGATGTTGTTTTACGCCGTCTTCGCGCTGGCCCTGTGTCTGCGCAGGCCGGTCGGCATTGTGGTGATGCTGGTTCTGTTTGCCGTTTTGTGCTTGGGCGCGATGCTGGTGCCCGATCAGGTCTGGCCGCTCAAATTCTGGGGCAATGGCATTATCGGCGAATTCCTCCTCGGCATCGGGCTTGCGGCGCTTTACCTCAAGGGTTTTCGCCTGCCGCTCGGCGTGGTGGTGGTCATGATCGCCGCTGGGCTGGCGCTGGCGATCTGGCTCTACCAGATTTCGGCCTATGAACATGTCACGCGCCTCATCACCGGCGGACTGCCGGCGATCCTGGTCACCGCCGCCGTGGTGCTTGGACCCTCGGCACGCAATGGCCGCGTCACGCGCGTCTTCGCGTTGGGCGGGGATGCGTCCTATGCGCTCTATCTATCGCATCCGTTCGCACTGAAGGTCTTCGGCGTCATCGGTGTGATGCTGGGTCTGCCGCTGCCCGGCATCTTTATCGGCGGAATTATTGCGTCGGTCATTGCCTCGACCGCCGTGCATCTGCTTCTTGAAAAGCCGATGGGCGCCTGGCTGTCGCGACGGACCAGGCCGAGAGCGCCGGTTCAGGACGCTTGCGCCACGGCCGGCATCAACGAGCGATAGATTGCGCGATATTCGCGCACGACATCATCGAACACCCGGCCCGGACGCTCGCGCAACTTTTCCTGAGCGGCAAGAACCCGGGCCGGATCCTCGACGAGAGCCTCGATCGCCTTGGCAAAACCGTCTGCGCCCGGCGGGACGATCCATCCTGTGACGCCGTGTTCGATCACCTCCGGTATGCCGCCAAAACGGCTGCCGAGGACCGGACGTCCGGCCGCCAGGGCGTCCACCAGGGCCAATGCACCGGGCTCTTCCCAGATCGATGGAAGAGCAATGACATCGACGGTGGCGTAAAACGCCGAAGGCGAGACAAAACCGACGAAATCAAGATCGGCATCCGGCGCGAGTGCCCGCAGCCGCGCCTTTTCATCCTGCGGCACGTTTCCGGCAAGCGCCAGTCTCACCGTGCCGGGTTTTTGACGCGCCACGGCTTCGATCAGCAGGCCGACACCCTTTTCCGGTGAGAAACGGCCGAGATAGCCGATGCGCAGCGGCGGCGCTGGTAACGAGCGAGGGGAGAAGGTGATGGCGGGGTTGGGCACGTTTCTCACCACGTGTTTTGCCGCTCCGGCAAACAGCCCGTCGTCCATATGAAGGTCCAGCGTGCGCTGGCTGACGCTGACCACGGCATCGACGCTTTTTGCACGGCGGCGCCGACCGACCGTGACCGCAGTACAGGCCATTCCGCAGGATTTGTCGCCGTGAAAACGCGAACAGCGCGGACAGGTGAGGTAATAGTCGTGCAGCGTATGTACTGTAGGGATTTTTTGTCTTTTCGCCACGCGCCAGATATCGGCGGTCAGGCCATTGATCGTGTTGGAATTGATCACGTCCGGTCGGAAATCGTCGAGCAGTTCGGCGATCGCGGGATGGGCCGTCTGCCAGTCGTCGATGACGTGCCAGAGCATGCGCATGGCCGGATTTTGACGCTCTTGAAAGGGCGCATAAAGGTTGCGTACCGGAATGAATTCGACCCGCACGCCGTTCACGAATTCGGTCTCGCGCCGCCCGTTCAGCGCATTGCACATGACCATCACGTCGTCGCCGCCGGCAACCAGCGCCTCGGCGAACTGGCGGGCAAACACTTCCGCACCGCCGACGATTTTCGGGTGCTTCGGTGTCGGATAAAGGGCACTGAACAGGGCGATCCGCATCCGCGCGGTTCCTTAAGCGACCGGGCTGGCGGTGGCGGATGCGTCGGTTACCGGCGTGTCCTCTGGCGATTTGGGGACGACGACTTTCGCCGGTATGCCCATGGCGATCGTCTGTGCGGGCACATCCCTGGTGACGACCGCATTGGCGCCGATCGTCGCTCCCTGGCCAATGATGATCGCCCCGACCACGACAGCGCCGGCCGAGATCGACACGTCATCCTCGATCACCGGATCACGCGGATCATCGGCCGCCTTGCGGCCGATGGTGACGTTTTGCAGGATCGAAACATTGCGCCCGAGCGTGGCTGCGCCAACGACGATGCCGAAAGGGTGCGGCACATAAAGCCCGCCGCCGATCCTCGCGGCCATTGCCAGTTCCGAACCGAAAAAGACGCAACTCCACCACCACAGGATACGGCGCAGAAGCCGGCCGACCAGCGGGATCTTCACCGCCATTTCCTGCAGGCGCCGAGAAAACACGAACTGAAAGCCGGGGGTCAACAGCAGCATGCGCAGCGTGAAGCCAAGGCTGGCGGATGTCCTGTCTTCGCGCAGCGCATAGCGTTTGAGGTCTGCCCTGACCTTCTCGAACGGCGTTTCCGTCATGTCATCCTGTCTCCGCAAACGTGCCGTACCCGACCGCATTTTCGCCAGATCGAACACCTATCAACCTTGGTTAACATCACGATGAGCGATGCGAATTTTGTTCCGATATAGGTCGTTGACTGGGCTGGACGATAACTGATCGAGAATTATATGCAACGCAGCATATCGCTTGACGGGGGCGTTTCGATGACCCAAGACTGGTGCTGCAGATACACCGACCCCGGGGAGTATGGCGTATGAAAGAAGGGCAGATCAGGTTCGACGCCCTCGATTCCTGGAGGGGGATTGCCGCCCTTCTGGTCGCGCTGTTCCATTTCCAGACAGCCGGTTTTTTCTACGATTTCCCGTTGATCCGGCACGGCAACCTGGCGGTCCCGTTCTTCTTTGTGCTGAGCGGTTTCGTCATCACTCATGCCTATCGGACATCCCTCTCCAACAGCGGTGATGGCTGGCGTTTCGTCATTCGCCGGTTCGGCCGGCTTTATCCGCTGCATCTTTTCACGCTTTCGATATTCGTGGCGCTGGAGCTGGCGAAGCTGATGATGGCGGCCCGGGTGGGACTGCACAGCCAGGAAGGCGCGTTTGCCGGCACCAATGATATCGCCTCGCTGATCGCCAACATCTTTCTGCTTCAGGCGGTCATTCCCTTTCCGGAACTGACGTGGAATGCATCGAGCTGGTCGATCAGCACGGAATTCTACACTTACCTCCTGTTCGTTTCGCTCGTACTGTCGCTCGGCAAGTATCGCGGCTGGGGGGCGGTTGCGGTTTTTGTCGCGTCCGGCGTCGGACTGGTCTGGCTCGATACCTATAAGCCGGACCTCAATCTCGCGTCCGGGCTTGGCCTTGTTCAGTGCATTTTCGGTTTCTTTGCCGGCCATCTGACCTATGAGCTTCACTTGAGGCTGCGCCGCAATGCCGCCGTGCAGGGCACCGTCGCGGAACTGGCGGCGACCGCGATCATGCTGCTGTTGTTCTGGTTCAAGCCGCATTATACGACCTTCAACATCCTCGGTTTCTCAGTGGCGATCCTGCTCTTCTCCTACGAGCGCGGAACGGTTGCGAAACTTCTGCGCATTCGGCCGCTGCTGTTTCTTGGCAAGCTTTCCTACTCGATCTATCTCGTCCATTTCTTCGTCTTCGCCGTCCTTTTCGCCATCGCCAGGGTCGCTCAGGGCTGGCTCGGACAGTCGCTGATTGCCACCGATGGGGTGCATGAACGTCTGGCCTTCGGTCCTGCCGGTCTGATGGACCTGATGGCGCTTCTTTATCTGGCGGTAGTCATTCTTTGCGCCTGCTTCACCTATGCCTATGTCGAGGAGCCGGGTCGACAGTTCTTCAATCGGCTGTCGAAGCGCATCACCGGGACCCGCGCACCGATCGGGCAGGGCGCCAATGCCCGTTGAAATGTCGCGTGCGCCGGCCAGAACCGTCTTCATCAACGGCCGCTTTCTCGGCCGACCGGTTACCGGCGTCGAACGCTTTGCCGGCATGATCCTGAACGAGATTGATTCCACGCTGGCGTCGGCGCAGGCCGGGCGTTTCGTCGTGCTGGCGCCGCAGGGTGTCGCACGGCCGGCCGGACTGAGAGCCGTTGGTTTTCAGAATGTCGGCAGCCGTGGCGGCCATGCCTGGGAACAGACGGATCTCTGGCGGGCCAGCAAGGATGGCGTGCTGGTCAATCTGTGCAATTCCGGTCCGGTCCTGCACGGACGGCAGCTGACGGTGCTGCATGATGCGCTGGTCTATCGCCATCCCGAGAATTTTTCCCGCGCCTATGGTGCGTTTCACCGCCTGCTCGGGCGTCTGCTGGCGAAACGCGCCAATCTGGCGACCGTGTCCGATTTTTCGAGGCAGGAACTTGCCAAACTGCTTGGCGTGGACGCGGCACGGATCGGGCTGGTGCCCAATGCCGTCGATCACGTCCTCGGTGTGGAGCCGGATTTTTCGGTCCTGGCAAGGTTCGATCTCCAGACCCGGCGGTTCTTCCTGTTCGTCGGATCGCCGGCCGGCAACAAAAACCTCGCCAATGCCATTCGTGCCTTCGTGGCGCTGGACCGGCCGGATGTGGCGCTGGTCATGGTGGGCGGCGCGGCCAGCACGTTTGCAAAATCCCTGCTCGGCGAACTGCCGCCCAATGTCATCAGCACCGGCCGGTTGAGCGATGCCGAAATCCTGGCGCTTTACCGCAAGGCGGCGGCACTGGTCTTCCCGAGCATTTATGAAGGTTTCGGCATTCCGCCGCTGGAGGCGATGGCACTCGGTTGTCCGGTGATTGCCAGCGATATCGCCCCGGTGCGCGAAGTCTGCCGCGATGCGGTCATCTATTTCGATCCCTATCACGTGGCCTCGATCACCTCGGCCATGCGTGACGTGGTCGACGAGACCGTCGATCTTGCCGCCGTGCGCGAAAGGGGACTGGCGCGGACGCACGATTTTTCCTGGGCCCGAACGGCGCGGCAAGTGCTGGCCATGATTGCCGAGATCGACCGCGGCAACCGCATTACGAACCGAACAAGCGCAGGTTTTCATCCTTGAGAACGGGCGTCGATAAGAACCAGCGACCTCCCGTCGCGTCTGGGAATGCCGATCCATGCGATTTCTGAAGAAGCTGAACAGTTTTGCCAATCTTGGCCTGCGTGCCTCGACCCTGGTTTTTCGCTTCCTGCTCACCTTCTATATCGTCAAATACCTGGGCTATGAGGCGGCCGGTATCTACGGGCTGACGCTCGGCGCGGTCGGCATCATGCCGGCGCTGGTCGGCTGGGGGCTCAATTACTTCGTCGCCCGCGATGCCGTGGGCGTTCCGATCGTGACGGCCGCGGCAAAGATCAAGACGCGGCTGGTGGTGACGACGATCTCGCTGATGCTGGCGACGCTGCTAGCGATCGGACTGGCTTACGTCACCGGTTATCCTCTTGCCGCCATCTACATCCTTATCATCGCGCTGGTGTGGCTGGAAACCTATGCGCTCGACCTGCATGTGCCGATGATTGCCATGGAAATGGCGCTGCAGGCCAACATTCTCGTGTTCATACGCTCGGCGTTGTGGGTGCCCGTCATCGTCGGCCTTGGGCTATGGCTGCCGACATTGCGCAGCCTCGAAGCGGTGTTCGCCAGCTGGATCCTCAGCTATGTTGTCGTGTTTGCCGTTCTCTACTGGCTGATCCGCAAATGGCCGCTTCGGGAAATCGCTGGAGCACGGCTCGAAGGCACATGGATCAGGGAGCGCCTGCGGCGGTCGTGGTTCATCTATTTCAGTGATCTCGGTCTCGTCGGCCTCGTCTATGCCGATCGCTACATCGTTTCCTTCATGCTCGGGCTGACATTGACCGGCGTCTACACGTTCTACTGGTCGCTCACCAATGCGCTGCAGACGCTGATGACCACGGCCGTGGTGCAACTAGCGCTGCCTGTCCTGTTCAAGGCCTATAATGCCGGCTCGGCCTCCGACTGGAGGCGCATCATGAAGAACCAGTTCATCAAGGTGGCGGCGCTTTCGGTCGTGCTCGGTGCCGGCGTTTTCGTCGCCAGCGAGATCCTCATTCATGTCCTCGACATGAAGGACGTCACCGAATACCGCTCGATCTTCATCATGCTTCTGCTCGCCGCCGTCATCCGCTCCTGCTCGGATCTTCTCAATGTCGGCCTTACCAGCATGAAGAAGGATAATCATTACGCCACGATCAACCTCCTCGGCGTCATCATGTCGGTGGCCATGGCCTTTGCCATGATCGAGATCTTCGGTTTCGCCGGCACCGGCATTGCGGCGCTCGCCACGGCGATATTGGTTGCGGCCGCCCGTGCGATCTTTCTCTTCAGGTTCTCGAAAACCATCGGGATGGCGGCATGATCGCCACGTCGAAAAATGACAGTTGCGCAGATTTATGCTGCACTGCGGTAGACAGGGCTTGAATCATTGATGTACGTTTTAGCTGACCGTCAGACGACCCATTGCGGCGGCAGCCAGATCAACCTGGTGGGGGTCGTTTCGACCCCACATCGCGCGAAAGGGTAAACATGCGCTATCTCATTACCGGCACTGCGGGCTTTATCGGTTTCCATCTGGCCAAGCGGCTGCTCGACGAGGGCCATTTCGTCGTCGGTTTCGACGGCATGACGCAGTATTACGATACCAGGCTGAAAGAGAAGCGCCACGAGATCCTGTCGCGATCCAACGGCTTCAAGGCGGTCGTGGCGCAGCTGGAAGACAAGGATGCGCTGGATAAGGCGGCCGAGCTTGCCGAACCGGACGTGATCGTCCATCTCGCAGCTCAGGCCGGCGTTCGCTACAGCCTCGAAAACCCGCGTTCCTACGTGGATTCCAATCTTGTCGGCTCGTTCAACGTCATCGAGCTTGCCCGACAGATCCAGCCGAAGCACCTGCTTCTGGCCTCGACCTCGTCCGTCTACGGCGCCAACGAAAAGATACCGTTTGCCGAAAGCGACAAGGCCGACGAACAGATGACCATCTATGCCGCGACCAAGAAGTCGATGGAGCTGATGGCGCACAGCTACGCGCATCTGTTCAAGGTGCCGACCACGGCCTTCCGTTTCTTCACGGTCTATGGCCCATGGGGCCGCCCCGATATGGCGCTGTTCAAGTTCGTCGATGCCATCCGCAACGATCGTCCGATCGATATCTACGGCGAAGGCAAGATGAGCCGCGACTTCACCTATATCGATGACCTCGTCGAAGGTATCGTGCGGCTGATGGCGGTGCCGCCATCTGAAGAAAGCCGCGTCGTCTCCGAAACGGTCACGGATACGCTGTCGGCGCATGCGCCGTTCCGCGTCGTCAATATCGGCGGCGGCCAGCCGGTGGAACTGATGCGCTTCGTCGAGACGATCGAGGAAGCCATGGGCAAGCCGGCGATCCGTAACATGCTGCCGATGCAGAAGGGTGACGTGCCGCGCACCTATGCCGCCCCGGATCTCCTGGTGGCGCTGACGAAATTCAAGCCGGAGCTGGAACTCGATTACGGCGTGCGCCGGTTCGCGGAATGGTACAAGGAATTTTACAGCTAAAAATTCGTGACAACGTCACACTTTTGCCGGATGTTGCAGATAGCAGGCACACGCCTGACGCTGATCTGACGGCTTTGAGGAGCGCTGGATGCGGAAGACAGTGACGACATTGCGCATCGCGGTCACGGCCTTGGCGGTGCTGCATACGGGTGTCGCGGTCTCTGCCGAAAGCGTTTCCGTCTCCCTCGACCGGGCGAACCTCGTTGTTCGGCCGGAGCCTCTGGTGATCGGCGTCGGCGTGCATTTCGGCATTGGCGGCGAATACAATTATGTCGCGGAGAAATCCGCGGCCCTGATCAGGGACATGGGTTTCGGCTCCTACCGTGACGATCTTGCCTGGCCCGCTTTCGACCAGGCGGGGGCAAGACGCGGCCGGCCGGAGCCACGGCAACTGTTCGACTTCATGAAGCTGCGGCCGGCGCGTCCGTTGCTCATCCTCGGCCATGGCAATCCGCAGGTGGCCGAGGGCGATCCGCCGATCACGGAAACGGGGCGCAGGGCATTTGCCGATTTTTCCGCCCGAGCAGCGGCGGCCGCCGAACCGTTCGATCCGATCTACGAGATCTGGAACGAGTGGAACCTGACGGCGCGGTTTTCGCTGCCGTTTCTGGTAGGGCCGGGAAAGCCGGACGATCCGCGGGCGGCGGCGCATTACACCGCCTTGATCAAGGCCGTGGTTCCCGCTGTGGCGGAAGCTGCGCCCGGCGCACCGCTTCTGGTTGGCGCCGTCGGTGTCGACAGCGGCTGGCAGTGGACGCGCGCAATCGTCGATGGCGGTGCGCTGGCGGCCCCCGCAGGTCTGTCGGTGCATATGTATAACCATTGCGAGCCGGACGAGACAAAGCGCAATGCGACGGAACTGGTCGACCGGCTGGAGAGCCTGCAGACGGCGCTTTCGCAGGGGCAGGGCGGGCCGGTTCCGATAGCGGTGACGGAGTTCGGCTGGCCTACGGCCAAGCAGCCCTGTGTGATCGACGCCCAAACACAGGCCGATAATATCGCCCAGTTCCTGTTGTGGTCTGCAGCCACGCCCTGGATGAAAGGGGCCTGGGTCTATCAGCTGAAGGACCAGGGCCGCGACATGAACGACCTGGAGGCCAATTTCGGCCTCTTCGATTACGATTACAAGCCGAAACCCGCTGCCTGCGCGGTGCGCGAAGTGATCCGGCTGGTCAAGGATGCCAGGGCCTTTCACCTGAGCCGCCCGATGCCTGACGTCTTCGTCCTGGCGATGGAGAAAGACGAGGGCGTGACGCTCGCAGCCTGGACGACGCGCGCGGACATTCGCGCGCAGATGTCCATGCCGTCCGGTTCGGTGGCGAAGGCGCAAGGCTTGTGCACGGATCGACCGCTTGCCAGTGACGGCAGGCTTGATGTTGGAGCGACACCGGTGCTGGTGGAACTCTCAAAGCATGCCGATACCCATTTTTCAGCAGATATTTCGATAAGGTAAGACGTTTTGCCCCGGGTTGGACCGGGTTGACGATGACGGCGGCACAAGGCCGACCGAACCGGCTAGAGAAGGCGAACATTGTTTCGCCCAGCCGGACGCATTCACCGGGAGGATAGGCGCGAGCAATCTTCGGATCCTCGCGCACCGGCTTCAAGGCCGGACCATTTGCAGAAGGCCGTGCGGGTTTGCCTGTCGCAACCCCGGCCGAAACGCCGTGCCTGCCGGGCGCGGTCATGAGTTTCGGACGTGGTCGTCCGAAAGGCGATCAGGCTCTGATCCAGGAAATGCCATGCAGTCCCACAGGGGACGATTGAGAGTTTCATGTTTTTGTAGATGACCGAACGGGGATAAATGATGTCGGATAATCGGACAGTGGTGAATGCGTCGACCTTCGTGAACTCCATTGGTATCAATACCAAGGGATCGACCTATAGCGACGGCTACAAGAATTCGAGCCTGATCCTGGAGAGCCTCGACTATCTGGGGATCAGCAAGGTACGCGATTCCTTTGCCGAGCATGGCAAGGCCTCGCCGGTCATCGACGCCATGGCAAATGCCGGCATCCAGTTCGATTTCCGCGTCACCTACACCCTGCCGGCCAAGGGCGAGGCGGGGATCGAGGGGCACATCATCGCGCTCAAGGCCTTCATCGCCAAGCATCCCGGCTCGGTGATTGCCATCGAGGGTGTCAACGAAGCCAATGTCAACAGCGTCAGCTTCAACGGTCAGGTCGGGCTCGATGCCGCCATCGCTTTCCAGAAAGCGCTGTACACAGCGGTCAAGGCGGAGCCGGATCTTGCCGGCATCACCGTCATCAACCTCAGCCTGGCCTATGATAATCTCGCCGACTACGCCAAGCTCGGCGATCTGGGTCAGTATTCCGATGCGGCCAACGCCCATACCTACACGCATACCGGCAAGGACGCCGACAGCCAGGTTGAATACACGCTGGGCCTCGCGCAGGGCGCTTCGGTCGGAGACCGGCTGATCGTGACAGAGACGGGGCATACGACGCTGAAGACCGAGCCCGGCATCGGCACGAGCGAGACGGCGCAGGCAAAGCTGCTGCTCTCCGACCTGCTTCTGTCCTACGAGAACGGCGCGTCGGAAACCTATATCTACGAACTGTTCGACAACGAGGCGAGCCGGCCGCGCGGCGAAAAGGAAGTCTATTTCGGCCTTTTCGAACAGGATGGCACGCCGAAGGAAGCGGCGATCGCGCTTCACAATCTCACCACCATTCTGAGCTTCGGCGACGACGGCACGGCCGACGGCATTATCGACGTCGACTATTCGCTGACCGGCGCGCCCGCCGACACACATTCGATGCTGATGGAAAAATCCGGCGGCGTCTATGACCTGGTCGTCTGGCGCGATGCGCCCGTCTTCAACGACGTCACCGATACCGACATCGTCAATCCGCCGCAGACCGTCACGGTCAATCTCGGCCGCACCGAAAGCGTCATCCGCGTCTATGACCCGATGCAGGGCCTGACGCCGATCGCCGTCTATCGCAATGTCAGCTCCTTCACGATCCCGCTCAGCGACAGTCCCCTCATTATCGAGGTCGGCGCCACTGAAGCCGTGCATGAGCCGGTCATCACTGTCGATCCCGCCCTGAGCATGACGGCTGCCGAATTCGTGTCGCAGATGCATACTCTCGACGATGCGCAGGGCCTGCAGACCATCACGCTGACCGATGGCAATGTGCTCGCCGTCTCATCCGTCGAGACGATGGCCTACATGATCGCCAATTACGGTCCGCTGCTTGCCAAGATCGCGGGCGGCTTTTCCTTTTCGGTCACCTATGGCGAAGCGCAGTGGACGAAGGTTCAGGAATTCGACGCGGCCGGCAACCTGACGCTGACCACCGATTACGGCATCGATGGCGGCATTCCGGTCAGCAAGGTCGTCTATTACAATGACGGCTCCCACGAGACCTGGAACTACCATATTACCGGACAGTCCTATGAGACCATCCACCAGAAATTCGATGTCAACGGCAATATCACGCTGCTCGAACGCCTGCATGGCGATGGCTCGTTCGATTATCGGGAGATCCGCTCGGCCGACGGCACCCGGGAATACATGTATTACGACGCCGCCGGCAAGCTGCTCAACGACGTGACGGTGACTATTGATGGCACCAACGCGACGCTGACCTATGATCCGGCAACCGGCAATCTGGTGACGAAGATGGTGAAGGAGGCCGATGGCGATATCTTCACCACGCAATATACCAATGGCGTGCGCACGGTTTACGCAGTGACCAGCCACGAGGGCTGGAAACAGCAGATCACCTATGACGCCACGACCGGTCAGATGCTGACTGATTACGTCCTTCAATCGGACGGCAGTGCCGCCAACAAGACCTATGTCGGCGGCGTGCTGATGAAGCTCAATACCAAGAATGCCGACGGCACCTATGACAACTGGTCCTACAACATCAAGGGCCAGGCCTATGAGACGATCCACCAGAAGAATGATGCGGCGGGCAACATTACCCTGATCGAGCGTCTTCGCGCCGATGGTACCCATGAATATCGCGAGGTGCGCGCGGCGGATGGCTCCAAGGAGTTCTTCTATTACAACGCTGCCGGCAAGCTGGTGACGGATGTGCAGGTGGCCTCGGATGGCACCAACACGACCTTCACCTACAACCCCGCCACCGAGCAGATCATTTCCAAGGTGGTCAAGGAAACCGATGGCGACGTCTTGACCTCGCAATACACCAATGGCGTGCGCACGCTTTACGCCGTTACCAGCCATGAGGGCTGGAAGCAGCAGATCACCTACGATGCCAAGACCGGCGTCATTCTGGTGGATTACCGGCTCAATGCCGATGGCAGTGCCGTCAACAAGACCTATGTCGGCGGCGTTCTGACTAAGCAGAACAGCCAGAATGCCGATGGGACCTATGACAGCTGGAACTACAACATTACCGGCCAGACCTATGTGACCATCCACCAGAAGAGCGATGCCCAGGGCAATGTCACGCTGATCGAACGCCTGCACAAGGACGGCACCTACGACTACCGGGAAATCCGCACGGCTGACGGCGCCAAACAGTTCCTCTACTACGATGCAGCGGGACGCGTTCTGAACGACGTGCAGGTGGCGGCTGACGGCACCAACACCACGTTCAAATATGATCCGGCCAGCGGCAGCGTGATTTCGAAAATGGTCAAGGAGCCGGATGGGGACCTGTTTACGAGCACCTATGTCAATGGTGTGCGCACGCTTTATGTCGCCACCAGCCATGAGGGCTGGAAGCAGACGATCACCTACGATGCCAAGACCGGCATCATGCTCACCGACTATATCGCCAATGCCGATGGCAGCGCCACCAACAAGACCTATGTCGGCGGTGTGCTGACAAAGGTGAACACCCAGAATATCGACGGCACGCTGGACAACTGGTCCTACAATATCAAGGGCCAGACCTATGTCACCGTTCACCAGAAGAACGATGCGGCCGGCAATATCCTGCTGATCGAGCGGCTGCACACGGACAGCACCTATGATTATCGCGAGGTCCGCTCCACCGACGGTACGCGCGAATACATGTATTACGACACCGCGGGCCGGCTGCAGAACGACGTAACGGTCGCGCCCGACGGCACCAATACGACGCTGAAATACGATGTGGCCAGTGGCGACATGGTCTCCAAAATGGTCAAGGAGCCGGATGGGGACCTGTTCACCACGACCTACACGGATGGCATCCGCACCGGCTACAGCTATGTTGGTCATCTGGGCGACAAGCAGACGACGACCTATGACAAGGCCGGCGTGATGCTGACCGACTATGTGCTCAACACCGACGGCAGCGCATCCAACAAAACCTATGTCGGCGGCGAGTTGATGAAGCAGAACATCAAGAATGCCGACGGCACGATGGACAACTGGGCCTACAAGATCGCCGGCAAGACCTATGTGACCGAACATCAGTCTACCGATGCCAGCGGCAACATCACGGCGATCGACCGTTTTCACGCGGATGGCTCCTACGATTACCGGGAGCAGCGCTTCTCTGACGGGTCGAAGGATGTCAGCACCTATGATGCCAAGGGCACGCTTCTTTACAAGTCGGAGATCGAGGCCGATGGTTCGCGCATCGTGCATGCCTACAAGCAGGATGGCACGGGCGATATCTGGAGCGACCACATGAGTGCCGGGGGCACGATCCTGTCGCGCGACATCGCGCATGTGGACGGCCGTCACGATCTCTATGCCTATGCCGACGGGCAGACGCTGGATGGCAGTGTCGGCAACGACACCTTCTATTTCCGCACCACCAGCGACGGAAAGATGCTCTATGAAGGCGGCAAGGACACGGTGTTCAACTTCAACAATGATGCCAGCGGCCCTGATTATATCGATATCGACAGCAGTTGGGCCTCGAGTTTCGAGGATCTCAACATGACGCAGCAGGGCAATGATGTTCTGATCACCTTCAACGACCAGAACTCGATCCTGATCAAGCAGTCAACGGTTTCTGCGCTGGAGCATCATCACGACTATTTCGTCTTCAGCTGATCCCGTTGAAGGCACGACATCCGGACCCGTCGCCACCTCTGTGGCGGCGGGTTTTCTGTTCATGATGTTCAGGACGGCGAAGTGCGGCTTGCCATGGGCTTCTCCGCCCTTATGGTCGCCCGCAGTCAAGGCGGGTGGGACCATGAGCTTTTCGAACCATGACATCATCATCGTCGGTGCCGGCTTTTTCGGCGCCACGATTGCCGAGCGCGTCGCCAACGAGCTTGGCAAGCGCGTTCTGCTGATCGATCGCCGTCGCCATATCGGCGGCAATGCCTATAGCGAAAATGACCGCGAAACCGGCATCGAGGTGCATAAATACGGCGCACACCTGTTTCATACGCCGAACCGGGCGGTGTGGGATTATCTCAACCGCTTCACGCAGTTCACGGATTACCGGCACCGGGTGTTCTCCACCCATCAGGGCCAAGTTTATGCCATGCCGATCAATTTGAGCACCATCTGCCAGTTTTTCGGCAGGCATATGAGCCCCGACGAGGCGCGGGCGCTGGTCGCGGAACAGGCGGCGGAACTTGCTGGCCGCGAGCCGCAAAATCTCGAGGAAAAGGCGATTTCGCTGATCGGCCGGCCTCTCTACGAAGCCTTCATTCGCGGTTACACGGCAAAACAGTGGCAGACCGATCCGCGCGAACTGCCGGAAAGCATCATCACCCGCCTGCCGATGCGCTACACGTTCGACAACCGCTATTTCAACGATCCTTACGAGGGGCTGCCGGTGGACGGCTACACGGCGATTTTCGAGCGCATGCTGGGCAATCCGCTGATCGAGACCCGGCTCGGCGTGGATTATTTCGATGTGAGGGGCCAAATCCCCGATCACGTACCGGTGGTCTATACCGGCCCGATCGACCGCTATTTCGATTATTGCGCCGGTGAACTCAAATGGCGCACGATCGACTTTGCTCAGGAGGTTCTGCCCATTGGTGATTTCCAGGGCACGGCGGTGATGAACTACGCCGACGAGGACGTGCCTTTCACACGCATCCTAGAATTTCGCCACTTCAACCCGGAACGGCACTACCAGACGGAAAAGACCGTGATCGTGAAAGAGTTCTCGCGTTTTGCCGGCCGCTCCGACGAGCCCTATTACCCGATCGATACGGCGCAGGATAAACGGACCTACCTTGCCTATAAGGCGCTGGCGGATCGGCAGACCAACGTGATCTTCGGCGGTCGGCTTGGCACCTACCGCTATCTCGACATGCACCAGGCGATCGCTGCGGCGCTCAAATCCTTCGAGAAGGAGGTCAGGCCGAAGCTGCGATGAGCGAAAGGTCCGCCCAACCGGGGATCGATCCCGAAGCTTTCATTCGCCGCCATCTGCGCGTCGAACCCGCGCCGCTCGTGACGGATATCCGCCTTTACACCGCGCATCCGGGCAGCCGCCTCGGCCGTCTGCTCGAAGGCGGGGAAGCGACGGATGTGCCGCCCTACTGGGCCTATGGCTGGGCCGGCGGCACGGTGCTGGCGTGCTTCGTGCTGGATGAGCGCCACCATGTGGCCGGCCGGCGGGTTCTCGATCTCGGCTGCGGATCGGGTCTGGTCGGCATCGCGGCGGCAAAGGCCGGTGCCGCGCGGGTTATCGCCTCCGATATCGATGCCAATGCGCTGACCGCCACCCGGCTCAATGCCGCCCTCAACGGCGTTTCCGTCGAAACGCTTGCCGGCGACCTGTTGGCGGGCGCGCCGCCGGCCGATGTGGACGTGGTCCTGGTCGGTGACCTGTTTTACGATCGGGGAACCGCCGAAAGGGCATGGTCATGGCTTTCCGCCTGCCGATCAGTCGGACTGCAGGTGCTGATCGGCGACCCTTTTCGTGCCCACCTGCCGCGGGAGCGACTGCTGCTCATCGACAGCCGCGACGTGCCGGATTTCGGATCGGTCGGGGCTAAGGCCGGCGTGTTCTGCCTGGCCTGAACAGGTCAGGCCTTGATTTTCGGCTTTTGCCAATAGGCGCTGATGCTCATCTGCTTGCGGTCATGACCACGTGCCTTCAGGAAATCGCGCATGGCACGGGCCTCGGCCTTTTCGCAGGCGCTCCAGATATAGGTGCCGGGGACCGCGGTCTCTACGGCTTCCCGCAGGCACGGTTCCAAGAGGCGCATCGTCCCCGCCTTGGCGCCATTGCGGTGCAGCCAGGTGATGTCGAGCGCCGCCTTCGAGGTGAGCTTCTGTTCGTCGGCCGGACCGTCGATCTCGATGAAGGCGCGGATCGTCGCTGTCGGCATGGCTTCGTCGGCCATCCGGCCAATGGCGGGCAGCGCCGACTCGTCGCCGAAGATGAGGAGCGGACCGTCATGGGCCGCACCGTCGCCACCGGGACCCATGATGCCGATGACATCGCCGGGCTTGGCTTCCAGTGCGAACTCGGCGCCGGGCATTGCCTCGCCTTCGGCTGCGTCATGCAGAACGAAGTCAATGTCCAGCAGGCCGCGCTTCAGATCGACGCTGCGGATCGTGTAGATGCGCACGGCCATGTCCGCCTCGTCGGGCCAGTCGACGCGGCCGTCCGGCAACATGCCAGGCCAGGACGGGACGCCATCATGGCGGCCGGAACCCTGCGGTATCATCAGGCGGATATGCATGCCGGCATCCACGAACTGCTCGACATTACGGCAGGCGACGGTGACGCGGCGCATATGCGGCGTCACCTCGGCGGTGCGGATCACCGTTGCCTCGCGAAAAT
This sequence comes from Neorhizobium sp. NPDC001467, assembly GCF_050275975.1. Lineage (NCBI taxonomy): Bacteria > Pseudomonadati > Pseudomonadota > Alphaproteobacteria > Hyphomicrobiales > Rhizobiaceae > Neorhizobium > Neorhizobium sp. NPDC001467. Next base: position 38,488 of record NZ_JBNNPS010000013.1, on the reverse strand, counting down.
TGGGTAGGAAATGCGGGTTCGGCTCTTCCGACCAGGTCAATTCCAGCGGTTCGTCGCCGGCGAATTCGAACAGGTGTTCGGCGATCATGCTGCGCGCCGAAGGAATGAATTTCGACATCGGGCAGACCAGCTCGATTTTCAAAGCGTTCTCGACGATGTCGATCTCGGCATTGCCGATGATGGTCTCAAGCCGCGCCCCGCCATCACGGCGATAGACCTCCGCGTGTTCGATGAAATGGTCGCAGATCTCGTCCAGCATGCGGTGGGTATCGACCGGAACGGCAGTGCCCGAAAGAGTGAAATGTTCGGTCATCATCGCGGCGGGTGCTTTCGAAAGAGGAGAAGGGGTCGAAGTCATGACGGACCTCAGAGAAGATAGCTGACCGGTTCCTGGCGAACCGGATGCATGAACACGCCCATGTCGATGCCGAAGATCGTCTGCAGCATATCGGTGCGCACGATGTCGGACGGGTTGCCGCGGGCAACGATCCGACCGTTGCCGAGCGCCACCATGCGGTCGCAATAGCGGGCGGCCAGATTGATGTCGTGCAGGACGACGATGACGGTCAGGCCCCGTTCATGGCACAGCGCGTGCACGAGCGACAGGACGCTTGCCTGATGCGACAGGTCGAGCGCCGAGGTCGGCTCGTCCAGCAAGAGGTAGCGGGCATCCTGCGCCAGCATCATGGCGATCCACGCCCGCTGACGCTCGCCGCCCGACATGCTGTCGACAAGCCGATCCGCAAAGCGCAGCAGGTCGGTACGCTCCAGCGCCTCCTCGACCTTGTCGCGATCGGCCGCGGTGAAACGGCCAAGCGCGCCATGCCAGGGAAAGCGGCCAAGCGCCACCAGTTCGCGTACCGTCATGCCGTCGGTCTGCGGCGTGAATTGCGGCATATAGGCAAGATGGCGGGCAAATTCGCGGCTACCCCACTGACCCGACGCCCGGCCATCCCAGCGGATGTCGCCGGCGGTGGCGCCGATCTGCCGGGCGATGATCTTCAACAGCGTGCTCTTGCCCGAACCGTTCGGCCCGACAAGACCATAGACATGGCCCGGCTCGAGCGACAGGTCGATATCGTGCAGGATATCCTTGCCGGTGGCGCTGTAGCGAATGCCGGAAAGGGACAGGAACTGGTTCAAGCGGAAACTCCGAGCCGAAACGCAAAGGGCGGAAGGTGATTTACCCTCCGCCCCGTTTTCCTGCAAAACCTTTCTTGCAATGTCAACTTACCAGGTCTTGCTCAGCTTGAAAGTGATGGTGCGGGCGTCTCCGTAGCCGCAACCCGATACGCCGTTGCAAGCGCGCACATAGTCCTTGTCGAACAGGTTGGAGACGTTGAGTGATGCCTCCCACTCGTTCTTGCCGTAGCGGACGGCCGCGTCGAACAGCGTGGCATCCGGCACTTTCAACGTGTTGGCGGTATCCACCCAGCTGCTGGACTGGTAACGCACGCCGCCGCCCAGGCTCAGCCCTTCCAGAGTGCCGGTCGTGACGCCGTAATCGACCCAGAGCGATGCCTGCGTGTTGGGGATCAAGACTGGCGATTTGCCGATATTGCCGACCGCCAGATCCCTGGTGATTTCCAGATCGGTATAGGAGAGCGCCGCCAGAACCTTCCAGTTCTCGTCGATATTGACCTTGCCTTCCAACTCGAAGCCGCGGGATTCGACTTCGCCGAACTGTCGTGTCACCGAGATGCCTGTCGCGTCCGGTCCGGTAACCGTCATGTTCCTCTTGTTGATGTGGAAGAGCGATGCGGTCAGCATGCCCTCGACGAAAGTCGGCTCGTACTTGACGCCAACCTCGTACTGTTCACCCTCTTCCGGCTTGGTGTTTGGCGTCGAGTTGGTGGCGATGACCGGGGCAAAGAACGTGCCGACCGTTGCATAAGGCGTCACGCCGTTCTCGAACTCGTAGGCGAGCCCAAGCCTGCCGCTGAGCGCACCCTTGTTGTAATCATAGTCCGACGACGCCGCAGACCAGAAGGTCGGGCCGTTATGGGTGTCGGTGTGGACGAAATCGTAACGTCCGTTTGCGGTCAACAACCAGCCGTCGCCGAAATGGATCTGATCCTGCGCATAAAAGCCGATCTGCTGCTGGGTGATCGTCTGGTTGGAATAGGAGGCGTTGGCCGGCTGCGGCGCTCCGTAAACAGGGTTCGTGGCGCTGATCGGGGTCGCAGTCGTGGACGCCTGGAAGTTGAACAGCTCGAAATACTTGTAATCGACGCCGAACAGGACGTCATGCTGCAGGCCGCCGGTTTCAAACTCGCCTTCAAGACGATTATCCGCGTTGAAGGTATGAACCTTGGACGTGTGGTTGAAGCCGAGACGGTGGAACTCGTAATTCGGAGCAACCGGATTGGTCAGCGAACCGTATTGCGGGTCCGAGGGGTCCTGATAGCCGAAGATATAGGGCGAATTCTCGTGCTTGTAGAGATGTCCGTAGCGGACGTTCTGCGAGACCTTCCAGCCGTTGTCGAACGTGTGCTCGAGTTCGTAGCCGATCATTTCCTGATTGGTGACGCCCTCATCGATGCCGGGCTCGCCGTAGAAGCCGTCACGCGGGATCTTGCCGAACGGCGCATCGACGACAGTTCCGACATAGGGGAAGAAGCCGTTGCCGGTATGCAACTGATCGAGGCCGAAGAACGAACCCCAGATGGTCAGCTTGGTGGCGTCGTCCGGCGCGATCTCCATTTGCGGCATGATGAAACCGCGGAAATCGTGACTGAAATCCGAATAGTTGTCGCCGCCTGCGATCTTGCCGGTGACACGGTATTTCATGGTTTCGCTGGCGCCGACGCTGTCGGAGACATCAAAGCCGAAGAAGGCGTTGCCGTTATTGTTAATGCCGGTTTCGGTATAATAGTAGGGCTCGTCGGTCGGACGCTTGCGGATGTAGTTGACCAGGCCACCAGGGTTGGAGCCGCCGTAAAGCACGGAGGAGGGCCCCTTCAGGACGTCCACGCGCTCCAGCATGAACGGATCGACCTGAAAGCCGCCGAACCCATAGCTGAAAAGGTTGAGACCATCGTAGAAGACGCCGGTCTGAGTGGCATCGAAGCCGCGGATATAGACCCAGTCGGTATCCGGATCGGAACCGAAAGGCTCAGCAAACACACCGGGCGTATAGCGCAGCGCCTCGTCGATCTTGTTAACGACACCACGATCGTCGAATTCCTCGCGACCGACGACCGAGACGGATTGCGGAATTTCGTTGATCGGCGTGTCGGTTTTCGAGCCCGCGTTCGAGGCTTTCGCGACATAACCCCTGACCGGGCCGGTGCCGGTACCCTCGCCCTGGCCCTGGACTTCGATCGTCTGCAGCTGTGTCACATCCTGCGCCATGACCGGCAAGGCCGCCAGCATTGCGACTGCCGCAACCGACGCCTTCAGCCCCATGGTCTCAAATTTACGGTGCTTGCGCATATGAACCCCTCAACGCCGTCAAAACCCCTCAAGGGCCCGTGCAGAACCCTTGTTAACTTGAGCATCTAATTCAAATTATCGGAGGCGGATTGCTGCGATCGGGGAAAATTGAAGCTTTTTGGGCAATTTTGAACGGTGTGCACAAAAGCGTCCACTGTGTTGCCGTCTTGTCAGCCGTCGCATTTCTGCGCCCGCCTCCAGCGTGCCGGCGTGGTGCCGATCTGCTGGCGGAAGACGCGGGTGAAATGCGCCTGGTCGGCAAAGCCGGTTTCGGCGGCAACCGCGGTCAGCGATTGCGCGGATCCGGTCAGAAGGGTTTTTGCCCGGTCCAGCCGCGCCTTCATCTGCCACTGATGCGGCGCCATGCCGGTCGAGGCCTTGAACGAATGGCTGAAATGCGATTGCGACAGGCCGGTAAGCTCCGCCAGTTCCTCCAGTCGAATATTGCGCAGGCAATGGGCTTCGAGGAATTCGGCGGCGCGGCGCAATTGCCATGGAGCAAGGGCGCTGCGCTTGCGGGCGCTGGTCTTTTCGATTTTCAAAGCCGAGACGATCAGCGCCAGGCACAGGCTGTCGCCGTAGAGGTCATGCAACGGGGCCGGGTCGGCGATCTCCTTTGCGATCAGTTCGGCAAGCCGCACGATGCCCGGATCGGCAAACAGAAGGTTCGGATGGTTGAGGCGATCCGGATCGATCTCCTCCATCAGCCGGCGCCCGATACTCGTCGCGTCGAAATGCAGGTCGAGATGACGAAGGGTCTGGACGCCCGTGATATCGACCCACAATTCCATGCCGGCCGGCACATAGGAAATCGGGCTGACACGGCTGTCCTGCCGGCCGCCGATTTCGCCAGGCGAGCGCTTGATCACCGGACGTCCGTCGCCGCTGTGATCGAGCAGGATGAAGAGGCGCGGATCACGGGCGACGTAATGGCCGCCGGCATAAGCGCCGCATTCTACATCCCACAGATCGACAACGATGCCGTTCCAGGCGCGACGATGCAGACTGCCGACGGCAAAGCCTTCGATCCTGTTATGCATTCTCGGCTGGAAAGTCATCGCCCTCGCCGGCGCTCTCGTTAATCCTTCCCTTGGTTATCAAGTATTTTTGACGCTGGCAATTGTCCTTCGCGCGGCCTTACGCCCGCCACTGCCCATAGCGGCCGTCCAGCGCCCGATCGAGGTAGAAGGCGGCGCTGATGAGTGCCAGATGGGTGAAGGCCTGGGGGAAATTGCCGAGGAAATTGCCCTTGCAATCGAATTCCTCCGCATAAAGCCCGAGGTGATTGCCCAGCATGAGAAGCTTTTCGAAATTGAAACGGGCTTCCGGCAACCGGCCGGCGCGGGCCAGGCACTCCACATACCAGAATGAGCAGGTGGCAAACGACCCTTCGTCCCCCGCCAGCCCGTCGGCATCCTTGTAGCGCATGACAAGGCTGTCATCGGCCAGCTGTTCGCCGATCACGTCGAGCGTAGACAGCCAGGCGGGGTCGGTGGCGCTGATGAAGCGCACCAGCGGCATCATCAGGATCGCGCCGTCCACTTCGGTCGTGCCCTTCGCCTTGACGAAATGCTGGCGCTCTTCGTTCCAGAAATTCTCCCAGATATCCTTATTGATGGCGTTTCTGGCCTCGATCCAGCGAGCGAAAGGGGCGGCCAGCGAGCGTTTCTGCGCCAGCCGGATGGCCCGATCGACAGCGACCCAGCACATCAGCCGCGAATGCAGGTGCTCGCGATCCTCGCGGCGGATTTCCCATATCCCGGCATCGGGCTTCTGCCAGATTTCGCAGACATGATCCACCACGTCGCAAATGCCGAGCCAGTCGCGATGGGAAATCGCCTCGCCGTATTTGTTGGCGATATAAATGCTGTCGAGCAGTTCGCCATAGATATCGAGCTGCAATTGCGTGGCGGCGCTGTTGCCGGCGCGCACGGGCTGGGCGCCGCCATAGCCGGCCAGATGGTCGAGATCGGTCTCCTGCACCTGGCTGCTTCCGTCAAGCTTGTACATGATCTCCAGCCGGCCTCGGTCGGAAATGTCGGCGCGCTCGGCCACCCATTTGGTGAAGGCCGTCGCCTCTTCCTGATAACCGAGCCGCATCAGGGCGTAGACGGTGAAGGATGCGTCGCGGATCCAGCTGGCGCGATAATCCCAGTTGCGGCTGCCGCCCGGCGCTTCGGGCAGGCCGAATGTGGCGGCGGCGGCAATCGACCCGTACTGTTTCGAGGTCAGCAGCTTCAGCGTCAGCGCCGAGCGATTGACCGCTTCCCGCCAGCGGCCGCGATAGCTGGAATGCCCGGCCCATTGTTGCCATTCACGGATGGTGCTCTTGATCTCCCCGGTGATCTCGTCTGCGGTGATCCGCCTGTTCCTTGCCTCTTCGCATGTGAGGTCGTCGAGCACGAAATCGATCTGATCGCCAGCCTTGAGATCGATCTGCGCCGTCAATTCGCCATCTGCCACTTCGAGCGGGATGTCGGTCTGCAGCCGCAATTGAAGTCCGTTCTCGTCGCTCAGGAAAACAAACCCGTCCTGCTGGTCTATGCGCGGGATGTTGCGGGCATAATCGCTGCGCGGCCACAGGCGCAGTCGGGCCTTTGTCCGGCCGCGCGTGACCTTGAGGCGCCGGATCAGCCGGCCGCCGATCTGGCTATCCTGCGACAGGAACGGCATCAGGTCCACGATTTCGGCACTGCCCGTCTCGCCCAGCCAGCGCGTCAGCAGCACGTTGGTGTCGGGGATGTACATCTGGATGGGACGGGCGTCGGGGATGAGCGGGGCGAGTTCGAAACCGCCGCCGCGCTCGGGATCGAGCAGGGCGCAAAACACGCTGGGGCTGTCCAGATTTGGCCAACAGAGGAAATCGATCGTGCCATCGGTCGCCACAAGGGCGGTCGTCTTCAGGTTGCCGATGATGCCATGCGCGGAAATCGGACGGGGAATGTCCGGCGTATGCCGGGATGCCCGTTCCGCCTCTGCGGCCTGCGTCCTGCCGCCTTCGTCATCGATCCGCTGCATGCGCCTGCCTTTCTTTTGACGACAAACGCGGGGAGACAGGATCGGTTGCAAACCGAGCAAGGCTCGAAAATCAGATCGAATCGCCGACCATTTCGCGACGTCGCAGCTCCAGTTCTTCCGAATAGCGACGCAGGGTGTGGCTTTCACTGAGCTGGCCCACCACCTTGCGCTCGATCATGTTGTCGATGACGGCAAGCGCTTCGCTTTGCGTCTTTTCGAAAATTCCGGCCGCCTGCTTGGCGTTCATCTGCGTCTGCAACACGTCGTTCTTGAAGCGGACGTATTTTTCAAGACTATCGTTCTGGTCATCGGCATCGGTAAGCGCGCCGTGCACTTCCGGCACGAGGACCATGCCGGCATATCTTCCGCTCTCGTCGGTGAGGATGACGCGCTGGGCGGCGCCGAGCGGAAAATCGCGCCGGAACTCGCCGAGCGACATGGTCGCGGGCGCCGTCTTGACGTCGGAGCGCATCATCCGCCCGACGGTGAGATTGCGGATCCAGCCCACATCGTGGGCGCTGCGGATGCTTTCACCGCGCAGGTGGAAACGCCATGTGGCGAAGGAATAGCCGAAGGTGGTGCGCACGATCAGCGACGAGGTGATGACGGCGGCCAGAACCAGCGCGGTGATCGGAAAATCGCCGGTCAGTTCCAGTGCCAGGAATGTCATGGTCAGCGGTCCGCCGATAATGGCGACGGCAAGCGCGCTCATGCCGACGATGGCCAGCACGACCGGTGCCAACAGGACGAGACCCAAGCCGGCCGCGGAAAACGCGAAGATCTTGCCGAGCAGCGCGCCCAGGAAGAGCGAAGCGAAAAACAGACCGCCACGGAAGCCGGCGCCAATTGAAACGGCCGATGTCGCGGCCTTCATCAGAAAGATGCCGATCAGGACGGGCAGGGCAACGTCATGGGCAAGGTTGAGATGCAGCGCGCCGTGGCCGCCGGACATGACCTGCGGCGAGATCATCGCGAACAGGCCAACGACGATGCCGCCCAGCGCGGGGCGCAGCCATGATGGAATGGCGCTCTTGCGGGAAAGCTCCTCGATCGTGGCGACGCCTTTCATGAGGACGATGCCGACGCCGGCACAGCACGCGCCCAGAAGGATGGCGGGCACGAAATCGCCGGGCGTCACGCTTTGCAGCATGCCCATCTCGACGATGAAGCTGATATCGATGAAATGGCGGGCGACCAGCGTGGCGACCAGCGCGGACACGACGACCGGTGCGAGTGAGGCCGTCGTATAGGAGCCGATGACCAGCTCGAAGGCGTAGAAGGCGCCGGTCAGCGGAGCGTTGAAGGCGGCGGAAATGGCCCCCGCAGCACCGCAACCCACGAGGATGCGCATATCGGCGCGACGCAGCGACAATTTCGTGCCGATCTTCGAGGCAAAGCCGGCGGCGAGCTGGGTATAGCCGGCCTCCAGACCGACCGATGCACCGAAACCGTTGGACACGAGGTTCTGGTAGACGATGATGAAACTGTCGGTCAGCGACAGCTTGCCACCATGCAGGGCATTGGCCTCGATCGGGTCGACCAGTGGACGTTTGCGGAAACGGGCCAGAACCAGCAGCGTGATCCCGAGAATGATACCGCCGACGATCGGTGCCGCGAGCAGTATGAACGTATCGGCGATATTTGAGGAGCTGAGCCGCTCGTTGCTGCCGATGCCGAATATGCGCTGGTGCATGGCTGCGGCGGCAAGGTTCATCGCCGTCACGATCAGGCCGGACATGACACCGATCACCGCGGCAATGAGGGTGATGCCCCATTCGTTGCGGCGCACGAGGACACGCAACTCGATACCCGCAAGCGCGCGCCATCCCCGACGCATGCGCAGCCATGCTTTTGCCAGAACGGTTTTGCCGCGTGAGGGTTTTTCGTCCTCTGGCGCTGCGCCCGAGCCGGACCCCGGGCCGGACGTGGACTGGGCCTGCTCCCTTGCCGGTTCCGGTCCCTCAAGAGTTTCGGGGGGCTTGGCCTGGGACTTTGGCTCAGGATCGGCCTGTGACTGGGGCGGCGGCGTCATTGCGATAACCTGGGGCTATGCCCATTGAATGCGGATGCGACACGGGTCTTACACCGTCTGCCGACTGGCTCGATGCAGGACTTAGGCCATCCCTGCAGTTTTCAACCCCGAACACGTGCCAATAGGGCAAATGACGCGCTGGATTCTCAGCCGCGCCCGAGATGATTGTGCGACATCACGGAAAGGCGGCAGGATTGACAGCCCGCTTGCTTGCGTTATTCTCTTATAAAAATGCACATAACATAATAATGGAACAAACACCAAACGGGAGCTTTCGCATGAAACTGAAGCTTGCATTCCTCGTTGCCACGGCGTTGGTCGCAACACCATCGCTGCTCATCGCCCAGGACAAGGGCGGCGTCATCAATGTGGCGACGATCGGCGAGCCGCCGACGCTCGACCCGATGGCCTCGACAGCCGACCTCGTCGGCATCGTGACCCAGCATTTCTTCGAAACCCTCTACACCTTCGACAAGGGCTGGAAGACGGTGCCTCTTCTGGCCGAAAGCCTGCCAGAGATCAGCGCCGACGGCAAAACCTACACGATCAAGCTGCGGTCCGGCATCAAGTTTCATGATGGTTCCGACATGGCGTCCGACGATGTCGTCGCCTCGCTCAATCGCTGGGTAAAGGTGGCGGCGCGCGGAAAGCAGGCGGCTTCGTTCATCGACAAAATCGAGGCGACCGATGCCTCGACCGTGACGATCGCGCTGAAGCAGCCCTATGCGCCGCTCGTGTCGCTGCTTGCCTTCAACAATTCCGCCGCGATCATTCTGCCTGCCGAAAAGCAGGACGAGCAGATGAAGGAATTCGTCGGCACGGGTCCCTATATGCTGAAGGAGCGCAAGGCCGACCAGTATATCCAGCTCACCCGTTTCGATGGCTACAAGTCCCGCGAGGGCGAGGCCGACGGCTACGGCGGTGCGCGTCACCAGTATCTCGACGAGATCCGTTTCGTGCCGGTTCCGGATGCCAATACCCGCGTCGAGGCAGCCGTTTCCGGTCAGTATGATTATATCGACCAGTTGCCGGTGGAATCCTTCTCGCGCGTGGAAGGCTCTTCGACGACTGAGCCTGTCGTTTTGAAGCCGTTCGGCTATCCGGTCTTCGTGTTCAACACGGCCGAAGGTCTCGCCAAGGATGTCGCCATCCGCAAGGCGATCCGCCAGGCGCTCAGCATGGAAGACATGATGGCCGCCGCCTTCGGAAGCACCGATTTCTATGCGCTCGACGGCAATATCTATCCGAAGAACTTTGTCTGGAGCTCGGACGCCGGCGTCGAGGGCAATTACAATGTCGCCGATCCGGAAGGCGCCGCCGAAGCGGCAAAGGCTGCCGGTTACGATGGCGAAAAGCCGATCCGCATCCTCACCAGCCGCCAGTACGAATTCCACTACAAGATGGCGCAGGTGGCGGCAGAATATCTGAAGCTCGCCGGCTTCAAGGTCGACATGCAGGTGGTGGACTGGGCAACGCTCACCCAGCGCCGCGCCGACAAGGGGCTTTGGGATATTTACATCACCCACAGCCCGTTCCTGCCCGAGCCGGCTTTGATCGGCTCGCTTGCGCCGTCCTCACCGGGCTGGTGGGACACGCCGTTGCGCAAGCAGACGGTCGAAGCCTTTTCGGCCGAATCCGATCCGGACAAGCGTCTGGCTTTGTGGGCCGATGTGCAAAAGGCCATGTATGAGGAAATCCCTTACATAAAGATCGGCGATTTCAATGCCGTCGCCGCCAAGAAGAAGACGATCGAAGGCGTCGAGGCGGCCCCGTGGCCATACTTCTGGAATGCTTCGATCAAGAAGTGATCCTTTTCGGGGAGCCCGGTGGTCGCCCTGGCGGCGGCCCCGGATTCGAAATGTGCCCTCTTGCGAGGCATGAGAAGAGAATTCCATGATCCGTTATATTCTCCAGCGCCTGGCCGGCATGATCGTCGTGATGTTTCTCGTCGTCACGATCGTTTTTGTCATCGTGCGCGTCACGCCCGGTGATCCGGCCGCCGTCATGCTCGGACCGGATGCCTCCGCCGCCGACATTGCCGACCTGCGCGCCCAATTGGGCCTCGACCAGTCTCTGGCTGTCCAATATTTCTATTACATCGGCCAGATGCTGAAGGGCGATCTCGGCCAGTCGATCTTTTTGAACATGCCGGTCACATCGGCGCTGCTGGATCGCGCCGAACCGACGTTTTTCCTCACCGTTTTCTCGCTGGCGATTGCCACGGTCATCGCGCTGCCGATCGGCATTTATGCCGCCTATCGTCGTGGTTCCTTCGTGGATCAGGCGGCGACCACAATCGCCATGCTGGCCGCCAGCATCCCGAGCTTTTGGCTCGGCCTGATCCTGATGCAGTTTTTTGCCGTGCGGCTGAACATCTTTCCGGTCTCGGGTTACGGTGGGCCGGGCTCCACCTTCATGGACCGCATGTATCATCTGACGCTGCCCGCCTTCGCACTCGGCATCGTTTCCTCGGCGCTGATCCTGCGGTTTACCCGTGCCTCCATGCTCGACGTGCTGGGTGACGACTATATCCGCACCGCCCGTGCGAAAGGCCTGGTCGAGCGCCGGGTGATCATGAAACATGCGCTCAAGAACGCGCTGATCCCGATCCTCACCGTTATCGGCCTCACCGCCGCCGTGCTGATCTCGGGAGCCGTCGTCACCGAAACCGTGTTCGGTCTTCCGGGCGTCGGCAGCCTTGTGGTCTCTGCCGTGCTGCGGCGTGACTATCCGGTCATTCAGGGAGCGCTGCTCGTGATTGCCGCGCTCTACGTTCTCATCAACTTCGCGATCGATATGCTCTATCTGCTGATCGATCCCCGCGTGCGTTACTAAGGGGGCGACAGATGACGGATATCGCTGTTACCGAGACCAAACCCGCGACAAGCGAAAGCTCGAAATTCTTCAGGCGGTTCATCAAGCGCAAGACGGTTGCCTTCGGCCTCATCGTGCTGATCATCTTCGTGACGCTGGCCGTGCTGGCACCGTGGATCGCACCTTACTCGCCCTCGAAACTGTCGATCGTCAATCGGCTGAAGCCACCGGGCGAGATGTTCTGGTTCGGCACGGATGAGTTCGGCCGCGACGTGTTTTCCCGCACGATCTATTCGGCGCGGCTGTCGCTGCTCATCGGCGCTTCCGTTGTGGTCCTGTCGGCCGCGATCGGCGTGACGCTTGGCCTGCTCGCCGGTTTCTTCCAGAGGCTGGACACGCCGATCGCCCGCCTGATCGATGCGATGATGGCCTTTCCGGACATCCTGCTCGCCATCGCGCTGGTGGCAGCTCTGGGGCCGTCGCTGACGACGGTCATCGTGGCGCTGTCGATCGTCTATTCGCCGCGTCTGGCCCGTATCGTGCGCGCCTCGACGCTGGTGATCCGCGAACTGCCTTATGTGGAGGCGGCGCAGGCGCTCGGCATCTCCACCTTCCACATCATGACGCGGCATGTGCTGCGCAATCTTCTGTCGCCCATCCTCGTTCAGGCCACCTTCCTGTTTGCCAGCGCCATGCTGGCGGAAGCCGGCCTGTCCTTCCTGGGGCTTGGCGTCAGCCCCGAAATTCCGACCTGGGGAACCATGATCGCCGCCGGCCGCCAATATATCGGGCAGGCCGACTGGATGACCTATTTCCCCGGCTTTGCCATCATTCTTTCCGTGCTCTCGCTGCAGATGGTCGGCGACGGGTTGCGGGACATGCTCGATCCAAGACTGCGAAGGGACCTTTGATATGACCGGTGAAACCAACACACCGCTCCTCCTCACCAACGTCAAGCCGATGGCTTTTGGCGCGACCGCACAGACAGGCACGACCGACATTCTCGTCGGCGGTGATGGCAAGATTACCGCCATCGGCCAGTCGATCGCGGCTCCTGCCGATGCCCGCCGTGTCGATGGCAAGGGCGCCTGGGTCTCGCCCGGCTGGGTCGATCTGCATGTGCATATCTGGCATGGCGGCACCGATATCTCGATCCGTCCGTCCGAATGCGGAGCAGAGCGCGGCGTCACCACGCTGGTCGATGCCGGTTCCGCCGGTGAAGCGAACTTCCACGGCTTTCGCGAATATATCATCGAGCCGTCAAAGGAACGCGTCAAAGCCTTCCTGAACCTCGGTTCGATCGGTCTCGTTGCCTGCAACCGCGTTGCCGAACTGCGCGATATTCGTGATATCGACCTCGACCGCATCATCGAATGCTATGCCGAAAACAGCGAGCATATCGTCGGCCTGAAAGTGCGTGCCAGCCACGTCATCACCGGCTCATGGGGCGTGACGCCGGTCAAGCTCGGCAAGAAGATCGCGAAAATCCTGAAAATCCCGATGATGGTGCATGTCGGCGAACCGCCGGCGCTCTATGACGAGGTTCTGGAAATCCTCGGCCCCGGCGATGTCGTCACGCATTGCTTCAACGGCAAGGCCGGTTCCTCCATCATGGAAGACGAGGACCTGTTCAACCTCGCCGAACGTTGCGCCTCGGAAGGCGTGCGCCTCGATATCGGCCATGGCGGCGCGTCCTTCTCGTTCAAGGTGGCGGAAGCGGCGATCGCGCGCGGCCTGCTGCCGCATTCGATCTCGACCGACCTGCATGGTCATTCGATGAATTTCCCGGTCTGGGATCTGGCAACGACGATGTCGAAGCTGCTGTCGGTCGGCATGCCGTTCGACAAGGTGGTCAATGCCGTTACGCATGCGCCAGCCGCGGTCATCAAGCTCGACATGGAAAACCGCCTTTCGGTTGGCCAGCGCGCCGATTTCACAGTGTTTGATCTCGTCGATTCCGACCTGGAAGCGACCGATTCGAATGGTGACGTGTCCCAGCTCAAGCAGCTGTTCGAGCCGCGTTATTCGGTCATCGGCTCGGAGGCGATCACCGCCAGCCGCTATATCCCACGCGCCCGCAAGCTCGTGCGCCACAGCCATGGTTATTCCTACCGTTAAGGCGGTGGGAATTGCCGGAACTCATTCGCATGACACAGGAGTTTGCGTGACACAGTCCCCGATCAAAGTCGACGCGACGGCGACCACGCCTTATGACCGGCTTGCCGCGCTCGGCATCGAGCTGCCACCAGCCCCACCGCCGATCGCCAATTTCGTCACGCATGTGATCGAAGGCAATATCCTCTATCTCTCGGGCCAGGGGCCGCGTGAGGCAGATGGTTTTCTGCATACCGGCAAGGTCGGAACCGAGGTCTCGGCGGAAAAGGCCTATTCCGATGCGCGTCTCACCGGTGTCAATCTGCTGGCCGTCATGCATGACGCATTGGGCGATCTGTCGCGCGTGCGTCGCGTGGTGAAACTGCTCGGCATGGTCAATGCAGCACCGGATTTCGGCGATCATCCGCAGGTCATCAACGGTTGTTCCGACCTCTTCAACGCCGTGTTCGGCGAGGCAGGCCAGCATGCCCGTTCCGCCGTCGGTTTCGGTTCTCTGCCCGGCAATATCACGGTCGAGATCGAAGCCATCGTGGCTCTTCACGACTAAGGGCGGAGGAAAACGGTCAGTGGTTGCGCCAGCCCATTACCTTCTCGATACGGGCCGCCGATGCCTTCACACGGTCGGCGTAACCGGCCTTGTCGGCAAAGGCCTTCTGTTCGGGAAGCACGATGGAGATCGTCGCCACGCAATCGCCCCTGTTGTCGACGATGGGCGAGGCGATGCAGGCGACCGAATAGTCGGATTCCCCTGCCTGGATCGACAGCCGCTCATCGAAGGCGAGCTTGGCCGCCTGCGCCAGTTCGGTCGGGTCGATGGTGGCGCGGCCGGTGGGGGAAATGCGCGCGCCGCGCTTGAACAGGTCGATCCGTTCGGCTTCCGGCATATGGCCGACGAGAAGGCGACCCGAAGCCGTCCAGTTCAGCGGCACACGGGTGCCGACCCGCGAGGCGACCTGAAAGTGGCTCGGCCCATCGGCCATGGCCAGCACCAGCATGTGTTCGGCATCGCGACCGCAGACCTGCACGGTTTCGGCGGCCTCGCGGCAAAGATCGTGCATTTCGTGCGTGGCAACACTGATGAAATCGAGCGAGCGGGCGTAAGCCAGACCGTAATGGTAAAGCCGCGCGCCGAGCCACAAGGTGCCGTCGGCATTGCGGGCCAGCATGTTCTTCGCCACCAGATCGTCGATGATGACGTAGACCGTCGACAGCGGTGCCTTCACCGCCTTGGCGATCGCATAGGCCCCGGCCGGCGCTCCGCTTTCGTAAAGGTGATCGATCACCTGCAGCGCACGATCAATGCCGCTGACGCGCGACCGCTTAGCCCTGGCTTCGGTGTCGAGCGCCGTCGCATCGCCCAAGGGAGAGGCTTCGGGCAGCATGCCCGCCAAAATCTTCCTGCCCAAATCCTAGTCTCCGCATCGTTTAGAACCTATTTCATTACTATGGGATAGGCGAGCAAAGAGCAATCGAATTCCGCGTCATGATGCGCGCTTTACAACTTGGAGAATGACAATGCCCGAAGATATCCGCCCGCAGATCGGCCTTCGCCCGGTCATCAACGTATCCGGCACGATGACTGGCCTCGGCGCGTCGATCGTCGTTCCTGAAGCGATCACGGCGATGACGCAGATCCTGCCGCAATTCGTCGAGATCAACGACCTGCAGCGTAAGGCAAGCGCCGTCATCGCCCGGTTAACGGGTGGCGAAGCGGGTTTCATCACCGCGTCCTGCGCGGCCGGCATCAGTCTTGCGGTGGCGGGAACGATCACCGGGCCGGATCTCCTGGCGATCGAAAGACTGCCCGAAGTCACGACGGACAAGAACGAGGTTCTGGTGCAGATGGGCCATGTCGTCTCCTATGGCGCACCGGTCGACCAGTCGATCCGGCTGGCCGGCGGCAAGGTCGTGATGATCGGTCAATCGACCTCGACGCATCGCTATCACATGGAAAACGCCATCACCGACAGGACGGCGGCCGCCGTCTATGTCGTGTCGCACCATGTGGTCGATTACGGCCTGCTGAACCTCAAGGAATTTGTCGAGATCGCCCATGCGAAGGGCGTGCCGGTCATCGTCGATGCGGCCTCCGAATATGACCTTCGCATCTTCCTCGAGCAGGGTGCGGATATCGCGCTCTACTCGGGCCATAAGTTCCTGGGCGGCCCGACCTCGGGCATCGTTGCCGGTCGCAAGGATCTGGTGCGCAATGCCTTCCTGCAGAACATGGGCATCGGCCGCGGCATGAAGGTCGGCAAGGAAAGCATTTTTGGCGTCATGGCGGCGCTGGAAGCGTGGGAAAAGCGGGACCACGCCGGCATTCGGGAGCGTGAGACCGGTTACCTGAACTTGTGGAAACAGACGCTGGACAACCGTCCGGGCGTCACAGCGCTGATCGAACCAGACCCGACCAACAACCCGCTCGACCGCCTGCGCGTCATCATCAAGGCCGAGGAAGCGCATATCACCGCGTGGGATCTTGCCGCCGCACTGCGACAGGGCCCGCAGCCGATCATCGTGCGCGACCATGAGGTGGAGCACAATTATTTCTATCTCGACCCGTGCAACCTGCATCCGGGACAGGAGACGGTGGTGGCATCGCGTCTCGCCGAGGAACTCGACAAGGCGCGCGAGTCGAACGAGATCATCGCGACGCCGATCGAGGATCTGTCGCGGCATCGGTTCGATGGTGCGCTGAACTGGCCGGATTGACCGGGAGATAGCGGAGAGCACGAAGAGCTAACCGGGCGGAACAAGGCTCCGCCCGCAATACACAAAAACAAGGGAACGCCGATGAACACCGCCGCCAAAATCATTCCCGCCGCCGATCCGGTTCTGTCCGTGGAAAACCTGCGGACCTCGTTCCTGGTCGAGGGCAAGTGGAAACAGGTCGTGCGCGACATCTCGTTCACGGTCGCGCCTGCCGAAACGGTGGCCATCGTCGGCGAAAGCGGTTCGGGCAAGTCAGTCACCTCGCTGTCGATCATGCGTCTGTTGCAGCCTGACATGAGCCGGATCGAGGGTCGGGTGACACTGGATGGCCGCGAGTTGCTGTCGCTACCGGAAAGCCAGATGCGCAAGGTGCGCGGCAATGACGTGGCGATGATCTTTCAGGAGCCGATGACGAGCCTCAATCCGCTCTTCACCATCGGCGACCAGATTTCCGAAGCCCTTCTGGCGCATAACGCGATCAGCAAGGCCGAGGCGAAGGCGGAGACGATCCGCATTCTCGAAAAGGTGCGCATCCCGTCCGCCGCCTCGCGTTTCGACGAATATCCGCACCGCTTTTCCGGCGGCATGCGCCAGCGCGTGATGATCGCCATGGCGCTCGCCACCAAGCCCAAACTGCTGATCGCCGACGAGCCGACCACCGCGCTCGACGTCACCATCCAGGGTCAGATTCTCGATCTCATCAAGATGCTGCAGGAAGAGGAGGGGACTTCCGTTCTCTTCATTACCCACGATATGGGCGTGGTTGCGGAAATCGCCGACCGCACCGTGGTGATGTATCGCGGCGAACAGGTGGAAACCGGCAATACCGCCGACATTTTCCACCGCGGCCAGCATCCCTATACGCGGGCGCTTCTGTCGGCTGTTCCGGTGCTGGGCTCGATGCAGGCCTATCAGCGGCCGCTGCGCTTTCCGGTCGTCAATGCCGCGACGGGCGAGTCCGACACGCCCGTTGAGGTTGTCGATACCGTGGCCAGGGGCGAGCCGGTGTTGCAGGTGAAAAACCTTACCAAACGCTTCGACATCCATTCCGGCCTGTTCGGCAAATTGAGCGGCCGCGTGCATGCCGTCGAAAACGTCTCCTTCGATCTGGCGGCTGGCGAAACCCTGTCGCTGGTGGGCGAAAGCGGCTGCGGCAAATCCACCACCGGCCGTGCCATCATGCGGCTGATCGAGCCGGAAGGCGGCTCCGTTCTCGTCGAGGGTCGCGAGGTGCTGGCGCTCGACAAAAAGGACATGCGCGAAATGCGCAAATCCGTGCAGATGATCTTCCAGGACCCGTTCGCCTCGCTCAATCCGCGCATGACGGTGGGGGCGGCGATTGCCGAACCCTATCTCGAACACAGGATGGGCGATGCCAGACAGGCGAAGGAGGTCGTGGCCGACATGCTGGTCAAGGTCGGCCTGACGCCGGACATGGCAAACCGTTATCCGCACGAGTTTTCCGGCGGCCAGCGCCAGCGTGTCTGTATCGCCCGCGCCCTTGCGCTTCGACCGAAGGTCATTGTCGCGGATGAAAGCGTCTCGGCGCTCGACGTGTCGATCAAGGCGCAGGTGATCAACCTGATGCTCGACCTGCAGCAGGAACTCGACCTCGCCTTCCTGTTCATTTCCCATGACATGGCCGTGGTCGAGCGCGTCAGCCATCGGGTGGCGGTGATGTATCTGGGTGAAATCGTCGAGATCGGGCCGCGGGCGTCCGTGTTCGGCAATCCGCAGCACGCCTATACGAAACGGCTGATGTCGGCTGTGCCGGTGCCGGATCCGGAGCGCCGGCGCACCAAGAATTCGGCCGTTGTGGAGGAGCTGAAAAGCCCGATCCGGCCAGTGGATTACAAGATCGTGCCGATGCAATACAGGGAAGTCTCTCCCGGCCATCTCGTGGCCGAGAGCTGAGCCTTTCCCGCGCGCTGCCGTCGCTCATTCGTGGGCGGCGGCGATCGCTTCCGAGCGGATTTCCTCCGTCAGCTTCAGCCGAAGCGCCGAAAATTCCGGGCTGGCTTTGACCGTATAATGGCGCGGATGTGGCAGATCGACGGGGGTGATGGACTTGATGCGGCCGGGCCGCGCCGTCATCGTCACGACGCGGTTGGCCATGAACACCGCCTCCTCGATGTCGTGGGTGACGAATATCACCGTCTTCTGTTCACGTTCCCAGATGCCGAGCAGCAATTCCTGCATCAGCCCGCGGGTCTGGTTGTCGAGCGCGCCAAACGGTTCATCAAGGAGCAGGATTTTGGGATCGTTGGCGAGCGCGCGGGCAATCGCCGTGCGCTGCTGCATGCCGCCGGAAAGCTGTTTCGGCCAGTGGTTTTCAAAACCGCGCAGGCCCACCTTGTCGATATAGCTGTCGACGATTTCCCATTTCTCCTTCGCCCCGATGCCGCGTTCGCGCAACCCGAAGGCGACGTTTTCGCGGATCGAAAGCCAGGGAAACAGCGTGTAGGACTGGAAGACCATGCCGCGATCGGCGCCCGGCCCGGTGATCGTCTTGCCTTCCAGCGTGACGGTGCCGGTGGTCGGCTTGTCCAGCCCCGCTATAATGCGAAGCAATGTCGATTTTCCGCAGCCGGATGGCCCCAGAATGGTGACAAAATCGTTCTTGGCGATGTCGAGATCGGTCGGTTGCAGGGCAGTTACCGGCTTACCGCCGTGGACGCCCGGAAAGATGCGCGACACGTCTTTTACGGTGAGTTCGCTCATGGTCGCACCCGTCATGCAAGCCTCCAGGCAAACAGTTTTCTGTTGAGGCTCTTGAAGGCGAAGTCGGAAATGAGGCCGATAATGCCGATGACGATGATGCCAAAGATGATCTGGCCGGTAGCGAGCAGTGCCTGGCTGTTGATGATCATGTAACCGATGCCGGAGGAGGCGCCGATCAGTTCGGCGACGATGACGTATGTCCACGCCCATCCGAGCACGAGGCGCAGTGTCTCGGCGATGTCCGGTGCGCTCGACGGGATCAGCACGCGGCGCACGACGCCGCTGTCGCTGGCGCCGAGCGTATAGGCGGCTTCCATCAGGTCACGCCGGGTGCCGGCGACGGAAACGGCGATCATCAGAATGATCTGGAAGACGGCGCCGATAAAAATGACCAGCAGTTTCTGCATTTCGCCGATGCCGGCCCAGAGGATGAGGAGCGGCACGAAGGCGGAGGCCGGCAGGTAGCGGGCGAAAGAGACGAAGGGTTCGAGCAGCGCCTCGATCGGCTTGTAGGCGCCCATTAAAATGCCGAGCGGCACGGCGATGATGGCCGAAAGAACAAAACCGCCGACGACACGCCAGATGGTCATGCCGATATCCACGGCAAAACCCTGATTGACGAGAAGGTCATAACCATCCCGCAGCATGGTGATCGGATCTGCGAGAAAGGTGCGGGAGACGAAGCCGCCGAGCGTCGCATAAGACCAGCCGGCAAAAAACAGCACGAAAAACAGGATGCCGAGGAGGACGCGCGCGCGTGCACTGATCGGTTGGAGAGGTTGCATGAGGCGCCCCTTGCTGAACATGAAAGGGAGCGCCGGTTTTTGTCCCGGCGCTCCGAACCATTTTTGAACGGGCCGATTACTTGATGTAGGCCGGGTCGACGAGTTTTGTCAGGTCAGGCTTGGCCTTGATGACGCCTGCCTGCAGCAGAAGTTCGGCCGCTTCGTCGTTGAATGTCTTGAAGCCGGTTTCGAAAAATTTCAGCGAGGCATCGCGTTCCTGCCATGTCAGGAAGGCGGCGGATTCACCGAACTGCGCGGCGCTCTGCTTGACGTCCTTGCCCATGATCTCGAAGGACTTTTCCTTGTCGGCCTTGATCATGTCGAGCGCCTCGTACCAGCTCTTGGCAATCGCCTTGGCGGCATCCGGATTGTCCTTCAGAAAGGCATTGGTGCAGCCAAACGTGTCGAGCACGGCCGGGTAATCATTGGTGGTGGCGATGATCTTGCCCTTTTCCGGCTCGGCGCGGACGCTCGACAGATAGGGCTCGTAGGTCATGGCGGCATCGTTCTGGCCGGCGAGCAGCGCTTGGGCTGCCGGACCCGGCTCGAGATTGACCACCTTGACGTCCTTCATGGTCATGCCGTTTTTGCCGAGAATCCAGGCCAGCAGGAAATAGGGCGAGGTGCCGGGTGCGGATGCGGCAATCGTCTTGCCCTTCAGGTCGGCGATCTTTTCGATGCCGGGCTTGACGGCAATGCCGTCGCCGCCGTGGGAAACGGAGAGCTGGAACATCTGCGTGGTTTCGATGCCGACGGCATTCCAGACGATCCAGGTTTCCACTGTTGTGGCGGCGCATTGCACATCACCGGATGCGAGCGCCAGATGGCGGCTGCCCTGCGGGATTTTTTTGATGGTGACGTCGAGGCCGTTCTTCTTGAAGATGCCGGCTTCCTTGGCCAGCGTCAGAGGCGCAAAACCGGTCCAGCCGGAAATGCCCAGCGAGACGGCGGTCTCGGCCCGGGCGGTGGTGGAGGCCATGAGAGCAGCCGCAAAGGCGGCAATGGTGGCAAGCTTTTTCATCTGGTTCGTTCCCCTGTCTGCTTCATTATTCAGCAGGTCAGCTGCCTGCCTATAAAGTGATAGTAGGCATGGGAGCGCAGACTTGTCTATACATAATGCGCCGGCTTTTGCCGTTGTCAGTGTGCTGCAAAAACTTTCAGGAAGATCAGGGCGAGGCCGCACAAAAATGCCAGCGAGAGGGTCGCCGCGACAATGACGCGTGTACCGGATTTTCGGATGCTGCTGATATCCACCGACAGGCCAAGGGCTGCCATCGAAACGATGGTGAGAAGGCCGGACGTGGCCGAGATCGGACCCAGCACGGGCTGCGGGATGAGGCCCGCCGAGCGCAAAGCCATCAGCGTGGCAAAGCCGATGATGAACCACGGCACCATGCTTTTCCAGCACAGCCCGGCACCGGAACGGCGACCGTGAAGGACGGACAGCGAAGCGACGACCGGACCGAGCATCAGCACGCGGATGAGCTTGACCAGCGTACCGGTCTGGACGCTGATGAGCCCGGCCGGGGCGGTGGCCGCCAGAACCTGCGGCACGGCGTAGACGGTGAGGCCGGCAAAAATGCCGAAATCGGATGGTCCAAGCGCGAGCGGCGCCTGCAGCAGCGGCAGGACCAGAACGAGGGCGACGCCGAGGACGGCGGTAAAGGCGATCGCGCTGGCAATTTCCTCCGGTTCTGCGCGGATCACCGGGGCGGCGGCGATAATCGCCGAATTGCCGCAGATGGAATTGCCGCAGGCAACCAGCGTCGCGACGCGCGGCGAAAGCCCGCCCAGGCGGCCGATCAGGTAACTGCCGGCCAGCGACAGGGCGACGATGACGGCGATGGCGGCGATCAGCATGCCTCCGGCCTCCTCGATGGCCGACAGGCTGATCGAGGCGCCGAGCAGCACCACGGCGATTTCCAGCACCGTCTTGGCGCAGAAGTGAATGCCGGCTTCCGCGATAGCCGGCAAGTCGACGAGTGAGCGCACCGCCATGCCGACGAGAATGGCCAAAACGAGCGCGGGGATCCCGCTTTCACCCCACAGGCGATGCTGCAGCGCCTCCAGGAGCAGCGCCGCTACCGCCACCGCAAGCGTTGCCAGCGCGCCCGGAACGAGGCGGACGAGGGTGCGGGAGGACGGGTGGTTGGTGTGGGTGGCGAGGGCCATCGAAACATCCAGATTGCCGCATTACGATGCGCTTCCCGCTCGTGCAATTCCATCGTATATTTCGGCATATTTCATTCGGAAAAGCAGAACGGTCTGCCGTGACACTTGAACAGCTTGCCATTTTCGTCGCGGTCGCCGAACGCCAGCATCTGACCCGCGGTGCGCAGGCGCTGGGGCTGACGCCGTCGGCTGCGAGTTCGGCCATCCGCACGTTGGAGGGGTTTCACGGGGTCGAACTGTTCCACCGGGTCGGGCGGCGCATCGAGCTGACGGCGATCGGCCGGGCCTTCCTCGGCGAGGCGCGTGCGACGCTGGCGCGCGCCAAGAGCGCCGAGCTGATGCTGTCGGACATGAGCGGGCTGGCGCGCGGTGAAATCAGCGTTTTTGCCAGCCAGACGATTGCTGGGTACTGGCTGCCGCCGATCCTCCTGAAATTCAAGCGGCTCTATCCCGGCGTCGCGCTGACGCTGACGATCGGCAATACGCGCACCGTCGCCGATGCGATCCGCGACGGGCTGGGCGATGTCGGTTTCGTTGAGGGCATGGTGGACGAGCCGGCGCTGTCGGTGCTGCCGATCGTCGCCGACCGGCTGGTGGTGGTGGCAAGCCCGGTGCATCCGTTTGGCGATGGCCGGGCCATTTCGCGTGCAGATATAACCGACGTCACCGCCTGGGTTCTTAGGGAAAAGGGATCGGGCACGCGTTCGGCCTTCGAGGAAGCGCTGGCAGGCATGGGGATCGGCCCCGGCGACATTTCGGTCATGCTGGAACTGCCGTCGAACGAGGCGGTGGTGTCGGCCGTGCGCTCGGGCGATTGCGCGACCGCGGTCTCGGGCATGGTGGCCGCGCCGTTCCTGCGCCAGGGGCTTCTCGTGCGGGCGGGCATCGATCTTCCGACCCGCAGCTTTGCCGTCCTGAGGCACAAGGAACGGCATCGGGGACGCGCGGCGGAAGAACTGGAGCGCATCAGTCGGGCGGCGGCCGACGAGCACAAGGCGGGTTTGATGGGGTTGTGAGGGTGAGGGATTTTTGGGGCGGGGGGCTGTGAGATTGCGCCCAGCCGATCTCCCCTAAGAGGTAGGATTTTGCACATAGAATAAAGACAGAGCTGCGCGCTCCGTCGATCTCCCCCTTTAGGGGAGATGTCAAGAAGTGGGAGGCCGACGGCGCTGCAAGTGGGTCGACAGCGGCTTTGGCACCAGCGTCACCCCCTCTGCCTGCCGGGGATCCCCCGTAGAGGGGAGAGCGCCTGGGCGCACTCTCGCAGATCCATATGTGATAGCCGTCCTGGAGAGTAAGATCGCCGGGGGCTTGCCCCCAAACAGTGTTTCTTCACCGCAGGCGAATGAGAAAACCTTCGCCGGTCCCTGAAATTTCCAGAGCTTCCTCCGCATTCAGTAGCAGGCAATCCAATGCCGAAAGCGTTTCCGTCGTCTCTCCGCGTCTCGCTTCCATTCGGCCCCGATGGCAAAGAACAAGCGTCGTTCCGGCGCCCGGCACCAGTTTCGTCGGCGCGACAAGCCTTTCCACGGCGTGCGAAAACCGGCCCCGCCGCGTCATTACGTTGAGATCTGTGATGGCGCCATCCACCAGCCGTGCCGTGGTTGCGGCATCGGCTGCGAACGGGTGGGGTGGCGACGCTTGCGTCAGCAGGACCTGCTCGCGACCTTCTACGAACAGTTCCATGCCGGTGCCTTCGAGGATCGATAGCGTTCGGTCGATGCCGGGGAAAACCGAAAATGGCCCATCTTCCGACACCGTTGCCATGCTGATGCGCCAATCGAACGTATCGACCGTTGCTGCAGGCGGAAAGACGGCGATCTCCACCGTCTGCCCAAGTCCGTTTTTCCATGGCATGTGTTTGTGATCGTTGGCGCGCAGGATTTTCACGTCAGTTGCCCAGAATGCCGGGAAGCCGCAGGCCTTTTTCTCTCGCGCAATCCAGCGCAATGTCGTAGCCGGCATCGGCATGGCGCATGACGCCGGTGGCGGGGTCGTTCCAGAGCACGCGTTCGAGACGGCGGTCGGCATCTTCCGAACCATCGGCGCAGATGACCATGCCGGAATGCTGCGAATATCCCATGCCGACACCGCCGCCGTGATGCAGCGAGACCCATGTCGCTCCGGATGCGGTGTTAAGCAGGGCGTTGAGCAGCGGCCAGTCGGAGACGGCATCCGAACCGTCCTGCATGGCTTCCGTCTCGCGGTTGGGCGAGGCGACGGAGCCTGAATCCAGATGGTCACGGCCGATGACGATCGGGGCTGAAAGCTCGCCGTTGCGCACCATTTCGTTGAAGGCGAGGCCGAGCTTGTGGCGATCACCCAGACCCACCCAGCAAATGCGCGCCGGCAGGCCCTGAAAGGCGATGCGTTCCTTCGCCATGTTCAGCCAGTTGTGCAGGTGCTTGTTGTCCGGCAGCAGTTCCTTCACCTTGGCGTCGGTCTTGTAGATATCCTCCGGGTCGCCCGAGAGGGCCGCCCAGCGGAACGGGCCGATGCCGCGGCAGAAAAGCGGGCGGATATAGGCCGGCACGAAACCGGGGAAGGCGAAGGCGTTTTCCAAACCCTCGTCCTTGGCGACCTGGCGGATATTGTTGCCGTAATCGAGCGTCGGCACGCCGGCATCCCAGAAGGCGACCATGGCTTCGACATGCGCCCTCATCGAGGCGCGGGCTGCGATCTCGACGGATTTCGGATCGGTTTCGCGCTTGGCTTTTGCTTCCTCGACGGTCCAGCCGATCGGCAGGTAACCGTTGCGCGGATCATGCGCCGAGGTCTGGTCGGTGACGATATCGGGGCGCGGGCCGCCGGCCTGCATGCGCTTGACCAGTTCGGGAAAGATTTCCGCCGCATTGCCGAGCAGGCCGACCGACTTTGCCTCGCCCCTTGCCGTCCATTCGGCGATCATGGCAAGCGCTTCATCGAGCGTTTTCGCCTTGGCATCGACGTAGCGGGTGCGCAGGCGAAAATCGATGCGGGTTTCGTCGCATTCCACGGCAAGGCAGCAGGCGCCGGCCATGACGGCGGCAAGCGGCTGTGCGCCGCCCATGCCACCGAGGCCACCAGTCAGGATCCATTTGCCCTTGAGGCTGCCGTCATAATGCTGGCGACCGGCCTCGACAAAGGTTTCGTAAGTGCCCTGCACGATCCCTTGAGTGCCGATATAGATCCACGAACCGGCGGTCATCTGGCCGTACATGGCCAGACCCTTTTTATCCAGTTCGTTAAAATGGTCCCAGGTTGCCCAGTGCGGCACGAGGTTCGAGTTGGCGATGAGGACGCGCGGCGCATCCTTGTGGGTACGAAACACGCCGACCGGTTTTCCCGATTGGACGAGCAGCGTTTCCTCTTCCGTCAGCGTCTTCAGCGTGTTGGCGATCTTGTCAAAGTCGTCCCATGTGCGGGCGGCGCGGCCGATGCCGCCATAAACCACCAGTTCATGCGGGTTTTCCGCGACGTCCGGGTCGAGATTGTTCATCAGCATGCGCAAGGGCGCTTCGGTCATCCAGCTTTTGGCGGTGAGTTCGTTTCCGCGTGGGGATCTTATGTCGCGGATATTGTGGCGCGGATTGGTCATCGTGTTTCCCTCTTTGTCTTTCTGGCGCTCAGTGCCCATTTGGGGCCAATGTCTCAAATCAGGCGAGAAGAGGCGGCAGGATGTTGGCCGAAACCGCAGCATTCAGCGCACCCGTTGCCACAAGATCGCTCGCCGCCTGCAGGTCGGTTGCCATGTAGCGATCCTCTTCCAGCGACGGCACGGCTGCTCGGATCGCGGCGATCGCGGACTGCAATTCCGGGCTCGTGACAAGCGGCGAACGCAGTTCCACGCCTTGTGCCGCCGTCAGCGCTTCGATGCCGATGATGGCGAACAGGTTGTCGGTCATGGGCAGAAGGCGGCGCGCACCGTGGCAGGCCATCGATACGTGGTCCTCCTGATTGGCGGAGGTCGGCGTGGAATCGACCGAGGCCGGGTGCGACATCTGCTTGTTTTCGCTCATCAGCGCGGCGGACGTGACTTCGGCGATCATCAGGCCGGAATTGAGGCCCGGCTTTCTGGCGAGGAAGGCGGGCAAGCCGTAGGAGAGCGCCGGATCAACGAGAAGCGCGATACGGCGCTGGGCGATCGCACCGATCTCGCAGACGGCAAGCGCGATCTGGTCGGCGGCAAAAGCCACCGGTTCGGCGTGAAAGTTGCCGCCCGAAACGACGGAATTGTCCGAAAGCACCAGCGGATTGTCGGTGACGGCATTGGCTTCGATTTCAAGTGTGCGGGCAACGGAGCGCAACAGGTCGAGGCAGGCGCCATCCACCTGCGGCTGGCAGCGGATGCAATAGGGGTCCTGCACGCGCTCGTCACCTTCGATATGGCTTTCGCGGATGACCGAATTCGCCAGAAGCGCGCGAAGGGCAGCGGCGGTGTCGATCTGGCCTTTGTGGCCACGCAGCGTGTGGATGTCCGGGTGGAAGGGTGCGGAGGAACCCATGGCGGCATCGGTGGACATGGCCCCGGTGATCAGCGCCGCCTGTGCTGCACGGTGGGCGCGAAAGAGGCCGGCAAGTGCAAGGGCGGTGGAGGTCTGCGTGCCGTTGATCAGCGCCAGACCTTCTTTTGCCGCCAGCACGACCGGCGTCAGACCGGCTTTCTTGAGCGCATCGGCACCGGAAAGACGTTCACCGCCAAAAAAGGCTTCGGCTTCGCCCATCATTACCGCCGCCATATGGGCGAGCGGTGCCAGATCGCCGGAAGCGCCGACCGAACCTTTTTCCGGGATGACCGGGATGACGCCTTTTTCCAGCATGGCCTCGATCAGCCGCACCAGTTCCAGCCGCACGCCGGATGCGCCACGGCCGAGCGACACAAGTTTCAGCGCCATGATCAGCCGCACGACATTTTCGGGCAAAGGCGCGCCGACGCCGCAGCAATGCGACAGGATGAGATTGCGCTGCAAAGTGGCGACGTCGCTCGCATCGATCTTGATCGAGGCGAGTTTTCCAAAACCGGTATTGATGCCGTAGACCGGCGCATTGCCGGCCGCGATCTCGGCAATGCGGGCCGCTGCACGCTCGATACCGGCATTGAATGACGCGTCGAGGCCGGCCGGTTCGCCGGTCCAGTAGATGGTTTCCAGTTGGCTGAGCGAAACGGAGCCGGGGTGGAGCGTAATGGTCATAGGTGAGCGCCTTTGAAAAAGCGGGCGTGGATGGGGTTAAAGCCGATGCGGTAGACCAGCTCGGCGGGGCTCTCGATTTTCCAGACGGCGAAATCCGCCGACTTGCCGACCTCCAGCGTGCCGGTTTCGTGAAGAAGACCAAGGGCGCGGGCGCCTTCGCGGGTGGCACCGGCAAGGCATTCTTCCACGGTGAGACGGAAGAGCGTGGCGGACATGTTCATGGTGAGAAGAAGCGAAGTGAGCGGCGAGGTACCGGGATTGCTGTCGGTGGCGATCGCGATTTTCGTGCCGGAATCGCGCAGGGCTTGCACCGGCGGTTTTTGGGTCTCGTTGATGGCGTAAAAGGCGCCCGGCAGTAGCACGGCCACGGTGCCCGCAGCGGCCATGGCGGCCGCACCTTCGGCATCCAGATATTCGAGATGATCGGCCGACAGTGCGCCATACGATGCCGCCATTCTGGCGCCGCCGAGGTTCGACAGCTGTTCGGCATGCAGTTTTACGGGAAGTCCGAGTTTTTTGGCGTGGTCGAAAACTTGGGCCATCTCCTCTACCGAAAAGGCGATGCCCTCGCAAAAACCGTCGACGGCATCGATCAGGCCTTCCGCATGCGCGGCGTCCATGCCCGGCAGAACGATATCGGAAATGTAATCGCCGTTGCGGCCCTTGTATTCGACCGGCGTGGCGTGCGCGGCGAGATAGGAGGTGACGATGCGGACGGGCCGCACTTTCTCCAGCGCGCGGGCGGCGCGCAGCATGTTGAGTTCGCCTTCGATGGAAAGGCCGTAACCCGATTTGATCTCAATGGTCGAAACGCCTTCCGAAAGCAGCGTATCGAGCCGGGGCAGGGCGGCGGCGACAAGGCCTTCGACGGACAGCGCATTGGTGGCTTTGACCGACGACACGATACCGCCGCCGGCACGAGCGACTTCTTCATAGGTCGCTCCTTCCAGCCGCATCTCGAATTCGCGGGCGCGGTTGCCGCCGTAGACGAGGTGGGTGTGGCAATCCACCAATGCCGGGGTGATCCAGCGGTTTTCCAGATCGACAACGGTTTCGATCGCTTTGAGCGGTGCAGGAAGATCGGCTTCAGAACCGACATAAGCGATACGACCATTTTGCGTGGCGATGACGCCGTCTTCGATGACGCCGAGGCCAGGCAGGGTTTCGTCGAGCGTGGCGATGCGGGCATTGCGCCACAAGGTCGGCACGGCTTCGGGGGCTGCCGTGCTGGCGTTGAAATCGACGTTTGTTGCGTGTGCGTCCGTCATTTTCACCTTCCCATGTTGACGATAATGTATATACATAATGACCGGAGTGGCAATATGGATTTTTTCGGGATGATCGTGCTGGCTGGCGTGTAGGCGCGAGGGCAGGGATCGGGGAGCTTTGACAATGACGACACTTCACGCGCAGTCGGCTTTGTTGCCGGGCGGCTGGACCCAAAATGTCCGGCTGACGATGGATGGTGGTCGCATTGCCGCCATCGAGACCGGCGCGGATCTGCAGGCAGGTGACGAGCGCCATGTGCTTCTTGTCCCGGCCATGCCCAACCTGCACAGCCACGCATTCCAGCGCGGCATGGCGGGACTGGCCGAAGTGCGTGGACCGTCAAGCGACAGTTTCTGGAGCTGGCGCACCGTCATGTACAAATTTGCACTGTCAATGACACCGGAGCATGTCGAGGCTGTTGCCGCGCAGCTTTATATGGAAATGCTGGAGGCCGGTTTTTCGCGCGTCGGCGAGTTTCATTATCTGCATCACGACAGGGATGGTTCGCCTTACGCCAACCCGACCGAACTCGCTGCACGCATCGCCGCCGCAAGTGCCGAGACCGGCCTGTCTCTGACGCTGCTGCCTGTGTTTTACGCGCATTCCGGTTTCGGTGGCGGCGTGCCGGCGGAGGGGCAGCGCCGGTTCATCCATTCGCTGGATGCGTTTGAAAAACTGATGGCTTCCTGCACCGGCCTGGTCGCCGGTCTCGATGGCGCTGTGTTGGGCGTTGCGCCGCATTCGCTGCGGGCGGTCACGCCGGAACAGCTTGCCGCCGTGGTGCCGATGACCAAAAACGGGCCGGTGCATATCCATGTCGCCGAACAGGTGAAGGAAGTGGAGGATTGCATCGCGTGGTCCGGCGCGCGGCCGGTTGAGTGGCTGCTGGACCATGCGCCGGTCGATGACAACTGGTGCCTGATCCACGCCACCCACATGAACGATGCCGAAACGCGGGCGATGGCGAAGCGGGGCGCGGTTGCAGGCCTTTGCCCGATCACCGAGGCCAATCTCGGCGACGGCATCTTTTCCGCACCGGCCTTTCTGGACGCAGGCGGAAAATTCGGCATCGGTTCGGATTCCAACATTCTGATCTCGCTGCCGGATGAGCTTCGGACATTCGAATATTCGCAGCGACTCGGCCTTCGCGCCCGAAATGTGGTGGCGCAAAGCGGTGGCTCCACCGGCCAACATCTGTTCGAAGGCGCGCTTGCCGGCGGGGCGCAGGCGCTGGGCACGAAGGCAGGTCTTGCTGAAGGCAATCCGGCCGATCTGGTTTCGCTGGATGTCTCGGCTGTGCCCTATCTTGCGCCGGATAAAATTCTCGATCATTGGCTGTTTGCAGGCGGTGTCTCGGTCGATTGCGTCTGGGCGCGCGGCGTGCGGCAGGTGTCGGGCGGGCGGCACAGGCGGCGTGACGAGATCAACCGCCGTTTTCAGGCGGCGATGAGGGAGTTTCTGTCGGAATGACGCCAAAGCGAGCAAAGACGTGAAGGATGCGACGCTGCACCAGCGTATCCTGGGCGATATCGAGGCGCGCATCGTGTCGGGAGAATGGCCGCCAGGCCACCGCATCCCCTTCGAAGTGGATCTCGCCGCAGACTACAACTGCTCACGCATGACCGCCAACAAGGTGCTCACTCAGTTGGCCAAATCCGGCCTGATCGAACGCCGCAAGAAATCCGGCAGTTTTGTCGCGCAGCCGCGCGCGCAGTCAGCCGTCCTGGCGATTGCCGAGATCGAGGCGGAAGTGCAGTCGCTGCGGCTTGCCTATTCGCATGTGGTTCACGCGCGCGCCAAACGTCGCGCCAATGCGCAGGACAAGCAGCGTTTGGAGCTTTCTCAAGCCGCATCGGTGCTGGATATCACCTGTATTCACCGCGCGGGGTCCGCCCCCTTTTGCGTGGAAGAGCGCCTGATCAGTCTGACGAGCGTGCCGGAAGCCGATCAGGAAACGTTCGACGCCATTGCGCCTGGCACATGGCTGCTGAAGCGGGTGCCGTGGAGCGCTGCCGAAAACCGTATTTCCGCCGTTTCCGCCGATGCGGCGATTGCCCGTCTGCTCGATATCGAAAAAGGCACGGCCTGCCTCGTCATCGAGCGTCGCACATGGAGCACGACCGGACCGGTCACATCCGTGCGTCTCACCTATCCCGGCGACCGCCATGCACTGGTGGCGCGTTTTGCGCCGGGTGGCGAGGGGTAGGGTTTCCTCTCGTTGTGTTTCTTTAGATATATCCCCTTCCCAATCTGCGACCTTTCGATATATTCCGCAAAACATTTCGCTTCCGGAGAACGTCCATATGCAAAACCCACGTCGCCACTGGTTGAGGGTTGCCGCTGCCGCGGCTACGTCGCTCTGGATCGGCCTCACCGTGACGGCGGCACCGGCGGTGGCGCAGGAAAGGGTGACGGTATTTGCCGCCGCCAGCATGAAGAATGCGCTGGATGCCGCCGATGCCGCATGGTCCAAGGAGACCGGCAGGCAGGTCACCGTGTCCTATGCCGCCAGCTCGGCTTTGGCCAAGCAGATCGAAGCCGGCGCACCGGCCGATGTGTTCATCTCCGCCGATCTCGACTGGATGGATTACGTTGCCAAGAAATCGCTGATCAAACCCGATAGCCGCTCAAACCTGCTCGGCAACCGCATCGTGCTGGTGGCCGAGAAGGGCAAGGCACGGAAGGTCGACATCAAGGACGGTTTCGATCTGTCCACGCTTGTGGGCAACAGCAAGCTTGCCATGGGCGCGGTCGACAGCGTCCCGGCCGGCAAATACGGCAAGGCGGCGCTTGAGAAACTCGGCGCGTGGGCGGCGGTCGAAAAGAAGGTGGCAGGTGCTGAAAGCGTTCGTGCCGCCCTGGCTCTCGTTTCGCGCGGCGAGGCCGCTTACGGCATCGTCTACCAGACCGATGCCGCTGCCGATCCGGGCGTGGAGATCGTCGGCACCTTCCCGGAGGATTCGCATCCAGCCATCATCTATCCGGTCGCGCTTCTGCACGAATCCAGGAGCGCCGATGCGGCTGCCTATCTCGACTTCCTGAAGTCCGGCAAGGCAGCGCCTTTCTTCGAGCGTCAGGGCTTTACGGTTCTGAAGAAGTAAGTGCTTCATAGCCGCTGGTCTATGGTGGCTCCTGCCGGGGGGCGGGGGCCGCATCTTTGATAAGGGTCGGGTTGTTTTGGACTGGCTGACACTCAGCGACGAAGAATGGACGGCGATCCGTCTCAGCCTGCGGGTTTCCAGCATTGCCATGCTCGCCAGCCTGCCTTTCGGCATTCTCGTCGCGTTGGCGCTTGCGCGTGGAAAATTCTGGGGCAAGTCGATCCTCAACGGCATCGTGCATCTGCCGCTCATCCTGCCGCCGGTCGTCACCGGCTACCTTCTTCTCGTTCTGTTTGGCCGGCGCGGCGTGATCGGCGCCTTTCTCGACCAGTATCTCGGCATCGTGCTCTCCTTTCGCTGGACGGGGGCGGCGCTCGCCTGCGGCGTCATGGGCTTTCCGCTGATGGTGCGGTCCATCCGTCTGTCGATCGAGGCGGTCGATGGCAAGCTCGAAGAAGCGGCCGGCACTTTGGGCGCAAGCCCAACCTGGGTGTTCCTGACCGTCACGCTGCCGCTCATCCTGCCCGGCATCATTGCCGGCGCCATCCTGTCCTTTGCCAAGGCGATGGGAGAGTTCGGTGCTACCATCACGTTCGTTTCCAACATTCCGGGCGAGACGCAGACGCTGTCGGCCGCCATCTATACGTTCACGCAGGTGCCGGGCGGCGATGCCGGGGCGCTCAGGCTCACCATCGTCGCCGTGCTCATTTCCATGGCAGCGCTGCTGGCATCGGAATTCATGGCCCATATGATCGGCAAGCGCACGAGGCTCGGATGACGCTCACCGTCGATGCAAGGACAAGGCTCGGCGCATTTTCGCTCGATGTCTCCTTCACCTCGGATCGGGGCGTGACGGCGCTGTTCGGTCGTTCGGGATCGGGCAAGACCTCGGTCATCCGCATGATCGCCGGCCTGTCGCGGCCCGATCACGGCCGCATCGTATTCGACGGCGACGTGCTTGCGGATGCGGCGAACCGCATTTTCGTGCCGCCGCACCGGCGCCGTTTCGGCTATGTGTTTCAGGAGGCGCGGCTGTTTCCGCATCTCGATGTGCGCCGCAACCTGCTTTATGGCCGCTGGTTCGCATCGGCGTCGCGCAGCAGCGACAATTTCGATCAGATCGTCGACCTGCTCGGCATTGCCGGGTTGCTCGAGAGGCGGCCGGGGCGCCTGTCGGGGGGCGAGCAGCAGCGGGTTGCGATCGGCCGGGCGCTGTTATCGGCGCCGCGCCTGCTTTTGATGGACGAGCCGCTGGCGGCACTCGACGAAGGCCGCAAGAACGAGGTCCTGCCCTATCTGGAACGGCTGCGCGACGAACTGGGTGTGCCGATCGTCTATGTCAGCCACGCGGTCGACGAAGTGGCGCGGCTGGCGGATCGCGTCGTGCTGATGAAGGACGGGCGGATCGAGGCGAGCGGCACGGCTTCCGACGTGCTGCGCGCGCCGGGAGGCGACAGGCGCGATGCCGCAAGCGTTCTTGCGGGCACGGTCGAGGCGGTGGATGCACTGCACCGTCTGGCGCGCGTGCGCACCGGCGCGGGAACCCTGCTCGTGCCTGTCGATGGCGCGCATGTGGACCAGGCGGTGCGCGTGCTCGTCCCGGCACGCGACGTGATGATCGCGACCGTGAGGCCCGAGGGCCTGAGTGCCCTCAATATCCTGCCGGGCACGCTGGAGCGGCTCGACGCCGACGGCAACGGCATGATCGGTGTGCGCATCTTGTGCGGCAGCGAAACGCTGGTGGCACGCATCACCGAATTTTCGAGCGTGGCGCTGAGGCTTCAGCCGGGCCAGGCGGTGTTTGCGGCGATCAAGACGGCAGCGCTGGAACGGCGCTAGGGTTTCCGTCCCGGTCCGGTGTTTTGAAACTGCCGTCAGCGGCGCTGCCTTGTGACGCTTGCCGGCGCCGGAACTGGAAGCCTGAGCTCCTCGGTATCCTCATGGGACCGCAACGGCGTCGGTTGTCGATGCCGGGATCAACCGCAGCGGCGACGACAACGGCATGGCCGGTGTGCGCATCCTGTTCGCAGCATCGGGTCGCGCGCATCACCGAATTTCGCGTGCAGTGCAAAATCACCGTCGGGCGCAGGCGGGTTAAGAGGATCAGGACGGCATCGCGGGAACGGCGCGGGTTTTCGTCTTTCGCTCAGGTCTCGTCTTCCGCGGGCGCCTCGGTCGCGGTTCCGGCGGCACTATGGTGTTTAAGCCAGGCGAGATCGGCATCGAGCGCAGTGATTACGGTTGCCTGCGCGGCATGCATGCGTGCGAGAAGGTCTTCCCCGAACCTCGTCAACGCGGCGCCGCCACCTTGTTTGCCGCCGCGCTGGCTCTCCACGACCGGCTGATGGAACATGTGGTTTAGCGCATCGACCAGCAGCCAGGCGCGACGATAGGACATGTCCATGGCCCGGCCGGCGGCGGAAATCGAGCCGGTTTCGCGGATCAGGCCCAACAGTTGCACCTTGCCGCGCCCAAGCCGCATGCCGCCGGGAAAATCGACGCTCAGCACGACTTTCAGATCATGCCCTCCGTTTGTCGTCATGGCTCGTCTTCTCCACGCTCTGTCGTCGTGCGGTTTGCCTTCCGCCGGGCTTGGACCTCAGTAGCCTGCGCTGCGGTCAATCGTCTTCGGCAGCTCTCCGGTCTGGCGCCAGCGGCGGATATTGGCCGCGACGATGCCGGCGGCGGTGAAGCGGTCGGTGGGGCCCGAAATATGCGGCAGAACGGTAACCGCGGGATGCGCCCAGAACGGCGAGACTGCCGGCAAGGGCTCCTGCTCGAAAACGTCCAGCACCGCATGCGACAGACGTCCGGCATCGAGCGCCGCGATCAGGTCGGCATCGACGATGATCGGACCGCGCGCGAAATTGACGATCGCGGCCCCGTGTTTCATCTGCGCCAGACGCCGGGCATCCAGGAGACCGCGCGTCTCGCCCGTCAACGGCAGCAGGCAGACGAGAATATCGCTGGCGGCAAGGACCTGGACGAGGCCGTCTTCGCCGCAAAAGGTTTTCGCGCCCTCCAGCGTCGCCTCGCGCCGGCTCCAGCCGATGACGTCGAAGCCGGCCGCCTGCAGCCGCCCGGCCGCTGCCCTGCCCAGTTCGCCTAGCCCGAGCAGGCCGACCGTGATGTCGCGGGGGTGGCGG
This sequence comes from Neorhizobium sp. NPDC001467, assembly GCF_050275975.1. Classification (NCBI taxonomy): domain Bacteria; kingdom Pseudomonadati; phylum Pseudomonadota; class Alphaproteobacteria; order Hyphomicrobiales; family Rhizobiaceae; genus Neorhizobium; species Neorhizobium sp. NPDC001467. The sequence continues at coordinate 3,997 of NZ_JBNNPS010000013.1, read as the reverse complement.
TAGTCGCGCGGCGCCCACTGCCCCGCCTGCTGGCTCTTGCGATAGGCCGGCATGTCGCGATGCAGGTAATAGGTCCAGGCGAGCACAGCCTCGGCCATGACGCGGGCAAGTTCGGGATCGACAAGACGCACGATCGGCGGCGCATCCGCTCCAAGCTCGGCAACCAGCCGCTCGACGCCCGCCCACAGGCTATGGATCCATGCGATATTGGGCAGTTGCGCCACCTGCGCCGGATCCGGGTTGGCAACGATCGCCATCTCGGCTGCGTCGCGCTGTTGCGGCGTCATCTCGCGGAAAGCCATCAGGGTTTCTTCCGGCAGCGCCTCGCTCAACGCATCCTTCCAGATTGCCTCGGTTGCAGCATCCATACGGGTGACGAGAGCGAGCGGTTTCGGCATGGCGATATCTTTCGGCACTGTCTCTAGGGGCGGCTTGAAATGCGGTCCTTTCTTGTAGCACGGGTTCCTCAAGCGTCCAGTCGCGGCCGTTATCTTTCAAGGAGATGATGCTATGGCGCGGGACGCGTGCCGATGCTAACGGTCTGCTACTAACGGTCTTCTACTAACAGGCCGCGCGGGCCCCGCGACGCGCTGGCCGTCCACCGCTTGTCACTCTCAGGAACGCCTTCATGACCCGCATCGTCTATCTCAACGGCCAGTGGCTGCCCGAAACCGAAGCCAAGGTGTCGATTTTCGACCGCGGTTACATGTTTGCGGATGCCGTCTACGAAGTGACGGCGGTGATCGACGGCAAGCTCCTGGACCATGCCGGCCATGCCGCAAGACTGAAGCGCTCGCTCGATGCGCTCGGCATTCCGATGCCGGTAAGCGAGGAAGCGCTTACCGACCTGCATCACGAGATCGTCGCCAGAAACGGTCTCGACCAGGGACTGGTCTATCTGCAGATTTCGCGCGGCGCCGAGGATCGCAACTTCGTGTTTTCGGAAGGGATGACGCCGACCTTTTCGATGTTCACGCAGGATGTGCCGCTGCTTGCCAATCCCAAGGCCGAGACCGGATTGAAAATGGTGTCCATGCCGGATGGCCGCTGGGCGAACCGGCAGATCAAGACCGTCCAGCTGCTGTATTCGTCGCTTGCCAAGATGGAAGCGAAGAGAAACGGTGCGGACGACGTGGTTTTCGTGGAGGACGGGTTCATTACCGAGGCAAGCTCGGCCAATTTCCATATTATCAACGGATCCGGTGTTTTGGTGACGCGGCCGCTTTCCAACGCGCTCCTGCACGGCATTACCCGCGCGGCGGTGCTGACGCTGGCGCAAAAGGCGGATCTGGCGGTGGAGGAACGGGCCTTTTCGATCGAGGAGGCGCTGGCGGCCAAGGAGGCGTTCATCACCTCTGCCGGCGCTTTCGTGCTGCCGGTCGTCTCCATCGACGGCATGGCGATCGGCAGTGGCAAGCCGGGCCCGCTGACTGCGAAACTCCGCAGAATTTATATCGAGGACCAACTGGCCAAGGCAATCGGCCGCTGAAGCGCCGCGCGAACGCGATTGATCGAAAATCCATTTGCCGACGCGTGATGACAGGCGGTCCGCATTTTTAAGCATGCGTGCCGCTATTTTGGCCGACTGCTCAAAATTCAGGCGGCATTCGGTCGTCAGTTGTTACGCGTGGGTTTGGTATCGTCGTCATGCAGCGCGACCTCGTGATACCAGGCGCCCCCGAAAGCAAGATCGGAGAAATCAACGCGACTTGCGGGAGGCATCGCCGTTACGGTCGCGATGCGGGCCGACTTCTTATCGTGCCAGCCCGCCCGACCGCCGACCGGAAATTGCAGGACTGTTGCCGTCTGTCTTTCGAAACGCGTCGCCATGATCTTCGTCCGATGCTCTATGCATTGATACGCGATGTCTCATTTGCTCAACATTTATTCTCTAAGCCGGAATTTGAGTCAATAACCAGACGAATAAATGTGCATTCAGCCTATATTTTGTGCACTTAATGTTTGGTGCCCCGCAGGAGTGCGAGGCCGTCTGTCTGCCTTAACGGCCAAACGGCGCCACCGGTTCCCATCCTTTCGTGTCCATATGAATGGTCTGATTGTTTGCTTGCCACCCATCGCCGCGGGCCATGAGGGGAGCTTGGGGAGTCATATTTTTTACGGCCTACGCCAAACTGGCACGCGCTATGCATGGTATCAGACATCCATGTGGGGCCGGTTCCATGATGCGGGCGGCCGTTGGATGTTGTGCCCATTCAGACAGCATCAGTAGAGAGACACAGATGACGAAATTTAAGCTCGAGTATATTTGGCTGGACGGCTACACCCCGGTTCCGAACCTGCGCGGCAAGACGCAGGTCAAGGAATTCGACGCCTTCCCGACGCTGGAACAGCTGCCGCTGTGGGGCTTTGACGGTTCGTCCACGATGCAGGCAGAAGGTCGCTCGTCCGATTGCGTGCTGAAGCCGGTCGCTCTTTATCCGGATCCGGCCCGCACCAATGGTGTGCTGGTCATGTGCGAAGTCATGATGCCGGATGGCGTCACGCCGCATCCGTCCAACAGCCGCGCCACCATTCTCGACGACGAGGACGCATGGTTCGGCTTCGAGCAGGAATATTTCTTCTATGAGAACGGCCGCCCGCTCGGCTTTCCGGAACAGGGTTACCCGGCGCCGCAGGGTCCGTATTATTGCGGCGTCGGCCCGAGAACCAGCAGCACCAGCTGCACGACGGCGGCGCGATGCAGACCCCCGCGGGCCGTGCGTCGGAGCTCGGCCGCGGGACGGGCAGGCAGGTTCCCGGTCAGGGCGGCGGCGGTGGCGAGTTCGGCCCGCCCGGCAGCGGCGACCCGGCCGGTTACGCTCCCGAGGGAAGCTTCGGCTCGTACGGGGACGACGACTTCGTCAAGCCGCGGCGCGGTCGCAAGTGGCTCAAGAGATCCTTCTTCATCGTCCTGGCGCTGGCCGTCGTGGGCGGTGGCCTGTACGGCGGTTACCGCTGGACGCAGACGCAGTACTACGTCGGTTCGAACGAGTCGCATGTCGCGCTGTACCGCGGCATCAGCCAGGACCTGGCGTGGGTGAGTCTGTCGAAGGTCGAGACGGACCACCCCGAGATCGAACTCAAGTACCTGCCGCCCTACCAGCGCAAGCAGGTCGAGGCGACGATCACCGAGGGCAGCTTCGGTGACGCCAAGGACAAGATCGGCGAGCTGTCGGTGCAGGCTTCGGCCTGCAAGAAGGACGCCGAGCGCCGCCAGGCGGAGAACGAGCAGAACGCGAAGACCGGCGAGGGCGAGGCGGGTGGCACCACAGGCGCCACCAAGACGTCTTTCACCACGTCACGCGCCTCGGCGAAGACAGCGCCGAGTCCGACACCCACGCCGTCCGGAACGGCCAAGTCCAAGACCGCACCGACGCCCACACCTGGCCCCAGCCTCTCGGAGGATGAGCAGAAGCTGGTCCCGCTGTGCGGTAAGCAGTAAGCAGCCGTTGGGGGCCTTTGCACGCCATGAGCAGTAGCACTACACACACGTCGACCATCGGCGCGATCGGTGCGCCGAGCCGGCGCAACACCGAGCTCGCGCTCCTCGCGTTCGCCGTCGTCATCCCCGTTTTCGCGTACGCGAACGTGGGCCTGGCGATCGACGGCTCGCTGCCCGCCGGGCTCCTGGGCTACGGCCTGGGCCTCGGCCTGCTCGCGGGCGTCGCGCACATCGTCGTACGCCGGTTCGCGCCGTACGCCGATCCGCTGCTCCTGCCGATCGCGACCCTGCTCAACGGCATGGGTCTGGTCATCATCTGGCGCCTGGACCAGTCGGAGCGCCTGCAGCAGCTGGCCAAGGCGCAGTACGGGTCGTTCAGCCCGGACGCGCCGAACCAGCTGATGTACTCCGCGATCGGCATCGCCCTGTTCGTGGGCGTGCTCATGCTGCTCAAGGACCACCGCATCCTGCAGCGCTACACCTACATCTCCATGGTGGGCGCGCTGATCCTGCTGCTGCTGCCGCTCGTGCCGGGTCTCGGTATGAACGTGTTCG
>NZ_JBNNPS010000012.1:0-121377 GCF_050275975.1 Neorhizobium sp. NPDC001467 | reverse complement strand
TCGCGACTGATGCCTTCGATATAGCCTGACATTGCCACCTCCGATCGACGAAGATGATTCTACATCAGGATTGCGTTTTTACACAGCCTCGGCCGAAAGCAGACCGCAGCCTGTTCGCCCAAACCCCATGCCGCCTCAGACCCAGCCGATCTGCCGCGCATCCCGATCGATCACCAGAATCCTGTCCTGCGGGATCGGAATGCTTGCCGCGTCGTCCTCGGGCAGGTCGCCGACGAGGCGGAAGAGGGTGCGGATGACGCCGCCGTGGCATACGCACACGGTCGGCTGCTTCACGCCCTGAAGCCATGCGCCGACCCGCCATGAGAGGATTTCGTAGCTTTCCGCATCGTCGCCGGGCGGAATGAAGCCCCATTTCTGCGCCTTGCGGGCGGCGAGCCTTTCCGGTTCGCGCTCGCGCACTTCCTTCAGCGTGAACCCTTCCCAGTCCCCGAAGGAAAGTTCGCGCAGGCGCTCGTCGGTGCGGTAGTCTTTCGGGGGAAGGCCCATGGCCTTGCGCAGCAGTTCCATGGTCTCGCGCGTGCGCGCCATCGGGCTTGCGACGAAATCGAAATCGGCGACCCGATCGTCGATCAGGCCGCTCAGTTCCTCGCCGTTGGCGGTCGCCTGGGCGCGACCGAAATCATTGAGATCGATGTCCTTCTGGCCCTGAAGCCGGCCCTCGGCGTTCCAGTCCGTCTGGCCGTGGCGAATGACATAGATCAGCAATGCGGCATGCCCTCGATCCCGGTTTCAGGTCCTGGCCGGTGTCAGTCCTTGATGACCGAAATGTCCGGCGCGTCGACGGCCTTCATGCCGATCGTGTGATAGCCGCTGTCGGCGTGATGCACTTCGCCGGTCACGGAGCGCGACAGGTCGGAGAGCATGTAGAGGCCGACATCACCGACTTCCTCGATGGTGACGGTGCGGCGCAGCGGCGCGTTGTATTCGTTCCATTTGAGGATGTAGCGGAAATCACCAATGCCGGATGCGGCCAGCGTCTTGATCGGGCCGGCCGAAATGGCGTTGACGCGGATGTTCTTCGGGCCGAGGTCGACAGCGAGATATTTGACGCTGGCTTCGAGAGCAGCCTTGGCAACGCCCATGACGTTATAGTTCGGCATGACCTTTTCGGCACCGTAATAGGTCAGCGTCAGCATCGAGCCGCCATCGGTCATCAGCTTTTCGGCGCGGCGCGCGATCGACGTGAAGGAATAGACCGAGATCTGCATCGTCCTGGCAAAATTGTCGGCAGAGGTGTCGACGTACCGGCCAGTCAGCTCGTCCTTGTCGGAAAAGCCGATGGCGTGAACGATGAAATCGATCTTGCCCCATTCCTTTTCGACATTGGCGAACACTTCGTCGATCGAGGCCTCGTCGGTCACGTCGCAATGGCCGGCCATGAAGGCGCCGATTTCGGTGGCGAGCGGCTCGACGCGCTTCTTCAATGCGTCGCCCTGCCAGGTGAGAGCGATCTCGCCGCCCTGTGCGTGAATGGCCTTGGCAATGCCCCATGCGATCGAGCGGTTATTGGCGACGCCGAAGATGACGCCGCGTTTGCCTGCCATGAGGCCGGTAGCCTGAACCATGAATAGTCCCCTGAAATGCAGTGGCGAAAACCCGCCTAAAGAGTAGGTTGCCTATGGCATAGGCGGACTTGTGGTTCAAGCTTGCGGCGGATCATCTCCTGTTAGAGACCGTAACAAAGGGTGCATGACGGCGAAAACCGTCGCAGAACCGTCATACGTAGAGCCCGTGGCGCATGTGCCGCATCAGATCGGTCACCTTGTCGTCGGGCTTGTCCCACAGAACGACGCGCAGTTCCACCACCAGCTTGCCATGACCGCCCTGACCATCGGCAAGGCCAAGACCATCGAGCGTGATGCTCCGGTCGGAGCCGGACCAGGCCGGCACGGTGATCGGCACTTTGCCGCCCGGCGTCTCCACTTCGGCCTCGGTGCCGAGCACGGCGTCTTCAAGCGAGATCGGCAGCACGGTGTGCAGGTCAAACCCTTCGAGACGGAACCGCTCATGACGGGCAACCCGCACGGTCACCACCAGATCGCCGCGCGCAATGGGGGAGGGCATTCTCAGGCCCTGGCCCTTCAGGCGCACGACATGGCCGTCGGTCATGCCCGGTTCGAGCGGCAGCCGAAGGTCGCGATCTTCCGAAAGATTGAGCGGCACGGTATTGCCGGCGATCAGGTCGTCGAGGGAAACGATCACCTCTGCGGTCAGGTCCGGCGCCTTTTCCGGCGGCGTGCCGCGCCAGCGTCGTACCAGGGCTGCCACCAGTTCCACCGCCTGCATCGGCAGCGGCGGTCTGGGCGCAGCCTCGCTGCGGCCGGCAGTCTCATCGCCCGCAGCGGTCCTTTCGGAACCTGTCTCGGGTCCGGTGTCGGCGGCGGCTTCCGCACGGGTCTTCTGGCGCGCCTGTTGCTGGCCCTGCTGCTGACCTTGTTGAGGGGCCTGCTGCCGGCTCTGGGCCGCCGCCCTGTCGCGGGCGGCATCGACGGCCTCATCGCCGGAGCCGAAAATGCGCTCGATCATGTCCTCGGCATCCTCGCCCGATGCCGGCTCCGCGCCAGCCGATTTCGATCGTGCCGAAGCCTGGCCATGAGAGGCGGTCTGGGCTTCGTGCGCCTGGTTTCGGGCGCGCTGCGCATTGGCGCGCGCCAGTTCCTCCATCACCTTTTCAGCATTGGCGCGGGCGGCCCTGGCGCGCTCCTCGGCCTGCCTTGCGGCCTCGCGCTGCTGCATGATGGTCTGGTGCATGTCGGCGGCGCGGTCGTAACGGCGGCGCTTGTCGGGGTCCTTCAGCACGTCATAGGCCTGGCCGATCTCGGCAAAGCGTCCGGTCGCGCTCGGATCGTCGAGATTGTGATCGGGATGCACGGATTTCGCCTTCGAGCGCCATGCGGCCTTGATTTCGTCGGCGCCCGCGGTCCGTTTGACGCCGAGGACGGAATAGGGATCGCGCATGACGCACCACCGGTTACTGATTGGCGGCGGGTCCGCGATCATCCTGGACCCCCGTGCGGAAACAACTCTTGCACGACGCTGTCGGTTCCTCATGTCCGCTCAGCGCCGGCGTAATGAGCAGAGGCTAGCAGAGCAACCGCTAAGGAGAGGTTGAAAATCAAGGTAAACGGCGAGAGCCGCAGGGCTTTGCGGGGGGCGATATAAGCATGCGCGCCCGCAGTTGCCGACCGCGCTTGCTGACAGCCGTTATTGGCGGTCGAACGCCGTCAGCATCCAGCTGCCATTGTTGGTCAGACAGGTCTGGCCGGTAAATTGCGCAATGCCTTCAAAGGAATGGCGCGTGGTGGTAAAGTCGCGGCAGATATGGCCTTGCGTGCGGGCCTCGCGGATGGAGGAAACCACGCCGGCGCTGCCTGTCGTGGTATTGGCCCAGGGAAGCGGCGACATCGAGACCTTCGAAAGGTCGGCCGAGGATACGGCATTCTGCACCGTCACCTCGTCGGAAAGCGCGGTCGGATTGCGCTTGGCCGGAATGGTGCCGGTCGACATGCGGTCGACCTTGCTGCCGCCGAACAGGTCGAGCGAGCTCGTGCAGCCCGAAAGCATGACAGCAAGACCGAGAATTGCCAGGCCTTTTGCCGCAAACGCGCGCGTCTTGCTTGTGCGGCCGACTGTCTTTGCTATCAATGCCAACTTGCGTCCACTTCGAGATTGTTACGGATGCACTTCACAGATCAGGAGCATTTTCGTCAATATGACAGAAGTTGAGTTAACATCCGGTGACTTCACCGAGGAAAACGAACCATTTTCGCTGTTCGGTGCGTGGTTGCGGGACGCCACAGCCTCAGAGATCAACGATCCGAACGCCGTTGCGGTTGCAACCGTCGATGAAGACGGCCTGCCGAATGTGCGCATGGTTCTGTTGAAGGGCTATGACGAGCGCGGGTTCGTCTTCTACACGAATTTCGAAAGCCAGAAAGGGCGCGAAATTCTGGGCCAGAAAAAGGCCGCCATGGTGTTTCACTGGAAATCGCTGCGCCGTCAGGTGCGGCTGCGCGGCGAGGTCGAGGTCGTTTCCGACCAGGAAGCCGACGACTATTACGCAACGCGTCCGCGCGGCAGCCGCATCGGCGCCTGGGCATCGAAACAGTCGCGGCCGCTCGAAGGGCGATTCGCGCTCGAAAAGGCGGTGGCCGAATATACGGCGCGCTATGCGATCGGCGATATTCCACGCCCCGCCCACTGGTCCGGTTTCCGCATCAGGCCAGTCTCGATGGAATTCTGGCACGACCGGCCGTTTCGCCTGCACGACCGCGTGGAATTTCGCCGCGACACGCCCGAGGGGGATTGGCAGAAGGTGCGGATGTACCCGTAAAGGCGCCGTTCAGCCGACCACTTCGCCGGCGGGTGAGAGCTTGCCGTCGCCGGCGCTTACCGGCTTGCGCGACAGCGCAAAGGGCAGGCCGGAGGCCAGCGCCGAAACGTAGCGCGGCACCTGATAATAGCCGTTGAGCGAAATGCGCGGCAGGGCGGTCATGCGCTCGCGCAGATCGTCGGCGAGCGTGCCCGGCCGGGTGGTGACGGCAAGCTCGAAACCGAGATCGCGGGCAAGCGCGGTGTCGCGTTCGCTAACGGCCCGTTGCGTGCCGTAGGGATAGGCGAAACTCTTCGGTCGCCGGCCGAATGCCGCCTCCATCCATTCGATGCCGGCAAGCATTTCGCGCCGCGCTTCCGATGCCGGCAACTGCGCAAGCGAACGGTGGCTGACGGTATGGGCGCCGAGGCAGGCCAGCGGATGCTGCGAAAGCGCCCGCAATTCCTCGACATCCATCGTCAGTTGTCGGGTAATGTCCAGCGCATCGATGCCGTGGCGGGCCGTCAGCGCATCCACCACCGCCACCTGTTCGGTTTCGCTGCCGGCTGCGATGAAGCGTGAAAAATGGTCGAAGGCATCGAGCTTGTCGGTTGCCGTCCGAAGCGGCAGGGTGATCTCGCCACGCCCGGAATGTGCGCCGAAATCGAAACGGATTTCCGGCAGCGCGTTGAGCAGCGCCGCCAGCGTTTCCCACCACATGCCATGGCTGCGGGTCGCAAATCCCTGGGTAACGAAAATGGTGAAAGGCACGCCATGGCGTTCGAAGACCGGCAGCGCATGTTCGACATTGTCGCGATAACCGTCGTCGAGCGTGAAGGCGGCAAAGGGTTTCGCACCCTCGACCGGCCGCCGCATGCGCGCCGCCACATCGGAAAGCGACAGGAATTCATAGCCATCCGCCTTCAGCCGGCGGATGGCGCTGTCGAGAAATTCGGGCGTGATATCCAGATGAGCATTCGGCTCGGCCGGATGCCCCTCGGGCGGACGCACATGGTGCAGCGTGAAAATGGCGCCGCGCCCGCGTGCGGAGGGCATGATTTTCGCGCGCGCACCCATCGCGGCGGTCTCCAGCCCGCCGGCAATCAGCGCCCGCTTGACGCTGCGGCGCCAGACTGCGTCAAACCTGCCTGTCATCCTATCGCACCACCCCCAGATGTGATTGTGTGAAGGAAACTAGCGCCGTTGTCTTAAGCGTTGTTAAAGATTGCCCGGCGGATCACCGCCGCGTCACGCAATGACCCACAAGAGAGCGAGGGCCGATACGTCGAGGGCAAGGAGCGCAAGGCCCGCGAACAGGGGAAGCCGGTCGCCATGCGTTGCCCAGCGCAGCGATGTCACGGAAACGATGCAAAGCGAGACCGGAAGGCCTGCGACAACAGTGTGCAGCCAGCCCCAGGACGATCCCCGTTCGTCGTAACCCATGGCAATCAGCATGAGCGACCACGGCGCCGTCATGAGCGCCGCCAGAAGGGCCACGATGGATGGAATGTAACGGCTGCGCATGGCCAGACCCTTCACCGCCATCCGTCCCACAAGGGCAAGCCTACCACGCCCGCCATTGCGATCAATCCGAAACAGATAAGCCGGAACGTCCTTTCGCTGGCAATGCCGAAGAGATGCGATCCGAGATAAAGGCCTGCGCCATAACCCGGCGCGATGACGGCGGCGAGCAGCACCACTTCGAGCGTCAGAATGCCGCTGACGATATAGGAGGTTGCCGAAATCACCGTCGCCAGCGCAAAATAGACGACCAGATTGGCGCGCACCATCTGCGGCGCAATTGCGCCGCCCAGCCAATAGGCGACGACGGGCGGGCCCGACATCTGCGCCGCACCGCCGAAAAGCCCGGCCAGCCAGCCGACACCGATCGTCAGCGGCACTTTCGGACGGCCATGGTAGCGCCAGCCGGAGATGAGGAAGGCGAGCAGCAGCAGAACGACGATGGAAATGATCCAGCGCAACGTGACCGGGGGACTAAGCGCCAGAAGGGCGGTGCCGAGCGGCACGCCAAACAGGGCGCCGATCAGCATCGTGCCAACCTCGCGGCGGTTGGCCTTTTTCCATGCGGCCGGCACCATGCCGAGTGTCGTCGTGCTGTCGATGAGGAGAAGAAGCGCCGAGGCGATTTTCGGGCTCATCGCGGCACCGGCGAGCGGCACGAAGATCAGCGCGCCGCCAAAGCCGGAAAAGCCGCGCGCCAAGCCGGCAATGGTGGCGGCGGCGAAGACGAAGGCGACCTGGGTCCAGTTCTGGCCGGGCAGAAAGGCGTTGAGTGTCTCAAGCAGGGTATTGAGGGACATGGTGGACGGGTCGCTGCGGTGGGTTTGGAGCCGCCACCTGCCCGCCTTTCTCGCGCCAAGTCAAACAACTGGTTTTGATGGGTATATCATCGCGAGAGGGGCCTTTTCCTGTAGTGGTGCGGGCGGATATGACATTGCGATACGAACGAGAAGACGTCGCGATGCCTGTCGGACTGCGGCGCCTTCACGAGGAAAAGTCACCAGGCAGCTATCGTCGCACCCCACGCCGGTAAAACCGCGTATCCACCTGCATGAACAGAAACGCCTCCGGCAGGTCCGCCTTGTCCACCTGCACGAAGCCGTGCTTTTCATAGAACCGGTGGGCGGCGAGGAATTTGTCGGTCGTGCCGAGGAGGATTTCGTTCACGCCCACATCCCTGGCATGCGCAAACAGCCGCTCGAGCAATCTTGCCGCGGTGCCGTGCTCACGGCCGCGCGCACCCGCCGCCACGAACATCTTTCGCAGTGTCGCCTGACCGTTACCGATATCCTTCAATCCGATCGTGCCGACGATCACGCCGTCCTTCTCCGCCACCCAGAACCCGCCTTTGCCGGTCTGGTAGAAATCGGGAATGACGGCGAGGTCCGGCTGGTCTCCCGCCGTAATATCAAAGCCGAATTCTTCGCGCTGGATCGGCAGGATGACCGAAATCACGCCGTCCTTGTCCTGCGGTTCAAAAGGCCGGACGGTGATCTCGCTCATCTGAAAATCCTCAGGCCTTGGTGCCGCCGACCGTTACCTGATCCATGCGCAGATGCGGCTGGCCGACGCCGACCGGCACCCACTGGCCGGCCTTGCCGCAATTGCCGATGCCGGTATCGAGCGCCATGTCGTTGCCGACCATGGAAATGCGCTTCATCGCATCCGGGCCGTTGCCGATCAGCATGGCGCCCTTCACCGGTGCGCCCAGCTTGCCGTCTTCGATCATGTAGGCCTCGGTGCAGCCGAACACGAATTTGCCCGAGGTGATATCCACCTGGCCGCCGCCGAAGGACACGGCATAGATGCCCTTCTTCACCGACGCGATGATCTCTCGCGGGCTCTTGTCGCCACCGAGCATATAGGTGTTGGTCATGCGCGGCATCGGCACATGCGCATAGCCCTGACGGCGACCGTTGCCGGTTGGTTTCATGCCCATCAGGCGGGCGTTCTGCCGATCCTGCATGTAGCCGACCAGACGGCCGTTCTCGATCAGCACGTTATAGGCGGAGGGCGTGCCTTCATCGTCCACGGTGATCGAGCCGCGACGGCTGTCGATCGTGCCGTCATCGACGACGGTAACGCCGGGGGCGGCGACCATTTCGCCAAGCAGGCCGGCAAAGGCCGAGGTTTTCTTGCGGTTAAAATCGCCTTCCAGCCCGTGGCCGACGGCCTCGTGCAGCATCACGCCCGGCCAGCCGTTTCCAAGCACGATATCCATCGTGCCGGCCGGCGCATCGATCGCCTCGAGATTGACCAGTGCCTGTCGCAGCGCATCGTCGGCGCCGTTCTTCCAGTTGCCGTTTTGCACGAACTCGCCAAAGCTGACGCGGCCGCCAGTGCCGAAGGAGCCGCTTTCCTGCCGGTCACCTTCACCGACGACAACGGAAATGTTGACGCGCGTCATCGGGCGCACATCCTGCACGCGATGGCCATCGGCGCGCAGGATATCGACCACCTGCCAGGAGGCAGCGATTGAGGCGGAGACCTGCCGCACTTTCGGGTCCTTGTCGCGCAGATAGGCGTCGATTTCGGCCAAGAGTTTTGCCTTGGCTTCGAAACTCGGTTCGCCGATCGGGTTTTCGTCGCCGTAATATTTCTTGTTCGTGCGTTGCGGGGCGGCGGCGTATGAGCCGGAATAACCGGAGGTGACGGCACGCACGGCATCGGCCGCGCGCTTCAGCGCGGCTTCGGAAAGGTCGCCCGAATGGGCATAGCCGACCGCTTCACCGGCCACGGCGCGCAGGCCAAAACCCTGGTCGGTGTTGAACGAACCACCCTTCAGCCGGCCATTGTCGAAGGCCAGCGATTCCGCCTGCGCATGCTCGAGATAAAGCTCGCCGTCATCGGCGCCTGAAAGCGTCTGCGCCAAAATCTCGCGCAGTCTGGTTTCATCGACGTCGAACAGGTTGAGAAGGTCGGTGTTCATGCATGCTCCTTGGCGGCCTTATCGCGCCTTCCGGTTCGGATGAGGGCAAATCGCTGCACCAAACCGAAATATGTCAGGAATCCGATGTAGGTCCGTCATGGGGAGGACGCAAGTCTGACCTTCGCCTCAGTGCTGTCCGATGATGTCGCCAACCCCTCCGCCGTCATCCTCCCCTCCGCCGTCATCCTCGGGCTTGACCCGAGGATCTGCAACGGCCTGAAATCATCGATGTGGTTAGATCCTCGGGACGAGCCCGAGGATGACGGAGAGCTTGGCCGTGGCGCAAGTCTCAAGCCTTTTGCGCCACCACCATCTGCGCCGCGCGTGCCTTCAGATAGGCCTGCACCATGTCCGGCATGCCAGCTTTCGGAAACGTGTCGAACACGGTCGTATCCGTGAAGATCATGAACGCATTCGGCAGTTCCCAGATTTCCGTCACGTCGCGCCAAAGCATTTGGCCTTCGCCGATCTCGGAGACCACGGCAATGCCATCGGCATCGACGGTCACTTCAGCCGTGCGGCGGTGCCGTTTCAGCGTGCGGGTAATCAGCATGCGCTGGAAGGTGAAAACGCAGATGAAGGGTGCGACGGCGAGCAGCAGCAGCACGGCGGCAAACACGTCATTGCCGCCGGTGCCCAGCAGGTAGACGGAAAAGGCCGCCATCAGCGCTGCGATCACCCACATCATCCGCTGCTCGGCAAAAGCCCGCCGCCGGATGAAGGCGCGGGCGGAGTCTCTTACGACGCCGTCGTCATAGGCCAGGGTAAAGCGCTGGCTTTCGAAGGATGCCATTACGGCAGCGAGTCGTAGCCGGGGCCAAAACCGGTCAGCTCGATCGGAATGCCGACGCGGTCCTGATCGACCGATTCACGCAGGGCAAACACGGCGCTCTTGCCGGCGCGCAGGATGCGCATCAGCTCGTCGTCGATCTCGACCTCGACATAACAGCCCTCGTTGAAGCAACGGGTAAAATAGGCGCGGCCGATATTGTTGTTGTCGACGTAGAGCTCCATGCCGTCCTTCAACAGCACGCCGAGCGGCGCGAGGATGCGCAGGATTTTCGACTTCTGGTCGGCGGTCTTCAGGACGACGACGGACAGGCCCACTTCCGGGCGGTCGTCGGCGATCACGTTCTGCATCAGCGCGCATTGTTCCGATGCCGCACCGGCCGGCTTGTCGCAGAGCACGGACCAGGCGCCGTGGCTGCCGCGCACATTGCCGGGCTGCTGCGGCGTGGCGGCTTCCGGCCGCGGCTGCTTTTCGTTCGGCGTCGGCGGCGCCAGCTGGGCGAATGCCGGAAAGGCAAGGCCGGCGACCAGCGCTGCAACGCAGACGGACAGGACACGGTGGCGGATTAGGCGAAGCGCCATGAAAACCTCAAGATATCGAATCACGGCGCCATTGTTGTCGCCGACCTCAGGAATGAAAAGCCTCGCGCCGTCTTTCCAGCCGAGTGCGGCGAAAGTGGGACTGCGGACTTCGAACGGACCGGGCCTGATCTAGCCGGGTTCCGCCATCCTCGCAAGGGTTTGAAACTGCGCGCAAAGATTGTGTAAAGGCGGGCTAAAATGCCGCAGCGCCTCAGCCGGGCGCGTATTGCGGCATAACGCAAATTATGATTGAACCGAAGAGTGTCGCAGGGAAACTGCATTCTGATTTGAGCCGGATCAAAATGCGAGGGAGGTGCATGATGATTTCGAGGGCTTTCGCGGGGGTCGGCACGCTGATCTGTCTGCTCTTGGCGACCGTCGCTGTCGCCGATCAACCTAAACCCTGGCAACTGGATCTGCAGGAGCCGGTGACGCCGATCATGCACCAGATCAGGTGGTTCAATCATTACTCGCTGTGGTTTGTGGTGCCGATCACGCTGTTCGTTCTGGCGCTGTTGATCGTCGTGGCGGTGAAATTCCGCGCCGCGAAACATCCGGTCGCCTCGCGCACCAGTCACAATACGGCGATCGAGATCGTCTGGACCATCGCCCCGGTGCTGATCCTGCTGTTTCTCGCCATTCCCTCGTTCAATCTTTTGAACGCGCAGCTGACCATGCCGGAAAATCCGGATGTCACGGTCAAGGCGACCGCCACCCAGTGGCAGTGGAATTACGAATATGAGGGCGGCGACAATCCGCTCGCCTTCGACAGCTACATGCTGAAGGAGCCCGACCGCGCCGCCGCCGGCAAGCAGGACATGACGGTCTATCCGCGCCTTCTCGCCGTCGACAATGAAGTGGTTCTGCCGGTGAACAGGACCGTGCGCATGCTGGTGACGGCCGCGCCCACCGATGTCATCCACGCCTTTGCCATGCCCGCCTTCGGTGTCAAGATCGATGCCGTGCCCGGTCGCCTGAACGAGACCTGGTTCAAGCCGGAAAAGGAAGGTCTGTATTACGGCCAGTGTTCCGAGCTTTGCGGCAAGGACCACGCCTTCATGCCGATCGCCATCCGGGTCGTGTCGCAGGACAGGTACGACAGCTGGAAGGCTGCCGCCGCAGCCGATCTGCCCGCCGCCAACAGGGCCTTGATGGCCGCAACCGATGCACCCGCGAATGGTGGTGATGCATCCGTTGCCGTGGCTGCGAAGTAAGGGGAGGGAGAATCATGGCCGGACATACCGATCACAGCGATCACGCTCATTCCGATCATGGCGTCGCCCGCGGCCACGCCGATGGCCACGGACATGCGCATGACGATCACGCCCATCATCATCACCACACGCCGTCCTTCTTCACGCGGTGGTTCCTGTCGACCAACCACAAGGATATCGGCACGCTCTACCTGATCTTCGCGATCATGGCGGGCATTGTCGGCGGCCTGATGTCGGTTGCCATGCGCATGGAACTGCAGGAACCCGGCATCCAGATCTTTCACGGTCTGGCGGCAATGGTTTACGGTTTTGAGGGCGATGCCGCCATCGATGGCGGCAAGCACATGTTCAATGTGTTCACGACCGCACATGCGCTGATCATGATCTTCTTCATGGTCATGCCGGCGATGATCGGCGGTTTCGCCAACTGGATGATCCCGATCATGATCGGCGCGCCGGACATGGCGTTTCCGCGTCTGAACAACATATCGTTCTGGCTGATCGTGCCGGCCTTCCTCTTGCTGGTGCTATCGATGTTCGTCGAAGGCCCGGCAGGCGCCTATGGCGCGGGTGGCGGCTGGACCATGTATCCCCCGCTCGCCAGTTCCGGCCAGCCGGGACCGGCGGTGGATCTCGCGATCTTCGCGCTGCACGTGGCCGGTGCCTCGTCGATTTTGGGCGCCATCAACTTCATCACCACGATCCTGAACATGCGCGCGCCGGGCATGACCATCCACAAGATGCCGCTGTTCGCATGGGCCGTTCTGGTCACGGCGTTTCTGCTGCTTCTGTCGCTGCCGGTTCTGGCGGGTGGCATCACCATGCTGCTGACCGACCGCAATTTCGGCACCAGCTTCTTTTCGCCGGAAGGCGGCGGTGACCCGATCCTTTACCAGCACCTGTTCTGGTTCTTCGGTCACCCGGAAGTCTATATCCTGATCCTGCCCGGTTTCGGCATCATCAGCCACATCATCTCCACCTTCTCGAAAAAGCCGGTTTTCGGTTATCTCGGCATGGCCTATGCCATGGTGGCGATCGGTGCGGTCGGCTTCATCGTCTGGGCCCACCACATGTACACGGTCGGGCTTTCGCTCGACGCACAGCGTTACTTCGTCTTCGCAACCATGGTCATCGCGGTGCCAACAGGGGTCAAGATCTTCTCGTGGATCGCGACGATGTGGGGTGGCTCAATCACGTTTGCGACGCCGATGGTCTGGGCGATCGGCTTCATCTTCCTGTTCACGGTCGGTGGCGTGACCGGCGTGCAGCTCGCCAATGCCGGCCTCGACCGCTCGCTGCACGATACCTATTATGTCGTCGCGCACTTCCATTACGTGCTGTCGCTCGGCGCCGTCTTCGCCATCTTCGCGGGCTGGTATTACTGGTTCCCGAAAATGACCGGCTACATGTATAACGAGTTCGTCGGGAAACTGCATTTCTGGGTGATGTTCGTCGGTGTGAACCTGGTGTTCTTCCCGCAGCATTTCTTAGGCCTCGCCGGCATGCCGCGCCGTTATATCGATTATCCGGATGCGTTCGCGGGCTGGAACTATGTCTCCTCGATCGGCTCCTACATCTCTTTTGTGGGTGTACTGATCTTCCTCTTCGGCGTATGGGAAGCCTTCGCAAGGAAGCGCGTCGCGGGCGATAACCCGTGGGGAGAGGGCGCAACCACGCTGGAATGGCAGCTGTCTTCACCGCCGCCCGTCCACCAGTGGGAACAGCTGCCGCGCATCAGGTAAGCACTTGATACACTCTGGGGGGAGGCAGCGCAGCGATTGCGCCGCCTTCGCCATTCGATACGAGAACAGGACCACCGCATGACCGTCATTCAGGATCACGACACATTCGGAGCCGAGCAGGCGTCAGGCCTGTCGGAAGCCAATGCGCGCGATTTCTTCGAACTCCTGAAGCCGCGCGTCATGTCGCTGGTCGTGTTTACCGGCTTTGTCGGCATGGTACTGGCACCCGGCCACATCAACCCGATCCTCGGCGCCATCGCCATTCTCTGTATCGCCGTCGGCGCGGGCGCGTCCGGCGCGCTCAACATGTGGTATGACGCGGATATCGACAAGGTGATGACCCGCACCGCCAAGCGGCCGATCCCGGATGGCCGCGTGCAGCCGCGCGAAGCCTTGGCTTTCGGCTTGACGCTGTCGGTGTTTTCGGTCGCGATCCTCGGTCTGGCCGTCAACTGGTTCGCCGCCGGCCTGCTCGCCTTCACCATCTTCTTCTACGCCGTCGTCTATACGATGTGGCTGAAGCGTTCGACGCCGCAAAACATCGTCATCGGCGGCGCGGCCGGCGCCTTTCCGCCCATGCTGGGCTGGGCCTGCGTCACCGGCGACGTGTCGCTCGACAGCACCATCCTGTTCATGATCACCTTCCTGTGGACCCCGCCGCATTTCTGGGCTCTGGCGCTCTTCAAGATGCGCGATTACGGTTCCGTCGGCATTCCGATGATGCCGAATGTCGTTGGCGAGCGTTCCACCAAGCGGCAGATGTTCGTCTATACGCTGCTGACCTTTGCGGTTGCCGTCGCGCCGGCCTTCACCGGTCTTGCCAGCATCGGCTACGGCATCTTTGCCGGCGCTTTGAGCGCCATCTTCACCTTCTATTCCATCCTCGTGCTGCGCATGCCGGATGGCGATGAAAAGATGGTGCCGGCGAAAAAGATGTTCTTCTATTCCATCTTCTATCTGTTTGCGATTTTCAGCGCGCTGCTGGCCGATCGCTGGCTGGCTGGCCTCTGGCCGCTGCTTGGAGCAGGCGGATGATCGAAACGGTCAAGCTCAATGAGGCGCAGAAGAAATCCAGACGGGGGCGCAATATCGCGCTGGGTCTGGTGCTCGCAGGCCTGGTGGTGCTGTTCTATATCGTAACGCTGATCAAGATCGGCGGCTTCGCAAACTGACGGGAGGCAGGGTTGACGGAGGAGACAGGGAGGAGGGAGCCGGGTTCGCCCGCTGACGGCGGCATCCCGGCTGGCGTCGAAAACGGTTCCGCGCGGGCAAGCCCGACGCGTATGAGCCCAAACGGCCTGAGCGCAAACGCCATGAGCCCCAAGCGCATGAGCAATGGCGCGATCATGGCGTCCTGCTTCGTCTTTACCTTTGGCATGGTCGGTGCTGCCTATGCATCCGTGCCGCTCTACCGGCTGTTCTGCCAGGTCACCGGCTATAACGGCACTACCCAGCGCGTCGAACAATATTCCACCCGCATTCTCGACCGACAAATCCGCGTCACCTTCGACGCCAACACGTCGAACGGCCTCAACTGGGACTTTCGCCCCGTCGATCGTTCCATCGAGCCGAAGATCGGCGAGACGGTGCAGATCGCCTACAAGGCAACCAACCGCTCCCCGCATGACGTGACGGGCACGGCTGTGTTCAACGTCACGCCGATGGAGGCGGGCGCCTATTTCAACAAGGTCCAGTGTTTCTGCTTCACCGAAACGACACTGAAACCGGGCGAGACGCTCGACATGCCGGTGGTGTTCTTCGTCGATCCGGATATCGCCACGGCCGAGGAAACCAAACATATCCGCACGATCACGCTATCCTACACATTCTACCCCAGCACGCCGGCGGCAAAGCCCGTGGCGGCCTTGCCGGGCAGGAACGCAGCGGACGGCAGGAAACTGTAAGAGGGTCCGCCCTTATCGGCGGAAAAAGCTTCAGGTCAGGGGAGTGAGACATGGCCGACACGCATCAGAAACAGCATGACTACCATATCATCGACCCCAGCCCCTGGCCGTTCCTGGCCTCGATCGGCGCTTTCATCCTCACCTTTGGCGGCGTCGGTTACATGCGCTATCTGCATGGCGGCGAATTCAAGATGTTCGGGCTGAACTTCGCCACGCCATGGCTGTTCTTCATCGGGCTCGCCATCGTCGTCTACACCATGTTCGGCTGGTGGGCGGACACGATCAGGGAGGGCCGCGAGGGCCACCATACCCGCGTCGTGTCGCTGCACCTGCGCTACGGCATGATCATGTTCATCGCCTCGGAGGTGATGTTCTTCGTGGCGTGGTTCTGGGCGTTTTTCGATGCCAGCCTGTTTTCCAACGAGGCAATCCAGGCCTCGCGGGTGGAATTCACCGGTGGCCAGTGGCCGCCCAAGGGCATCGAGGTACTCGATCCCTGGCACCTGCCGATCTACAATACCGTCATCCTTCTCCTGTCCGGAACCTGCGTCACCTGGGCGCATCACGCGCTTCTGCATGGCGACCGCAAGGGCCTCATCAACGGTCTGGCGCTGACGGTGGCGCTCGGCGTGCTGTTTTCCTGCGTGCAGGCCTACGAATACATGCACGCGCCGTTCGATTTCAAAAGCTCGATCTACGGCGCCACCTTCTTCATGTCGACGGGCTTTCACGGCTTCCACGTTCTGGTCGGCACCATCTTTCTGGCCGTTTGCCTGATCCGCGCGCTGACCGGCGGCTTCACCCCGCAAAAGCATTTCGGTTTCGAGGCGGCCGCCTGGTACTGGCACTTCGTCGACGTCGTCTGGCTGTTCCTGTTCTTCGCGATCTATATCTGGGGCGATTGGGGCGCGCCTCTGGCTCACTGAGATCGTCGTTCCTGCTCGAAAAGGCTTCTGTCGGGGCCTGCCGCGCGCCTTGTCCCGGTGCCGGCACGCCGATCGACGGGACGGGGACAAGGCGGCGGCCGGCCGGCATCCGCCTTGTCTCTCTCCGTCAAAACCCGCCTTCTGCCGACGCGTTGCCGCTCCCCCGGTCCGGTTTGCGTTGTACTACCCCCCAGGCATGCCGAAAAATGCAGATCCATCATTTTTTCAGCCACGATTACGAGCAGAAGACAGGCGGCTGGATCTACAATCGCCGGCTGACCGGCTGGGTCGACCGCCATTTCGGCAACCTGCGGGAAATGACGGTGCCGGCCTGCTTTCCAAGCCCGGAAGCGGCGGTGCTTGCGCAGATCGCCGCGATGTTCGACGCGGTCGAAGCCGGCGCGGTTCTGGTGATGGACCATGTCTATGCCTGCATGCTGCTGCCGATCCTTTCGGAACGGCCGTTCAAGCTGGTGCTGATCTATCATCATTCGCTGAGCGAGGAGCGCGGTCAGCCGCAGGCCGCAGCCGATCGCGACAGCATCGAGCGATCGGCGCTGGAACTGGCCCATCTCGTCATCGTCACGTCGAAAGATAGCTGCGATTATGTCACCCGCCATCACGGCGTCGCTGCCGACAGGGTCATCACCGCCCAGCCCGGCAACGATCCGGTGCCACAAAGTCCGGCGCATGGCGCGGGGGCATGGCAGCTTCTCTCCGTCGGTGCCGTCATTCCGAGAAAGCGCTACGAGTTTCTGGTCGAGGCGATGGCAACTCTGCTTCCGGCGGATGCAAACCGGGGCGCACGCCGGGCGCCATCCGCGCCTTCGGTGACGCAAGACGCCGGCAGCCTGTCGCCAGAGCCTCTACCCGGCTGGCGTCTTACCATCGTGGGCAATACCGAGCGTTACCCGGATTACGTTGCCGAACTTCGCGACGTGATTGAGACGCAGGGTCTTGGCCGCATGATAACGCTTGCCGGAGAACTGCCGGCCGCCGCCCTCGAAACGCTCTGGGGCCGTACGCATCTTTATGTCGCCTCCTCCTTCTACGAAGGCTATGGCATGGCCATATCCGAGGCGATCTGTCGGGGCGTGCCGGTTCTCTCGACGCCCTCGGGTGCCGTCGCCGGATGGGCCGCGCAAGCGGTGACGCTGGTCGATGCGCAAGATCCGCGCGCGATGGCCGCAGCGATCGCGGCCATCATCGCCGATCCCGCCCTTTACGGCGCGGCCCGTAAAAAGGTCGCCCGCCAGGCTGTCGCACTGCCTTCCTGGGAGGAAAATCTCGCCCGCGTCGGGGAGGGGCTGCGGCGGTTGGCGTGAGCGGATATCCCGGCGGGATCGTATCGTGGCGGGATCGTATCGCGGTCATCGCGACGCGGGCGCCCGCCTGTCGAGACCGATGCCGGATCAGGGACGGAATGCAGGACTGAAGTCATGACGAAAGCTTTCGCCGGCACGCTGCCCTTTTGTCCGGGCCTTTTCGCCATCCGACCGCCTTTTTCCTCTGGAATCCATCGTCGTGCCCGTCCAGATCCCATGCCCGTCCCCGTACAACAGGAAGCCTGTCACACATGCACCACGTCCTGCGCTGGCCGGTTTTGGCCCTGGTCCTGTTCACCGCCGCATCCGCCGCCGCGGCGCAATCCGTCACCCATGTTCTGGTCATGAAGTCCGAGCGCCGCATGCAGATCATGGATGGTGAAACGGTGGTCAAAACCTATGCGGTCGCGCTCGGTGGCGCGCCGGTTGGGCACAAGCAGAAAGAGGGTGACAGGCGCACGCCCGAGGGCCGTTACCTGCTCGACTGGCGCAATCCCGACAGCGGCTACCATCGCTCCATCCATGTCTCCTATCCGAGCCCAGCCGATACGGCCCGGGCCGCCGCGGCCGGCGAAGACCCTGGCGGCATGATCATGATTCATGGCCAGCGAAACCACTTCGGCTGGCTTGCGCCGCTTACCCAGTGGTTCGACTGGACCGACGGCTGTATCGCCGTCACCAATGCCGAAATGGACGAGATCTGGGATCTGGTCGAAAACGGCACGCCGATCGAGATCAGACCGTGATACGGTCTTGGCGGTGAGGAGACCGGAATGAGAAGGCCGTGATGAACGATCGGGAGAAGGGTTCGGTTGTGAAGGCTAAGGCGGGGACAGATATGGCGCAGGCCCAAGTGCCGCCAACTGAAGTGCCGCCAGCTGAGGTGCCGTCAGCTGAAGTGCCGCGGGCCGATGCGCCGGGTGGGCCGTCTCGTGGCCGCGCCATTCTCGCCGGCGCTCTCGTGCTTGTCTGTCTTGCCGTCCTTGTGTCGCTCGGCGCATGGCAGGTCGAGCGCCTGCAGTGGAAGGAAGGACTGATTGCGAAAATCACGGAGCGCCGTGACGCCGCACCGGTGCCGCTTTCCGCCATCGAGGCTGCGGGCAAGCGGGGCGAAGATATCGAATTCCGGCGCGTGGAAATTTCCGGCACGTTCGATCATGCCGGGGAACGGCATTTCTTCGCCACCCATCAGGGCCAGCCCGGGTTCTACGTCTATACGCCGCTGACACTCGATGATGGCCGCACGCTGTTCGTCAATCGCGGTTTCGTGCCCTACGAGATGAAGGAAGCCGCCCGGCGCGAACAGGGGCAGGTGGCGGGGGTGGTCAGCCTTACCGGTTATGCGCGCCAGAAACTTGCCGCAAAACCCTCGTCGCTGGTGCCGGATAACGATCTGGCGAAAAACATCTTCTACTGGAAGGACATTGCCGCCATGACCGCGAGCGCCGGGCTCGATGCCGCGCGGGTTCTGCCCTTCTTCGTCGATGCCGATGCGACGACGAAGAATCCCGGCGGCTTTCCCGTCGGTGGCGTTACGCAGTTCGATCTGCCCAATAATCACCTGCAATATGCGCTGACTTGGTACGGGCTGGCGCTGGCGCTGTTGGGCGTGGTTGCAGGCCTGTGGCTGAAACGCCGCCGTCATCCGGCCGCCTCTTCAAAAGCGATCGCCTCCACGGAAACAACAGCGTCGTGAAGGCCGTCCTTTCGCCGGTTCGGCAAATTTTGTTTGGCGCATCCGGCCCGGCTCGCCTATATGGAACGCCAAGAGGCCCTCTATCGCGGCTTGCCCTCAAGGGCCTGGCCCCTTCGTGTGGAACGCAATGAATATTCAGGTGACCGAACAGGCCGACGCACGGCCTCTTGATGCCAAGCCCGAACTGACGATCCGTCTGTGCGGTCCACGCGGTTTCTGTGCCGGTGTCGATCGCGCCATCCAGATCGTCGTTCTGGCGCTGAAAGCCTATGGCGCGCCGGTCTATGTTCGCCACGAGATCGTGCATAACCGCTATGTCGTCGAAGGGCTGGAGGCCAAGGGCGCGATCTTCGTCGAGGAACTCAACGAGATCCCCCCCGACCATCGTCAGCAGCCGGTCGTCTTTTCCGCCCATGGCGTGCCGAAATCGGTGCCGGAAGATGCCCAGTCGCGCAATCTCTTCTATCTCGACGCCACCTGCCCGCTGGTCTCGAAGGTGCACAAGCAGGCGATGCGCCACCAGCGCCTCGGCCGCCATGTCATTCTGATCGGCCATGCCGGCCATCCCGAAGTGATCGGCACGATGGGGCAATTGCCGGAAGGGACCGTTTCGCTGGTCGAAACCGTTGCGGATGCCGATGTCTACATGCCTATCGATCCGGACAATCTCGGTTTCGTCACCCAGACCACGCTGTCGGTCGACGATACGGCCGGCGTTATCGCTCGGCTTCAGGAGCGTTTCCCCAAGCTTCAGGCGCCGGCGGCCGACAGTATCTGCTACGCCACCACCAATCGTCAGGAAGCGGTCAAGCAGGCGGCCGAAGGCTGCGACCTGTTCATCACCGTCGGTGCGCCGAATTCCTCCAATTCCAAGCGCCTCGTCGAAGTGGCGCTGCGCGCCGGCGCAAAACGCTCCATGCTGGTGCAGCGGGCGTCTGAGCTGAACTGGGACGAGATCGGCAATATCCGCACGCTCGGCATCTCTGCCGGCGCTTCCGCCCCCGAAGTCATCGTCGACGAGATCATCGAGGCGTTTCGAACCCGGTTTGATGCCAGGGTGGAACTTGCGATCACCACCGAAGAGACCGAGAATTTTCTTGTCAATCGCGAGCTTCGCGAGGTTCCGCTGACGCAGGAAGACATGGCCTGGGTCAATGGCGTACGGCCGCTTTCGGTATAGGCCGAAACGACGCGATCTCGGGCATCTATCAATATGCCGCGTTGCCCCGATATCTGGTCATAAGGCAGGATATCTGGTGGCCTTCGCCTCCGAACGGATTGCGCAAATTGTCCGGCACGCGATACTGCCGGGCCATGAAAAATTTGTGAGAAAACACATTGGCCGTCTATACCGACATCACCGAAACCGACCTCAAGAATTTCCTTGGCCAGTATGACGTCGGCGCGCTGACATCCTACAAGGGCATCGCCGAAGGCGTCGAGAATTCGAATTTCCTCCTGCATACAACGAAGGATCCGCTGATCCTCACGCTCTATGAGAAGCGCGTGGAGAAATCCGATCTGCCCTTCTTCCTCGGCCTGATGCAGCATCTGGCCGATCGCGGCCTCAACTGCCCGCTGCCGCTGCCGCGCAAGGATGGTGAACTTCTGGGCGAATTGTCGGGCCGTCCGGCGGCGCTGATTTCGTTTCTCGAAGGCATGTGGCTGCGCAAGCCCGAGGCGAAACATTGCCGCGAAGTCGGGGCGGCGCTGGCGCGCATGCACCTGGCCGGCGAGGGGTTCGAGATCAGACGGCCGAACGCGCTGTCGCTCAAAGGCTGGGTTACGCTCTGGCAGAAATCCGCTGATCGCGCCGACGAGGTGGAGCCCGGCCTGCAGGACGAGATTGCTGGCGAGCTCGATTACCTGTCTGCCCATTGGCCGAACAACCTGCCTTCCGGCGTCATCCATGCCGATCTGTTTCAGGATAACGTGTTCTTCCTCGGTGATGAGCTGTCGGGCCTGATCGATTTCTATTTCGCCTGCAACGACATGCTGGCCTATGACGTCTCGATCTGCCTCAATGCGTGGTGTTTCGAAAAGGACGGCGCCTATAACGTCACCAAGGGCAAGGCGCTGCTCGAAGGCTACCAGTCGGTGCGACCGCTGAGCGCCGATGAACTCGCCGCCCTGCCGACCCTTGCGCGCGGATCGGCGCTGCGTTTCTTTCTTACCCGCCTTTACGACTGGCTGACGACGCCGGAAGGCGCGCTGGTGGTCAAGAAGGACCCGCTCGAATATCTGCGCAAGCTGCGCTTCCACGCGGCGGTCGATACTGTTGCCGCCTACGGCATTTCCGGAGAGATGGCATGAAACAGGTCGAGATCTTCACCGATGGCGCCTGTTCGGGCAATCCCGGCCCCGGCGGCTGGGGCGCCATCCTGCGCTATGGCGAAACGCTGAAGGAACTCAATGGCGGCGAGGCGCAGACCACCAATAACCGGATGGAACTGCTGGCGGCGATTTCGGCGCTCGATGCGCTCAAGAGCGCCTGCGAGGTCGATCTTTATACCGACAGCAAATATGTCATGGACGGCATATCGAAATGGATTTTCGGCTGGAAGAAGAATGGCTGGAAGACCGCTGACAAGAAGCCGGTCAAGAATGGCGAACTCTGGCAGCGGCTCGATGCCGCAAACCAGCGCCACGAGGTGAAATGGCACTGGGTCAAGGGCCATGCCGGCCATCCCGAAAACGAACGCGCCGACGAGCTGGCCCGCCTCGGCATGGCGCCGTTCAAGACGTCCTCGCTCGGGCGGTCGCTTCTGGTGAAATAGGCCGGTCCGTGCCCGGCCGCTCTATTGGCGCAGCGGGCCGGGCAACCTATCTCTGAGCGGACGATTTCCGGAGAACCGATCCCATGATCCTGCACACCGTCCTCATCCGCTTCAAGAGCACCACCGACAAGGCCCGCAAGAAGGAGATCTTCGATGCGGCGGCCGCGCTGAAGGACAGGCTTTCCGGCATTGTCGACATCCGCTTTGGCCCCAATGTGTCGCCCGAGGGGCTGGGCGGCGGTTTCGAGGATGCGCTGGTCGTCACGTTCGAAACGGCCGAGGCGCGTGACGCCTATCTCGCCCATCCCGATCACGTGGCGCTGGGCGAACGGATCGTGGCCGCCGCCGAGGGCGGGCTGGCGGGTCTTCTGGTCTTCGATCTGGAGATATGAGAAAGGGCGCCGGAAGCGCCCTTCGCGTCTGCGGTGCCGCCTGGCCAGCTGACCGCTGCTGGCCGCCGACCGGCTTAGAGCCTGTCGAGCATCGCCTGGGCACCGGAAACAGTGGCCTGTCCGGGGCTGTCCTCGATATCGAGCGACTTGACCACGCCGTCCTCGACCAGCATCGCATACCGCCTGGAACGGACGCCGAGCCCGCCGGCGGAAAGGTCCGCGTCAAGCCCGATGGCCCTGGTGAAGGCCGCGTCGAAATCGGCAAGGAAATGGATCTTGCCAAGGCCGCCGGACTGTTGCGCCCAGGCGCCCATCACATGCCAGTCGTTGACGGAAACGACGGCGATCTCGTCGACCCCCTTGGCGATCAGCGCCTCGCGATTTTCCAGATAACCGGGCAGGTGGTTGAGCGTGCAGGTGGGCGTGAACGCGCCGGGCACGGCAAACAGCACGACGCGCTTGCCGGCAAACAGATCCTCGGTCGTCACCTCGGCGGGGCCGTCCGCCGTCTTTTCCCTGAAAGTCGCCTGCGGCAGCTTCTCGCCGATCGAAATCGTCATGTCGGTCTCCTGTGTGCGCATTCCTGACAAAGGTCAGGCGCGCCGACTATAGGCGGCGCGACGATCTTGGCAAGGCGCGGCAGGCACGAGCGATAACGCAAAGCCGGGCAGGAGAGCTACAGCAAACCAGGCGACGTCCTGTTCAGTCGAAGGCCAGCGAAGTCTGCATGGACCGGGTGCCGGCGATCACCAGAATGGTCCATCGCTTGCCGCGCATCTCGTATCTGACGGGCAGGCGCGCGATCGGCATGTCGACCATGTAACTGTCGCCCTCGCGCCGCCCGCCCGCCTCGTCGAACAGCACGTAGCCTTCCGGTCCTGTCACCAGAACCTGCGGCGGCGCGCGCGTGCCCTGCGGCAAACGCAACGCCAGTTGCAGGGTCTTCTGTGCGTCCGTCAGCGCATAATGAGTGACGGCGAAATCCATCGAGGGCGGATCCGGCAGGAAGGCGCCAGCCCGCTGGAGGATCATGAATTCCTCCGGCGGCGTTATCGGCTGCGGTTTCAGCTGCAGCGCAAAATCCGCCTGGAAGGGAATGCATATCTCGCGGCAAAGGCCGATGAAGCCCGAGACCGTCACGGGTTGCGGCGTCTGCGGATCGGCGACCGTCAGTTCGAACGGCAGCGTCACGGGCTTGTCGTATCCGATATCGAGAAGCTTGCCGTCGCCGACGCGACGCGGCACCGGAAATTCGATGTCGCCGATCGTTGCCGCGGCACCGTCGGCCAGCGACAGTCTGGGCGGGATGCCGGCCTCGCCCGGTTCGCGCCAATAGGTGATCCAGCCCGGCTTCGGCTCGATCTCCAGCCCGCCGCGCACCCGTCCGGCCGCATCCGGCGGCAGGGTGACGATGCGCATCCGCCCGCCTTCGTTCTGCGCCCATGCCGTCGTTTCCGCTGTGGCGGCGACCGGCAGGCACACGGGCGCGGCAAGCCCGGCGACGACGAGCGCAAAAGCGCTGACCCGGCCAATGAGGGCGGCGGAAGACCGGACCGCGCGGCGGATCGGCCGGGCACGGCTGGCAATGGTATCCGGATAGGGCAGGGTGATGCTCATCCCTCTGCACCTATTGCATCTTGCCGGTGCGGGCCAGTCAACATCACAAAAACCCAATCATTTTCGGTTGATTGCAGCCGATGCGTGACCCATGTTGCTTTGATAGACGCAAACTGACGCTACCCGTCGGCACTCCGGCCGGGTAGCAGGCTGGAGGCAGGATGGATTTCCCGACGCTTGGAGACAAACGCGAACGCGGCTTTCTCGACGGTCAGTTCCTGATTGCCATGCCGGGCATGGAGGATGGCAATTTCGCGCGCGCGGTTGTCTATATCTGTGCCCATTCGGCCGATGGCGCCATGGGCTTCATCATCAACCGGCCGCAGCAGATTTCCTTTGTCGACGTGCTTCTGCATCTCAAGATGCTCGACGAGCACGATGCCATCCTCTTGCCCGAAAAGACCCGCGCCTTCCCGATCCTGTCGGGCGGGCCCGTGGAAACGGGCCGCGGCTTCGTGCTCCATTCGGACGATTATGTCGGCGACAGCAGCATTCCGATCAGCGACGAGATTTCGCTGACGGCGACGCTCGACGTCATTCGCGCCATCAGCGAGGACCGCGGACCGGCACGCGCCACGATGATGCTGGGCTATGCCGGCTGGGGACCGGGGCAGCTCGAGGCCGAGATTGCCGGCAATGGCTGGCTGAACTGCCCGGCCACCGAGGCGATGATCTTCGACCACGGCCTGGAGGGCAAATACGAACGTGCGCTTGCCTCGATGGGGGTGAGCCCGGCCATGCTGTCGACGGATAGCGGTCACGCCTGATCGGCCATGCGCGGCCGCGAGGGCAAGTGGTCTTCGCGCCCGGCGGAACAAAAAAACATGTCGCTCGTTGTTTGTGCAGACACGGTGCCGAAGAAAAAAGCACCACAACCAAGGAGAACGACAATGGGAAGCACCGCTGACAAGATGGCCGGCAAGGGCAACGAAGTAGCAGGCAAGGTCAAGCAGGCCGCCGGCAAGGCGACCGACAACGACTCCCTGCGCGCCAAGGGTGCTGCCCAGGAAACCAAGGGCCACGCCCAGCAGGCCAAGGGCAAGGCCAAGGAAGGCGTCAAGGACATCGTCGATCGCGCCTGATCCGATGTCTTGATGCAGACCGGCGCCTTTGCGGGTGCCAGCGACGTCCAGAAAGCCTGTTTCGGCATCCGCCGGGGCAGGTTTTCTGTATCTGCCATCCCGTTCGATTTGCCTTGCCGTTCGATCTTAATGCCGTTCGTGCCGACAGGATATGTCATGCGCCTCTTCGACTGCGACCATTGCGGTCAGCCGATCCATTTCGACAATCGCAGCTGCATCCATT
Organism: Neorhizobium sp. NPDC001467; assembly: GCF_050275975.1. Classification (NCBI taxonomy): domain Bacteria; kingdom Pseudomonadati; phylum Pseudomonadota; class Alphaproteobacteria; order Hyphomicrobiales; family Rhizobiaceae; genus Neorhizobium; species Neorhizobium sp. NPDC001467. The sequence continues at coordinate 96,325 of NZ_JBNNPS010000012.1, read as the reverse complement.
GCGGCCACCGCCTCGGCTTCGTGCCGGAGCGGCTGACCCTGCATGCGCTCGAAAAGGAGGATGACGAGGCCGAGGAGCTTGGCGCAGACGCGGGACAAGGCGGCTGGCGGCTCGTGTCTAACCCGCATGAGCGGGTGATCTTCTGCGCCAATGCGGATCACGACATCTGCAACTGGACGGTGCCGGCGGGTAGCAGCGAGGTGTTTTGCGCCGCCTGTCGCCACAACCGCCTGGTGCCCGATGCCGCAACGGAAGAGGGATTGCAGCAATGGCGCCGTATCGGCCAGGCGCAGCGACACCTGTTCTATTCGCTGCTGAAATGGGACCTTCCCCTGACGACGCGGGCGCAGGACCCGCAGGGCGGCTTGGTCTTCGATTTTCTGGTCGACGAGCGACGGCCGGACGGCAGCGTGATCGTGCCGATGACCGGCCACGAGGACGGCCTGATCGCCATCCGCGCTGCCGAAGCCGACGATGCCACCCGCGAACAGATCCGCGTCGCGATGAACGAACCCTACCGCACCATGCTCGGCCATTTCCGCCACGAGGTCGGCCACTTCATCTGGGACAAGCTGGTGCGCGACCGCGACCGGCTCGATCCGTTTCGTCTGGCTTTCGGAGATGAGCGGGCGGATTATTCGCAGGCGCTGAAGCGCAATTACGAGGAAGGCCCACCACAGGACTGGCAGGAGGATTTCATCAGCACCTATGCCAGCGCCCATCCGTGGGAGGATTTTGCCGAGACCTTTGCGCATTACGTGCACATCGTCGACACGCTGGAAACCGCCCGCGCCTTCGGCATGGTGGTGGAACCGCGCGGACATGAGGAAATGGCGGCCGAAGTGGCCTTCAACCCCTATTTCGCCCACGACGCCGAACAGCTGGTCTCGGCCTGGATCCCGTTCAGCGTCGCGCTCAACGCCATGCACCGCTCGATGGGCGTGCCGGATCTCTATCCGTTCATTCTGGGCCCGACCGTGGTGGCGAAGATGGAGTTTATTCATGGGCTGGTGCATCGGGGGCGGTGAGGGGGCGTTGCTTGGGGGTGCAAACGCGATACTGTGCCGGCGCACACCGGGAAGAGATAAATGCGATGCAACGTGAAGATCGTTTGGAGTGATGCCGCCATCGGCAGGATGACGGCGCCAGGGCGATATGTGGCGCCCGCCAGATTTGGGACAGATCCGAATTCGGCGGATGAAAGCTGGAGCGTGGTGCTCGAATTCGAGAAACTCGACCGGGGCACTGCCCGCTTTCTGGTCGAGACAGCGCCGCATCATCTGCTGCAGAGCGGTGTGACGTTTGAGATGTACGCAGGACGAACGCTGGCCGCTATCGTGTCGGTTATCTAGCACATTCTGCGACAGCCGGAGGCCGACGGAGCGGATCTTCGGTCTGCCAGCATCGTGGATTTCCCACACCTCTTTCGCGACAGCACTCCTGCCCAGGAATCCGCCCGCATGGCTGAGACGGATGGTTTCTCCACGCTGATCGACGCAGTAACGATCGGGTCATTTTGACTCAGAAAAAACAGCGAACGGAAGGTGGCTGCAACCAGTCTCCGTAAACTTCAGGGATGCGCACAATCACATAACAGGGAGATTTAAATGACGGCACAAAGCGATGATTACAAACTCCTTCTGAAAGTTCTGGGTTACGCACTGTTAGAAATCAGGGCGGCGGACAATGTGCGCAAGGCGCAAACCCTTGCGGATGTATTCCACAATGTCCCAGCCGGGATCGCCCATGGCAGAACGCCGGAAGATATCCGGCAGAAACTGGACCAGACGGCGATACGGCTTAAATGCAAGGACCATATCGATGGAATGTTCGAGAACGCGCTGGAGAACATGAGGCAGTGGGAGGCAAGAAGGCTCAAGCCGAACTAATTGTCCAGAGTGCCAAATCTGACGGTTTCCGCGCCGATAAAGAAGCCGGACGAACGCACCTGATCGATTGTCCGCTCCGTGTCTCCGAGACAGTTGAAGTCCACATAGGTCAAGCCGGCGTCCATTGTGGCGGCCAAGCCGAAGGATATGATACAGGACGATCTGTTCATGTCCTGCCCGATCCTGAACTCCTGAACCTTTCGGAAATCGAAGACGCAACGTCTCCAGGTCTGCTTGTCGGCGAGGTCATCCTGGCAGGTCAGGACAATGCGAATGCGAGATAGGGGTTGGTCACTGGCGTAATCGACGGATATGGATTCGATCACGCTGTCGTTGAAATGATCGAATCGGCGAAGGAAATCGGACAGTTCGCGCGAAATCTGCATCTGATCAGTCCGTATGAAAAACGATTTGAGTAAGGATCTCAGAAAACGCATTTGGATTTCTCTATCCTACCGATGCAAGCTTGATCGAAACCCACCGGCAATCGCCGTTTTGTTTACCGAGAAGGTCTTATGCTGATAGACAAGCTTGAACAGCTTTCACTGGCCAGATGCTGGGATTATCGCCGTATCGATGAGCTTGTGATCACGCGATCGGCGGATTGTGTTTTTCTGTTCATCAAATTGGTGATGGCGAACCCGACAGGCACGCGTCGTCTCACCGTTCATTTCGATCAATGTGTGGAATTCCGGCCAGGAAATATGCTGACCCTCTCCGGCATTGGTTTGCAGATAGAACCAGAAAGATCACCGCACTTTCCAGAGATACGATTTCGCGTATTTGATGAGGAGCAGGACGCCTTCGAATTTCTCTGTGGTGGTTTTGTTGTCGAGGTGGATGACGGCCGGTCGCAATGACGACCATCACCCACCCCCTCACGCCCGCTTCGTCAACGGAAACCGCTCCTTCAGCAGCCTTTGCACCGAAGCCGCATCCATTGGCGGGCCGAACAGGTAGCTCTGGCCGTAATGGCAGCCCATCTTCACCAGATCGGCGGCGTCCTCGTCGGTTTCCACGCCCTCGGCCACCACCACCATTTCCAGCGAACGCGCCATCGCGATCACCGAGCGGAGCAAGAGCGCCCGCTTTTCGGCCGCACCCGCCACCAGCGCCTTGTCGAGCTTGATCGTGTCGAACGGGAACTGCGTCAGATAGGCGAGCGAGGAATGGCCGGTACCGAAATCGTCGAGCGCGAGGCTTAAGCCCGTTTCCTTGAGCTTGTTGAGAACAAGCCGGGCCTGTTCCGGGTTTTCCATCATCACGGATTCGGTCAGTTCGAGCTTGAACCGGCTCGGTTCGCAATGGGTGCGCGCCAGGATCGAGCGCACGTCGTTGCAAAGGTCGTTGTTGATGAGCTGCGCGCTCGACAGGTTGACCGACATGAAGATCGGAAGCACGCCGGTCTGGGTTTCCCAGTCCTTCAGGTCGTTGGCGGAACGGTCGAGCGCGAACAGGCCGAGCGGGCCGATCAGGTCCGACATTTCGGCGATCGGGATGAACTCGCTGGGCGGAATGGTGCCGCGCTTGGGGTGCTCCCAGCGCATCAGAGACTCGAAACCGGCAATCTCGCCATTGTCCAGCCGGATGATCGGCTGGTAGGCCATGGTCAGTTCCTTGCGGTCCAGTGCGCGGCGCAGATCGGTTTCCAGAAGCAGGCGGTCGGTGCCGGTGGAGCGGAAGGCTGGACGGAACGGTTCCACACGGTTGCCGCCGGCGCGTTTCGCCCGGTACATGGCAAGCTCGGCGTCGCTCAAGAGCCCTTGCGCGTTTTCCTGCTGGTCCACCCACGAGGCGAGGCCGATCGAGGCGGTCAGGATGATCTCGCGGTGCGCAAAATTGATCGGCACCATGATCGCCTTCGACACGGCATCGGCAAAATCCGCCACCTTGGCCGGATCGCGCTCGGAGACGAGGATGAGGCCGAATTCGTCGCCGGAAAGGCGGGCCAGCGTATCCTGCGGCTTCAGGAGGCGGCGCAGGCGGCGGGTGAGCGCAATGAGGATATTGTCGCCCGCTGCGATGCCGAGGCTGTCGTTCACCTGCTTGTAACGGTCGATATCGATCGACAGCACGGTCGGGCGCACGCCGTCGCTGGCAGCCGCGATGGTCAGGACAGATTGCAGGCGGTCGAGAAAGACCTGACGGTTAGGCAGGCCGGTGAGGTTGTCGTGCAGCGCGTCCTGCAAGAGCCGCTCGACGGAATTCTTCTGCTCCGTGACATCGACGACGGTGCCGACGCAGCGGATGATCTCGCCGTTGGAGCCGAGAACCGGCCGGGCGCGGATCTGCAGCCAGTGGAAATGGCCATCCTCGGCGCGGATGCGGAATTCGTGGTTGAGGCGACCGCGACGGTGTTCCAGAAGCACGTCGAGCGTTGCCTTGAAGCGGTCGCGGTCATCCGGATGCAGGCGCGGGATCCAGTTGCGCACCGGCCCGTGCATGGCGCCGGCCGAAAGCCCGAGCTGCGTCGAGATGTCCGGCGTGGTGATGACCCGGTCGCGCGCCACATCCCAGTCCCAGACGGTATCGCCCGAACCGGTCAGCGCCAGCGATTGCCGTTCCAGATCGGAAAACAGGCCCTGTTGATAGGCGCCGCCGGCAAAGGCGTGCTGCATGACCGTGAAGCCGATGAGAAGCACTATCAGCACCAGGCCGCCGCCCAGCGCTGGCTGGATGATGTCGTTGTCGAGGCGTCCCGTGACGGTCAGCCAGCCGCCGAACAGCCAGACGAGCAGGATCGCCCATGTCGGCACGAGCAGGATGGCGCGGTCGAAGCGGTTGATGCCGAGATAGATGATCAGCAGGATGCCGGCCGTGCCAGTGAGCGCGAAGGAGAGGCGGGCAATGCCGGATGCGATCGACGGGTCGTAGATGGCGACGCCGAAGAGCAGGCCGAGGCCGATGATCCAGGCGAAGGTGGCATAACCCAGATGCACGTGCCAGCGGTTGAGGTTGAGATAGGTGAACAGGAAGATGACGAGCGAGGAGGCAAGCGCCACTTCCGCGCCGGCGCGCCATATGCGCTGATCGCTCGATGTCACCGATATGAGTTTTTCCAGAAAGCCGAAATCGACGCAGACATAGGCGAGCACCGCCCAGGCAAGGGCTGCGGCGGCGGGCAGCATGGATGTGCCCTTGACCACGAAGAGGATGGTCAGGAACACGGCAAGCAGGCCGGCAATGCCCAGCACGATGCCCTTGTAGAGCGTAAACGAGTTGATCGAATCCTTGTAGGCATCCGGTTGCCACAGGTAGATCTGCGGCAGCTGCGGCGTCGAAAGCTCGGCCACGAAGGTGATGACGGCTCCGGGATTGAGCGTGATGCGGAAGACGTCGGCATCCGGGCTGGCGATGCGATCGAGCGCAAACCCTTCCGATGGGGTGATGGCGATGATGCGCTGCGACCCCAGATCGGGCCAGAACAGCTGCGATCTGGCGAGACGAAAATGCGGAGCGACGATGACGCGCTCCAGCTGTTCGTCGGTGACATTGGCGAGGGCGAATACCGCCCAGTCGCCCTGATGGGCATCGGAGGAGGCGCGCACCTCGATACGGCGGCGAATGCCGTCGGCGCCGGCTGCGGTGGAAACCTGGAAGGCCTCGCCCTGGTTGGCATAGATGTCGGTCGTCGGCGTCAGGTCGAGCGCGGTATCGTCCCGCGACAGCTTGACCGGTTCGGCGGCCTGCGCGCCGGTCGAGGCCAGTGCCGCAAGGAAAAAAGCGAGGCAGAGGGATGCGAGGAAGACGACGACCGGCGCGGCGCGCAAGCGCTGCAGGGTCGGGAGGGCGGCAGTCTGTGTCATGGTGTGCCAGTCTTCACGAAATCGGTCTTCCCGAAACCGCCGTTTGTAGCGCTGGTCTGGTCCCGTCCCGTGCCATCGAACGCGACCTGACCGACTGCCGCAGGGCTGACGTCGCCCAAGGCGCTCTGGTCACTCGGGGCCCGGTCGCCCACCGCCGGTGCACCGGCAAGTCTCGAAAACATCAGGTGGTCGCGCCACTCGCCGTTGATCTTCAGGTATTTTCGCAACAGACCTTCCCGTTCGAAACCGGCCTTCTCGAGAAGACGCACGCTTTTCCAGTTTTCCGGAATACAGGCTGCCTCGATGCGGTGCAACTGAAGTCCGCTGTGGATGTAGGGTACTGCAAGCTTGAGTGCGACGAACATATGGCCATGGCCGGCATATCTTTCGCTCATCCAGTAGCCGATCATGCAGCTTTGCGCCGCACCGCGGCGGATATAGCCCACCGTCAGCCCGCCCATGAGGGCCATGTCCTGGCGCCGAAACAGCAGGAAGGGCACGGCGATGCCGGAAGCGAATTCCTGTGCATTGCGCTGCACGCGCAGGCGAAACGCGCTTTCGCTCAGCTCGTCGGCGCGCCAGGTCGGCTCCCAGGGCTGCAGGAAATCGCGGCTGCCGTCGCGCGCCGCGTGCCATTGGCCGTAATCGGCGTAGCGCGGCAGGCGCAGCAGATGATGGTCGCCGTAAAGTTCCGGCGTCTCCGGCTGTCGCGACAGGAACCGAAACACCGATCGTGTCATGTCATGCGCACTCCGCCGCACTCCGCAGGAGCACCGCAAGGAACCTGCCCGATCTGCGGCATCGCGGCATCGGGCGGAAAGGTCAATGGGAGCGGGCGGTGCGGTCCCCGGTCCATATGCGATAGCCCTCGCTTGGCAGAGACATCGGCAGGAAAGACGGTGGCCGGAGCGGCATGCGCGCCGGCCGGGCCGGATCAGCCGGTGGCCTGCTGTGTGTGTGTCGACGGCGCTGACAGCGCCGACGTGATGTCCTCGAACGGCGCCAGCGTCTCCACCGGGCCGATGGCGGACAGGGTCGGCACCGTATCGAAGAACAGCCGTCCGGCAAGATCGGTCAGGCGCTCCGTGGTGATGCCTTCCAGGCGCTCCATCATTTCGCCGCTCGGGATCGGGCGGCCGTAAAGCAGCATCTGGCGGGCGATCTGGCCGGCACGGGCGCCGGGGCTTTCCTGGCCCATCAGCAACTGGGCGCGGATCTGCGCGCGGGCACGGTCGATCTCCGCCTGATGCATGACCTCGGAAGACTTGCGCAGCTCGTCGAGAATGACCGGAACCAGCTGCGGCAGGTCCTGCGCACCGGTGGCCGCATGGATGCCAAAGATGCCGGTATCGGAAAAGCCCCAGTGAAAGGCATAGACCGAATAACACAGGCCGCGATGCTCGCGCACTTCCTGGAAGAGGCGGGACGACATGCCGCCGCCGAGAATATTGGCGAGAATCTGCGAGCAGTAGAAATCCCGCATGTGATAGGCCTTGCCCTCGAAACCGAGCAGGACCTGCGTGTCCATGAGGTCGCGGGTCTGGCGCACGTCGCCGCCGATATAGCGGGCGGTTTCCATGACCGGCGGTGCCGACGGGGTCTGTGGCAGCGAGGCGAAACGCTGTTCCACCTGACGCACGAAGACGTCGTGATCGACCGCGCCGGCGGCGACCACGAACATGCGGTCGGTGGTGTAATTGCGCGAAAGATAGCCGCGAATGTTGTCGGGCGTGAAGGCCAGCACCGTGTCCGGCGTTCCGAGGATCGGCCGGCCGAGCGTCTGGCCGCGATAGGCGACCTCGGAAAAGCGGTCGAAGACGATATCGTCGGGCGTATCGTTGGCCGCGCCAATTTCCTGCAGGATGACGTTCTTCTCGCGCTGCAGTTCGTCCTCATCGAAGGCCGACTCAGTGAGGATATCGGCAAGGATATCGACCGCCAGCGGCACGTCGTCGCGCAGGACGCGGGCGTAATAGGATGTCGTCTCGGTCGAGGTGGCAGCGTTCAGTTCGCCGCCGACATTCTCGATCTCCTCGGCAATGTCGCGCGCACTGCGGCGCGCCGTGCCCTTGAAGGCCATGTGCTCGAGAAGATGGGCAATGCCGTGCTCGTCTTCCATCTCGTTGCGCGAGCCGGACTTGATCCAGACGCCCAGTGCAACGCTTTCCAGATGCGGCATGTTTTCGGTGACGACGGTCAACCCGGAGGCAAGCCGGGTGATATTAACATTCATTCCATATCTCCGGCGTCTATCGATCGCCTCAGGCCGTGGCCCGAGTGTGTTTGCCGATGAAGCCTTCGACGGCCTTCAGGTCGGCATCCAAGAGATCGAAACGCTCCTCCCGTGTCATTAGATCAGCAAGCCATAGTGGAAGGGCGGGAGAAATTCCGCAAGCGCTTTCTACGGCGGCCGGGAACTTGGCGGGGTGCGCGGTGGACAGCGTCACCATCGGAACGCCCGGCTTTGCAAACTTTTTCGCGGCAAAAACCCCGGTCGCGGTATGCGGGTCGATGAGGTAGCCGGTCTGTTCCAGCGTTTCCCGGATTGTCGCGGCAACCTGTTTTTCGGTGGCGCGGGCGGCTCGGAACTCGCGGCGGATGCTCTTCAGGGCTTCCGGCTGGATCTCGAAAGAGCCCGACTGTTTCAGGCTCGCCATGGCGCTGCGCACGGCGCCGGCATCGCGACCATAGGCCTCGAACAGGAGACGTTCGAAATTGGAGGAAATCTGGATATCCATCGAGGGCGAGGTCGTGGCGTGCACGCCCTTCATCTCGTAGCGGCCGGTTTTCAGCGTGCGGGCGAGAATGTCGTTGTCATTGGTGGCGATCGCCAGCCGCTCGACGGGCAGGCCCATCTTCTTGGCCACGTAACCGGCAAAGATATCGCCGAAATTGCCGGTCGGCACGGTGAAGGAGATTTTTCTGTCCGGCGCGCCGAGGGCCAGCGCGGAAGTGAAGTAATAGACCACCTGCGCCATGATGCGCGCCCAGTTGATCGAGTTGACGCCGGAAAGGCCGACCTTTTCGCGGAAGGCCACGTCGTTGAACATGTCCTTCACGAGGGTCTGGCAGTCATCGAAATTGCCCTTGACTGCAACGGCATGCACGTTGGCCGCACCGGAAGACGTCATCTGGCGCTGCTGCACCGGCGACACTTTGCCATGCGGGAAGAGGATGAAGACATCGGTGCGCTCGCGGCCGGCAAAGGCGTCGATGGCAGCACCGCCGGTATCGCCCGAAGTGGCGCCGACGATCGTGGCACGCTCGCCGCGCTCGGCCAGAACATGGTCCATCAGCCGGGCGAGCAGTTGCATCGCCACGTCCTTGAAGGCGAGCGTGGTGCCGTGAAAAAGCTCGAGCACGAAGTCGTTGGGGCCGGTCTGCACCAGCGGCACCACGGCCGGATGGCGGAATGTGGCGTAGGCTTCGTCGATCATCGACCGCAGCCTGTCGGCGGCGATCTCGTCACCTACGAACCGGCTGATCACCGCAAAGGCGATTTCCTGGTAGGTCCTGCCGCGCAGGCTCTTGATGTCCTTTTTGGAGAAGGTCGGCCATTCGCGCGGAACGTAAAGGCCGCCGTCGCGGGCGAGACCTGCCATGAGTGCATCGCGAAAGCTGAGCGCGGGTGCTTCGCCGCGGGTCGAGATATAGTCCACGAAGTTCGTTCTCCAGAAGGAAGCGTTGCTGCGCGGGCAAGCAACGGTTCCGGAAAGCCTGCTTTTCAAAGTCGCGCCTTCAATACAGAAAGGCGATGGGGATTGCGAGCCCGGATTGTGCCGCAGCGGTTCCGCCGCACGAATTTCGCCGCATTCCATGTGTTTCAACGGGCGGAGGATTTTCGTCGGCCGACGGATCGATTTTTGATTTTGCCGCTGCTATAGACCTTGGCCTGAAGGGTGCCGGACGGGTCCGGTCGCGCCACAGATCAAGCCATGATCGGCCATGCAGCGGATCAGAATGCAAGAGGGTTGAGTAACGTGTCTGGAAAAACATCCCCGACCACGGCATCTTTCAAGACGGTTTTGCGCGCAACAGCCGGCGTCTGCATTCTGGCGGCCGTGACTGGTTGCAGCACGCCGGATCTCGGTGCCGCCGGCCGCGCCGAAGCGCAGGCGACCGTGACGCCCGTCGTGCAGGCCTATTGCCCGCAGGTGGTGATCCGCACCGATACCGGTTTCCACCGCGCCTATGCCGGCAAGGCCGCAGAAGGCGACGACAGCAAGCTGATCTACCAGGCCTCCTTTGCCGACGTGACGCGTTCCTGCACCGCCAACGAAACGACGCTGACCGTCAACGTGATGGCGCAGGGCCGCATCGTGGCCGGTGCCGCCGGCAAGACCGGCGACGTGACGCTGCCGGTTCTGGTCGAAGCGGTGGACGGCAATGACGTCATCTATTCGCAGAAGGTCGCCTTCACCGCGACGATCCCGGCGGAAGGCAGCGGCCAGTTCATCTTCCAGAAACCGGATGTCGCGATCCCCAATGCCGTCGGCGGCGCTTCACGCTTCACCACGGTGCGCATCGGCTTCGATACCGGCAAGGCGGCTGCGAAGAAGCCCGCCCGCCGGGGGTGAGCTTTCGACGACCGAAATATTCAAAGCCGTCTGTGAGACATCGCGGACGGCTTTTTTGTGCGTGGTGCGGTGAGCGTGCTGTTGGGCCGCGCTGCGTTCTCCGCCGTCATGCTCGGGCTTGTCCCGAGGATCTGTAACGGCCTGACGTCGTAGGCGGGGGTTAGATCCTCGGGACAAGCCCGAGGATGACGTAAAGAGGTCGTGTGCTCCGGAGCGTGAGAGGCGATGTGCCCTCAAACAATCTTCCTCAGACCACTTCCCATTCGGCCAGCGCCGCCGCCATCGCGGGCAGGTCGGCCATGCGCGAAATCACCGTTTCGGCGCCGGCATCGGTGAGCTTGTCGGCGTGGCTCGGATAGCTATGCGAGGCCCCGGTGAAGCCGATGACGCGCATGCCGGCTGCCCGCGCGCCATGCACGCCATGGACCGAATCCTCGATCACCAGGCAGCGCTCCGGCGCAACGCCGAACTGTTGCGCGCCATGCAGGAAAATATCCGGCTTCGGCTTCACCCGGTCGGGACCGAGATCCTTTGCCGAATAGATATGGCCTTCGAAATAGGGTTTGAGGCCCACCTTGGTCAGCATCATGTCGAGGCGGGTCGAGGAGGAGTTGGAGCAGATGCAGCGCTGCGTGGTCAGCCGCGCCAGCGCGAATTTTACGCCCTCGATCACCTTCACATCGCGGGCAAGGCGGGCATCGAGCAGTTTCTCCGACTTGTCGAGCAGCGAGGCAGACAGCGGAATATCGGCTTCCTTTTCCACCTGCAAAAGGATGTCGCGCCAGGTCAGGCCGGCAAAACGCTCGCCCATTTCCTCGGTGCTGATCGGATAGCCGGCTTCGGTAAGCAGACGGGATTCCACCTGCGCCGCGATGATTTCCGAATCGACCAGAACGCCGTCGCAGTCGAAGATGATGAGGTCGAAACCGCTCATGGGGTAAGTCTCTTCGTGGTGTGGGATAGGTTGGGGATCTGGGCGATCTACACGAGGCCGTCCGCCCGAACAATGCGCACGCACCTATTCGACCGGAAAAGCGGCCATAAAACGGCGCTCGCCTTCGGGTGTGAAGTCGATCACCCGGCTATCGGCCACCCGCCGTGCCCACCCATGCGCAATGAAATGGCCAAGAAGCGCCTTGCCGAGCGAACCGGCCAGATGTGAGCGCCTTTCGCTCCAGTCGAGGCATGATTTGCACAAGGGCCGGCGCGTCGAATGCAGGTTTTCGACATCGATTCCGAGTGCGGCGACACGCGCGGCACCGATTTCACTCAGCACAAGATTTTCGCCCTTGGCGATGATCGCGCCTTCGCAGATCAGGTTGTCGAACATGCGCACGCCAAAATCGCCGGCGAGATGGTCGTAACAGATGCGGGCCTTGCGCAGCGCGGGATCCTTTGGGCCGGGCCTGTGGCGCAGATGGCCGCGGATTGCGGCAAAACCCATCAGGCTTTCCAGCATCGCGCCCGTGGCGGCATCGGCCAATGTGAAATATCGGTGCCGGCCCTGCTTGCGCTGCGACAGCAGCCCGCCATCCTCCAGCTTGGAGAGGTGTGAGCTGGCGGTCGGCAGCGACACGCCGGCGGCCTGCGCCAGTTCGGTCGCGGTCAGGGCCTGCCCGCCCATCAGGGCTGTCAGCATGTTGGCGCGGGCGGGGTCGCCGATCAGCGTGCCTAGGCGGGCGATATCCGGTCCATCTCTCATGGCGAGACTTTTAGCACGAATGTCGCAGACATGCTTCGATCAAAACCGAAGCATCGGCGGAAACGCACGTGGCAAAGGAGACGTACCAACAGAAGGAAGTTTTCGATGATCACCTGCTTCATCCGCTACGAGATCGACCCGTTCAAGCGCGAGGAATTTGCCGAATATTCGAAGGTGTGGGGACAATGCATTCCCCGCAACGGTGCCGACCTGATCGGCTATTTCGGCCCGCACGAGGGTTCGGCGACCACCGCTTACGGCGTCTACAATATCGAAGACCTCGCCGCCTACGAGGCCTATCGCGCCAATCTTGCGAGCGACCCGCTGGGCCGGCAGAATTACGAATTCGCCAAACGCGAAAAGTTCATCCTCAAGGAAGACCGCATCTTTCTGAAAAACCTGTCGCTGCCGCATGCTCTGGGAGGGAAACCATGATCGCCGTCATCTTCGAAGTCTATCCCTTCATGGGTGAGCGCCATCATTATCTCGATATCGCCGGAGAATTGCGCAAGGAACTCGACGGGATCGACGGCTTCATTTCCATCGAACGGTTCGAAAGCCTCACCAATCGCGGCAAGATCCTGTCGCTGTCCTTCTGGCGCGACGAGGCGGCGGTGCAACACTGGCGCAACCTCGAAAGCCACCGCGCCGCCCAGAAGGCGGGCCGGGCCGGCATCTTCGCCGATTACCGGCTGCGCGTGGCGCATGTGCTGCGCGATTACGGGATGACGGAAAGGGAGGAGGTGCCGGAGGACAGTCGGGCGGCGCATGCGGGGTAATCAGTTCGGCCCGACCTCCCGTTGAATGGCTTCGATGGCGACTCGTAGCTTTGGTATTTCGTCCTCGATGACCGTCCAGATGATCTTGCCGGACAGGCCATGGTATTCGTGCCGAAGCACGTTGCCGATGCCGCGAACTTTTGGCCAGGGAACTTCCGGGCGGGTGGAGCGGAGATCGTCGGGAATGTGGCGGCTTGCTTCCGAAATGATTTCGATGGCGCGCTCCACGCCAAACTTCAGCATCGTGTCGTTCTGGAAGTCCTCGAAGGTCTTGCCGGTAACGGCTGTCTCGATGGCAGTGATTGCATGGGGGATGTCGTGGAGGAAATGCCGAAATTCTCGCGCCATCAGAAGACCTGCGTCGCCGAAGCCTCGATCCGGTCTTTCAGGATCGGATGAAGGCCGTCCCGCGTCGTTAAATCGACATCGAGGGCAAGCTCTTCCTCCAGAAAAATTTTGATTCCGACCAGATCGAATGCGCTGAAACGGCTTTGCGGATCATAATCGATGAACAGGTCCAGATCGCTGTCCGGCCCGGCCTCGTCGCGGGCCACTGATCCGAAAAGGTAAAGCGAGGTCGCGCCTAGTGCACGGATCGCGTCGGCCTGGCTTTTCAGCTTCTCGATGGCTTCGTTGCGCTTCATGACCAACATCCTACCGCATCCCGCCATCACCTACCACATCCAAATCTTTTCCCGAAATCCTCCGCGCCTTCAGTCTTTGGTAACCAAAATCAGTAACCATAACAGACAGTAAAAACGTATCGAGTAAGCGTAGAGCGAGTATCAAAATGGCGTTCGTATTCCCGCTGGCCGACATCACATCGAGCCGTCAACAGCCCAAGAACTGGCTGAACTCCATCATCAAGGGCGATTGCGTCGCCGCTCTCAATGCCCTGCCGGATCATTCCGTCGATGCCATCTTCGCCGACCCGCCGTATAACCTGCAGCTCGGCGGCACGCTGCACCGGCCCGATCATTCCGTCGTCGATGCCGTCGATGACGAATGGGACCAGTTCGCCTCGTTTGAAATGTACGATGCCTTCACCCGCGCATGGCTGCTCGCCTGCCGCCGCGTGCTTAAACCCAATGGCACGATCTGGGTGATCGGCTCCTACCACAACATCTTTCGCGTCGGCGCGATCATGCAGGACCTGAATTTCTGGCTCCTCAACGACATCGTCTGGCGCAAGACCAATCCGATGCCGAACTTCAAGGGCCGCCGGTTCCAGAACGCCCATGAGACGATGATCTGGGCCAGCCGCGATGCCAAATCCAAGGGCTACACGTTCAACTACGATGCGCTGAAAGCATCGAACGACGACGTGCAGATGCGCTCCGACTGGCTGTTTCCGATCTGCTCTGGCGGCGAACGCCTGAAGGGCGACGACGGCAAGAAGGTGCATCCGACTCAGAAGCCGGAAGCGCTCTTGGCCCGCGTCATCATGTCCTGCACCAAGCCGGGCGACATCATCCTCGACCCGTTCTTCGGTTCGGGCACGACCGGTGCGGTGGCAAAACGTCTCGGCCGCAACTTCGTCGGCATCGAACGTGAGCAGGATTATATCGATGCGGCGTCTGCCCGTATCGAGGCTGTCGAGCCGCTCGGTGGCGCCGAACTCACCGTCATGACCGGCAAGAAGGCCGAACCGCGCGTCGCCTTCAACACGCTGGTCGAGAGCGGCCTCATCCGTCCCGGTCAGGTTCTGACCGATGCAAAACGCCGTTACAGCGCGATCGTGCGCGCCGATGGCACGCTGGCCTCGGGCGGCGCTGCCGGCTCGATCCATCGTCTCGGCGCCAAGGTGCAGGGGTTCGATGCCTGCAATGGCTGGACCTTCTGGCACTACGAGGAAGACGGCGTGCTGAAACCCATCGACGATCTTCGGACCGTCATCCGAAACGATATGGCAAAGGCAGGCTGATCCACCAGCGCAAAGGTCACCGGGTGAACCGGCGGCCGCCAGATCGCAAGATTCCTCTTCCGGTTATGTACCTCTAGTCCCGGAAGAGGATCATTGACGCCCGGTCTCGTGGAGAGGCCGGGCGTCTTTTAATTTGCGCGATGGCGAAACGCCGGCGGCGACCGCTCTTTTTGCCGGTCCGCCGATGTGTGCTACGGTGGCGGCAAAGGAAAGGTCGGCTCATGCGCGCTCTTACCGTATCGCTTACACCGCAGCAGGCGGAGATGATGGAAGCCGCCGTTCAAAACGGCCACTACGCTTCCAGCAGTGAAATCGTTCGCGATGCGCCGGAACTGTGGGAGCAGCGGCAAGAGCTTCGGCAACGGGAGACTGCCCGTCTGAAACAGGCCTATGATGAAGGTATGGCAAGCGGTGAGGGGCGCCGGGTCGATGCCGATACGCTTCTGGCCGCGTTGAAGGCGGAAGCGCCTGAGCGGGGGTGAGGTGCTTTTCAGCCCGCGCGCAGAGCAGGACCTGCGCGACATCTGGCGCTCGATCGCGCCGGAGAACGAGCGCGCGGCGGATGCGCTGCTAACCGGATACTGGACAAGGTCAATCTCGCCGCGGAGCATCCGCTGATGGGACCGGCTCGGCCAGAGCTCAGTCCCACCGCACGCATTGTGATTGAAGGGCGG
This sequence comes from Neorhizobium sp. NPDC001467, assembly GCF_050275975.1. Lineage (NCBI taxonomy): Bacteria > Pseudomonadati > Pseudomonadota > Alphaproteobacteria > Hyphomicrobiales > Rhizobiaceae > Neorhizobium > Neorhizobium sp. NPDC001467. The sequence goes on along the minus strand of NZ_JBNNPS010000012.1, from coordinate 80,974 downwards.
TATATCACCATCTACGAACCCATGCCGTATGGCATATTTGTCGTTGCCATCGTCTATCGGGCGCGCGATGTTGACAACTGGCTGGCCTAGTAGGCCACGCCCAGCGCGTCCAGATCCTTCTTCAGCGTTTCGGCATCGACGAAATGCACCGCCTGCCAGCCGGCGGCACGGGCGCCTTCGACATTGGCAAGGCTGTCGTCGATGAACAGGGTGGCGGCCGGTGTCAGACCAAAGTCGCGGGCATGCTTTTCATAGATCGCCACGTCCGGCTTGATCAGGAAAATATCGCCGGAAACTGTCACGCCGCGCGGCTTTTTCAAGAACGGGAACAGTTCCTGCGCGTGGCGAAACGTGTCTGAAGCAAAATTGGTGAGCATGGTCACGTCGCGGCCCTGATCGATCAGGCTTTCCATGATCGCGACCGAGCCGTCATAGGCATGCGGCACCATTTCGTGCCAGTGTTTGCGAAAGGCGCGGATCTGCTCGGCACGCTCGGGATGCTGCTTAATCAGCAGATCCTCGGCCTCCGCCCAGGCGCGGCCGCGGTCCTGCTCGAGATTCCATTCATGGGTGCACACGTTTAGAAAGAACCACTTGCGTTCTTCCGGGTCGGGAATGATGCGCTCGTAAGGAATGTTCGGGTCGTAATGGATCAGCACCTTGCCGATGTCGAAGACGATGTGATCGATTTTGGCGGCCATGAAACCTTCCTGATGTCAATTTGCGGATGTCGAAAAGGCGAGCGGTATTGCCTGCAGGATCGCCTTTTTCATGACGCTCGGCAATGCCTGCGCGTCGAGATTGGCGACCGGCTCCCACCACGCGCCGTCTTCCGTTTCGACCCTCTCATGCTGCAATCGATAGACCGACAGCCGCAGCTCGAAATGGGTGAAGACGTGGATAATCTGCCCGCAGGCCTGCCAGTCGCCGGCAAAGGGCGCATGGTCCGGCGTCGTGCCGCCGTCGAGGCGCGCCGTCCAGGCGGTCGTCGGCACTTCCGTCATGCCGCCCAGAAGGCCGCTTTCGAGGCGGCGGCGCAGCAGGATTTCGCCATCGGGCGTCACGGCGACGAAGGCGGCGCCGACGCGCACGGGTTTGGTCTTTTTCGGCGTCTTCACCGGAAAGTGCTCGGGCTCGTCATTGTTGAACGCCAGGCAGCGGCTGTTGAAGGGACAGAGCGCACAGGCCGGGCGTTTCGGCGTGCATATGGTGGCGCCGAGGTCCATCATCGCCTGGGCGAAATCGCCGGGACGGTCGGCCGGCGTCAGGTCCGCCACCTTCTGCTTCATCAGCGGTTTCGAGCCAGGAAGGGGCGCGTCGATTGCAAACAGCCGGGAAATCACTCGCTCGACATTGCCGTCCATCACCGCGGCCTGACGGTTGAAGGCAATCGCGGCGACGGCTGCCGCGGTATAATCGCCGATGCCGGGCAGCGCCTTCAATCCGCCTTCTGTATCGGGAAAGATGCCGCCATGATCGCGCGCCACGGCCTCGGCACATTTTTTCAGATTGCGGGCGCGGGCATAATAGCCAAGGCCCGCCCAGGCGGCCATTACAGCATCCGTAGGCGCGGCGGCCAGATCCTCCACCTTCGGCCAGAGCGAGAGGAATTTCGCAAAATAGGGCTTGACCGCCTGCACCGTGGTCTGCTGGAGCATGACTTCGGAAAGCCAGACCTTGTAGGGATCGGCGCGATGCCCGTCGCGGGCGGCAGACGGGCTGATGCGCCACGGCAAATCGCGATGGTGCCGGTCGTACCATCGCAACAGTTCGCAACTGTATGGATTGGATATTTGCATGCCGCTGTGCAAGGTGCGCTTCCCGTGAAGAATCACTTCCTATGTCGTCGGCGCAAGCCGCGTCAATGAAAAGAGCCGGAATGAAACTGCCTTCGATGCAAAGGAACAACGTGGTCTGCCTGGCAACGGTCAGCGGCGCGGCGGGTCTTGCCGGTTCGATCATCACCATCCTGCTGGCCATCTCGATGGTCTGGGCGTTGATCTGCCTGGCGCTCAAACGGTTCCCGCGACGCTTCCAGCGCAGCGATCTGTACGTCGTTGGCCCGGCCTGGCTGTTTGCCGCGGTCATTCTCCTTGCGGCCGTGGTTCATTACGATCCCGCCACCGCCGGCAATCTGGTGAGCCGCGGCGTCGCTCTGCTGCCATTCATCTTCTTTCCGCTTGTGTTGCCGCGCCTGCGCGTCGGATCGAGTGCCGCACTGATCGATGCCTTCATCTTCGGGGCGGGCCTGTGCGGCATCCTGGTCCTGCCGCTCGCCTACCTGCAGCTGGAATTCTTCTATGCGCGCGCCTCCGGCGGCATGGGCAATGCCCTGCCGTTCGCGCTGGTCTCGTCGATGATGGCGTCGGTATCGTTGCTCAACACCCTGTCGCCGCTGCCGCGCCGCCAGGTCCTCGGCTGGGCGGGTTTCGTTGCCGGTATCCTGTGCGTGATGCTGTCGCAATCACGCGGCGTCCTGCCCATTCCCGCCATTGCCGTCGTCATGCTGCTCGTGCTCTTCCCGCACAAGCTACGGCGCTTCTACAACTGGAAGGGGGGCTTGCTTCTTATCATCGGCGTCGCCGTCGTGCTTGCCATGGCCGTCAAGCATTCCGACCGACTGATCGGGCTTCTCAGCTATTTTACCGAGGGCAGCATTGCCGACCAATCCTACACGGTGCGGCTGGCCCTGTGGAAATATGCGGGCAGCCTGTTTCTGGAAAGCCCGTGGCTGGGCTACGGCTTGCAGAACCGTCGCGAATTCATCTCAGCGCTCGGCTATTCCTTCACCCATTTTCATAACGGTTTCATCACCGTCACCTTCGATGCCGGTCTTGCCGGTCTCGCTGCCACGTTGCTTCTGTTGATCTCGCCGCTTTTGTGCGTGCTACGCAACCCGACCACGGTGGCGCGCCGCAAGAGGCTGTTCATGGCGCTGCTGGTGCTGTTCGGATATACCATTGCCGGCAGCACCAATATTCTGTTCTTCCAGGATATCTACGATAGCGTCTTTCTGTGGTTCGTGCTCATCGTGGCAGCGCCGCTGTCGATGGCCGGACCGGCGGTCTGCGAGTTGCGCGAGCGGGTGGACGAAAACGACGGGACGCGGTGATGGCGCCGAGCGAAAAGAGCGAATTCCGCCGTCGTGGCGCCCACCAGATCGCCGAGGTCGCCAACGGCATCATCGATCCGGTCCTGGCCAAGCGCGCCGGCATTTCGACCGCGCTTCTCGGCTCCTGGGACGAGATCGCGGGCGAGGATTTCGCCGATTGCTCGCGTCCGGAAAAGATCGCCTGGCCGCGCCGCGAACCCGGCACCGAGAGCGGTTACCAGGCCGGCACGCTGACGGTGGCCTGCGAGGGCGCGCGCGCACTGTTCCTGTCCCACGCCCAGGGTGAGCTGATCGCCCGCATCAACGCCTTTTTCGGCTTTCCGGCGATCAGACAGATCCGCATCGTACAAAAGCCGGTCGTCCAGGCGCCCCGCCATCGCCCCAAACCGCCGCCGCTGAAAGGCGAGGCCGCGCGAAAACTGGACGCGATGATGGAAGGCATCGATAACGAGGCGCTTAGAAACGCCGTGACGCGTCTGGGCACGGCGGTGATGCAGACGAAGCGCACGATCCGGCGCTGAGCCGCCGCGCACCGGCGCCCACCAAGGCGCGGCAAGACCCACCCTGTCCATTCTCCGTCACAATTGTTTGAAAAAAGGAGCGAAGGCCGCGCTTGTCGGACGGCATGCGGCAGGCTACGGAAATGCCGACCGTTTCATTCCTCGCAACAGGTGTCTTCATGACCATTCAGACGATGACCAAAGAGACTTTTGCCGCCGCCTTGAGCCGCCGCGCGCTTCTCGCCGGATCCGCTTCTACGGCACTCGGCCTGACGCTTGCCGCGTCGATCACGACGGCACAGGCGCAGGAAAAGCCCGAATCCACCGGCAAGGTCGACATGGCCGAAGTGCTCAAGCCCGGTCCGCTGCCGGAAATGCAGCTCGGCAAGGACGATGCGCCGATCACCGTCGTTGAATACATGTCGATGACCTGCCCGCATTGCGCCCATTTCCACGCCACGACATTCGATCCGATCAAGGAAAAATACGTCGATACCGGCAAGGTGCGCTTCATCATCCGCGAATTCCCGTTCGATCCGGCCGCCACCGCCGCCTTCATGCTGGCGCGGTGCAACCCGGCCAAGCCGACCGAGCTTGCCACGGCCGACCAGTATTTTCCGATGATCTCCATGCTGTTCAAGCAGCAGCGCGCCTGGGCCGCCCCCGGCGACGGCAATGTCCGCAATGCGCTGACCCAGGCCGTCAAGATTGCCGGTTTTTCACAGGAAAGCTTCAACGCCTGCTTGACCAACCAGAAGCTTCTCGATGATGTGAACGCGACGATGCAGCGCGGCGCCAAGGATTTTGGTGTCAATTCGACGCCGACCTTCATCATCAACGGCGAGAAATATGCTGGGGACATGACGGTTGAGAACATGTCGGCCCTTTTCGACGGCCTGCTGTAAGACCCATCGCGACCGGATCGCGGGCGGGCGCCCTGGCGCGTCCGCCGTTCTTCCGGGCACCGGGGCGGGGAGGGCGAACCGTTGAAGTTCAATCGCCTCCGTGTCGTCGGTTTCAAATCCTTTGTCGAACCCACCGAATTCATCATCGAACCCGGCTTGACCGGCGTCGTCGGCCCCAATGGCTGCGGCAAGTCCAATCTTGTCGAAGCGCTGCGCTGGGTGATGGGCGAGAACTCCTACAAGAACATGCGCGCGTCCGGCATGGACGACGTCATCTTCTCCGGTTCCGGCAACCGCCCGGCCCGCAATACGGCCGAAGTCGGCCTTTATCTCGACAATTCAGATCGCACCGCACCCGCCGCCTTCAACGATGCCGATGAAATTCAGGTGTCGCGCCGTATCGAGCGCGAACAGGGATCTGTCTATCGCATCAACGGCAAGGAAGCGCGCGCGAAAGATGTGCAGCTTCTGTTCGCCGATGCTTCCACTGGGGCGCGCTCACCCTCCATGGTGGGCCAGGGGCGGATCGGCGAGCTGATTTCCGCCAAACCGCAGGCGCGCCGGCAATTGCTAGAAGAGGCCGCCGGCATTTCCGGCCTGCATTCGCGCCGCCACGAGGCGGAACTGCGCCTGCGCGCCGCCGAGACCAATCTTGAGCGTCTCGAAGATGTCGTGACGCAGCTCGAAAGCCAGATCGAGAGCCTGAAGCGTCAGGCGCGTCAGGCCAATCGCTTCAAGAGCCTGTCCGCCGATATCCGCGCCCGCGAGGCCATGCTTTTGCATATCCGCTGGGTGCAGGCCAAGGAGGCCGAGGGTGAGGCGACAAGCGCTCTCAACCAGGCGACCTCGATCGTTGCCGAAAAGGCGCAGGCGCAGATGGAGGCGGCCAAGCATCAGGCGATCGTCGCCCACAAGCTGCCGGAACTGCGCGAAGCGGAAGCCGCTGCCGGTGCCGCGCTGCAGCGGCTGCAGATCGCCCGTGGCCAGCTGGAGGAAGAGGCCGGCCGCCTGCTGCGCCGTCGCGATGAACTGACCCGGCGTCTGGCGCAACTGGGCGAGGATATCCGCCGCGAGGAACGGCTGGTCTTTGAAAACGCCGAAGTGCTGGCGCGGCTCGATGCCGAGGAAGCGGAGCTTGCCGAATTGCTGGCCGAAAGCGGGTCGGAAGCGGAAGACCTGCGCGAAGCTTTTGAGGGCGCCGCTGCAAGCCTTGCCGACAGCGAACGGGTGTTCGCGCAGATCACGGGCGAGCGCGCCGAAGCCGCCGCCGGCCGCCAACAACTGGAACGCGTGATCCGCGATCTCGCCGACCGCCGCGGTCGTCTGGAACGCTCGCTGGGGGAGGCTGAGGCGGAACTGGCCGGTATCGATGAACGGCTGTCCGGCCTTGTCGATCCGTCCGAACGCCGCGAGGCGGTGGAGGCGGCGGAAATCGCCGTCGAGGATATTGCCGTCACGATCGAGGAGGTCGAGGAGGCTCTGGCGACCGCGCGTCGCAACGAGGCCGAGGCACGTGCGCCTGTCGCCGCCGCCCGCGCGCATCTGGGCGGACTGGAAGCCGAAGGCAAGGCGATCCGCCGCATGCTGGCCGCCGGCGAGACATCCGGGGCCTTTGCGCCGGTCGCCGACGTCATCCGTGTCGACCGGGGATATGAAACGGCTCTGGGCGCCGTGCTCGGCGACGACCTGGAAAGCGCGCTCGATGCGGCAGCGCCGTCGTACTGGGCGGGCACGGGTGATGCGGCCTTCGGCACGTCCCCTGATGCGGGCACCGATCTCGCCTACGATCCGGCCCAGGAGCCGGCCCAAAATCCGGCATTGCCGGATGGCGTCGAGGCGATGATCACCCATGTCATTGCGCCGCCGCAGCTTTCCCGCCGCCTGTCGCAGATCGGCGTCACCGATCTCGACACCGCCAAGCGCCTGATGCCACTGTTGAAACCCGGCCAGAGGCTGGTGACGCGCGAAGGTGCCGTGCTGCGCTGGGATGGCCATGTCACAGGATCTGAAGCGCCGAGTGCCGCCGCGCTCCGGCTCGCTCAGAAAAACCGCCTGTCGGAACTGGAAGCGGAAATCGACGAGGCTGAAATCCAGTTGTCGGAAGCCGAAACGCTGGCCACTGCTGCCATCGATGCGATCGCCACCGAAGAGTTGCGGCTCCACGATACCCGCGAACGCAGCCGCATTGCCCAGCGCCAGCTGGCGGAAGCCCGCGAGGCGCTGGCCGTTGCCGAGCGCGCCTCCGGCGACCTGATGCGCCGCCGCGATGTCGCGGCCGCAGCACTGGAACAGTTGCGCGAGCAGATTGCAGAAGTTTCGGAGCAGGACGAAGCTGCCCGCGCCGAGCTTGAAGACGCACCTGAAGTCGATGCGATCGATGCCCGTCTGCGCGATCAGCAGGCGACCGTCGCCACCGATCGTGGTCTGTTGGCCGAGGCGCGTGCCCGTTACGAGGGCCTCTCGCGCGAAACCGAGGCCCGCCGCCGCCGTGTCGCGGCAATAGGCCAGGAACGCGCCACATGGCAGGGGCGTGCGGCCAGCGCCGAGGATCACATCGCCTCGCTGCGCGAACGCGAAGAAGAGGCGCGCGAGGAAATGGCCGACCTCGACCTTGCGCCGGAAGAGTTCGACGACAGACGCCGGGCGCTGCTGACCGAGTTGCAAAAGGCGGAAGAAGCCCGCAGGGCCGCGTCCGACGTGCTGGTCGAGGCCGAGGCCCGCCAGCGCGAGGCCGACCGTATCGCCACGATCGCGCTGTCGGAACTGGCCGAAACCCGCGAGCGCCGCGGCCGCGCCGAGGAACGTCTGGTTTCCGCCGCCGAACGCCGGCACGAGACGGAGAACCGCATCCGCGAGGCGCTGAACTGCGAACCGCATGAGGCATGGCGCCTGACCGGTCTCGGCCACGATGCGCCGCCGCCGGATATCGCGCAGGTGGAGCGCGAGCTGGACCGCCTCAAGATCGAGCGCGAACGCCTCGGCGCCGTTAACCTGCGCGCCGATGAAGAGCAGAAGGAGCTATCCGAAAAACTCGAGGCGCTCACCCGCGAACGCGATGACGTCATCGACGCCATCAAGAAACTGCGCGGGGCCATCCAGAGCCTCAACCGCGAGGGCCGCGAACGCCTGATCGCCGCCTTTGATGTGGTCAACACCCAGTTCCAGCGGCTGTTTACCCATCTGTTCAACGGCGGCACGGCGGAACTGCAGCTGATCGAAAGCGACGATCCGCTCGAAGCCGGTCTCGAAATTCTGGCCCGTCCGCCGGGCAAGAAACCGCAGACGATGACGCTGCTTTCGGGCGGCGAACAGGCGCTGACGGCCATGGCGCTGATCTTTGCGGTCTTCCTCACCAATCCCGCGCCGATCTGTGTACTGGACGAGGTGGACGCGCCGCTCGACGACCACAATGTCGAGCGCTACTGCAACCTGATGGACGAAATGGCGGCCTCGACCGCCACACGTTTTGTCATCATCACCCACAACCCGATCACCATGGCCCGCATGAACCGCCTGTTTGGCGTGACCATGGCCGAGCAGGGTGTGAGCCAGCTGGTGTCGGTGGACCTGCAGGCGGCCGAGCAGCTGGCCGAGGCGAGCTGAGGCACTGCCAGTTCTGCGGTTTCCATATTGGAAATGACGCTTGTTTCCGCAAGGGTGGACAAGCTGCTGCCCAGGCGAGTCCAGCGGGCAAGGGGACGCGCCTGCGGGTCTTGCCGCGGTCGAGATGTGACAGAACCATGAAACGCTTAGGGCAGAACGCAGGATTGAAAAGGTAAATCTACCCTGATTTTTCTAACGTTCCCAAAAAAGGTTTGGTCCCATGTCAGGTTTCACCCATTTGCGGGAGGACTAAAACGCATTCATGGTTTATGAATGATTTCAACGACAGCGGACCACCGGGACGGGCAGAGATGCAACTGGCTGGCGCTGGCAGACCCCCCGACCGGGTTTTCCTGTCCTGGTCGGAAGGCTTTGCGGGGCCGGAGCAGGCGGCCCCGCAAAGCCTGTTTTTGCTGTCAACCAGACCGGCGGCGATAGCCCCTTCATCATGATCGTATGGCCCCGTTCCGGGGTGATAGCGCCATGCCCGAACAAACTCCGCTGGCGCTGCATCGTTCGCCGACCCGCCCTCCTTTGTTCGGAACACCGTCCCGTCTCGCCCGTTCACTGCCCTATTGATTGCTGCAATGCAGCAAGACGGAAATGGCAGGTCGTGGCGATGGCGTTTTTGATGGAAAATCCCGCATTGGTGTCGAGTTTCGCCAGTGTTGCGACGCTGATCGTCTGGGTAACATATCTTCAGCTTTTTTATCGTACCTACAGACACCAGCTCGTTCCTAAGGTCATGATTGCGCGCGCTGGCGGCCAAAGCCTGTCGGCCCAATGCATGCTCACCAATCTCAGCCCCGAATTTGTCTATATCCAGGCTATCATCGTGCGCCTGCGCATCGGCGACGAGACGGTGGAATGCTCGCTGAGCGACCGGGAGGCGGGGCTGCGCGAGGGCGTCGACCCGCGTAGCGAGTTTCTGCAGGGGCCGTTGGCGAGCGGCGAATATCTTCGCCTCAGGTCGTTCGAGGACATGGCACGCGGGTCTTTGCGCGAAAACGGCATGGAGGAGCGTATCGGCGATCTCGACGAACTGGCGGTCACGGCGGTCGGCACCTATACGTGGAACAATCAGACGATGGCGGCAGAACGTGTCTATCAGGTGCGCCGCCGCGACGGGCGCAGCGATCTCGTGGCCGAAGGCCTGATGGCGCGGCAAATACGGTCGCGGCGTGAGCTGAAACGCCTCGTCCGCTTCCTGGAGGAACGCTCATGCCGCGTTCTTTCGCCGCAGCCCTCAGAGAATCGGTTGGGCAACGGGGCCGGTACCGCGACCTGAAATCGCGATGGGGGCGTGAATGGGACGGGCGACGAACCGTTGCAGCCGACGGCCGCACGGCGCGGGGCGCATTGCCGTCGTCGCGTTTCCTCTTTTGTCAAAATGCTGTAAGTCTTTGGCAAAAGAAGAGAACAGCCCGCATCGGGTGGAGAGCAGGCATGGCGAAATGGGTATATCGCTTCGGTGGCGGCCAGGCGGAAGGGAAAGCCGCCGACACTGCGCTTCTGGGCGGCAAGGGTGCCAACCTTGCTGAAATGGCGCTGCTTGGCCTGCCGGTGCCGCCGGGGCTGACCATCGTCACCGATGTCTGCGCCTGGTATTACGCCCATGGCCGCACGCTGCCGGAGGATCTGCGCGCGCAGGTTCTCGACGGTATCGCGGCGATCGAGGCGCAGACCGGCCGCCTGTTCGGCGGCACGGTGCGGCCGCTGCTCTTGTCGGTCCGATCCGGCGCCAGCGCCTCCATGCCCGGCATGATGGATACGGTGCTTAATCTCGGCCTCAATGACGAAACGGTGCAGGCGCTCGGCCACGATGCCGGCGATGCGCGTTTCGCCTGGGACACCTATCGTCGTTTCATCCAGATGTATGCCAGCGTCGTGCTCGGCGTCGATCACGAGATCTTCGAGGAAATCCTTGAGGACGAAAAGGCGCGCCTCGGCCACGAATACGATACGGAGATGAGCGCCGTCGAATGGCAGCACGTGGTCGCGCTTTACAAGCAGGTGATCGACGAGGAGTTCGGCGCGGTGTTTCCGCAGGATCCGCATGAGCAGTTGTGGAAGGCGATCGCCGCCGTATTTGCAAGCTGGATGAACCCGCGCGCCGTCACCTTCCGCACGCTTCACGATATTCCGGCCACATCCGGCACGGCGGTCAGCGTGCAGGCCATGGTGTTCGGCAATCTCGGCTCGACATCGGCCACCGGCGTCGCCTTCACCCGCAATCCCTCCACCGGGGAGAAAACGCTCTACGGTGAGTTTCTCGTCAATGCGCAGGGCGAGGACGTGGTGGCCGGCATTCGCACGCCGCAGTCGATCACCGAGGAGGGCCGTCTGGCCACCGGTTCGGAAAAGCCTTCGATGGAAAAGCTGATGCCGGCGGCCTTCGCGGAGTTCCGCGATGTCTGCAACCGGCTGGAAGCGCATTTTCGCGACATGCAGGATATCGAGTTCACGGTGGAACGCGGCAAGCTCTTCATGCTGCAGACCCGGGCCGCCAAGCGCACCACCCGGGCGGCGATGAAGATCGCCGTCGATATGGTCGACGAGGGACTGATTGCGCCCGAGGATGCCGTGTGTCGCATCGAGCCGCCCTCGCTCGACCAGCTCCTGCACCCGACGATCGACCCCGGGATCGAACGCCGCATTCTCGGCTCGGGCCTGCCGGCCTCGCCGGGGGCGGCCAGCGGCGAGATCGTGTTTTCGGCCGAAGAGGCGGTCTCGGCCCAGGCCGAAGGCCGCAAAGTCATTCTGGTGCGCACCGAAACCAGCCCGGAAGACATTCACGGCATGCATGCCGCGGAGGGCATTCTGACGACGCGTGGCGGCATGACCAGCCATGCGGCCGTGGTGGCGCGCGGCATGGGCATCCCTTGCGTCGTCGGGGCCGGATCGATCCGTGTGGACGCCCGCAATGACCGGCTGATGGGAACGGGCGGCGTGGTGCTCAAGCGCGGCGACATCATCACGCTCGACGGGTCCTCCGGCCAGGTGCTGATCGGTCGGGTGGCGATGATCCAGCCGGAACTGTCGGGCGATTTCGGCCGGCTGATGGAATGGGCCGATCGCAGCCGGCGCATGACCGTGCGCACCAATGCCGATACGCCGCAGGACGCGCGCGCCGCCCGCGCCTTCGGGGCGGAGGGCATCGGTCTTTGCCGCACCGAGCACATGTTCTTCGAAGGCGAGCGCATCCATGTCATGCGCGAGATGATCCTGGCCGAGAACGAGGCCGGTCGGCGCGCGGCACTGGCCAGGCTTTTGCCGATGCAGCGCTCCGATTTCGTCGAGCTGTTCTCGATCATGTCCGGCCTGCCGGTGACGATCCGCCTGCTCGATCCGCCGCTGCACGAATTCCTGCCCAAGACGGAAGCCGAGATCGCGGAGGTGGCGCAGGCCATGGGCATGGAGGCCGGCTTTCTCGCGCGCCGCATCGATGCTCTTCACGAGTTCAACCCGATGATGGGTCATCGCGGCTGCCGGCTGGCCATTTCCTATCCCGAGATCGCCGAAATGCAGGCGCGCGCCATTTTCGAAGCCGCCGCCGAAGCGGCCGCTCAGACCGGCGCGCCGGTGGCGCTTGAAATCATGGTGCCGCTGGTGGGATTGCGGGCCGAGCTGGATTACGTCAAGGCGGTGATCGACCGGGCGGCGGCCGCGGTCGCCGAGGAGACGGGGACGTCCAGCACCTATCTCGCCGGCACGATGATCGAATTGCCGCGCGCCGCCCTGCGGGCCCATGTGATTGCCGAAACCGCGCAGTTCTTCTCCTTCGGCACCAACGATCTTACCCAGACGACGTTCGGCATTTCCCGCGACGATGCCGCCGGCTTCATTCCGACCTATCAGAAGAAGGGCATTATCGAGCATGACCCGTTCGTCTCGCTCGATTTCGAGGGGGTTGGCGAGCTGATCGAGCTTGCGGCGGAGCGCGGACGGCGCACGCGGGCCGATTTGAAGCTCGGCATTTGCGGCGAACATGGCGGCGATCCGGCATCGATCCGCTTTTGCGAAGGCGCCGGGCTGGATTACGTCTCCTGTTCGCCCTATCGCGTGCCGATCGCGCGGCTTGCGGCGGCGCAGGCGACGATCAGGGGACAGCAAGCCGGCAGGGGGCAGGTATCGTAAAGGGAGCAGGCATCGAGCGCTCTGCCGGGCTGAGGGGGCGGGGTCGAACAGCCGCCGTGAGGGGGCGGGATCGCCTGACCGTCAGCGCGACCGCAGCACGACCGGCCGGTGCACGATGACCGGGCCCCAGTAGCGCGGACGGTTGTTGATCTCGTTCTGCCACTGGCGCCGCTCGGCGCGCCGGTCGAGATCGAGATCGAGCAGGCAGCGCGCCATGCCCTCCGTGCGCGGCTTGAAACCGTAACCGGCGCACCGGCTTTCATCGGCGGCCCGCCGTTCCTGCGGCGTCATCGACTGGCAGGAGGCAAGCACGGCTGAAAGGGCGGCGAGAAGCACGAGGTGGTGGGGACGCATGGGGGGCTCCGTGGTGATGGCAGGGGTGAGCGCAATATGGTCTTGCGACATTACCTCTGAAAGTCTGGAAGGTGCAGACCTTTTGTTGCTGAACACCGAACACGAAATGCAGGAGCGCCGGACTGCGATGGATGGCGAAATTCCGTATTCTACGCAAAAGGAGCCGTTCCATGTCCTCCAGGGTTTCCGCCGCTACCGTGTCCAAGGATTTTGATGCGTATCAGGATGCTGCCATCCGGGAGCCGGTCATCATCACCAGCGACGGCCGCCCCAGACGGTGCTCATGGCTTACGACGATTATCTTCGGCTGATGCGACGGGACCGCCATTCCGAGCTGACCACACAGCTTGGAGCCGACCAACTTACCGCAGTCGAGGCGTCGAAGATGGAGCCGGGGCTTGACGACCTCGACGGCGAACTGAGTGTCGAAAAGAATGCTGCCGACTGAACCGAAGGTCGGCTGGCTCTTCCGCTAATCTTATCTGTGGCACCGGCATCATCTGCACGGGTGAGAGGAGGGCGACAAGGACCGCCCGACTTTGGTTCCGGCAATCGTCAGCACTGTTGCCGACGGCGCCAAGGTCGTCCGTGTGCTGCCGGTGACGCACACGCCGCCGTCCAACGTGGATGACGCCGTCGGAATTCCTTCCGCAACCAAGCGGCGTCTCGGTCTTGATGACGAGCGCTCGCGGATCGTGGTGACCGAAAGTAACCGGTTTGTCTGGCCGGGACCGGATATCCCGCCTGTCGACGGCGAAAACGGTTACTACGGACCGCTACCGCCGGCGCTGTTCGAGGAGATCAAGCGCAAGTTCGTCGATATTGCACGCGCGCAGACGCATCGGGCAACGCCGCGCGGCCGTTGATGCGCGCGGTCGCCCATCAACCTTACCCCTTCGCCGCGGCAAAAGCCGCAAACCCGGCCAGGAAATCGGTAAGCCGGCTTGCGACCGCCTCGTCGATGATGCGGCCTTGCGCGTCGAATACCTTGGCCGCATTGCCGACCATCAGCCGTTTGCCGGACCATGCCTGCGCACCCAGCGTGTGCAGAACCGTCAGCCAGGCGTTTTGCGACAGGAGCGTGCCGTAATTGCCGGGCGAGGCGCCGACGACCGCGAAGGGGCGCCCCTTGAAGACATCGGGGATGTCCGGATGACGGCGCGAAACCCAGTCGATGGCGTTCTTGAAGGTGCCGGGAATGGAATTGTTGTATTCCGGCGTGAACAGGATGACACCGTCGGCCCCGGCGATCTGCCGTTTCAGGGTGGTCACGGCATCCGGGATGCCCTCGGCGGCTTCGAGATCGCCGTCATAGAGCGGGATGCCGGATATTGTGCCGATCTCGAGCGTGACGCCGTCGGGCAGATGGTCCGTAGCGGCTTTCAAGAGCGAAGTGTTGAACGATCCGTTTCTCAGACTGCCCGAAATTCCGACGAGTTTGACCATGCGCTGTCGCTCCGATTGGTTATAACCGCTTTCAGATAACACATGGGAGACGACAGGCAATGACGGATGGATCGAGAGCCGCCACGCAGCAATCGCAGGCGGTGAGCGGGCTGCATCACATCACGGCGATCACGCGTAGCATTCAGGCAAATGTCGATTTCTATGTGGGCTTTCTCGGCCTGCGGCTGGTCAAGCGTACCGCCGGTTTCGAAGATGCCGCGCAACTCCACCTGTTTTACGGGGATGCGCAGGCTTCGCCCGGTTCGCTCGTCACCTTTCTTGCCTGGGAGGACGGTTCGCCGGGCCGCGTAGGCCATGGCGCGCCCAACGAGATCGGCCTTGCCGTCTCCTGCGATGCGATCGGTTTCTGGCTCACCCGCGCCTTGCAGTTCGGCATCGCCACGCAGGGTCCGGCACAGGAATTCGGCGAGCCGGTGCTGCGGCTGAAGGACCCGGACGGCATCATCGTCAAGCTGATCGGGGTCGAGGATCTGGGCGCTTTTGCAGGACGCCGCTGGACGAGCGAGGGCATACCGGAGGAATACGCGATCGTGGCGCTGCGCAGCGGCACGATCCTGACCGAAAAGCCGGCGCAGACCATCGCCTTTCTCACCGGATATTTCGGGCTGGAGGAAGGCCCGGTCGAAGGCAGCCAGACGCGGCTGACCTCGCGCAGCGGCGGCGTGGTCGACGTGCGTGACGCGACCGGTTTCTGGACCGCCGCGCCCGGCACCGGCACGATCGACCATATCGCGCTCAACGCCCCCGATATGGCGGCGGTGCACCGCGCAGCCGCGGCCATCGCTGCCACCGACGGGTCGGCCACCAATGCGCATGATCGCACGTATTTCTATTCGCTCTATGCCCGCGAGCCGGGCGGTTCGCTGATCGAATATGCCACAGGCGCGCCGGGTTTCATGCTCGACGAAGACGAGCATGATCTCGGCACGACGCTGTTCATCCCGCCGCACTGGCGTGACCGCGAGGCCGACAGCCGCGCCATGCTGCCGCAGTTCAGCCTGCCGGGCGAGCCGCGCATCCGCTACCGCGACCTGCCTTTCGTGCACCGCATCTACATGCCCGAGGCGCCGGACGACCGCACGCTGGTGCTGTTGCACGGCAGCGGCGGCAACGAGACCAGCCTCTTGCCCTTCGCCCGGGCCGTGGCGCCGCAGACCATGCTGATGGCGCTGAGGGGCCGGGCGACCGAAGAAGGCGTGCCGCGGTTTTTCCGGCGCTTTTCGGATGGCACGTTCGACCAGAAGGACATCGTTTCCGAAGCCGAGGCGTTTGTCGAAATGGTCGGCCAGCTGAGGCAGGCCTATGGCGTGGACGTGGACAAGACCACCTTTGTCGGCCAGTCCAACGGCGCCAATTTTCTCGGTGCCGTGATGCTGCTGCATCCGGGCGTCATCCGCCGCGCCGTGCTGCTGCGTCCGGCGCCGGTGCTCAATGGAAGTCCTGCGGCCGACACGGCGAGCGCTCAGGCCGACGTGCTGATCGTGGCCGGAACATCCGACACCTATGCCGCGGATGCGGAAAAACTCGGCGCGATTTTGGCGGCACGCTCGGTTGCCGTGACGATGGAAAGGGTCGAAGCGGGGCATGATGTCGTGGCCGCCGACCGCGGCGTCGTGGCGCGGTGGCTGGCCGCGCAAGCGTGACTGCGGCACAAGGGTGACTGCGACAGGGGCGTGACCGCGACAGGGGCGTGACCGCGCAGATGTGTGATTGCCGCAGACGCGGTGCGCTGATCGCGGGCGTCTGTTGCAGTCATGCGATTTTCTTGAGCGCCGGCCTGGCCTATAAGGGCCTGATGCCAGCAACCGGAATTTTCGCATGACCGTCCGTTTTGTCCGTCCCGTTTCACAATCGGCCCTGGCGGCGCGGCGTATCGGTCTGGCGGCGCTGGTGCTGATGCTATTGGCGCTGGCGGCGCACCGGTTCGGGCCGCTGACGGGGCCGGATTTTGCAGCCGTGCTGCTGTTTTCCGCCTCGATCGGCATGGTCGCCATTCTGTTTGCGGCGATCGGCCTTGCCCGCCTGTGGCAGGTCGGCGCACGGGGCGGCATCGCTTCTGCCTGGGCGCTCGCCTATGCGGCGGCGCCGGTGGCGCTGGTGGCGGTTGCCGCCGTCTTCTACGTCCTGCGGCCGCCGCTCTACGATGTGGCGACGGATGTCGTCGATCCGCCGGTCTTCATCCGCGAGCCGCAGGCCGACCAGCAATGGCTGCAAAGACCGGCCATGGTGACGCCAAGCGACCGGCAGGTGCAGTTGGCCGCCTATCCCGCACTGACCGGCCGCCGTTATGAGGGCGCGGTCGACCGCATCTACGAAGCGGTCGCCAAAGTGGCAAAATCCTCGCGCATCTCACTCGACCTGAAGCAGGGCATGGAAAGGGTGGAGCCGGATATCACCGAGCGCCCGGCGCCGAAGACGCGGGCCGAAACCGGCGCCGTGCCGGACGTTATCCCTATCCCGCTGCCGCGTCCGCAACCGGACCGGCCGGGCAAGCCTGGAGTCGAGCAGGTCGGCCGGCCAGGCGACGTGATCCTGCAGGGGCAGACCCGCACGCTGATTTTCGGCCTTCGTTTCGACGTCGTCATCCGTCTGCGTGAAGAGGCTGAAACGACCATGGTCGACATGCGTGTCGCCGCCCGCTACGGCGGCCACGACCTGGGCTTCAGCAACGAGATCGCGCAAGCTTTCCTGCGGGTGCTGGATTCCGAACTGCTCGGGCTCGCGGTGGATTGAGCCCGCTCACGCCGGCCGGTATTCGCCAAAAAGCGATGGCGGACCGTCGGTCGTCACCAGGCCCTTTTCGATCAGATCCTCCAGATGCGCCAGAACCGACAGGGCGGCGGCACCATGCAGGCGCGGATCGGTGCGGGCATAAATCACCCTGACCATGTCGGCGATCAGCCGGTCGCCGCTGCGGATGCGCTCGAGGATCGCCCGCTCGCGCATGCGCCGATGGGTGCGAAGCCCGCGCAGGAAGGATCGCGGCTCGGTGACCGGGCCGCCGTGACCGGGGAAGAAGAGGCGGTCGTCGCGTGCCAGCAGCTTGTCGACCGAGGCCATGAAATCGCCCATGGAACCATCCGGCGGTGCGACGATCGTGGTGGCCCAGGCCATGACGTGATCGGCGGAAAACAGGATGCCCGTGCCATCAAGCGCGAAGGCGCAGTGGTTGGCAGTATGGCCGGGCGTGTGCACGCCTGACAGCGAGAAACCGTCGCCTTCGATCGAAGCGCCATCGGCAAGGACGATATCGGGGACGAAATCGGTATCGGCGCTTTCGGCGAAGGGGTTGACCTCGCCGGCATGCAGCGGCCGGGCGGCCCGGTGCGCGCCTTCGGCAACCGTCAGCGCACCGGTTGCGTTCTTGATGCGCGCGGCAAGCGGGGAATGGTCGCGGTGGGTGTGGCTGACGAAGATATGCGACAGCGTCCGCTGGCCAAGCGCCTGCATCAGCGCGTCGAAATGCGCGGTATCTTCAGGGCCGGGGTCGATCAGCGCCACGGTGGAGCCGGCGCCGACGATGTAGCTGTTGGTGCCGGTGAAGGTGAAGGGCGAGGCATTGCCACAGGTGACGCGTTGCACGCCGGGCGCCACCGTTATGGCCTCACCATGGGCGGGCACGAATTCGCGGTCGAAGGTGACGTCGTCGGCATCCGACGCGGCCCTGCCTTGCGTGCGTGTCTCGTCCGCCATTGTCGTCTCCCTTGTGATCGCCCAGGGGTCTAGCATGGCGGGCCGGAGAGGGCGAGGGTGGAGGCTGCTTGCCGGATATTGTCCTCCGGCGTCGATCCTTTTCTCTTTAACATCGCACAGTGACGGCCTGTGGTGGCATGCCGCGGAATCGGATAGGTCTACCTATCCCGGGACGACACAGGACCCCTCATGGTCGCGAAACAATCCACTCTCGACATCAGCAATCAGGACGTTTCTGCCGATGCCATGCGGACCTGGGCGGCGCAGGGTCTCGTCGTCTCGCTGAAGACTTGCAATCTCGATGAAGCGGCTCTCGCCAGTCTCGACATGACCGGCTGGTTATTCGACGAGTGCCGCATGGCAGCCGTGGATTTCCGCAGTGCCGGGCTGGAGGGCGCTCGGTTTGTCGGTTGCCGTGGCACTCAGGCCGATTTCTCCGGTGCCGACCTTACCGACGCGCGTTTTGCGGGCTGCGATTTCAACAATGCCCGCTTTATCGAAGCCAAAGCCAATGACACGGGCTTTGAGGGATGCAAGCTGACGGGCGCCGATTTTTCGCGCGTCCGTTCCCTCGGCCTGTCGTTCAGGGAAACCATTCTTTCAGCGGCAAGGTTACGCGGGCTTTCCTTCAACAACGAGCGGCTGGAAAAGCTGGATTTCGGCATGGCCGACCTGACGGGCTGCGATTTCCGCAAGGTAGTGTTTTCCGGCTGCAGCCTGCGGGAGGCTGGACTGGTGGATGCGCGTTTCGACGGTGCCGACCTGCGCGGCGCCGATCTCGGCGGCCTGGCGCTGATCGATGCGAAAAAATTCAAGGGGGCGACGATCTCGAAGGATCAGGCGGGGCTGCTTTTGGCCGAACTGGGCCTGAAGGTGCGTTAATCAGCGATCGTTGCGTTTGCCCAGGTGCTCTTCCCAGTCGAGCGCGCTGCGCACGATGAAATCGAGGTCGTCATGCACCGGTTGCCAGCCGAGTTCGTGTCTGGCAATCGAGGCATCGGCAACGACGAAGGTGGCGTCGCCGGGGCGGCGCGCGACCGTCTCGACGGGCAGATCGCGGCCGGACAGACGCGCCACGCAATCGACCACGTCCAGCACCGAAAAGCCGCGGCCATAGCCGCAATTGGCCGTGAGCGAGCTGCCGCCGGCGCGCAGGCGCTGCAGCGCTTTCAGGTGGGCGTCTGCAAGATCGCTGACATGGATGTAATCGCGGATGCAGGTACCGTCCGGCGTGGGATAATCGGTGCCATAAATCTGAAGTTTCGAGCGGCGACCCAGCGCCGTTTCGCAGGCGACCTTGATAAGGTGCGTGGCACCGGCCGTGGACTGGCCGGCGCGGCCGCGCGGATCGGCGCCGGCGACGTTGAAATAGCGCAGCGTCGTATAGGTGAGCGGATGAGCTGCCGCCGTGTCGCGCAGCATGATTTCGGTCATCAGTTTTGAGGCGCCGTAGGGCGATTCGGGCTTGAGCGCCGCGTCTTCGGCAACGGGTGCGGCCTGTTGCGGCGTGCCGTAGACGGCAGCCGTCGAGGAAAACACCATATGCGGCACGCCGGCTTCGACCGCAGCGGCGATCAGCGCATGCGATTTCACCGTGTTGTTGTTGTAATAGGTTAGCGGATCGCTGACCGAATCCGGCACCACGACGGAGCCGGCGAAATGGATGATGGCATCGACCGCATGCGCCTCGAAGATCCGCGCCAGCAGCCCCCGGTCGGCAATGTCGCCTTCATAGAACTTTGCCTCCGGCGCCAGCGCCCAGCGAAAGCCGGTGGACAGCCGGTCGAGCACGACGACATCCTCGCCCTCGTCGAGAAGCGACCAGACCATGTGGCTGCCGATATAACCCGCACCGCCAGTGACCAATACCGCCATGCTTTTTCGCCCTTTTTCTTCAAAGGCCCCGACCGGCCGGATTGGACTGTGACGCGCAGGCACAGTTTCACTCGATTGCTTGGCGCGAGGCAAGGGGCGGCGCACTATCGATCGTCTGCCGGTTTGCGATCGATCTCTTTCAGCATGTCGATAAAGGCGCGCAGCGGCGGCGGCACATGGCGGTGGCCGGCATAATAGAGCATCAGCCCGTCGATCCACGGGCACCAGTCTTCCAGCACCGGCACAAGCGCGCCGCTTTCGATATGGGGGCCGGCCACCATTTGCGGCAGATAGACGATGCCGAGGTGTTTCTGTGCAGCCGCCGCCATGGTTTCGAGATGATCGAGCGTGAGATTGCCCGGCACATCGACGATCACTTCCTGACCATGGCGTTCGAACTCCCAGCGAAAAAGCTTGCCGCTCGGCATGCGCAGGCGAATGCAGGAATGGTTATTCAGATCGTCGGGCGTCTGCGGCGTGCCGCGCGCTTCCAGGTATCTTTGCGATGCGACGGTGATGAAGCGGGCGCGATCGCCGAACGGTACGCCGATCATGTCCTGCGGCACCGCATAGCCGAACCGGATGCCAGCATCGAAACCGTCAGCGACGATATCGACCAGCCGGCCGTCGGTGACCAGATCAAGCGCGATATGCGGATAGCGCGCCAGAAAGTCCGGCAAGACGGTCTGCACCAGATGGCGGATCGCTGGTTCGCTGCCGTTGATGCGCAGGACGCCGCTCGGGCTGGCGCGAAAATCATCGACCACGGCAAGCGCTTCGTCGAGCCCGACAAGCGCCGGCTGCACCTGCGCGGCAAGCCGCGCGCCGGCCTCGGTCGGCGCCACGCTGCGGGTGGTGCGGTTGAGGAGCCGCACGCCGAGCGTGGTTTCGAGCCCGCGCATCATGTGGCTGAGCGTGGAGGGCGACAGGCCGAGCGCATCGGCCGCCTTGCGGAAGCTGCGATGCGAAACGATGGCCAGAAAGGCGTCGAGATCGGAAAGGGAGGGACGATCAGGCATGGGCATCATTCATGGCTGTTTTTCATCAGTTCATGCAGGTCTAGACAGATTATCACAATAATTGATCCGGGCTATCTTGATCTCGAAAGCGGCAGTGGGGCCGAAACGCAGGAGACGATCATGACCGACATGCACAATCCCGGACAGCGCACATGGTTCATCACCGGCACATCCTCCGGTTTTGGCCGAATCCTCACCGAAAAGCTTCTGGTACGCGGTGATCGCGTGGCGGCAACCCTGCGCAAGCCGGGCGTGCTGGAGGATCTCAAGGCCGAGCACGGCGAGCGGCTGTGGATTGCGTCGATGGACCTGACGGACATTGCGGCCGTCAAGGCGACGGTCGACCGTGCCTTTGCCGAGTTCGGACGCATCGACGTGGTGGTCAGCAATGCCGCCTACGGCCTGTTCGGGGCTGGCGAAGAGGTGACGAGCGAGCAGATCCGTCATCAGATCGATACCAACCTGATCGGCTCGATCGAACTGATCCGGGCCAGCCTGCCGCATCTGCGCAAACAGGGCGGTGGCCGCATCCTGCAGGTGTCGTCGGAAGGCGGCCAGATCGCCTATCCGAATTTCTCGCTCTATCACGCCACGAAATGGGGCATCGAGGGGTTTGTCGAATCCGTCGCGCAGGAAGTGGCGCCCTTCGGCATCGACATCACGCTCGTCGAGCCCGGCCCGACCAAGACCGATTTCGGTCGCGGCCTGGTCGCTGCCGAACCGATGGCGGTCTACGACGATACGCCGGCCGGAGCGGTGCGCCGCGGCATGGCAGACGGCAGTTTCGCGGTCAGCGGCGATCCGGTGAAGATGGCGGATGCGATGATCGTGGCCGCAGAGCAGGAGAAGGCGCCGAAGAGACTGGTTCTCGGCACCAGCAGCTATTTCTCCATCCGGGCAGCCTTGCAGGAAAGGCTGGCCGAACTGGAAGCGCACAAAGCGGTAACGCTGGCGATGGAGTGAGTGCTGATGTGCACATGTCATCCGCGTGGCGGGCTGCGCGGGAGACATGGCTCGATCGAGTTTGTGCCGAGCGGGCTGGCTCCGGTATCGGCGCGAAACCTGCGGGCCAGACCCGGCCTGACATCCGATTGCCGGCGAGAAGGCGCCACGAAAACAGACGCTGCCGGCAGCGGTTTTAGCGCGCCATGCCGCTCTGCTGCCTGAGCCGTGCCAGTTCGTCCGCCGTCAGCGGCCGCACGGCGCCCTTTTCCAGTGCGCCGAGCCGCAGGTCGCCGATCGCCACGCGCACCAGCCGCAGCGTTGCGATCTTGAGGCTTTCCAACATGCGGCGGATCTGGCGGTTCCGGCCCTCGTCGAGTTCGATCTCCAGCCATGCGTTCCTGTCGCCGGTGCGCAGGATCTCGACACGGCGGGCGGACAGGAATTCGCCCTCATCGGTGATGCCGCGGCGCAGGGCTTCCAGCGTCGCGGCATCGGGCAGCCGGTCGATCTGGACGTGATAGGTCTTGGCCACATGGGTTTTCGGATCAAGCAGCGCGTTGGCGAACTGGGTGTCGTTGGAAAACAGCAGCAGGCCCTCGCTTGCCTTGTCCAGACGGCCGACGGGGGAGAGATGGGCGCTGTCCTCGCCCTTGAGGCACTCGTAGACGGTCGGGCGACCCTGCGGATCGTTACGGGTGGTGACGAGGCCGCGGGGCTTGTTGAGCATCAGATAGACGAATTTTTCCGCCGCTACCTGATTGCCGTCGACGCTGATCCTTGCGCCGGCAAGGTCGATCCAGGCTTCGGTGTCGGTGATCGTCCGGCCGTCGACGGCGACGCGGCCAGCGCGGATCAGCGCCTCGGCCTGCGTGCGGGAGCAGTAACCGAGCTTCGACAGGCCGCGGGGGAGGGTGACGCGCTGGCCGTCGGTTTTGAGGCGCGCTCTGGCGTCGGCTCGCGGAGCGGCCATGACGCCGGCTTTGCGGCTGGGTTGGGTGCCGTTTCCGGATTTCGCAGAGGACACGCCCGGTCCGGCCGATCTGCCGGGAGCGCCCGATCTGCCAGGGTTGAAGGATTTCGGCGAGGGTCCGCCCGGTCTCCCGGGCCCGCCCGACCGCGCCGATCTGCCGGATGCGCCGGGGCGTGTCGCGCTGGCGCTGGGCTGACCATCCGGCGGCAATGCGTCGGAAAGTTCGCGCGCGCTCCGGCCGGGTCGCCGGCCGGATTTCGGGCCCGGTCTTTCGCCGGGGCGGCGGCTTTTCGTCATGCGCTTCTATCCAAAATGCCGGTCATCGGACGTTTCCTGTCACACCGTTCGCGGCGGTTTCGGTTGACCTTGCGGTCCTTGGCATTCTAATGCCGGTTTCGTCCAGCCTCCAATGGCGAGAGACGATAAACATTTCCGCTTGCCAACGAGAGACCACGCAGCCATGGCCGATATCACACCCCAAACCGTGACGGGCGAACTCGTGACGCTGCGCGATTACTGGCGCTATGCGATCTCCCGTTTCAACGCTGCCGAACTGGGTTTCGGCCATGGCACGACGACGGCGGGCGACGATGCCGCCTTCCTGCTGCTCGACAGTCTCGACCTGCCGATCGACACGCTCGATCCGTTTCTCGATGCCCGCCTTCTGCCGCATGAACGGCAATTGTTGGCCGAGCGCATCGACCTGCGGGTGACGAGCCGCAAGCCGAGCTCCTACATCACCAATCATGCCTATATCCAGGGCGTGCGCTTCTTCGTCGACGAGCGGGTGATCGTGCCGCGCTCGCATATCGGCGAGATCCTGTTTTCCGAATATCTCGGCGAACACGGTTCCTCCTTCCTGCCCGACCCGTTTTCGGTGGAAAGCGCCGTCGACATCTGCACCGGTTCCGGCTGTCTTGCGGTGCTGGCGGCAAAATTTTTCCCCCATGCCACGGTGGATGCGACGGACCTTTCCAGCGACGCGCTGGATGTGGCGAGGATCAACGTCAACGATCATGAGGTGGCCGAGCAGGTATCACTGTTCGAGGGCGATCTTTTCGCGCCGCTTGCCGGCCGGACCTATGACCTGATCATCACCAACCCGCCCTATGTCGATCACGAGGCGATGGCCGGCTTCCCGGCCGAGCACAGGGCCGAGCCGGCAATGGCGCATGATGGCGGCGCCGACGGGCTCGATCTGGTGCGCAGGATCCTCGACGACGCAGGCTCCTACCTCAATCCGCAGGGCGGCATGCTGTGCGAGATCGGTTCGGGCCGCGAAATTCTCGAGGAGGAATATCCGCATCTGGATTTCTTCTGGGTTGAAACGGCGCAATCCCAGGACGCAGTGTTCTGGATCACCGCAGAGGCGCTTGGCGTCGCCTGAACCGAAAAGCCCGAAACAAAAGGCCTCAGGGGGCACAAGACGAGCGGAAACGGCTCTGGCGGAGCCGTTTCCCTTTGACGGATCAAGGTATCAACCCTGTTCGAACACCATGGCATGGCCGTTGATGCAGTAGCGCAGGCCGGTCGGCGGCGGACCATCGGGAAAGACGTGGCCGAGATGGCCGTTGCAATTGGCGCAGCGGATTTCCGTGCGCACCATGCCATGCGAGGTATCGCGCAGCTCGATCACCGCATCCTCCTTCACCGGCGCAAAATAGCTCGGCCAGCCGCAGCCGCTGTCGAATTTGGTGTCGGAATAGAAAAGCGGCTCGTCACAGGCGGCACAGCGATAAAGACCTGTTTCCTTGCTGTCCCAGTAGGGCCCCGTGAAGGGGCGCTCGGTGCCCGCCTGGCGCAGAATATAGAATTGCTCCGGCGTCAGTTGCGCGCGCCATTCCGCTTCGCTTTTCTCCAGTTTTGCTGTTTTGACATCGGACATGACCTGATCCTTTCTGTTTCGTCTTACATAGGTGCGAGGACGGCCGCCGAAAAGGCCAGGGACGCGCCCCGCGCCGGGCCCTGCGGCCCGTATCGAAATGGCGCAGGCGACAGGACGCGAGAAGCGCATTATGACAGTGCGAAATACCTGCGAATCAGGCAGTGTCCAGCACTGCACTCCGGCCCTCACAAGGGTGCTGATTTTGCGCCGACCCCATCGCCGGGGTTCGGAGCGAAAAACAGGAATTTCCCGGCACAATATTGCAGATATACGATGAGCGCGGCCCTCAAGCCTGGACAATGCGATTTTCTATGGCGTTTTTTCCTTCAGTGAAGCCTAAAGAAACCAACAGCAAACTCCGTCCTAGTCGAAATATCGAAATTGCAATTGGACTTCTCGCAAAACAATGCTACTTCCTTTGCCAGCAGAGCGCTGATTTTGGTTTAACTCCCGATTGCCTTCGATATATTGTGATCGTTACCGTCGTAATCCTTGGATGGGACGCCGGTTTGCTATCTTGAGGGGAAAAGATGAGTGACTGTCAATTTCAGGTGGCATGGCTTGAACGCCTGTCGGAGATCTAGGGGTGGATCTCAGTCCTTGCGGACACGGCATGTGATGATAACGGCCACTGCGTCTCTGCGGAGGCAGCGTGCGAACGCGCTGTCGATGGATGGAACAGGAGACTAGTATGACAGAAACCCTATCCGACAAGGGCCAGGATCTTCTCGTGGAATTGACCGCGGATATCGTCTCGGCCTATGTCAGCAATCACATGGTTCAGGTCGGTGATCTTACCGGACTGATCAGCGATGTGCATTCCGCCTTGAGCAACACTTCATCGCCCGCACCGGTGGCTGCCGCCGTCGAAAAGCCCAAGCCGCCAGTTCCGATCCGGAAGTCGATCGAAGACGATTTCCTGATCTGCCTGGAAGACGGACAGAAGTTCAAGTCGCTCAAGCGCCATTTGATGACCCATTACAACATGACGCCGGAAGAATATCGCGAGAAGTGGGGCCTGCCGGCCGACTATCCGATGGTCGCTCCGGCCTATGCCGAAGCGCGCTCGCGCCTTGCCAAGGAAATGGGTCTCGGCCAGCGCCGCAAGCGCGGCAAGTAAAAGCCGGGGAGGCATCGCGGACACGGGATTGCGGTACACATCGTAGTCCGGTCGCGATTGCGCAGGCCGGCCGCGTAGGCTCGCCAGGGAGGCCGTTCAGGGCTCGTTGGCTGGCTGGGGACTGCCGGCCGGGGTCGCCGGGAGCAATCCCGACCGCACGGGACATTCTGTTTGCCGACAAGGAAACCGGGCGGGATCGATGGATCCGGGCCCGGTTTTTGCGTGGCGGGTGACAAGTGGGCGCTGAAGACGCAACCGCCCGAGAATTGATGCCCGGGATTAAGAGCGGTTCGCTGACAGAAGTCTCCGGCTCGATGGCTGGAGCAACCATGCCTAAGCGAACCTCCCGCCTTTCGCCTTGGGCCGCGAAACCGGTGGACAGGGCAAGGCAGGTCGGTAGTCTCGGCAAGGCAAGGCAAGGCAAGGCAAGGCAAGGCAAGGCAAGGCAAGGCAAGGCAAGGCAAGGCAAACCGAGGCAAGGCCGAGCCGCGGGGCGGGATTATCGGTTGCGGACAGGTGCGAGCCAACCAACAAGGAAAATAATCCTTTATTTTAGATATCTTGTGCCGTTATTCTGGCCGCCAGCGCAGATATCACGCTTGCGGCAGTTGCAGTTTATCCATTCCCTGTTATGAATATAGGAATAAATGCCTATTTTGGATGGGGAGGGTTTCGATGCATCCGAATTTTTCCATACGCGTGGTCGGAACATGCCCGGCCGCAGCGCCGCCGCCGGAACCGGCGCCGGTCGGTTTGCCAGCCGGACGCATCTGCCGGGCGGTGCGCCTGCTGGTCTGGGAGGCGATGGTTCTTGCCGGCGGCCGGATGGCCGATTTTCGCGAGCGAGGCCAGATCGCCAGCCATGTGCGCCAGATTGCCATGTATGTCTGCCATGTAACGCTCAGCCTGCCGATGACTGCCATTGCCGGCGTCAACGGCTGCGCCCGCAGCACCGTCCGCCATGCCTGCCATATCACCGAGGATCGTCGCGACAATCCGTCGTTCGACGCTTTCGTAGCCTGTGTCGAGCGCATGGCGCTGGCCGCGTTCGGACGACCGGAGGGTTTTGAGCATGATTGACCACGAAGGCAAGGCACAGGCCGGCACGGGCGCCAGCGACGGGGGCGCCCTCGATATGGCGGGGGCGGCGGTGGGCAACGCTCGCGCTACCGCAGATACGGTTGATACGATGTCCGGGGTCGGCATGGTCGGCGCGGGCGAGTCCGCTATCGGCAGCGGCACGAGCGGTCGGATGGTGTTGAAACTGCTGCGCCTGCTGATGCGCGGCCCCTGCCGGATTGCAGTTGACGACGGGCGCCGGATCAGGCTGGAGGGTCAGGGTCAGGGTCAGGGTCAGGGTCAGGGTCAGGGTCAGGGTCAGGGTCAGGGGGCAGCGAAATCGGAGAAGACGGATGGCCCGGAGTTTTCCGCAGCCATCGTGGCGCTTGCGCTGTCGCGTGGGCTGGCGCAGCGCCGCGGTCTGGTGCTCGAAGCCCTGCCGGCCGCGCGTGCCTTTCTGCGCCGGGCGCTGAGCGGCAGTGAAGAGGAATTCGCCGACCAGCATCGTGTCCTCGTCGACGATACGGCGATGGTGGAGGGTGCCAGTCAGGCGGTGCGCCGCAACCTCAACGAATCGCCGCTTGCGCCCTTGGGGCGGCTCAAGGATCGCGGCGGCGCGCCGTTCCTGCCGCAGGCCGCCTTCGATGCCGGCGATCGGCTGGCCGCCGATTTCACGCGCGGCCAGATGCAGCCGCGCATCACCGCCTCCTGGGAGCCACGGCTGGAAAGCGGCAGCGGCCGGCGCGGCGCCGAAAACGGACCGGTCAGCGATGGCGCGATGGCTGCGCGTGACCGTTTTGCCCGCGCTGTCGAGGCGATGGGCCCGGAGCTTGCCGGCGTGGCGGTGGATGTCTGCTGCTTTGCGAAAGGGCTGGAAAGCGTGGAGCGCGAACGGCTGTGGCCGGCGCGCTCGGCCAAATTGATGCTGCGGGCGGCGCTTCTGGCGCTGGCGCGCCATTACGCCCCGCCACCCGCCAAGAGCCGCCGCAACCATCACTGGGGCGACGGCGATTTCCGGCCGCGGATGTGAAGGATACCTCTCGGCAACCGGCCCCGCGAGCGACTTTGCCGCTCGCGGTTTGGCCATCCTCTCCCGCAGCGAAATGCGTGGGCACCGCGGCTGTCTCTCTCCCTTGGCGGAGAGGGAGTGGTTCAACATCGTAGCGTCAGCGAAGTCTCCGCAATCGCAGGCAAGGGCTTGGTTGCAAGGCGAGGGTCACGCCGGTGCGAGCGCCAGAGCTTCTTCGCGGATGCGCTTGACCATCGAGCGCAGGCCGTTGGCGCGCTGCGACGACAGGTTCTCGACCAGACCGATCCGATCGAAGATCGCGATCGCGTCCGTTTTGGCGATGTCCGACGCCTTCCTGCCGGAATAGACGGCCAGCACGATGGCGACGAGGCCTCGCACGATATGGGCGTCGCTGTCGCCTTCGAATGTCATGATCGGATCGGCGCTGTCATCGGCGATGTGGCTGACCAGCCAGACCTGGCTGGCGCAGCCGTTGACCTTGTAGCGCGCATCACGTTTGTCATCCGACAGTTCCGGCAGCGCCTTTCCCAGCTCGATGACGTAGCGATAGCGATCCTCCCAATCGTCGAGAAAGGCGAAATCGTCGATGATGGTGTCGAGGCTGGCCATATGCACTCCTGCTTGATCCGCTTCATATAGGCAGGATCGGCCAGTGCGCCAAACCAAAATGGTCAGAGCGGATGGGATAATCCGCTCGCTGACGGAAAACGGGTGGGGAGCCGGGCCGGGAGCCAGGCAAACGAGAAGGGCGGGGCGTAGGGCGCGGACAGCCGGCGAGGCGGAAACGGGCCAACCGGAAGGGGGACGGGAGTGGAACGCGTGAGGCAGGACAGTGGGGAACAGGACGCAGGGAGCCGGGCGCCGGCCACGCGAGGACCGGGAAGTCGAGGGGAGCGGCTTGTGGGGACAGACAGCCGAATTGGCTGGAAAGCAGCCAATTGGAACGGTGGCAGGCTTCAGGCGGCGCGCTCGGAGCGGGGAAAGGTGGGGACTGGGACACGGAAGCCGCGGCATGGCCAAGAAGCCGCAAGGCGGCCACGCCGGGAGCCAACCAGAATGGCTGGTCGTGGACGCGGACAATTGAGGCGGCGGAAAGCGCCAGCCAGATGGAAGCAAGCCGGTGGCGACGCGCGGAGCCTGAAGGGAACTGGAGGGCACGGGGCCTACATTAGCCGCGCCGGGAGCCGGGCAGGCGAATGGCTCGCTGGAAGCGGACGATGGGCGCGGCGGAAAAGCTGTTCGCCGGATGGAAGCAAGCCGGAGGTGGCACGCGGAGGATGGAGGGGTAGGGAACCGGGGAGGTACGGAGCCGACAGCAGCCGCGCCGGAGCCGGGCAAACGAGAATGGTGGGCCGTAGGGTTGCGGACGGCCGGAGGGTCGGAAATGCGGGCTGATCGGAGGGCGGGTAGATTGAGAGTGGCATGGACGCAGGCAAGAAAGGCCGGAACCGCGGCGCAAGGCGCAAGAGGCAAGGCGCAAGAGGCAGGGTGCAGGGACGAGGCGACAGGGGCCGGGGGCAAGGACCCACGAAGGCGGGAAGGGCAGGAAACTGGGAAGCACGGAACCGGAAGCAGCCGCGCCGCAGCCGGACGGACGAGAATGGCGGGTCGTGGGAGGCGAACAGTCGGCGAGGCGCAAGCGGGGCCGACGGGAAGTGGGCAGAACGTAAGTTCACGGGCAAAGGCAAGAACGGCCTGAACCGTGGCGCCGGGGGCAGGGAATTTGCGATATTCGGCAGCAACTGCCACCAGACTTCGCCAGGATGACCGCCTAGCATTCATTCGCTTGTATCGAGTAACGAATGTTCGGGATTGAGGATGAAACAAAGCGGAAGCAGAGAGAAGTTGGCGAGCAGATTGAACGCCTGATGGCGGAGGCACCACCAAACCGCTACCGCCGCTCTGATTCAGTGATCAACGCGGTTTTTGACCGTTGATCTCCTCAATAAAGTGCAAGCGTGGACGGTTGCGAGGCGTGAGCGTGTCGTAAATTTCGGACATCGCGAGAGAAGCGCCGATCTCCGGCATGTCGATCACGCTTTCGAGGTCATCGTACTTCTCGGCCCCCCACGCTCCTTCGCTGTCGCGTCTGTAGAGCTTGACGAGGACACTGCTCGGCTCGACGAACATGATGAGCCGGACCGCCGGATGTTCCCGGTATTCGTCGAGCTTGTCGGTGGTGTCCACTGAACTCGTGCCGGGGGACGAGACCTCCACCACAAGTGTGGGGCTTTCGGCAACCACCGCGTCCGGGTCGGGAGGACCGCAGTCCACGACAATGTCGGGGTACCGAATGGTGCTCGCCAGCGTCTGGACGGCTGTGTCGCTTGAAGTCGTTCGGCAGCCGCCAGCTTTCGACTGCGGCCCCAGCGAGGAAACGATGTTCGAAACGACAACGTTGTGGCCCTGCTTGGCACCAGCCATCATCTCGATGACATAACCATCAACCAGCTCGAATCTGCCCTCTTGACCGAGAATCCACGCGAGGAAATCCTCCGCCGAGACACGACCGTGTTCAATAGCTTGCATGTCGTGCTCCCTTCTTCAGGTTACTATAGCAGATCAGTGCCGTCATGTCGTGACTACGCTTCTCGGCTTGGTTGGTGGCAGTTGCTACTTAATTCCGGGAATTTGGGGGCATGGGCCCGGGGACAAGGACCCCGAGAGGCAGCCAGACGGGAAGGCAGGGAATCGGCCGGACAGGAGACCGCAACCCGGGACCGTGTAGGCAAGAGGCGGAGAAGGAGCCGTGGAGACCGGAGAGACGGGAGGGGCGAAGGCCGCCGGCGATGAGGGCGGCTGGCAGAAAACCGCGAGCCGGTGCGGCAGTCCGGAACTGGAGAGGCGGAAAGCTGAGGAACCGTGGAAACCGGAGAGACGGGAGGGGCGAAGGCCGCCGGCGATGAGGGCGGCTGGCAGGGAACCGCGAGCCGGTGCGCCGGTTCGGACCGGGTGGTTGCGAATAGGCGGGCATTCCCCATATTCGGAGGAGCCGATCGATCGTGCCGGAGGTTTCATGTTTCATTTCGACAACAGCTATACGCGCCTGCCGGAGCGGTTTTATACCTCCGTCTATCCCGAGGCGGTCGAGGGCCCGACGCTTTTGAAGTTCAATGGCGATCTGGCGCGCGAGCTTCAGCTGGAGCCTCACAGTTTCGGGCCGGATGCGGATGAAAACCGGCTGGCGGCGATTTTTGGCGGCAATGTCCTGCCGCAGGGCGCCGAGCCGATCGCCATGGCCTATGCCGGCCACCAGTTCGGCAATTTCGTGCCGCAGCTGGGCGATGGCCGGGCGATCCTGCTTGGCGAAGTGATCGACGTGAACGGCAAACGCCGCGATATCCAGCTGAAGGGCGCCGGCCCGACGCCATTTTCGCGCCGCGGCGACGGGCGCGCGGCGCTGGGGCCGGTGCTGCGCGAATATGTGGTCTCCGAAGCCTTTGCCGCGCTTGGCATACCGGCGACACGGGCACTTGCGGCGGTGGCGACCGGCGAGCCTGTCTATCGCGAAACGCCGCAGCAGGGCGCGGTTTTCGTGCGGGTGGCGGCAAGTCATGTGCGTATCGGCACGTTCCAGTATCTGGCGGCACGCAACGACACGGACGGCATCAAGGTGCTTTCCGACTATGTCATTGCGCGGCACTATCCCGATCTGGAGACGGCGAAAAATCCGTATCTTTCGCTTCTGGATGCCGTCGCGGCGCGGCAGGCGGCGCTCGTCGCGCGGTGGCTCGGCGTCGGCTTCATCCACGGCGTGATGAATACCGACAACATGACGATTTCGGGCGAGACGATCGATTTCGGCCCTTGCGCCTTTCTCGACGAATACGATCCGATGAAAGTGTTTTCGTCGATCGATGCGCAGGGGCGCTATGCCTATCGCAACCAGCCGGGCATTGCCCAATGGAACATCGCGCGCCTGGCAGAATGCCTGCTGCCGCTGCTGGACGCCGACGAGGAGAAGGCGGTGGAAGCTGCCAACGGCGTGCTGAAGGTTTTCGGCGAACGGTTCCAGGCGGCGTGGCTGACGGAATTTTCACAGAAGATCGGTCTTTCGGGCCACGAAGACGGCGATGGTGCGCTGGTGCAGCGCCTTCTGGCGGCCATGCATGCGGGCGAGGCGGATTTCACCTTGAGTTTCCGCCGGCTTGGTGATGCGGTAACAGTCGAGGGCGAGGCGCCGTTTTTGGACCTGTTTTCACAAGAGGCGCTGGAGGCGGGCGCGGACGCCGCACAGGCCGCAGCAGGCAGGGCGTCGACAGGCCGGATAACAGGGGGCCAGACGACAGGGGGCCAGACGACAGTAGGCGAGACGACAGTAGGCACGACGACGGTCAGCCAGACAACGGCAAGGCAGGCGGCTGCGGATTGGCTGGTGGATTGGCGGCAGAGGCTGGCGCGAGACGGAAGGGGCGCCGATGCGCAGCAGGTGGCCATGCGCGCCAAAAACCCGGCGATCATTGCGCGCAATCACCGCATCGAGGAAGCGATCGCGGCGGCGAATTACGGCGATCTGAGCTTCTTCGAACGGCTGACGACAGCGCTGGAGAGACCCTATGAGGATCAGCCGGAATTCTCTGAGCTTATGACGCCGCCGACAGTGGACCAGCGGGTGTTGCGGACCTTTTGCGGGACGTAACTTCGGTCACGATGGGAGGGGAAGCTATGGCCTGCCCGGAAACGATTTTAGGATCTTCGTCGCATTTCCGGGCAAAGCTGTCGGACGTCTTTGCAACATCCTCCGTGTGACGCGTTCGCCGCTCCGCATCGAGAAGCGATCGCGGCGGCGAATTACGGCGATCTGAGCTTCTTCGAACGGCTGACGACGGCGTTGAAGAATTCTGTGAGGATCAGCAGGAATTTTCCGATCTGACGACTGCGCCAACGAGGGATCAGCGGGTCTCACAAACGCTCTGGGGGACGTGATTGGCGTTGGGTGTTTGCGCCCCATCACGCGCGTCCGGTGGTCGGCTTTTCCTCTCGCGGAGTGGCTATCTCTCCCGCAACGCGAGAGGAAAAGATGCTGTGGCCTTGTCGCTCCGCCTGCGGGAGAAAAACAACAAGTGGGCAACCCATCACGTCCGGATGCGCCGCCCGTCCGCGCCGATCACCAATTCCCCGTCTTCCTTTGAAAACGGACCTCTGTGGGTATCCGGCAAAATATCCAGCACAAGTTCCGAGGGACGGGCCAGCCGCGTGCCGAGATCCGTCACCACGAAGGGACGGTTGATGAGGATCGGGTTGTCCAGCATGGCGTCAAGGAGCGTGTCGTCCGAAAGCATCGGGTTATCGAGGCCGAGTTCCGCATAGGGTGTGCCTTTTTCGCGGATCGCCTGGCGGACCGTGAGCCCGGCACTGGCGATCATGTCCACCAGTTCGGCGCGGGCGGGCGGCGTCTTCAGGTATTCGACGACATCGGGTTCGATACCGGCATTGCGGATCAGCGCCAGCGTGTTGCGCGAGGTGCCGCAGGTAGGGTTGTGGTAGATTTTGGCTTGCATGAATGTGTTTTCGTTGCAGGGTTTTGGGGCAGGTTGGCTCACCGTTCCGGCAGGGCGGCAATGGCTTTTTCGATCTCCGGCAGGAGCATTTCGGGCAAGGGCAGGATCGGGCGCGGAGGCGCAGCTTTTGTGAGGCCGAGAAGGTTTGCAGCGGCATAGATGACGCGCAGGCTGCCATGCGCCTTAAACAGCGACCAGAGCGGTTCGAACATGGTGTCGATGCGGGCGGTCTCGCCGGCATCCTTCTCGCGGGCGGATTTGGTAAGGGCTGCAGCCGCATGCGGAAACAGGCCGCCGACGACGCTGTACCAGGCATCGGCGCCGGCCAGCAGGGCTTCGGCGCCATGCCAGTCGCCGCTATAGCAGATGGCGAAATCCGCAGCGGCGTTATTGCGCAGACGCGCCATTTCGCCGGAAAAATCGAGGTCTTTTGGCGGCGGCATCTTGACGGCCCGGATGGTTTCGATGGCCGACAGGCGCGCAATCAGGCTTTCGCTGAAGGTGAAATGCGTGGTGGAGGGGTTGTTATAGACGCAAAGCGGCAGATCGGTGGTGGCGGCGACCGTGGCGTAATGCTGGAACACCTCCTCTTCCGTCAGCGGCGTGTAGGAAACCGGAGCGAGCAGAAGTCCGTCGGCACCGGCTGCTGCGGCATCGCGGGCAAGCGCCTGAACCTGATCGGTGCGGATTGCGCCGATGCCGGCAATGACCGGGATCCGGCCGGCGGCGGCCTCGATTGCAGCGTCCACCGCGCGGCGGCGTTCCTCGCGAGAGAGATAGGCGTAAGCACCCGTGCTTCCGAGCAGGCCGATGGAAGTCGCCTTGCCATCGACGATGCGGGCGACCAGCGCCTGCAGCGCATCCGTTTCAACACGGCCGTCTTCATCCGCAGGCGTGAGCGGGAAAGCGGAAAGGCCGGCAAATAGCGGCAGCGGCGTGTTGGACATGAGCGGCACCTCGGATGGCAGGAAAGCGGGCGCCACTATGCGACATGGGGCGGGATGCGCAAGCGTTGATTGTTGCGGGGTGTGGGACGGGCGTTGGCGAGGGCCTTCGTAACGCTCGGCAGTCCTTGCCGGATCTGGCCACGCGGGAGGCCAAGCTGCACACGCGCAAAACCTGGCTTGGCAGGCATCCGCGTGATGACGCTGGACAGCTCGTCCACGGATGAGGGGGCTCGCGCCGAGCAGGAGTTGAGGGTGCCATCTGGAGCCGTATCCGCACCCGTTTCCGTTCCCGAGAAGATGGCGTTGATCCGTCCTTTGACAGAACTGGCGGCAAAAGCGAAACAAAATAGGAAAATAATCCTTGACGGCGTGACGGTCTTTTGATAGGGTTTGTGCATGGTCGCAGAGGTGCGGATGGATCCGCTTCCGGCAACAAATTCCGATTTTTCGATGGGTTGATGATGCGACGGTCTGCTGGCTGGCGCGGAGGGCTTTTGCATGTCCGTGGATCTCGACAGTTTCGATCTCGGCCTGTTCGGCCCCTTTGCTGAGGCGGGTCATGCCGGTCTGAGGCAGAGCGTGCGGGACGTGACGCTCGAGCTGAAATCGGTCGAACAGCGGCGAGCCGAGGCAGGCGCGGCAAGCGACATGCGGCCAATCCTCAACGAAGCGGTGCTGGAACTGAAAGACCAGTTCGAGACGTTTCGCCGGCTGCGCAGCGCTGCGGAAAGCATGCTGGACGGCGGCGACGACGCGGCGCAGAAACTGGCGCGGGCCGATATCAAGGCTGCGACCGATGCCATGTCGCTGATCGTGCGCACGCTTGAAAAGATCGACACGCTGCAGCGGCAATTGGCCCGCGACCGGCAGGACGAAGCCGAACGGGCGGCGGAGGCGGGCAGCTATCAGGAGGCGCTGCTTGAGGTCGACCGGCTTATCGATGAACGCGCGCAGGAGCGCTATCGCCAGCGGTGTCGCGCGGCCGGTCTTGATCCTGACGAGCCCGGCGGTGCGGCTGGGGAAGGACCGCCACTGCCCGACACCGGTTGAGGAGAAGCTTTCCGGTCTGTTCGCTGCGCATGAGGACCAGATGGGCAAGATCAGGCATGTCTGGCAGACGGCGCGCGTAGCGGGTGCGGACCTCATGAACGGGATCGAGGCCGGCAAAACTGTTGCACTTCCGCCGGACGGTGTTGAAGGGGCAAGGTCCGACCTGCAGAAGCCGGGATTTTTACCCGCAGTTGCGAGCGCCGACCGGCAGACGGGGGACGATCCTCGTTTGCCGTTACTGCGAAACGGGACCACCCAACCGGGCGAGCCCTCGACGGGGTCGGAACGAGAGACGGGGCGGACTGCGACCTTGCCGCATGAAAACGGCGGGAAGCGCGGGGCGAAAGCTCGAGCGGCAATGTCGTCGTCCGGCGGGAGACGAAACGACCAAGGCGAAAGCGCCGATTGCGACATTTCTGTTACCGCTTCTGCTGACCTGATCGCCGGCGCGGGGGCGCAACGTTTTCTGCCTGCGGCGGCCGGTGCAGCCGGGACCGTGGACGAAAACAGGGATGGGGCCAAGGCCAGCGACAGCGATGGATCCCAAGGCGGAGCCGGGGTCGGCAATTGGGTCGAGGATGGAGCCGGGGCCGGGAATGCTGCCGAGGATGGAGCCGAGGACGGCGCTAGGGATGAAGCTACAGCCCAGGATGGGGATGCGGGCAGGACTGGAGCCAAGAGCCGGAATGCGGCCAGAGCGTGGGATGGGCATGGAACCGGAGACGGGGATGGGGCCAGAGCCAGAGCCAGAGCCCAGGATAAGGATGCTGCTGAGAGCGGCGAGAGGGTCGACAATTGGGTCGAGGATGGAGCCAGCGACGGCAATGGGGCTGAGGGCGACGCAAGGGCCAGGAATGTTGCCGAGGACGGTGCCGGGGATGAAGCCGAGAGCGGTGCGAGGGTCAATCGCGTCGAGGACGGAGCCAGCGACGGCGACGGGCTCGAGGACGGAGTAAGGGCAAGCGCCAGCGCCAAAGCCAGAGCCAGAGACACAGAAAAGGCAGGACCCCGAGCAGGAGGCAGAGCCGGGGACAAAGCCCGGGCTGGGGCTACGGTCGGGGATGGGGATGGGGATGGGGATCGGGCCGATGCGGGGGCCGGGGATGCCGATGGTATCGGCGAAAACCGGCTGGTCTGCGCCCATGTCCATGCCATCGGTCGGACCTGGGAGCTGACCGGCCGCGAAACCCAGAAACCGCCGGAGGGCGTATGGCGTACCTGGCTGCTGATGGGCGGGCGCGGTTCGGGCAAGACGCGGGCGGGCTCGGAATGGGTGCACGCCGTGGCATCGGCGGCGCCGCGCAGCGACCTGCGCATTGCGCTCGTGGCGGAAACGCTGGGCGATGCCCGCGAGGTAATGGTGGACGGGGCTTCGGGCATCTGCCGCATTGCCCGTCTCGACCGGCCGGTTTTCGAGGCCTCCCGGCGTCGGCTGGTCTGGCCGAACGGCGCGGTGGCGCAGATCTTTTCCTCCGAAGACCCCGAAAGCCTGCGCGGACCGCAGTTTCACTTCGCCTGGTGCGACGAACTGGCAAAGTGGAAACATGCGCAGGAGACCTTCGACATGCTGCAGTTCGGTCTGCGGCTGGGCAATGATCCGCGCCAGCTGGTGACGACGACGCCGCGCCCGGTGCCGGTGCTGAAACGGCTGATCGCCGATCCGGGCACGCATCTGGTGCGCATGTCGACGGCGGCCAATGAACGCAATCTGGCGCCCGGTTTCCTGGCGGTGCTGGAAAGCCGGTATGGCGGAACGCGGCTTGGCCGTCAGGAGATTGCCGGTGAACTGATCGAGGACCGCGCCGACGCCTTGTGGAAACGGGCCGATCTGGAAGCCTGCGTGACGCGCGCCTTTGCGCCGCCGCGGCGCATCGTGGTGGCGGTCGATCCGCCATCGGGTTCCGGCGAGGCATCGTGCTGCGGCATCGTGGTGGCCGGGATCGAGGACAGGGATGCGGCCGCGGGCGGCCTTGGGCGGGCGGTGGTTCTTGCCGACTGCTCAGTCGAGGGGGCAAGCCCGGCCGGCTGGGCGCAGGCGGTCAGGAAAGCCTATGCGCGCTTTGCCGCCGACCGCGTGGTGGCCGAGGTCAACCAGGGCGGCGACATGGTGATGGCCATGCTCAAAAGCGTCGATGCCGGCCTGCCGGTGACGATGGTGCGCGCGACCCGGGGCAAGTTTTCACGCGCCGAACCGGTGGCGGCGCTCTACGAACAGGGACGTGTGCTGCATGCCGGCAAATTTGCCGCGCTGGAAGACCAGATGTGCGATTTCGGACCGGACGGCCTGTCCTCGGGCCGCTCGCCGGACCGGCTGGACGCTCTGGTCTGGGCGCTGACGGCTCTGGTGCTGGACGGCCAGGGCGAGCCGCGCGTGCGCGGCATTTGAGGGCAGTTGAATGGCGGAGGGGCGTTGAGAAGAGTAC
The DNA here is from genome assembly GCF_050275975.1 of Neorhizobium sp. NPDC001467. Lineage (NCBI taxonomy): Bacteria > Pseudomonadati > Pseudomonadota > Alphaproteobacteria > Hyphomicrobiales > Rhizobiaceae > Neorhizobium > Neorhizobium sp. NPDC001467. The sequence continues at coordinate 43,379 of NZ_JBNNPS010000012.1, read as the reverse complement.
GTCGATGCCGAAACCGGCGCGATGCGACGACGACAGTGGGCGACTGTCGCGGCGTGCCGCCGCCGCCGGCATTGTCCTGCGGGGCTGGCGGGCCGGGATGGGCCGGTCCCGCGGCGATGCGCGGGACGACGAGGATCAGCGCTTGGCCGTGACCGGCGAGGGTGCGCTTTCGCGGACCTGACGCCATTCGGATTCCAGACGCTCGGCGACATGCTGCGGGATCGGCTGCCCAACGGGCATTACGGAGGCTGGCTGGCTCATCATCATGATCTCCTTCGTTCAAAACCGACAGCTAACGCCGGGCGCCCAACTTGGTTCCATACCGATCGGCGAAAGTAAATCGGCCCGTAAGTCTTTAAAACGATTTAGTTTTTCTAAACCGATTGAAACTTGGAATTTGCAGCGGAGAGACCCTAGAGCGGTCGGGAGAAGGAGGTGCAGCATGACCATCGACAGAGCCCAATTCTTTGCCCGCCTGCGCGCAAATCCCTTTGGCGGCAGGCTATCGAGGCCGCAGGTGGCGGGCTTGGACGCCATTCTGGACAGCTGGGGCCGACGTTCGAAAACGCCCGACCCGGCGCTCGCCTACGTGTTGGCGACTGCCTTCCACGAGACCGCGGCGACCATGCAGCCGGTGCGCGAAACGCTGGCCGATAGCGACGGACAGGCGGTGGAAAGGCTGGAACGCGCCTATCGGGCCGGCCGTCTTCCTTCGGTGCGCACACCGTATTGGCGGCCCGATGCGCAGGGCAAGAGCTGGTTTGGGCGCGGCTTCGTTCAGCTGACGCATAAACGCAATTACCAGGCGATGGCCGACCTGACGGGCTTCGACCTGGTGGCCGAGCCGGCGCTTGCCATGCGGCTCGACATTGCCGCCAAGATTCTCGTCGAGGGCATGCGGGTCGGTCTCTTTACCGGCTGGCGGCTGGATGTCTTTTTCACCCCCGGCAAGGCCGACTGGACGGGGGCGCGCCGCATCGTCAACGGCACCGACAGGGCCGAGCGCGTGGCGGACCATGCCCGGGCATTTGCCGCGGCAGCGGCTGGGCTTTAGGGCGGCGCGGCGATGTGGACGGACGGCGGAGTGCATGCATTGGCCCGGGAGGCATCGGCGGGGAGCCGCCAACGGGCGCATCGACCGGGGCGCATCGACCGGGGCGCATCGACCGCGGCGCATCGACTGGGGCGCTTCGACTGGAGCGCATCGATTGAGGCACGGCAAGTCGCGCCAATCAGGTGAGGCGAATTGCTTGGGGGCGTAGGTTTGGTGCGTCGCGCGACGCGGAAAGCTGCAGCCTGCGTGTGATCGCCGGGGGCGCTGAACCATGGGTTCGGCGGTGCGCAGCGGGTTGCCTGTCGCAGGGCGTCGCAACGGCTTGGGCCGATGCGGGGTGCCGACGGCGGGGCAGAGAACAGGCGGCATCGTCCGTGCCCCAGAAAAGCGATCTCGCAGCCGGCTCGGGGTAGGGAACCTGCGGCACTGACGGCATCACTGAGAAAGGCCGGTTTTGCAGCAGGGGCCCAGGGGCGTGGGCGCAGCATCGCTATCGAGCTGCGGCGGCCTGGGCCGATGCGGGGTGCTGACGGCGAGAGGCGTTGATGGCGGGGCAGAAAAGCAGGCGGTGTCGTCTGTGCCCCAGAAAAGCGATCTCGCAGCCGGCTCGGGGTAGGGAACCTGCGGCACTGACGGCATCGCTGAGAAAGGCCGGTTTTGCAGCAGGGGGCCAGGATGTGGACGCAGCATCGCTATCGAGCTGCGACGGCCTGGGCCGATGCGGGGTGCTGACGGCGAGAGGCGTTGATGGCGGGGCAGAAAAGCAGGCGGTGTCGCCGGCCCCTTCGAGAAGGGCGATCTCGCAGCCGGGTCGGAGGGCAGGGAGGCTGCGGCATTGACGGGGTTGCTGAGAAAGGCCGGTTTGCAGCAGGGGCCGGGGGTACGGCGCAGCGCTGTTATTGACGACGCACGGGCTTCGGCGATGAGGGCCGGTAGTGGGGACATGGCGCGCGGGGCCGCGCTCAACAGAGGATCGATCGCGATGAAATCTCCTTTTCGGCGGCCATGGTTTCTTGCGCGGCAGGACAAGGCGGGGACGGTTTCGCCTGTCTCCGAAGTGAAGGCCCAGGCGGCCGCCCTGGCTTCGGGTTTTGCGATGCTTGCATCTGATGGGACGGCGCATTGGTCGGGCCGTAGCTATGCCGCCCTGGCGCGGGCCGGGTTCATGCGCAACCCGGTGGCGCATCGGGCGGTGCGGATGATCACCGAGGCGGCCGCCTGCGTGCCCTGGCTGGCCTATGAAGGGCCTGAGGAGAAGGCCGATCATGCGGCGCTGACGCTCCTGGCGCGACCGAATGCACGCCAGGTCGGGGCGGATTTCTTCGAGACGCTGTACGGGCATCTTCTTCTGTCCGGCAATGCCTATGTGGAGGCGCTGGCCGTTGGCGGGCGGGTGCGGGAACTGCATCTGCTGCGGCCCGACCGGGTGGCGATCGTCGAGGGGCGGGACGGCTGGCCCTTGGCCTATGACTACCGAGCCGGCGGCGTCGTGCGGCGTCTGCCGGCGGAAGCCGAGGCGACATCGGGCGCAGCCGCGCTGCTGCACCTGAAACTGTTTCACCCGCTGGACGACCATTGCGGCCTGTCGCCGCTTGCAGCCTCTGGCGCGGCGCTCGACCTTTCCAATGCGGCGGCCGGCTGGAACAAGGCGCTGCTCGACAATTCGGCACGGCCGTCCGGCGCGCTCGTCTATCAGCCCAAGGACGGCGGCAATCTTTCGCCCGACCAGTACGAACGGCTGAAGGAGGAACTGGAGGCCGGTTATGCCGGCGCCGTCAATGCGGGGCGGCCGCTGCTCCTGGAGGGCGGGCTCGACTGGAAGGCGATGGCGCTTTCGCCCAAGGATATGGATTTCATGGAGGCGAAGAACGGTGCGGCGCGCGACATCGCGCTCGGCCTCGGCGTGCCGCCCATGCTGCTCGGCATTCCCGGCGACAATACCTATGCCAATTATCAGGAGGCGCACCGTGCCTTCTACCGCCTGACCGTGCTGCCAATGATTTTTCGCACGGCGGCGAGTTTTTCGGTCTGGCTCGCAGCAGCGTTCGACGTGCCGCTGCGGCTGGCGCCGGATCTCGACCAGGTGGTGGGCCTGGCCGCCGAGCGCGACGCGCTGTGGACGCGGGTAGGGGCGGCGACGTTTCTCACCGATGAGGAGAAGCGCGAGGCCGTGGGCTATTGAGAATACGGGCAGAAGGGCGTAGGTTGTAATACGGCGTATTACAAAGGAGGGTCCCATGACCGACAAGCCTGTTCTGTCCGATCCGATCACGCTACGCGTACCGCTCGACATTCTCGATGATATCGAAAAGATCGCGCAGGCCAGCGAACGCAGTCGCAGCTGGGTGATCGTGCGGGCTTTGAAGTATTATTTGATGGCGGAGGGAGCGGAAGTTCTCAGCATTCAGCGCGGATTTGATGATATCGAGGCCGGCCGATGTGTGGATGCGGAGGAGTTTTTCACGCAGCTTGATCGTATGGACCGCGAGGACGCTGCGTAATGAAAGTCATCCTAGCGGAGGAAGCAATACGATATGTGAATCGGGAAAAAGCTTATCTTTCCGTTCATAGCAGACGCGCATCGCTTGCTTTCTCCGAACAGGTAAAGAAGGCGATCAGATTGATCGGGCGATATTCCGAGATTGGCATGAGCGTCGCTCCCGTCGAAGGCGTGCGGCGCTGGGTATCCGCACCTTACCACTTCGATTACGTCATCAAGAGCGATCGTATCCTGATCGTGTCCATTCTCCATGCACGCCAGGGACCTGCCGATCTCGAAAAGGACGCGGATATCTGATCGCTTCATCCGAAGGGTGAAGAGATTCACTCAACCGCGCAAGCTCCGCACTCAACCTTGCAAGACGTGGAGGCAAGTGATTATGCGGACTGTAAAAAACCGGAAACGTTAAAGCGGTTTGTGAGCGTTCTGGCCGGGGTTATGCAACCGGGAACGTAGCGGCGCGCTATGGGCGATGCCCCGGCAGCGGGTTTTGCTGCCTCCCGCCTTCTGCCTGGAACGAGGCCCAGGCGAATGGCCGTATCGAGAACGGGATCCGAGCAGCTCTAAGGCGAGCGCGGTCCGACATCTGACAGATCCTCAGTCTTGCAGGGAATGATTAACAATGGCTGAACTCGGCACCGATCTGGGAGCCGGTCTCGGAAACGATGCCGGCGTGTGGACCGCAAGGGCGCTCGGCGCCGTGGCCGGTGCGGCCGTTTCGCTGATCTATCTTCTGCCCGAAAACCGGCGCGAGGCGTTGAGCCGCTTCGTCACCGGGGTCAGCTGCGGGCTGATCTTCGGCGGGCCGGCCGGGATCTGGCTGGCCGAGCGCGCCGACATCGCCGATGCGGTATCGGCCACCGACATGATGCTGGCCGGCTCGGCCGCGGCCAGCCTGTGTGCCTGGTGGGTGCTGGGTGCGCTGTCGAGGATCGCGTCCCGCTATGGGCGAAAATCGGGATAGGCGTCAGCAGTCGCCACCGCCGCCGCCATCGCCGCTGCCACCGAAACCGCTGTCCGAAATGCAATGGCTGATGGCGGCGGCGGTGAACACCATGCCGTCGGGCTTGCTGTCGCTATGGACGGTCGCTGCGGCGAAGCGCCGCTTTCTGGAAAGACCGGGGAGCCTGATGGCAAGGTAGATGGCGCCGGCGATGATGGCGGAGCCGGACACGAAGCCGAGGGCGATCAGGAACAGCGTCTGCATGTCTTCCTCCCGCGCGGGGTGCGGAGACGATCATAGCGCGAGCGGTTGCGGGCCTCAAGAGCGGGCGCCGACCGGTTTTGCGGCCTTTCATACCATGACGAGGAGGATTTCATGCACGCTTATCGCGGGCCACGCCCCCATGCGCGCAAATTTGCCAATCTCGAACTGGCCGGCGTCACCGGCGACGGGGTGTTTTGCGGCTATGCCAGCGTGTTTGGCGAGGTCGATCTCGGCCGTGACACGATCGAGCGCGGCGCGTTCCGGCATTCGCTTGTCGAGCGTGGCGCCGGGCAGGTGCGCATGCTCTACCAGCACGACCCGGCCGAGCCGATCGGCGCCTGGAAGACCATCCGCGAGGATGCCCGCGGGCTCTATGTGGAAGGCCTGCTGTCGCCCGGCGTGACGCGGGCCCGCGAGGTGTTTTCGCTGATGAAGACGGGCGCGCTGGACGGGCTGTCGATCGGGTTTCGCAGCGTCAAGGCGCGCACGGACGCCAAGACCGGCGTGCGGCGTATTCTCGAAGCCGAGCTTTGGGAAATTTCCGTCGTCACCTTTCCGATGCTGCCTTCGGCGCGGGTGTCGGACGTCAAGCATGCGCGCTTTTTCCGCGACCGCGAAACCGAGCTTGCCCGCCAGATGCGAAGGGCGGCCCGGATGATGTTCGCCCCGCGCTTCAAGCCGACCTGAAAGGCAGTTCGAACCTGAAATTCCAACCTGTGAGGATGACCGACATGACGGAACAGACGCGTATGGCAGTGCCGAAAATGGCGCCGGAAGTGAAGGCCGTGCCGGATACGGTGACGGCGGCTTTCGAAGATTTCATGGAGGCGTTCGAAGCCTTCAAGGAGGTCAATGACCGGCGCCTCGGCGAGATCGAGGAAAAGATGAGCGCCGATGTGGTGACGCGCGACAAGATGGAGCGCATCAACCGCGCAATCGACGACAACAAGAAGGCACTGGACCACCTGCTTCTGAAAAAGGCGCGCCCGGCGCTGGGGGCGGGCCGGGACGCGACATCGCGCGAGACGGGACCGGAATTTGCCGAGCACAAGGCGGCCTTCGACGCCTATATCCGGCGGGGCGACGACCAGGGTCTGCGCGAACTCGAGGCCAAGGCGTTTTCCGGCGCCGGCGGGGCCGATGGCGGCTATCTGGTGCCGCCGGAAACCGACGACGAGATCGGCCGGCGGATTTCCGTCGTGTCGCCGATGCGCGCGCTTTCGACGGTGCGCACGGTTTCGGGCGCAGTGCTGAAAAAGCCGTTCGCGGCGGCGGGGCTGGCCACCGGCTGGGTCTCCGAAACGGCGGCGCGGCCGCAGACCGATACGCCGCAGCTTTCCGAACTGACCTTCCCGACCATGGAACTCTACGCCATGCCGGCCGCCACGCAGGCGCTGCTCGACGATGCGGCTGTCGACATCGAAGCCTGGATCGCCGGCGAGGTGGACATGGTGTTCGCCGAGCAGGAGGGCGACGCCTTCATCCGCGGCGACGGCATCAACAAGCCCAAGGGCTTCCTGTCCTATCCGACGGTTGCCGAGAAGGACTGGAGCTGGGGCAGCCTCGGTCACGTGGCAACCGGCGTCGCCGGTGCATTCAAGGCAGCCAACCCTTCCGACACGCTGGTCGACGTGATCTATGCGCTCAAGGCCAAGCACCGCCAGAACGCCACCTTCATGATGAACCGCCGCAGCCAGGCGGAGCTGCGCAAATTCAAGGACGCGGACGGCAATTACCTGTGGCGTCCGCCGGCCGTGGCCGGGCAGGCCGCCTCGCTGATCGGCTTCCCGGTGGCCGAGGCCGAGGAGATGCCGGATATCGCCGCCAATGCGCCGGCGATCGCCTTCGGCGACTTCCGCTCCGGCTATCTCGTGGTCGATCGGGCCGGCGTGCGTATTCTGCGCGATCCCTATTCGGCCAAGCCCTATGTGCTGTTCTACACGACCAAGCGTGTCGGTGGTGGGGTACAGAATTTCGAAGCGATCAAGGTGGTGAAGTTTTCTGCTGCGTGAGCGGCGGTGGTGAATGGCGAATGGTAAGTAGAGGGCGACCCGGATTGGCGGTCGCCTTCTTTCGTTCGGCATGCTCGCGCCTTGCACCTCATATCGCAACCTTGCGGGACCTCTGATGACCTATATCCTGACCACTCCACCGACGGCGGAGCCGATCACGCTTGCCGAAGCCAAAGCGCATCTGCGCCTCGACGGCGACGAGGAGGATGCGCTTGTCGCGTCTCTCGTCGCCACGGCTCGCCAGCATCTGGAGCGCGAGACCGGGCTTTGCCTGCTGGCGCAGAACTGGCGGCTGTGTCTTGATGCCTGGCCGCGAGACGGCATCGTGAAGATTGCCAGATATCCTCTGCGCGCCATCGAGGCCGTGACGGTTTACGACCATGCCGGCATGCCGGCCGAAGTATCGCTTAACGCGCATCTGCTCGATGGCGAGGCGCGGCCGGCACGCCTTTGGCTGCGCGATCCGCCGGCACCGGGACAGGCGATGAACGGGATCGAGATTACGTTTGCTGCCGGTTTCGGGGAGGCGGGAACCGACGTGCCGGACGTGCTGAAACGGGCATTGCTGGTGCATGTGGCGCACATGTTTGCGTTTCGTGGTGTCGTGGCGGCGCAGGATCAGCCCGCTGGCATTCCGCAAGGCTATGAGCGGCTGATTGCCGCCTGGCGCCAGCGGAGGCTTTGAGCCATGCCGGTTACGTTTTTCGATCCCGGACAGATGACGGCGCGGCTGGATCTCGAAACGGCCGAGCCCCAGCCGGACGGGCAGGGTGGGGCAGTACCTCGCTGGTCGGTCGTCTCGTCGATGTGGGCACGGATCGAACCGGTTTCCTTCGTGGTGACGGAAAAGGGCGCGGCGGCGGAGACGGCGGTGGTGACGCACCGGATCTGGGTGCGGTTTCGCGACGGCATTGCCGGCGGGCAAAGGTTTTGCCGGGGCAGCCGGGTATTTGCCATCAAGGCGGTGCGCGACCCCGACGAGACGGGGCGTTACCTCGTGTGTCATTGCGAGGAGGAGGGCGTATGATGGTGGCGGCCAATGCGCTGATGACGGCGATTTTCGCGCGGCTTTCCGGCGATCCCGAACTGACCGCTCTGGTGGGTCCTGAAGGCGTGCGCGACCGCCTGCTGGCGCGGGCGACAATGCCCTGTATCGTGTTCGGCGGGATCGACAGCCGCCCGGCCGACGGGGAGACGCTGGAGGTGCATCTGATCACGCTCGATGTGTGGTCGCTGGCGGAAGGGCGGCGCGAGGCGCAAGCGATCGCGGCCCGGGTGCACGCGCTTCTGCACGACGCGGCGCTGGTGCTGGGGGACGGATTGCTGGTCAGCCTGCTGCATCGCGGGACGCGCACGCGGCGTGAGCCGAAGACGAAATTTCAGCTGGCAGAGATGCGTTTCAGGGCCGTGACGGAGCAGCCGCCGCCCGCGCTTTGACCCGACGGACCAATGCGATCAGCATGATGATGGCCGCAAGCGCGACGCCCGCGAGCAGGATGGCGATGGCGACGGCACTGGCACTGCCGGCGCGATCGATCAGACCGGTGAAAATGACGGGAGCTAGCGCATTGGCGATGTTTTGCGGCATGGCGAGGCGGGTCGCCTGCCGGCCGTAGTCGCGCGGCGAAAACAGCGCCAGCGGCAGAAGCGCGCGGGCCACAACGAGGATGCCCGAGCCGAAGCCGTAAAGCGCGATGAAAAGCCAGAGCGTTGCGGCCGATGCCGGCAGAATGAGAAGGCCGGCAAAGGCCGCGACCATGAGGCTGCAGCCGGTGACCGAGGTGACGAAAGGACTGCCGCGCCTGCCGAGCGCCATGTCGACGCCGCGGGCGGAAATGCCGAGGACGCCGCGGGCGGCGGCGAGCTGCAGCGCAAATTGCGGCGTGGCGCCGAACCGCTCCAGCACTTCGAGAAGCGACGGCGACAGGCCGAAGGTGACGAAGGATGCGATGGAGGTGGTGATCGCCACGAGAAGAAAGGCGCGTTTTCGTTCGCCCTCGCGTAGTGGCACCGGTTCAAGATCGCTCCTGGCATCCGCGGTTTCATGGGCAAGGGGCTTGGGAAGGCCGAACAGATAGAGCGGTACGCAGACGACCGCATGCAGGACGGCCGCCATCAGAAACGTCTGGCGCCAGCCGGCCATGTCCGTGGCAAGGCTGAGCAGGGGCCAGAAGATCGTCGCCGACAGGCCGGTGAACAGCATCAGGATGGCGATCGTGCGGCGACCGTCTGAACCTTCGCGCTCGACGACGGCGGTAAAGGCGGGTGCGGACAGGACGAAGCCGCCGCCGAGCCCGAGAACGACCCAGGCGGCGGCATAGGTGAAGAGGCCACCCGATGCGGCGAGAAGACACAGGCCGGCGGCGAAGAACAGCGAGCCGGCCGCCATGACGCGGGCAGCCCCGTGGCGCTCCATCAGCCGTCCGACAAGCGGGCTGACCAGCGCGCTCACCATCATCATCACCGACAGGCCGGCATAGACGACCTCGTTTGCAAGGCCGAGATCGGGCGCCAGCCTGCGGCCGAGCACGCCGACGGATTCGAAGGTCGTGCCCCAGCCGATCAGCTGCGTGACGGCAAGAACGCCGATGATCCGGGCTGAACGGCGTGAAGAGGACATGGGAAGACGCGGCTCGACAACGGGCAAGGGGGCGGACAAGAGGGCGGGCGGGACCGGGCAAAAAGGTCATGCCGGTCCCCGTCGGTCCTGATGTCTAGCAGGCGCTGCCGCAGGCGGGAAGCGCGTTTGCGGCGTCTGATCACAGGAGCCCAGATCACGGGTGTTCAGATCACGGGTGTCCAGATCACGGGGGCCCAGATACAGGCCCCCAGATACAGGGCACCCAGATTAGAAGGATTGGCAAGGGAGCACGGGCATGGTGGCGCAAAAGGGCAAGGACCTGTTGTTGAAGCTGGACGGCGGCAGCGGCTTTCAGACCGTGGCGGGGCTTAGGTCGCGCCGGCTGGCCTTCAATACGCAGACGGTGGATGTGACCGATGCCGAAAGCGCGGGGCGCTGGCGGGAACTGCTGGGGGGCGCCGGCGTGCAGCGGGCTTCGCTGACCGGGGCCGGCATTTTCAAGGACCAGGCATCGGATGCCCTGGTGCGCGAGACGTTTTTTGCTGGTGCCATTCTCGTCTGGCAGGTGCTGATCCCCGATTTCGGCAGGATCAGCGGACCGTTCCAGATCACCGCGCTCGAATATTCCGGCGATCACGACGGCGAGGTGCGTTTCGAACTGGCGCTGGAATCGGCCGGCAGCCTTGCGTTTGGAGCCGTGTGATGGCGGCGGCGGGCCTTTCGGCAAAACCCGGCGCGCGCGCCAACCGCCGGCGTGGCGAGGTGGAGGCGGTGCTGGACGGCGAGTGCCGCATCCTGTGCCTGACGCTCGGCGCGCTGGCGGAACTGGAAACCGCCTTTGCGGTCGGCGACCTGACCGGGCTTGCGGCCCGTTTCGCGTCCGGACAGCTCAAGGCCGGCGACATGATCTGCCTGATCGGGGCGGGCCTGCGCGGCGGCGGCAACCTGTTGTCGGACGCCGATGTGGCGGCGATGAGCGTCGAGGGCGGACTTGCCGGTTATGCGCGCGTCGTCGGCGATCTGCTGGAGGCGACCTTCGGGGAGGCTTCGGGCGGCGACGAGACGGCGCAAGGAGTGGTTGTCGCAAACCCTTGAGTGCCGCAGCGGGCGAAGCGACGGGTGTGGAACCGTTTCCATGGGATGCGGTGATCCATGTCGGACTTTGCCGGCTGCGGCTGGCCCCCTCGACGTTCTGGGCGCTGACGCCGCGGGAATTTTTTGCCATGGCCGGCGGTCTGGCCAGGAGCGTCGCCGGCAAGAGCGCCGGGCCGCTCCTGTCGCGTGAGCAACTGCAAGGATTGATGACGGCCTTTCCGGACGGATGAAAAACGCAGCCGGCGAAGGCCTGGCCTTGAATGTGACAATGACCGGCAGATCGGAGCTGTGGAATGGAAGAAGACGGGACGATGACCGACACGGTTTCGGGCGCGCAGGCGCTGAGCGAGGTCATGGCCGATCTCGAGGCGCGCTCGCACCGGTTCGGGTCGGCGCTGACGGCGGCCCTGCGTTCGGCCACGGTCGGCGGGCGCGGGCTCGACGACGTGCTGAAGGGACTTGGCAACCGGCTGACCGATATCGCGCTTGCCGCAGGGTTGAAGCCGCTGGAGGGCCTCCTGTCGAATGCGATCGGCTCCTTCGTCGGCTCCGTGACGCCCTTTGCCGATGGCGGCGTGGTGCGCAGCCCAAGCTTCTTTCCCATGGGCGGCGGCAACCTGGGCCTGATGGGCGAAGCCGGCGCGGAGGCGATCCTGCCGCTGCGGCGCGGACCGGACGGCGCGCTCGGGGTTGCAACCGGTGGCGGCGGCGCACCGATGCCGCAGATCGTCTTCAATGTGACGGCGACCGATGCGGCAAGCTTTCGCAAGAGCGAAGGCCAGATCGCCGCCCTTCTGGTGCGCAGCGTGGCGCGCGGACAGCGCGGCGTGTGAGCGAGCGCGTCTTGGGCGGAAGAATGGCGATGTCTGCCCGCATGGCGGGGCGGCTTCCGCTGTAGCGCGGACCGGATCGTGTGCTCGGCGTGGCAACTGGCGGCTGCGGCGCTCTGATGCGCAGATCGCCTTCAACGTGACGGCGACCGATGCGGCGCTCTTTTCCAAGAGAAGGCCAGATCGCCGCCCTTCTGGTGCGCAGCGTGGCGCGCGGACAGCGCGGCGTGTGAGCGAGCGCGTCTTGGGCGGGAGAATGGCGATGTCTGCCGGCATGACGGGTGGCTTCCGCTGTAGCGCGGACCGGATCGTGTGCTCGGCGTAGCGACCGGCGGCCGTACCCCGATGCCGCAGATCGCCTTCAACGTGACGGCGAGCGATGCGGTGCGCTTTTGCAAGGGCGAAAGCCAGATCGCCGTTCTGGAGGGTAGCGCTGCGCGTGGACAGCGGCGTGTGAGATGGCCCGCCTTGGTCGGGGAATGGACACGTTCGCTTGCATTGCGGGGCGGGTGACGTTGCGGCGCTGACGGTGCGACTGGTTCGGCGTAGCAGCTGCCGGCGGCAGTGTCCCAATACTGCAGATCGTCTCAAGGTGACGGCGAGCGATACGGCACGCTTTCGCTGGAGTGAAAGCCAGATTGCCGCCTTCCGGCGTGCAGCGTCGCCCGCGGACAGTGCGGCGTGTGAGACGGCGCCCCGGACAGGAATGGAGGCGTCGGCCGGCATGACGGAACGGCTACGGCTGCGGCGTGGATTGGACTAGACAGCGCGCTCGGTGGCGACGGCGGCGGCAGTGCCCGATGCCGCAGATCGTCTCAAGGTGACGGCGACGGATGCGGTGCGCCTTCGCAAGAGTGATGGCCAGATTGTCGCCTTCCGGCGGGCGGCGTAGCGGGTTGACAGTGCGGCGCTGAGGACGGCGCGCCTTGGGCCGGGACGCGTCCGCTTGCCTTGTGGAGCGGCTAACAGTTGCGGCGTGGACGGCGCGCTCGGGTGGTGACCGGCGGCCGCAGCGCCCGGCGGCGGCCATGCCTCGATGTCGCAGATCGTCCCAAGGTGGCGGCGAGCGATGCGGTGCGCTTTTGCGAGAGCGAAAGCCAGATCGCCGTTCGGGAGGGTAGCGTTGCGCGTGGACAGCGGCGCGTGAGACCGCACGCCTTGAGCCCGGAGATTGGCAATGTCTGGCCGCAGGGCGAAGCGCATATGGGTTTCGGAGTGCGTCTGGGCTGTGCTGGGCTGGACAAGACCGCGCGGCGCGGGACGGGACCGGCGCGTGGGACGGCCGCGTGGCACATTGGCGGCTTAGGGCGAACCGAAGGCGAGCCGATCGGATCTGGCTCCGTGCCGGCACGCCGTTGCGGAGCCACATGCGGGTCGGGCGGCCTCGACGATGGCGGGGAGGCGGCAATGACAATCAATGGAGCGGTCAAGGATGAGTGGCTTTCATGACGTGCGGTTTCCCCTCCGGGTGGCTTTGGGGGTGAGCGGCGGCCCCGTGCGGCGCACCGAGATCGTCAATCTTTCCAACGGCCGCGAGCAGCGCAACGGCCGCTGGCGCCATTCGCGGCGCAGCTATGATGCCGGTTCGGGCATCCGCTCGATCTCCGATCTCTACGAAGTTCTGGCGTTTTTCGAAGCCCGCGGCGGGCAGCTTTACGGCTTTCGCTTTCGCGATCCGCTCGACTGGAAATCCTGCGGGCCGTTGCAGGCGGTGTCGGCGGACGATCAGGTGATCGGGGTGGGCGACGGGCAGCGCCGCGTGTTCCAGCTGGCGAAGACCTATGCGGATGCCGGCGGCGGCTTCGAGCGCGCGATCGCAAAGCCGGTGGCGGGATCGCTGCTGCTGGCAGTGGACGGCGATCCGGTTGCGCAAGGGTGGGCGCTGGATCCCGGCACGGGCGCAGTGACCTTCGCCGCCGAGGCGGTGCCGGCGCCTGGAGCCGTGGTGACGGCGGGCTACGAATTCGACGTGCCAGTGCGCTTCGATATCGACCGGATCGATGTCAACCTTTCCGGCTTCGATGCCGGGCGCATTCCGACCATTCCGCTGACGGAGATCCTGCCATGAGAGCCATACCGGCGCCGCTTGCGGCGCATCTGGAAGGCGATGTCACCACCCTATGTCATTGCTGGCGGGTGACACGCCGCGACGGGGTCGTCCTCGGCTTTACAGATCACGACGGCGACCTTATCGCCGACGGCACGCTGTTTTTTGCGTCGAGCGGATTTGCCGCCAGCGAGGCGCAGACCGAGAGCGGGCTTTCGGCAAGCGCCGACACGGTGGCGGGCGGCTTTTCCAGCGATCTCATCGCCGAGGCGGATCTGGCATCCGGCGTCTTCGACGGCGCGCGGGTGGAGCTTCTCGCCGTCAACTGGCAAGCGCCGGATCAGACGATGCGGCTCAGCCTGCGCGAGATCGGCGAAGTCAGCCGCGCCGGCGGGCAGTTTACCGCCGAGCTGCGCAGCCTGGCGCACCGGCTCGACCAGCCGCAGGGACGGGTCTATGGGCGGCGTTGCGATGCGCGCCTGGGAGACGGCCGGTGCCGGGTGGATATTTCCGCCTATCGCGGCCGCGGCATGGTGCTGACGGCACGCGATCGCTCGCGGCTGACGGTTGCCGGCCTTGCGGGTTTCGCCAGCGGCTTTTTCAGTCGAGGCCGGTTGTCGTTCGATGCGGGGGACGCGTTCGAGATCGACAGCCATGGTCTTGCGCCTGACGGCACGGCGCAGCTTGACCTGTGGTTGCCGGCCGAGCGGGAGATTGCTGCAGGCGAGGCGTTTTCCGTGACGGCCGGCTGCGACAAGAGCTTTGCGACATGTCGGGAGAAATTTGCCAATCAGTTGAACTTTCGCGGGTTTCCGCATGTGCCCGGGGCGGATTTCGCCTATTCCTTCGCCGATGGGGAGCGGCTGCATGACGGCAGCCCGATCTTCCCGTGATCGCCGTGGAGACGCCGACCGGCGCACGCGTGGTGCAACTGGCCGAACAATGGATCGGCACGCCCTATCGGCATCAGGGCGCCACACTCGGCGTCGGCTGCGATTGTATCGGGCTGATCCGCGGCGTGTGGCGGGCGCTTTATGGCGCCGAGCCGGAGGTCGTTCCGCCTTACGCCGCGGACTGGGCCGAACGCGGTGGCAACGACCGGCTGCTGGCGGCCGGGCTGCGTCTGTTCGGGCCGCCGGTGGCAATGGCCGCGATGATGCCGGGCGACGTTCTCCTGTTTCGCTGGCGGCCCGATTGCGCGGCCAAGCATGCCGGCATTTTTTGCGGAGACGATCGGTTCATCCACGCCTACGAGCAGGCGGCGGTGACGCGCTCGGTGCTGGTGCCCTCATGGCGGCGACGCATTGCGGCCGTGCACCGGTTCGGCGACGCGCAGAGCCGTTGAGGTCGATTTGCTGGCGGCCACGACAGATGGCGTCATGGGAGTCTGGCGTGGCTAACGTGTCCGGGCAAGTCGTGGCCTCGGAGGCGTGAAGGTCCGGTGGCCATTGCAGCCTTCCTGCGTCGGCGTTCCTGATGTCTGCCGGGATGATAGCGGGGGCTGAACAGCCGAGCATGTGCTGTTGGGCGTTTCGATATGGTGGACATGACAGGCGTGGCCGGGCGACCGCTGTGAGCAGCGGGACGGGCGCGGCTGTTGTGACGCCTTGACAGCGTTCCGTTGTCGGGTGGCCGCCTCGGCTGCTGATCGGCTGCTGATCGGCTGCTGATCGGCTGCTGATCGGCTGCTGATCGGCTGCTGATCGGCTGCGTTACAAGACGATGGACGGCGAGGCCCGTCGGGTTCCGCTGGGTGACGGGCATCGGCCCATTTTTCCTTTTCGACAGATGTGAGGTTTTCTGTGGCCACGATCCTCTTCCAGGCGGCGGGGGCCGCGCTTGGCGGCGTCTTCGGACCTGTTGGGGCGATTATCGGGCGGGCGGCGGGCGCGCTGGCTGGTAGCGCCGTCGATCGTGCACTGATCAATGGCAGCCGCACGGTTTCGGGCGCACGGCTGGCGACGGCGCGTATTCCCGGCGCCGACGAGGGCACGGCCATCAACCGGGTTTATGGCACCGCCAGGGTTGGCGGCACGCTGATCTGGGCGACGCGCTTTCAGGAAAGAGTGACGCGCGAACGCAGCGGCGCCAAGGCGACGCGCGGGCCGACGATCGAGACGTTTTCCTATTTCGGCAATCTGGCCGTGGGGATCTGCGAGGGACCGATTGCCGGGGTGCGGCGGGTCTGGGCGGACGGAAGGGAACTGGACCTCACCGGCATCGAAATGCGGGTCTATGACGGTTCGCCGGACCAGTTGCCGGACCCGTTGATCGAGGCCAAGCAGGGCGAGGGCCGCGCGCCGGCCTATCGCGGGCTCGCCTATGCTGTGTTCGACCATCTGCCGCTCGACACGTTCGGCAACCGGTTGCCGCTGATGCAGTTCGAGGTATTGCGTCCGGTGGGCGTGCTGGAGAAGCAGATCCGCGCGGTCACGATCATTCCCGGCGCGACGGAGCATGGCTATGCGACGGTGCCGGTCAAGGAGACGGTCGCAGAGGGGTCGGCACGGATCCTCAACCGCAATACATTGACGGCGGCGACCGACTGGCAAGCGTCGATCGACGAACTGGTATCGGTCTGCCCGAACCTCGAACGGGTGGCGCTGGTCGTTTCCTGGTTCGCGACCGATCTGCGGGCCGGCGCCTGCCGCATCCTGCCCGGCGTGGAAGTACGCCATCGCGACGGCGAAAGCCTGACATGGTCGGTCGCGGGCCTCGGTCGCGGCGATGCGCATCTCATCAGCAGCAGGGCCGGCGATGGTGAAGGAGGCGGGCCGGCCTATGGCGGTACGCCGGGTGATGCGGACCTGCGCCAAGCCATCGCTGACCTGAAGGCGCGCGGTCTTGAAGTCTATCTCTATCCATTCGTCATGATGGATGTGCCGACGAACAACGGTTTGCCTGATCCCTATGGTGGGGCCATGCAGGCGGCCTATCCCTGGCGTGGGCGCATGACCTGCCACCCGGCGCCGGGGCAGGCAGGCTCGCCTGACCGGAGCTCTGCTGCGCGGGCGCAGATCGAGAGTTTCTCGGCCCGCCCGGATGGCTATCGGCGGATGCTCCTGCATTACGCGCGCCTGTGCGCGGCGGCCGGCGGCGTCGACGGCCTGATCCTTGGTTCGGAACTGCGCGGGCTGACGCAGGTGCGCGACGAGGACGGCGGCTTTCCCTTTGTGCGCGAACTCGTGCGGCTGGCGCAGGATGTCCGGGCGATCGTCGGACCCGCGACGAAACTGACCTATGGGGCCGACTGGAGCGAATATTTCGGCTATCATCCGCAGGACGGTTCCGGCGATGTGTTCTTCCATCTCGATCCGCTTTGGGCCTCTGCCGCCATCGATGCGGTCGGCATCGACAATTACATGCCGCTCAGCGACTGGCGCGATGACGATCTGGCTGCGGCAAACCCGGACGGCGCACGCGTTGCCGACGACGCGGCGGCGATGCAAAGGGCGATCACCGGCGGCGAGGGGTTCGACTGGTATTATGCCAGCGATGACGACCGGGCGGCACGGCGTCGCCTGCCGATCGAGGACGGACTGGCGGCAAAGCCGTGGACGTTCCGCAACAAGGATCTGTCCGGCTGGTGGAGCAACCTGCATTTCGACCGGGCGGGCGGACGCGAACGCGCGCAGCCGACGGCATGGCGGCCGGGCGCAAAGCCGATATGGTTCACCGAACTCGGCTGTGCGGCGATCGACAAGGGCGCCAACGCACCGAACCTGTTTCTCGACCCGAAATCCTCGGAAAGCCAGGCGCCCGGCTTTTCCAGCGGGGCGCGCTGCGACAGCATGCAGCGGCGTTTTCTGGAGGCGCATCACGGTTGGTGGCAGGCAGGCCCGCAGGTCGAACAACGCATGGTCGATCCCGGTCATATTTTCGTCTGGAGCTGGGATGCGCGGCCCTATCCCGCCTTTCCCGAGGATCTTTCGGTGTGGAGCGATGGCGGCAACTGGCGCACCGGCCATTGGCTGAACGGGCGGCTGGGCGCGACCACGCTCGCCGATACGATTGCCGCCATCCTGAGCGAGCACGGGTTCGAGGATTTCGACGTATCGCAGGTTAGCGGCGATCTGACCGGCTATGTGCAGGGCGAGCTTGCCTCCGCGCGCGCGCTGATCGAGCCTCTGCTTCTGGCCTTCCGCATCGATGTGACGGAGGCGGATGGATGCCTAACATTCCGATCGCGCGGAAAGACCAGCCATCCGCCGCGCGACATCGGCGTACTGGCGGACCTCGACGAGCAGCCGCTCTGGTCGGAAACGCGCGGCCATGACAGCGATTTTGCCGCCGAAGCCATCCTGACCTCGTTCGACCCGGCGCTCGATTACGAACAGGCCAGCGCGCGCTCGCGCATGGCCGATGCGCAAAGTCGGCGCGTGCTGCGCTGCGACCTGGCCGGTGTGCTGGCGCAGGAGACCGCCCAGGCCGCGGCCGAGGACCTGTTGCGCGACAACCGGACGGCGCGGCGCAGCATTGCCTTTGCCCTGTCGCCTACGGAACTGGCGCTGGAGACCGGTGATGCGGTGCGCATCGCCGGAGGACCGGATGGCGTCTTTCTGATCGAGCGCATCGAGGACGGGGCAGTGCGGCGCATCGAGGCGTGCCGGCACATGCCGGCAGCGGCGAGCGCGGTTTCGCCGCCAAGGGGTGGTGGCCGCCTCGTTACCGGCCAGGCGTCGGCTGCCTTCGCGCCCATCGTGCATTTCCTCGACCTGCCGCGGTTCGAACCGGGAGAGGCGGCGAGCTTTGCCCGCGTAGCGGCCTTTTGCCGGCCGTGGCGGCGCATGGCGATATCGTCTTCGGCAAGCGGCGAAGGCTTCCGGACACGCACGCTGATCGAGCGGCCGGCCCGGATCGGCCGGCTGACGGCGCCGCTGGCCGCCGGTCGTGTCAGCGGCCGGATCGACCGTGCCGGCGATCTGCAATGCGAACTGTTCTTCGACGGGCTGGCCTCGGCGGACAGGCTCTCGGTGCTGAACGGCGACAACCGGCTGGCCGTCAGGACGACCTCCGGCGCCTGGGAGGTGATCGGCTTTGCCACGGCGCAGGAGGTTGCGGCGGGCCGCTGGCGGCTGACGGAGCTTCTGCGCGGGCTGGGCGGCAGCGAGGACGCGATGGCTTCCGGTGCGGATGCGGGCGCGGCCGTGGTGGTTCTCGATGCCGCCGTGGTGCCGCTCGGTCTCGCTTTTGAGGAGCGTGGCGCGGGGCTGAACTGGATCGTGGAAGCGGCCGGACTGTCGGGCGAGCGGGCCGGACCCTTTGCCTTTACCGGCGGATTGCGGGCCGAAACGCCGCTTTCGCCCGTGCATCTGCGGGGTGACTGGCGGGCCGACGGCAGCATTGCGCTCTCCTGGCGGCGACGTGGGCGAGCGGATGCCGACAGCTGGGAAGGTGCGGACATTCCCGCCGACGAGCCCGATGAACGCTACCGGCTGGACATCCTCGCCGACCATTCGGTGGTCCGCGTGGTCGAGGTCTCCGAACCGTTCTTCCTTTATACAGCGGGTGCGCAGACCGGTGATTTCGGGGCGTTGCAATCGCGCCTTTCGCTGCGGCTGCGCCAACTGGGGCGCGCGGTGGCGCTCGGGGGCGCGACGAGCGCGACGATCAGTTCTTAAACGTGACGAAGGAGAAAGCTCATGGATGGCATGAAAGCATGGTACCAGTCGAAAACCGTATGGGGCGCGCTGATTGCGATCGCCGCGTCGCTTCTGCAGATGACCGGGCTGACGATCGACGACGCGACGCAGGGTGAAATCGCCGATCTGGCGGTCACCGCCGTCGGCGCAATCGGCGGGCTTCTGGCGATCTACGGTCGCATTGCAGCCAGGACCGAAATCGGCGGGGCGTGACGCCTCACAATAAGGTGTGAATGGGGCGGGGGGACCTGCCGTCTGCCCCATTCATTTGCCATTCAGCCGCCTTTCACTACATAGTTCCATCAGGATCGGAAACGCACTCTGTCCCTCTTGCGGGTGGAAATGGTGGCTATGAAAAAATCGATGATCGGCGCAATGCTGTCCTGCATGCTGTTCGGCCTTTCGCCGATCCAGGCGAGCGCGCGCGATTATTTGCTGCTGGTGGCGAGCGACTGCGGCGATGCCGCGACCAAGGTCGTGCGCGATACCGGCGGGCAGCTTCTGTCGGCCCAGCCCTCCAATGACGGGCGCACCTGCATCGTCACGGTTCTGGTGCAGGGCAGTGGCGAACGTCCGCGCAAGGTGACCGTCCGGGTTCCGATGTAACTTGTCCGGTGGCGGGCGCTGCCGGGATATTCAGTTGATATTTTTTGAAAGGCCGACATGCGTATTCTCGTGGTCGAGGACGACGTCAATCTCAACCGGCAGCTGGCCGATGCGCTGAAGGAAGCCGGTTACGTCGTCGATCAGGCCTTCGACGGCGAGGAGGGGCATTTCCTCGGCGATACCGAACCCTATGACGCGGTGATCCTCGATATCGGCCTGCCGGAACTCGATGGCATTACCGTGGTGGAGAAATGGCGCGGTAACGGCAAGGTCATGCCGGTGCTGATGCTGACGGCGCGTGACCGCTGGAGCGACAAGGTGGCGGGCATCGATGCCGGCGCCGACGACTACGTCGCCAAGCCCTTTCATGTCGAGGAAGTCCTGGCACGGGTGCGCGCGCTCATCCGTCGCGCGGCCGGTCATGCATCCTCCGAGATCGCCTGCGGGCCGGTGCGGCTCGACACCAAGGCCTCGAAGGCGACCGTCAACGGCGTGGCGTTGAAACTGACCTCGCACGAATTCCGTCTTCTGTCCTATCTGATGCATCACATGGGCGAGGTCGTGTCGCGTACCGAGCTGATCGAGCACATGTACGACCAGGATTTCGATCGCGACTCGAACACGATCGAGGTTTTCGTCGGCCGTCTTCGCAAGAAGATCGGCGTCGACCTGATCGAAACCGTGCGCGGCCTCGGCTACCGCATGCAAGCGCCGAACGATGATCATTAGATCCGTCACCGCCCGCGTTCTGCTCTTGGCCACCTTGTGGTCGGCGGTGGCGCTTGTGGTGATCTCGCTCGTCATCACGGCGCTCTACCGGCAATCGGCCGAACGCGCCTTTACCGACCTGTTGCGGGCGCAGCTTTACAACGTCATCAATTCGGTCGCGATCGGCGACGACAACAACCTGGCCGGCAGCCCACAGCTGGGCGATCTGCGTTTCTCGCAGCCCGAAACCGGCTGGTACTGGATCATCGAGCCGCTCGGCACATTTGCCTCGCAGCCGCTCTCCTCCTCCTCGCTTGGCGCATCCAACATCGCCGTGCCGACGATTTTGAAAGTTCCCTTCAACAACCGGTATGAGCGTTTCTATCCGACCACCGACGCCTATGGGAACAATGTCCTGGTGGCGGAGACCGAGGTCGTGCTCGACGGGGAGGGGCGGGCGGCGCGGTTCCGTGTGTCGGGCAACCTCAACGTGGTCGCGGACGATATCGCCGCCTTTACCCGCAGCCTGTATATCGCGCTCGTCATTTTCGGGGTCTGCAGCCTGATCGTCAACGGGTTCGCCATCCTGTTCGGCTTGCGGCCGCTCGACCAGGCGCGGCGGGCGCTGGAAAAGGTGCGGCGCGGCCAGGCGGAACGGCTGGAAGGCGAGTTTCCGCGTGAGATCCGGCCGCTGGCCGTGGAAACCAACGCCCTGATCGAAAGCAACCGCCGCATTGTCGAGCGGGCGCGCATGCAGGTGGGCAATCTGGCGCATTCGCTGAAGACGCCGATCGCTGTGCTGCTCAACGAATCGCGGCTGCTCGACAAGGGACATTCCGAACTGGTGCGCAGCCAGGCGGAGGCGATGCAGGGACAGGTCCAGTCCTATCTCAACCGCGCCCGCATCGCCGCACAGCGGGAATCGCTTCTGGCCCGCACCGAAGTGGAGCCTGTGCTTGAACGGCTGGTGCGGGTGATGCGACGTCTCAACCCGGAAAAATCGTTCGCGCTTTCGGTCGCGCCGGGCGGTCTGGCGCTGGCCATGGAACAGCAGGATGTCGAGGAGACGATCGGCAACCTTCTGGAGAACGCGGCGCGCCATTCGCAGCTGGCGGTGACCCTGACGGCCACCCCGAGCGAGGCGCCGGAAGGCACCGACTCGGTCAAGACCTGGATCGAAATCGTCGTGGAAGACGACGGACCGGGACTGGAGCCGGACGAAATCAAGGAAGCGATGAAACGGGGCCGCAGGCTTGACGAGAGCAAACCCGGAACGGGGCTCGGCCTTTCGATCGTGCGCGAGATCACCTCGGAATATCAGGGCCAGATCGCGCTGTCGCGCGGGGCGCGCGGCGGCCTGAGGGCACGGCTGCTGCTGCCGGCGGTCATTCGCGATGCTGCCTGACGGCAGGGCGCGATCCCTTGGCTGTTCGCGACACGGTGCTGGAAAAAGCGAGGCTGGCCGATTTTCCACCTCGACCGGCGGGGATTAGACGCTAAATAATAGAGGCCTGACAGAAGTTTCCGATGATGACGGCATTGCGGCCGTGACGCCGGAAACCCTTGTAACGATGGCCCAACCGGTTGGAGACGCATGCGCTTTCATTTTGTCCGAATCGCTGTTTCATCCCTGCTGTCGGCGGGCATGCTGGCAAGCTGCACGACCTCCGGCAGCGGGACGCGCGTCTCTTCGGCATCCTATATTGCCGCCCTGCAGGGCGGCGTGATTTCGCGCAGCGGCATCGAATTCGACAAAAGCGATCGTCAGCGCGCGCTGGAGGCGGAGTATCGGGCGCTCGAAGGATCGCCGGGCGGTCAGCCGGTCACCTGGGCGGGGAGCGGCATTCGCGGACAGGTCGTCGCCAATGCGCCCTTCCAGGTCGGCGCGCAAAATTGCCGCCAATACACCCACACGATCACGCCGGACGGCCGCGCCGAGGTGAAGGCCCGCGGCACGGCCTGCCGCAATGCCGACGGGACCTGGACACCTTTGATCTGAACGGATTTAGCCGCGCACAGCGACTTCAAATTCCCGTGCAAAACGGTGAATTGGTCGCCATCCGGACGGCCGGACGTCAATTTCATTTGTCCCAGACCGAAGCCGGGTATATTCGAACCATTCTATAAAGGCGCGCAACGAGGCTCTGAAGCTCTCACATTCGCGTCACTGCGTGCCATGCGGTTTGACTGTTTGGCCGCTTGCGGTAATGGGCGCCTATGTTGCTTTGGATTATTCTTGCCTTTCTGACGGCGGCTGTGGCCGCGCTTCTCGTTTTTCCGCTGGTGCGCACCGCTGCGCCGGTGACCGATACACTTGAGGGGGAGGCAGCTGTCTATCGCGACCAGCTCGCGGAACTCGAGCGTGACAAGGCGACCGGACTGATCGGTGAGGAAGAGGCTGAATATGCGCGTGCTGAAATCGGCCGCCGGCTGATCGCCACGGCCGAAAAGGTCGAACGGGCGGCCGGGTACGGCAAGGCGAAGGGCGTTCCAACGCGGCGGCGCATGCCGCTGGCAGCCGTCGGCGTAACGCTGGTCGTGCCGGCCATCGGCCTCTGTCTTTACGTGGCGCTTGGCAGCCCCTGGCTGCCGGCGCAGCCGCTTGCCGCACGCCTGGAAAACCCCGGCAACGACCTCAACCTCCTGATCGCACGCGCCGAGCGGCATCTGGCGCAGGACCCGAGCGATGGCGCGGGTTGGGATCTTCTGGCGCCGATCTATTTTCGCACCCAGCGTCTCGGTGATGCCGAAATGGCCTATCGCAACGCCATCCGCCTGCTTGGCGAAAGCGCGCCGCGACTGGCGGGGCTCGGCGAAACGCTGGTGGCGGCCAATGACGGCATTGTCGTCGAGGATGCGCGTAACGCCTTCCAGACGGCGATCAGGCTGAAGCCCGATGACGCGCGGGTGCGATTCTACCTGG
Organism: Neorhizobium sp. NPDC001467; assembly: GCF_050275975.1. NCBI lineage: Bacteria > Pseudomonadati > Pseudomonadota > Alphaproteobacteria > Hyphomicrobiales > Rhizobiaceae > Neorhizobium > Neorhizobium sp. NPDC001467. The sequence continues at coordinate 20,174 of NZ_JBNNPS010000012.1, read as the reverse complement.
CGCTGGCGCTGGAACAGGCAGGCAGACAGGATGAGGCGCGACAGGCCTTTGAGGCGCTCGCCAGGGATACGCCGCCGGGGGCGCCATGGCTTGCGCTGGTCAACGAACATATTGCCAAGACCGGCGGGACGGTGCCATCCAGAGACGTGGCCGGCAGGGACGTTGCCGGCGCCGGCCGCGCGCCCGGCAATCCGACCGATGCGGACGTGGCGACGATCGGCGCGATGGCGGCGCCCGATCGGCAGGCGGCGATCCGCGGCATGGTCGACACGCTGGCCGCAAGGCTTGAGGAAGAACCGAACAATATCGAGGGCTGGTTGCGGCTGGTTCGCTCCTATGCGGTGCTGGGCGAGCGGCAGAAGGCGGCAGAGGCGCTGGAAACCGGCCTGAAAACCTTTGCGCCGACGACCGGCGAGGGTCGCCAGCTCGTGGCGCTGGGCACCGAAATGGGCGTCGCCCCCGCAAATTCCGCCGGCGAAGGAGCAAGACCATGACCCGCAAACAGAAACGCATGGCGGTGATTGCCGGTGGCGTCGGCTTCAACATGGCGGCAGTGCTTCTGGTGATGTTCGCCTTCAGCCAGTCGGTCGCCTATTTCTTCATGCCGGGTGATCTCAAGACGGCGCAGATTTCTCCCGGCACGCGCATCCGTCTGGGCGGGCTTGTCGAAGCCGGATCGGTGAAGCGCGGCGCCGGATCGACCGTCTCGTTTACGGTGACGGATGGCACGAATACCGTGCCGGTGAGCTATACCGGCATCCTGCCAGACCTTTTTCGCGAGGGGCAGGGTGTGGTGACGGAAGGATCGTTCGACACGTCGCATGCCTTCGTGGCGGACTCGGTTCTGGCCAAGCATGACGAGAATTATATGCCCAAGGAAGTTGCCGACCGCCTGAAGAAGGATGGCGTGTGGGAAGACGGTTCGGGCAAGGGCATGGCCGCCCCCAAGGAAAAACCGGCAAATGATGGGGCCACCAAGGTCGAGACAACGGGAGCGACCAAACCATGATCATCGAGATCGGTCATTTTGCGCTCGTTCTGGCGCTCGCCGTGGCGCTGATCCTCTCCGTCGTGCCGGTGATCGGCGCGGCCCGGCGCGATGCAGCGATGATGGCGCTGGCGCCGGTCGGTTCGCTCATCCTGTTTGCGCTGGTGGCGTTTTCCTTTGGCGTCCTGACCTGGGCCTATGTCGTTTCCGACTTTTCGGTGAAGAACGTCTGGGAAAATTCCCATTCGCTGATGCCGCTTCTCTACAAGTTCACCGGCGTATGGGGCAATCACGAAGGCTCGATGATGCTGTGGTTGCTGATCGTCGCGCTGTTCAGCGCGCTGGTTGTGGCGTTTGGCAGCAACCTGCCGGAAACACTGAAGGCCAATGTCCTGGCGGTGCAGGCCTGGATCGCCTCGGCCTTCCTGTTCTTCATCCTGTTGACTTCCAATCCGTTCATCCGGCTCGATCCGGCGCCGGCAGAGGGTCAAGACCTCAACCCGATCCTGCAGGATCTCGGCCTCGCCATCCATCCGCCGCTTCTCTATCTCGGTTATGTCGGGTTCTCCGTCTGTTTCTCCTTTGCGGTGGCGGCATTGATAGAAGGCCGCATCGATGCGGCCTGGGCGCGCTGGGTGCGGCCGTGGACGCTGGCCGCCTGGACGTTCCTCACCGCCGGCATCGCGATGGGCTCCTACTGGGCCTATTACGAGCTCGGCTGGGGCGGCTGGTGGTTCTGGGACCCGGTGGAAAACGCCTCCTTCATGCCGTGGCTGGCCGGCACCGCGCTTCTGCATTCGGCGCTGGTGATGGAAAAGCGCGAGGCGCTGAAGATCTGGACCGTGCTTCTGGCGATCATGACCTTTTCGCTGTCGCTGCTCGGCACGTTTCTGGTGCGTTCGGGCGTGCTGACCTCGGTGCATGCGTTTGCCACCGACCCGACCCGCGGCATTTTCATCCTCGGCATCCTGACGCTGTTCATCGGCGGCGCGTTCACGCTGTTTGCATGGCGCGCGCCGCGCCTGAAGAGTGGCGGCCTGTTCCAGCCGATTTCGCGTGAAGGGTCGCTGGTTCTCAACAACCTCATCCTGACGGTTGCCTGCGCGACCGTTCTGACCGGCACGCTGTATCCGCTGGTTCTGGAAACGCTGACGGGCGAAAAGATTTCGGTCGGCGCGCCGTTCTTCAACCTCAGCTTTGGCCTGTTGATGATCCCGCTTCTCATCGCCGTGCCGTTCGGGCCGCTTTTGGCGTGGAAGCGCGGGGATCTGCTGGCTGCGATGCAGCGGCTTTATGCGGTGGTTGGTTTCGCTTTTCTGGCAGGTCTCGTGCTCTACTATATCGAAAATGGCGGACCGGTGATGGCGGCTCTGGGGCTGGCGCTTGCCTGTTACCTGATGCTTGGGGCGCTGGCCGACCTCTGGTACCGCGCCAATTTCGGCAAGCTCGCCTTCAACGTTGCATGGCGGCGTCTCGTCGGTCTGCCACGTTCCGCTTTCGGCACGGCGCTGGCGCATTTCGGTCTTGGCGTAACCGTGCTCGGCATCATCATCGTTTCCACCTACCAGACGGAAACGGTGGTGGAGATGAAACAGGGCATGACGGCTGAGGCGGGCGGTTACAGCATCGTGTTCGACGGCATGCGCCATGCGGTCGGCCCGAACTATACCGACGACCAGGGGCATTTCTCCATCGGCAGGGACGGCGTTGTCGTGGCCGATACATGGTCGTCCAAGCGGCTTTACACGGCGCGGCGCATGCCGACGACCGAGGCCGGTATCGTTTCCTTCTGGTTCAGCCAGCTTTACGTGTCGCTGGGCGACCCGATGGATGATGGCGGCATTGTCGTGCGCATCTGGTGGAAGCCGTTCATCCTGTGCATCTGGGGCGGTTGCCTGATCATGATGCTGGGCGGTTTCGTATCGTTGTCCGATCGCCGGTTGCGTGTCGGAGCACCGAGCCGCAAGGCGAAGGCGGCACGAACGGCAAAGGCTGCGATGGAGCCTGCGCAATGATGCGCCGTCTGATAATTGCTCTCTTCGTTCTGGCAAGCGCCATGCCGGCTTTAGCCGTCAACCCGGACGAAGTCCTGAAAGACCCGGCTCTGGAACAGCGAGCCCGAAATCTTTCGGCGCAACTGCGCTGCATGGTCTGCCAGAACCAGTCGATAGACGACAGCAATGCCGAACTGGCCAAGGACCTGCGCGTGCTGGTGCGCGAGCGCCTGACCGATGGCGACACCGACAAGCAGGTGCTGGATTACGTCGTGTCGCGTTATGGCGAGTTCGTGCTGCTGAAGCCGCGCCTGAGCGCCAAGACGGTGCTGTTGTGGGCGGCTCCGATCGCGCTGCTTCTGATCGGCGTGGTGACGATGATCCTGTTCAGCCGCCGTCGCCCGCCGCTCAAGGCCGTAGCGCCGCTCTCCGAGGAGGAGAAGGCGCGGATCGACGCGCTCTCGCGCCGATGAGCCAGCCAACATCCGTTCAAAAGAAAACGCCGCGTGCTGGTACACGCGGCGTTTTCCGTCATTCGCGGCTCATCGAAGCGGTCAGGCGACCGCCTTCATCATCGACGCAGCGGCGCCGGGGACCTCGGTTGCCGGCAGATACAGCGTCTGGCGGCCGAAACCGCGGGAATCCGTGCCGCGGCTCGCGGCATCCGAACCCGGCTCGCGCACCCATTTGCGGCGGTTGAGCTTGAAGCGCCTGACCAGGGTTTCAAGTTCGGTCGCGCCGTCGGCGAGCGCGCCGGCAATGGCGCTCATATTGCTGACCATGGCGGCGTTTTCCTGGGTCATCTTGTCGAGCGAGGCCACGGCCGAGTTGATTTCGCCCAGGCTGGTCGACTGTTCCGAAGCGGCAACAGAAATCGCCTCGATATTGACGTCGATCGACTGGACGTAGCGCTCGATATCCTTGAGCGCATCGCCGGTGGCGCCGACGAGGCGCACGCCTTCCTGCACTTCGCGCGAGGAATTGAGGATCAGACCGGAGATTTCCTTGGCCGCCGAGGCGGAGCGCTGGGCAAGCTCGCGCACTTCCTGAGCAACGACGGCAAACCCCTTGCCCGCTTCACCCGCTCGCGCCGCTTCGACCCCCGCATTGAGCGCCAGAAGGTTGGTCTGGAAGGCGATCTCGTCGATAACGCCGATGATGTTGGAGATTTCCTTGGATGCCGCTTCGATGCGGTCCATGGCGTTGACGGTGGAGGTGACCACTTCGACCGACCGGGTGGCAGCCGAACGCGCATCTATGACCAGCTTGCGGGCTTCCGCCGTGCGCTCGGACGACTGACCGACGGTGACGGTGATTTCCTCAAGCGCGGCGGACGCCTGTTCGAGTGCGGTGGCCTGCTGCTCCGAGCGATGGGCGATGCCGGTGGCGCTATCGGTCATTTCTCCGCTCTTGGTCGAAAGCATGCTCGTCTGCGTGAGAACCAGTTCCAGCGTCTGCTGGAATTTTGCCAGCGATTCGTTGAAGTCATGGCGCAGATGATCGAATTCCGGCACGAAGGGCTGATCGATGGTGAAGCGGATATTGCATTCGGCAAGCCGTTGCAGACCGGCGCCGATTTCCTGCAATGCGCGCACGCGGCCGCTGACGTCGGTCGCGAACTTGACGACCTTGAAGACCTTGCCCTCGTCATCGAGGATCGGGTTGTAGGTCGCCTGGATGAAGATGGCCTTGCCCGACTTGTCGAAGCGCTTGAATTCGTCGTTGAAGAATTCGCCGGCCGCCAGACGCGGCCAGAACTCGGCATATTGCTGGGTGGCGACATAGGCCGGTTCACAGAACATGCTGTGGTGCTTGCCGACGATTTCCTCGAGCGTGTAGCCCAAGGCGGCAAGGAAATTGTCGTTGGCGTTGAGGATCTTGCCTTCCGGCGTGAATTCGATCATCGCTTGAGCGCGTTCCAGCGCCACCAGCTTGCCGTCGCTTTCCAGGCTGTGCACCTTTTCCGCGGTGATATCGCTGGCGATCTTGACGATCTTGACGACCTTGCCGCCGCGGATGACCGGATTGTAGGACGCTTCGATCCAGATTTCCTGGCCGGTTTTGGAGAAACGCTTGTATTGACCGCGGTCGAACTTGCCGGCGGCAAGCTTCTTCCAGAAATCGGCATATTCCCTGGTTTGCGCTTCGCGGGGATCCACGAAGATGCGGTGATGCTTGCCGACAATATCGCTCCGGGCATAGCCCACGGCAGCACAGAAATTGTCGTTGGCATCAAGGATCGTGCCGTCCGGCTTGAACGAGATGATGGCCTGGGAACGGTTGAAGGCGTCCAGAACATCCGACGCGTCACCGGCAATGAAGGACCTGAAGCTCACAGAAATCTCCGACAAATAAAATTTTCCGAGAATATTGATAAAAGTCATTAATTCGGCGTTACGAAGAAGCCGGTTTCAACAATATTTCTTTTACATTTCTGCTACTTAAGTCGTCGGAACATGTCTCGGTGTCAGATATGTCCCGCATGGCCGAGGATCGCATGCGGGCGGACAACGGGTCCGCTCCCTGCCGGTCTCGCTCCTGCGACAAATCCGGTCTCCAACATTACCAAGATTTCATTCAGCGGACAGGTGCAGTTAAGGTGGACGCCCCTATATCTCTCTTCATCCACCGCAGTCGTCCCCCCGCGGCGCACCACTTGAAGAGAAGAAGGTTCACCATGCCCAAGAGCACATTCGGCCGCCCCTCGCTGAAGACCGTATTGAAGACCACCACCGTTGCCGGTCTTGCAGCGGTCATGCTTTCGACCGGTATTCCGGCCCAGGTTGTCAACTCCTTCGCAGCCCCGGTCACCGTGACCGCGCCGCAGGTTCCAAGCTTTGCCGATGTCGTGTCGGCCGTCTCGCCTGCCGTCGTCTCGGTCCGCGTCCAGTCCGATACCGATGCCGAAACGGCGTCGAATGACGAACGCGGCAACGGTTTCTCCTTTGGCGGTCGCGGTTTTGAAAACCTGCCGGACGATCACCCGCTGAAGCGCTTCTTCCGCGAATTCGGTGGCCAGCAGGGCGGCCCGCGTGAACGCGACCGCGCCGAGCGCGGCGGCCCGCAGCGTCCGCATCACCTGCGCCCGACCGCCCAGGGCTCCGGCTTCTTCATCTCCGAGGACGGCTATGTCGTCACCAACAACCACGTCGTCTCCGACGGTTCGGCCTATACGGTCGTGCTCAATGACGGTACCGAACTCGACGCCAAGCTGATCGGCAAGGACAGCCGCACCGATCTTGCGGTCCTGAAGGTCGAGGTCGAGAACCGCAAGTTCACCTATGTCAACTTCGCCGACGACAACAAGACGCGGGTCGGCGACTGGGTCGTGGCCGTCGGTAACCCGTTCGGCCTCGGAGGAACGGTGACGGCGGGTATCGTTTCGGCGCGTGGCCGCGACATCGGCTCTGGCCCTTATGATGACTTCATCCAGGTTGATGCCGCTGTCAACCGCGGCAATTCGGGTGGCCCAACCTTCAACCTCAATGGCGAAGTGGTCGGCATCAACACCGCGATCTTCTCGCCTTCCGGCGGCAATGTCGGCATCGCCTTTGCCATCCCCGCCTCGACCGCCAAGGATGTCGTCGCCGACCTGATGAAGGACGGCAAGGTGGAGCGCGGCTGGCTCGGCGTTCAGATCCAGCCGGTCAACAAGGATATCGCCGAAAGCCTCGGCCTGGCGGAGCCCAAGGGTGCGCTGGTCGTTGCTCCGCAGGAGGGTTCCCCGGGTCTCAAGGCCGGTATCAAGCAGGGTGACGTGATCACCGCCGTCAACGGCGATCCGGTCGAGGATGCCCGCGATCTCGCCAAGAAGGTGGCGGCGTTTGCCCCCAATACCAAGGTCGAGCTTTCGATCTGGCGCAGCGGCAAGTCGCAGTCAGTTCCGGTCACGCTCGGCAACATGGCCGCCGACGAAGCTGTCAATGCAGAAGCGTCCGGCGCGGAAGACACCAGGCCGTCGACCGAACAGGCGCTCGCCAGCCTCGGCATGAGCGTGCAGCCTTCCGATGAGGGCGCGGGCCTGACGATCACCGATGTCGACCCCGATTCCGAAGCGGCTTCGCGCGGCATCAAGGAGGGCGAGACCATTACCTCGGTCAACAACCAGGAAGTCTCTTCCGCCGCCGACCTCAAGAAGGTCGTCGAGCAGGCCAAGAAGGACGGCCGTACCCGCGCGCTGTTCCAGATCGAGGCCAATGGGACGAGCCGGTTCGTGGCGCTGCCGATCAACGAGGGCTGATGTTTCGTCAGTCGTGATGGGAAGGGGGCGTCCGGGCGAAAGCCGTTCGGACGCCCTTCATGTTTCAAGGGAGAGGCAAGATGGACGCCAGTCGCGATCAGGATGTGGGCGAGAAGATCGGCGTGACGAAATCCGCTTTTACCGAAGCCGCGCGCGAGGCTATTGTCCCGCACATGAAGATTCTGGTGATTGAAGACGATCTCGAAGCCGCCGCCTACATGACCAAGGCCTTTCGCGAGGCGGGCATCGTGGCCGATCATGCGAGCGACGGCGACAGCGGCCTGTTCATGGGCACGGAAAATACCTATGACGTGCTGGTCATCGACCGCATGCTGCCGCGCCGCGACGGGCTTTCCGTCATTTCGGAGCTGAGGAAACGCGCCGTCAACACGCCGGTGCTGATCCTTTCGGCGCTGGGCCAGGTCGATGACCGCGTGACGGGCCTGCGCGCCGGCGGCGACGATTACCTTCCCAAACCCTATGCCTTTTCCGAATTGCTGGCCCGTGTCGAGGTGCTGGGCCGCCGCAAGGGCGCGCCGGAACAGGACATGGTCTACCGTGTCGGCGACCTCGAACTTGACCGCCTGTCCCATGAGGTGAAGCGCGCGGGCAAGGAAATCCTGCTGCAGCCGCGCGAATTCCGGCTGCTCGAATATCTGATGAAGAATGCCGGTCAAGTCGTGACCCGCACCATGCTGCTCGAACATGTGTGGGACTATCACTTCGATCCGCAGACCAATGTCATCGACGTGCATGTGTCGCGGCTGCGCGCCAAGATCGAGAAGGATTTCGACAAGCCACTGCTGAAAACCATTCGCGGCGCCGGCTACATGATCAAGGACGAGGCGTGACCCGCTTTTCGACGAGGCTTCGTCTGATGCTGCGGTCGACTGCCGTGCGGCTGTCGGGCCTCTATATCATTCTGTTTGCGCTGTGCGCCGCCTTCCTCGTCTTCTATGTGACGGCGATGTCGGAACGGCTGCTGGTGCAGCAGACGCGGCAGACCGTGCAGGAAGAGATCAACGACATCCAGCGCGCCTATGAGCGCGGCGGCGTCAACCTGCTTTTGCGCATGATGGAACGCCGGGCCCGGCAGCCGGGGGCGAACCTTTACGTGATCGCCGGACCGAACGGGGAAATGCTGGCCGGCAATGTGGCCTCCGTGCAGCCGGGCCTGCTTGAGACCATCGGCTGGACCGACTTGCCCTTCACCTACGAGCCCTATTCGGAATCGCCGCGCCCGGGCCGGCATTTCGCCATCGCCAACGTCCAGCAGCTCGATAACGGCCTGCGGATGATGGTGGGGCGCGACCTTGGCGACCCGAGTCGTTTTCGCACGATCGTGCGCCAGGCCCTGATGGTGGCGCTGACGATCATGGGCGTTGGCGCGCTGATCATCTGGTTCGGCATCGGCCGCAATACCTTGAAACGCATCGACCGGATGTCGGCGGCGAGCCAGAAGATCATGGACGGCGATCTTTCGCAGCGGCTGCCGGTCGGCCGCTCCGGCGACGAGTTCGACCGTTTGTCTGATTCCCTAAATGCCATGCTGGGGCGGATCGAAAAGCTGAACGAAGGCCTGCGGCAGGTCTCCGACAATATTGCCCATGACCTGAAGACGCCGCTGACGCGGCTGCGCAACAAGGCCGCCGATGCGCTCGGCGAGGACGACGACACCACGCGCCGCAACGCGCTGGAGGGGATCATCGGCGAATCCGACCAGCTGATCCGCACGTTCAACGCCCTTTTGATGATTTCGCGGGTGGAGGCAGGATCGATTGCCGCCGAAATGTCGCCGGTCGAACTGTCCGCCATTTCTGCCGACTGCGCCGAGCTTTACGAGCCCGTGGCGGATGAGGCGGGTCTGGTTCTGACGACGCAGATCGAGCCGGGTTTGAGCGTCAACGGCAATCGCGAACTGATCGGCCAGGCGATCTTCAACCTGATCGACAATGCGATCAAATACGCGGCCGACGCGGATGGCGACAAGACGATCCTGGTGAAGCTGATGAAGGCGCCGGACGGATTGTGGCTTTCCGTGTGTGACAATGGGCCGGGCATTCCGGCCAACAAGCGAGACGAGGTGAAGAAGCGGTTCGTGCGGCTTGACGAGAGCCGCACCAAACCGGGCACAGGGCTCGGATTGTCGCTGGTCGAAGCGGTCATGGAACTGCATGGCGGAACGCTCGAGCTTTCATCGACCAATGGCGATGAGGCGGCCCTTCCGGGCCTGACGGTAACGATGGTGTTTCCGGTGGTGAAGGGGTGACTGCACCCTGATTCGGTGGACGTCGACATGCCGATTGGTCTTTCCGTCATCCTTGGGCTTGTCCCGAGGATGACGGCGGAGAGGTTCGTAGTGCTGTCGACAGTCAAAAGGTGATACATCCATCTGCCAGATGCTATAGGCTTTCGACGGGGAGTAACCAGGAGGTGCCCATGTCGGAGACCGGAAACCGGCTCGATGCGGTGAAGGCGGATGTCATCCAGCCATTCAACAAGACGGAAGCCAAGGCCGCAACGGCCGCGCTGAAGGAGATGGCGGCCGCCGAACCGGCAATCGCTGGGCTGCTTGCCGAAGACAGCCCGCTCAGGAATTTCGTCGTCGCGGCCTTCAGCCTGTCGCCTTATCTGCGCGAGACGGCGACGATTACACCTTCCATTCTCACCGCCGCCATGAACGAGCCGCTGGAGCCGCTTCTCGCGCGTCTCGTTGACCGTGCCCGCAATTGCTGTCGCGCAGATGTGAATGGCGCCATTCCCACCGAAGCCGAAGTCATGGTGGCGCTGCGCCGCGCCAAGCGCGAAGCCGCTTTCGTGATCGCGATCGCCGATCTGGCCCGCATCTTTTCCGCCTTCGACACCACCCGCTGGCTGACCGCGCTGGCCGATGCCTGCGTTGCCGCCGCGATCGATCACCTGCTGCTCAATGCGCATGCCGGCGGCAAGCTGAAGCTGCCGGATCCCGACGCGCCGAGCCGCGACAGCGGGCTTGCGGTGATCGGCATGGGCAAGCATGGCGCCGGCGAACTGAACTATTCCTCCGATATCGATATCGTCGTCTTCTACGAGGCCGATGCCGGTATCCTGCCCGATCCGCTCGACGCCTCGGAAATCTACGGGCGGATGATGCGCCGGCTGGTGAGGATCCTGCAGGAGCGCACCGGCGATGGCTATGTGTTTCGCACCGACCTGCGGCTGCGGCCCGATCCCGGCTCGACGCCGCTCGCCGTCTCGATGGACGCGGCGATGATCTATTACGAAGGTCGCGGCCAGAACTGGGAACGCGCCGCCTATATCAAGGCGCGGCCGGTTGCCGGCGATCTTGCGGCCGGTACGCTGTTTCTAAAGCAGCTGCAGCCTTTCGTTTTCCGGAAATACCTCGATTACGCGGCAATTGCCGACATTCACGCCATCAAGCGGCAGATCCATGCGCATAAGGGGTATGGCGATATCGCGGTCAAGGGCCATGACGTCAAGCTGGGGCGCGGCGGCATTCGCGAGATCGAGTTTTTTGTGCAGACGCAGCAGCTGATCGCCGGCGGCCGCATGACGGATCTGCGCTCGCGCCGCACCGACGAGACGCTGGCGGCGCTGGCGCAGGCCCGCTGGATCACGCCGGTGGTGGAACGCGAGCTGACGGCGGCCTACTGGTTCCTGCGCGATGTCGAACACCGTATCCAGATGGTGCGCGACGAACAGAGCCACAAACTGCCGACCACGGAAGCCGAGCTGAAGCGCATCGCCCTGATGATGGGATTTGCCGATACGGCCGCGTTTTCCACGCGCATGGACACGGTGCTTCGCACCGTCGAGCGGTGTTATGCCCGCCTGTTCGAGAAGGAGCCGGAGGGCGGCGAGGCAAGGGCGCCGCTGATCTTTGCGGCCGGACAGGACGATGCGAAGACACTGGATCATCTGAGCACGCTGGGTTTCGAGCGCGCTTCCGACATGTCGCGGTTGATCCGCGCCTGGTATGCCGGTCGTTACCGCGCCATGCAATCGGCCGAGGCGCGCGAAAGGCTGACGGCCCTGATGCCGGACCTGTTGAGCGCCTTTGCGGCCGGAAGACGCCCCGATGACGTGCTTTTGCGCTTCGACAGTTTTTTGTCGGGCCTGCCGGCCGGCATCCAGCTGTTTTCGCTTCTGGGCAGCAATCCGGCCCTGCTGTCGCTGCTCGTCACCATTCTCTCATCGGCGCCGCGCATGGCCGATATCATTGCAGCGCGACCGCATGTCTTCGATGGTCTGCTCGATCCGCGACTGATGGCGGAAATGCCGGCCAAGACGGAGGTTGCCGGGCGGCTCCATGCCTTCGTCGGCACGTCCGCCCATCATGAAGACGTGCTCGACAGGCTGCGCATCTTTGCCGCCGAACAGCGGTTCCTGATCGGCGTGCGTCTGCTGACCGGCGCGATTACCGCCGATGCGGCGGCGCGGGCCTTCACCGATCTCGCCGATCTTCTGATCGAGCGTGCGCTTTCCGCCGTGCTGGGCGAGATGGAGGCGGCGCACGGACCGTTTCCGGGTGGGCGGGTGATCGTGCTCGGCATGGGCAAGCTTGGCAGTTTCGAACTGACCGCGGGTTCCGATGTCGACCTCATCCTGCTTTACGATTACGACGACACGGCTGACGAATCGACGGGGGCGAAACCGCTCGATGCGATGCGCTATTTCGCGCGGCTGACGCAGCGGCTGATCGCCGCCCTTTCGGCGCCGACGGCGGAAGGCATCGTGTTCGAAGTGGACTTGCGCCTGCGCCCCTCCGGCAACAAGGGACCGGTCGCGACACGCATCAACGCCTTTGGCAAATACCAGCGCGAAGAGGCCTGGACCTGGGAGCATCTGGCGCTGACGCGGGCGCGGGTCATATGCGGCGACGACAGTCTGCAAAACGAGGTGGATGCGATCATCGACGCGGTGCTCGCACAGAAGCGCGATGTGGCAAGGGTAACGGCCGAAGTCGCTGAGATGCGGGCGCTGATTGCGCAGGAAAAGCCGCCCAGGGACATATGGGATTTCAAGCTGATCGCCGGCGGCCTGGTCGATCTCGAATTCATGGCCCAGTACCTGCGGCTGATCGCCCCCGCGCGCGGAGTAAGGGCAGATACGCGAGGGATGAGCACGTCCGAGGCGCTGAAGGCGCTCGGGGCTGAGATGATGGCGCCGGGCGATCTCGACACGGCGCTGGACGCGCTTGCGCTGTTCACCGCGCTCTCGCAGACGGTGCGCCTGTGTATCGACGGCGATTTCGATCCCGGCGAGGCACCGCAGGGCCTGATCGAACAGTTGTGTCGCGCCGGCGATTGCGCCGACCTGAAAATGCTGGAGGGCGAGGTCAAACGGCTGTCGAAGGCGGGACGTGAGATTTTCGGCCGCGTGGTGTCGGTGCGCGGGTAGAAAAGGTTCAGCCGGCGCGCTTGTGCAGTGTGGTGCCGGCAAGCTGCTGGTGCGGGATATAGAGCGACACGACCGTGCCCTTGCCCATCAGCGAGCGGATGCGCATGCGTCCGCCATGCAGCGCCACCAGCGAACGGGAGATGGCAAGCCCGAGGCCCGATCCGCCCTTGCTCTTGGCATATTGGCTCTGGACCTGTTCGAACGGCTGGCCGATCTTGCTCATCGCCGCTTTCGGGATGCCGATGCCGGTATCCGCAATCGACAGCATCAGGCCCTTGTCAGTCCGCCGGGCGCGCAATTCCACGTGGCCGCCTTTGTCGGTGAATTTCACCGCGTTGGACAGGAGGTTGAGCAGGATCTGCTTCATGGCACGGCGATCGCCGACCATCGCAAGGCTGTCGGTGAGGCGGTGATTGACGCTGACGCCCTTTTCCTGCGCAAGAATGGCCGTCAGACGCAGGCTTTCCTCGATCAGCGGCGCCAGATCCATGCGCTCGGCCTGCACCATCATGTGGCCGGCCTCGATCTTCGACATGTCGAGAATATCGTTGATGACGTTCAACAGGTGCTTGCCGCTGTCGTGGATGTCGCGTGCGTATTCGCTGTATTTCGGGGAACCGACCGGGCCGAACATGCCGTTCACCAGAACCTCGGAGAAGCCGAGAATGGCGTTGAGCGGCGTGCGCAGCTCGTGGCTCATATTAGCCAGAAATTCCGATTTCGCCTTGTTGGCGGCTTCGGCGCGTTCCTTCTCGGCCTGATAATTGCTGTTGGCGAGCGACAGTTCGGCCTTCTGGCGCTCAAGCTTCTTTTGCGAGGAGGAGAGATCGCCGATCGTCGCCATCAGGCGGCGTTCGCTTTCGCGCAGGCGTTCCTGGTTGCGTTTGAGAAGCGAGATATCGGTGCCGACCGAGACCATGCCGCCATCGCGGGTGCGGCGCTCGTTGATCTGCAGCCAGCGGCCATCGGCAAGCTGCACTTCGGTGGTGCGCGAAAAGCCGCTGATATCGGGATCTGCAACCCTTCGCTCGACCACCGGACGTGCGGCGGCCATCATCAGCTTGTTGCGTTCGGTGCCGGGCACGAGCACGGTGTCGGGCAGGCCATAGGCCTGCTGGTAGTGCTCGTTGCACATGACGAGACGGTCGTTCTTGTCCCACAGCACGAAGGCTTCCGACGTGCATTCGATCGCATCGGCCAGACGTTGGTCGGCTTCGGCGTAGCGCTGGGCGAGGCGGTGCTGTTCGGTAACGTCCATGGCAATGCCGATGACATGGGTCTTGCCCTGTCCGGTCTCCATCACCTGGGCGCGGGCCCGCATCCACACATAGTGACCGGCCGCGTGGCGCATGCGAAACACCTGGTCGATCTGCTTGGCATTGCCGCGACCGACGGCGCGGGCAAGCGCAAAGAGGTTGCCATCGGCTGGATGCATCATGCGGGCGGCATCAGAAAAGGTCAGCATGTTGCCGCCGGGCGGCAGGCCGAGCATCTCATACATCGACCGCGACCAGTAGAGCCGCCGATTGGGCAGATCGAAATCCCACAGACCGCAGCGCCCGCGCGACAGCGCCGTTTCGACCCGCAGATTGGATTCCAAAAAGATCTCGTCGGCGTCGCGGGCGCGCTTCACCTGCATGTAATAGGCGTAAAGCACGATCAGCAGGATGGCGGAAATTCCGGCAAACAGGGTGACGTTGAGCGATACCTGCTGGCGCCAGAGCGCGTTGGATTCGACCAGGGACTGGGCGGAAATGATCAGGCCGCCATCGGTCCCGACGGGGCGGATGGCCGCGTAAAGCGGCATGTCGTTGAAGACGGTTTCGATAATGCCGTCCTGGTCGTCGAAACGGCGCAGCGCCGCGGTTTCCGGCAACAGCGCGTCGAGCCGGCGCCCGATATAGGGGGCGGCACCGGAAGAGCCGCCGAAGATCGTGCCCGACGCATTGACGAACATGATGAAGGCGCCCGGCTCGAAGCGATCCTTCGGCAGGAAGGCGAACAGACGCGCTTCGGCGGCGGCGCGATCGCTGCCGGCAAAACTCTGGGCATTGCCCGCAAAGGCGGCGCTGGCGGTGGCAGCGACGAGGCGCGTGGTTTCGCGCGAGGCGCCCTGGAGCCGGTCATGTTCCGACACCAGCGCCAGCAGGCGCGAGGCGGCGATGACCATCAGGAAGGCCATGATGAGCAGCGGAATGGAACGCTTCAGGAAAAGCTCTGCACGCGGAATGCGGCTGGACAGGATCGGTCGCAGCGAAAGGCCGCCGCCGGACATCAGGCTGCGTAGCGCAGTGAAGACAGGAAATTTGAGACGCAGCCGCTCATCGGCTGCGGTTGCCCGCTGCACGTTCGCCATGGTGACCGTTCGTTTGAACCTCGTGATGATTCGCAGTGCCGCCCGCGAACTGAAGACAGTGAATCATTAGTGATTCTTCATGTCCAGAGGGGCGATAACAAATTTTTAACGAATTGATTCCACTGACGATTCGGACCGGCTCAGCCCCTTGCCTCAGAGGCCGGACTGTGCTCCGACGTGCCGACTGCGCGTTGCGGCGAGGGAAACCAGCGCCAGCGTCATGATGCCGGCGCCATAGGCGAAGGCCGTGTTTGGCAGGCCCGCCCAGGGAGCGGCAAGGCCGGCCAGAATTGCCGGCAGCGAGAAGGCGAGATAGCTTTGCACGAGAAAGGCCGCAAACAGGCCCGCCCGTTCATGGCCCTGCGCCAGCGGCAGAACCAGCTTGAGGACATTGGCGAAGTTCGAGCCGAAACCGAGCCCGGCGATGGCAGTGCCGAGAAACAGCAGGGCGACGGCCTGCGCGCCAATGCCGAACAGGGTGACGGTGACGCCGGCAATCAGGCTGCCGGTGCCGATCTTCAGCGCTAGCCGGGGCGCCATGCTGCGCAGGCCAAGTACGGAGAGCGTGGCGGACAGCATCAGCGTGGCGACGACGGCAGCGCCGACAAAGGGCGAACGGATGCCGGTGACGGCGCTGACCAGCGACGGCATCAACGACAGATAGAAGCCTCCGAGCGACCAGCCGGCGATGTTGACCGGGCTCAGCCGCAGGAGGCTGGCCCGTGCGCCGAGGGGCACGGCCACATTCGGCTTGAGCGCGGCAAGCGCGCCGTAGCGCAGCGACGCGGTTTCCGGCATGCCGGCCAGCGCCAGCATGGCGGTGAGCGTGAACGCCAGCAGCAGCACATAGACGAGTTGCGTCGGGAAGGGAGCGAAGGCGGCAAGCACGCCGCCGGCGAGCGTGCCGATCATCAGGCCGATGAAGGCGGTGATGCTGTTGAGGAGCGGTCCGCGGGTCTTGTCGCAGTCGAGCAGCGTGGCGCCGAATGTGGGGAAGGCGATGCCGGTGGCGAGACCCTGGACGATGCGTGCCGCAAACAGCATCCCCGCCGACTGTGCGAGAATGAACAGGCAAAGGGCCAGCGCATTGAGGGCGAACGCCATCAGGATCAATGGCTTGCGGCCCAGATAGTCCGACAGGCTGCCAAAGATGAGAAGGGCGACTAGGAGCGCAAAGGCATAGGCGCCGAAGATCAGCGTCACCATGCCCGGGGACAGATGGAACAGCGTCTGATAGACGCCGTAAAGTGGCGTCGGGGCGCTGCTGGTGGCCGAGATCAGCGCGGCGCCGAAAAAACTGTAGACCATCATCCGGCTGTGGTTTCGCGGGTGGGGCGCTTGCGGCATGGGATCACCTTAATGCAAAATATTTGCGTTAAGGTGATGTAGTTGCGTATTGCTACTAAAGCAATATCTTTGCATTAAGAATACCGATGCGGCGAGCGGCAGGGAGAGGCGAGTGGCAAAGGAAATGGTCCGCCAGGGCGGGCGCAGCGCGCGCATTCAGGCGGAAGTGCATCGCAGCGTGCACGAGCTTATGCAGGAGATGGACCGCAGCGCGATCACCGTGCCAATGATTGCGGAAAGGGCGGGGGTGACGCCCTCGACCATCTACCGCCGCTGGGGCGATCTTTCCGATCTTCTGGCGGATGTGGCCGTTGCCCATATGCGGCCGATCGCCGACCCGGATGATACCGGCGCGTTGGAGAGCGATCTGGAAGCCTTCATTCTGCAATATGCCGAGGAAATGTCCACGAGGGTGGGACGGGACATGCTGACCGACGTTCTGTCCGGCGGCAATACGGCAGCGATCAAATGCTGCGCTTTCACCACCCGGCATCTCGAGACCCTGCGCGCGCGCGCTCTGGCCCGCGGCGAGGGCGAGCTTGACGTGGATCTGGCCATCGACCTGATCATCGCGCCGATCGTCTACCATATCCTGTTCGGCGATCGCGAACCGTCGCCGGACTATTGCCGCGGCCTGATCGCCCGGTATTTCGAAGCGTAAAGCACATACGGAAACGCCGGGGCAAAACCCCGGCGTCGATTTCGTTCAGACCTGAAATCCGATCAGGCCTTCAGCATGCGCTCGACGATGTCGCGCACATCGGTCGACAGCTGCGGTGCGCGCTCGATGTCCATCAGGGCCGCGCGGGCATGGTCGGCGCGGGCGGATTCCAGCGAGCGCCAGGAGCGCATCGCGGTGAGAATGCGGGCCGCGAGCTGCGGGTTCTTCGGGTCGATCGCGAGGATTTGGCCAGCGAGGAAGCGATAACCTTCGCCATCGGCGCGGTTGAAGCCGGTGGCGTTGGAGAAGGCAAACGCGCCGACCAGCGAGCGCACGCGGTTCGGGTTGCTGCCGTTGAACCTTTCGTCCGCCATCAGTGCCTTGACGCGGGCAAGCGCATCGTCACCCGGAATGGTCGCCTGGATCAGGAACCACTTGTCGATGACGAGAGGATTGTCGGCAAAGCGCTCGGCAAATGTGTCGAGGGCTTCGCGCGCTTCGGTCGATGCCGGAAAGCGGTGCGCAAGCAGCGTCAGCGCCTGGGCAAGGTCCGTCATGTTGTCGGCTTTGGCAAAAGCTTCGGCAGCACGTGCAGGGGTGTTTTCGGCCAGTGCCAGATAACCGAGGGCCGCATTGCGCAGCGAACGCTTGCCGGCGCTCTCTGCATCCGGCGTGAACGCACCCTCGACCCGCATCGCGTCAACGAGCGACAGGAAAGTGTCACGGCCGGCATCTGCGATTGCCGCAAGCACGGCCTGGCGGCCGGCATGGATGGCATCCGGATCGTTGTTGCCGCCGAGTTCGCGGGCAATGTCTGCCTCGCTCGGCAGTGCCAATGCCTGTGCACGGAAGGCCGGCTCCAGCGTCTCGTCGGCGGCAGCTTCCAGGAGCGCGGCGATGAAGGCCTTGTCGCAGGTGACCGGCTGGCCGTCCCGGGCGTCGCCTGCCGCCTTGACGAGGTTCGGCAGGGCGAGATCGGTCAGCGCCTGCCAGCGCGAGAAGAGGTCGGTGTCGTGGCGGGCGATGTGGACCAGATCTTCGGTCGTCTGATCGAAGGACAGGTTGATCGGCGCCGAGAAGGACCGGTTGAGCGACAGGACCGGACGCGCGGAGATGCCGGCAAAGACAAAGGTCTGGCTGCGCTCGGTCAGATGCAGGACATCGCCGGTCACCTCACCGCCGGACACCGATGCCGGTTCGGCAATCGAACCGTTGTCGAGGATCAGCGCGAAGGACAGCGGGATATGCATCGGCTCCTTGTTCGCCTGGCCGGGTGTGGCCGGGATCGTCTGTTCGAGCGTCAGTGTGAAGGTGCCGGCGGCCGCATCATGGGCGGTGGAAACGGAGACAAGTGGCGTGCCGGCCTGATGATACCAGCGCGAGAACTGCGACAGATCGCGGCCCGTGGCATCCTCGAAGCATTTGACAAAGTCTTCGACCGTGGCGGCATCGCCGTCATTACGTTCGAAATAGAGGTCCATGCCCTTCTTGAAGCCCTCGGCACCAAGCAGGGTCGCAATCATGCGGGTGACTTCCGATCCCTTTTCGTAGACGGTCGTCGTGTAGAAATTGTTGATCTCTCGGTAGACGGTCGGGCGCACCGGATGGGCGAGCGGGCCGGCATCTTCCGGGAACTGTTCCGATTTCAGGTGGCGCACTTCGGCAATACGCTTGACCGCGCGCGAGCGCATGTCTGCGGAAAACTCGTGGTCGCGATAGACCGTGAGACCCTCCTTCAGGCACAGCTGGAACCAGTCGCGGCAGGTGATGCGGTTGCCGGTCCAGTTGTGGAAATATTCGTGGGCGATGATCGCCTCGATATTGGCGTAATCCTGGTCGGTCGCGGTTGCCGGGTCGGCCAGAACATATTTGTCGTTGAAGACGTTGAGGCCCTTGTTCTCCATGGCGCCCATGTTGAAGTCTGAGACCGCGACGATCTGGAAAATGTCGAGATCGTATTCGCGGCCAAAGCGTTCCTCGTCCCACTTCATGGAGCGCTTCAACGCGTCCATGGCGTAGTGGGCGCGGTCTTCCTTGCCGTGTTCGACATAGATTTTCAGCGTGACTTCACGCTCTGACATCGTGACGAACTAGCGAACCACTTACCGAGTGATCCAGGAAGCACTGACGAACGCGGCGAAGCACGCCCCCGGAGCCCCCGTCACCGTCGAACACGCGCAGAACGAGAGCGGGACGACGGTGGACATCACGAACGGCCGCCCCCGGCACCGCGCGGGCCCGGCGGGCAGCGGCACGGGCCTCATCGGCCTGCGGGCCGGCGTCACGGCACTGGGCGGCTCGTTCGAGGCCGGCCCGCACGGGGAGGGCTACCGCGTCAGCGCCAACATCCCGACCAGGAAGACAGCCGGCCCCGACACCGCAACACCGGGGGCCCTCTTCACATCGGCGAGGCGCCTGGCACACCGCAGGGTCGGGGTGGCGTTCGGGGCGGCGGCAGCGGTGGGGGCGGTCCTGATCGGAGGGGCGTTCGCCTGGTACGCGTACACGAAGACGCACGCGGTGCTGACGCCGACCGCGTACGTGGCCCTGAAGATCGGAACGCCGCTGGAGGAGACGGTCCCGCGGCTGCCGGACCGCACGATCAGCGACCCGCCGGTGGACCGGGCGCCGACCCCACCACCACCGGGAACGGACTGCCGCTACTACAGGGCGAGCGGCGAACTGTTCGTCCCCGTGGACCACTTCAGGCTCTGCTTCGACAAGGACGACCGCCACGAACTGCTGGAGAAGAGTGTGATCCCCAGGCCAGGCACAACGGACCAGGTGCAGGAACAGAGGCGGGAGTGGGCGAGATGATCCGAGTGCTGCTGGCGGACGACGAGGCGATGGTCCGGGCGGGCGTGAGCGCGATCCTCGCGGCGGGCGGCGACTTCGAGGTGGTGGCGGAGGCGGCGGACGGCCGCGAGGCGGTGAGCCTGGCGCAGGCCCACCGCCCCGACGTGGCGCTCCTGGACATCGAGATGCCCGGCATGACCGGCATCGAGGCCGCCGCCCAGCTCAGCGAGCACCTGCCCGCCCTCAAGGTCGTCGTCCTCACCACGTTCGGCCGCCCCGGCTATCTCCGTACGGCGATGGAGTCCGGCGCCCACGCGTTCCTCGTCAAGGACGCCCCCGCGGCCCAACTCGCGGAAGCCGTACGCAAGGTGCTCGCCGGTGAGCGCGTCATC
>NZ_JBNNPS010000011.1:0-124710 GCF_050275975.1 Neorhizobium sp. NPDC001467 | reverse complement strand
GACCCGGCGACCCTGGTCGCGGGAGGTCCAGTGACCGTAGACGGGGGGGAAGGCACGCGGCACCGCGCAGCCCCCTCCACTGCACGGTGCCGCCGCGCAGCTTTGCTCACGCGAATTGCCTTGGTCTGAACCTACGCGACGGTGACACGTGTCGCGAGCCATTGTCGATAACGATGCGGAATCGGTTGGACGGCGGGCCTCCGGAAGAGGCCGGCGAACTCGTCCCGCTTGTACATCAATTGCCGTGAATCACCCGGCGACCGGCTTGCGGGCCTCGATCAGGTGGCGCGTGCTGTGGGCGACGAACGGCCCTTCCTTCGCGAGCCGTTCATGGAGTTCCAGGAGGCGCGGCCGGTACGCCTCCACGGTGAAGCCCGGGACCATCCAGATCACCTTGCGCAGGAAGTGGACGACGGCACCGACGTCGTAGAACTCGATGCGCAGACGCTCCGCGCGCAGGTCGACGACATCGAGGCCGGCCGCCTCGGCCTCGGCCCGCTCGCCCTCCGGGTCACGGCCGTTCCTGACCTCTTCCGGCTGCGGACCGAGGAAGAACTCGACGACCTCGAAGACGCTGCTCGGGCCGACGTGCTGCGCGAAGTACGTACCGCCGGGCGCCAGCACCCGTGCGATCTCGGCGAACGGGGCCTTCACCGGGTGGCGGCTGGTCACCAGGTCGAACGTGCCGTCGGCGAACGGCAGCGGCGCGTCCTCCGGCGAGGCGACGACCACGACACCGCGCGGGGCGAGCAGCGCGGAGGCCTTGGCCACGTTGGGGGGCCAGCCCTCGGTGGCGGCGATCAGCGGGGGCAGCTTCGGGGCCGAGGCGAGTACCTCGCCGCCACCGGACTGGAGGTCGAGCCCGGCCGAGGCCCGGCCCATGCGCTCGCCCATGGCACGCGCGTACCCCCAAGAGGGCCGCTCCTCGGTGGCCCGGCCCTCGAACCACGAGAAGTCCCAGCCCTCGACGGGGGCGGCGACCGCCTCCGAGACGAGCTCGTCGAAGGGGCGGCCGGCGTGGGTGGGAGGTGTGCTCATGGGGCCATGTTCGCAGTGGCGTCCCGCGGCGGCACGTGCTTTTTGTACTGCCCGCGCGGGAGGGGGTGTTGTCGGCGGGCGCTGCTACGTTCCCCGCCATGGGAATCCACGTGCCCTACACCGGGGGCGAGAAGGAAAGTCTGCTGGCGGCGCTGGACCGGCACCGTGACGTCGTGCTCTGGAAGCTGGAGGGGCTCGACGAGGAGCAGGTGCGGCGGCCCAGACGCGCGACGCGCTCCGCACCCGGCCGCAACATCAGGTGATAGGTGTTGCCGAGGATGATATCGGCACCGGTATCCTTCACCTGATCAAGATACATCGCCTTGACGGTGCCGACCGTGCCGACCGGCATGAAGGCCGGCGTGCGGATCGTGCCGCGTGGCATCGAGACTTCGCCGAGACGGGCGCCGCCGCTGGTGGCCTTGAGGGAGAATTGAAAGTTTTCGGTCATCGGGGCATCCGGTGCAGAAGGCTGGAATCGCCGTAGGAATAGAAACGATAGCCGGTCTCGATCGCGTGCGCGTAGGCGCGCTGCATGGTTTCCAAGCCCGCAAAGGCAGAGACCAGCATCATCAGCGTCGATTTCGGCAGGTGGAAATTGGTCATCAGCAGATCGACCGCCTTGAAACGGTAACCGGGCGTGATGAAGATGCCCGTCGCATCGCTCCAGGCATGGATGCGGCCGTCGTCAGAAGCGGCGCTTTCAATCAGTCGCAGCGAGGTCGTGCCGACGCAGACGATGCGCCCGCCCCTCGCCTTTACGGCGTTCAGGGCTTGCGCGGTCTCGGCGCTCACATGGCCGATTTCCAGATGCATCTTGTGGTCGTCGGTATCGTCGGCCTTGACCGGCAGGAACGTACCGGCACCGACATGCAGCGTCACGAAATGGCGTTCGATCCCGGCAGCGTCGAGACGCGCAAGCAGATCGGGCGTGAAATGCAGGCCAGCTGTGGGCGCCGCAACGGCGCCTTCCTCGCGGGCATAGATGGTCTGGTAGTCCTTGCGGTCCTGCTCGTCCTCGGGTCGCTTGGCGGCGATATAGGGCGGCAGCGGAATATGGCCGGAGCTCATGATCGCCTCGTCCAGCGCCGGACCGGAGAGGTCGAAACGCAGCGTGACTTCGCCACCCTCGCCCTTCTCCTCGACCGTCGCCATCAGCGAACCGGCAAAGCAGGTATTGGCGTCGGAATGGCCGAATTCGATGCGGTCGCCGACCTTGATGCGTTTTCCGGGCTTGGCAAAGGCCTTCCAGACATCCGGATCGGTACGCATGTGCAGCGTGGCCGAAACCTGCTGGCCGCCGGCACCCTCGCGATGGCGAATGCCTTCCAGCTGCGCCGGAATGACTTTTGTGTCGTTGAACACAAGCGCATCGCCGGGTCTGAGAAAATCCACCAGATCACGCACGACATGATCGGCAAGCTCGGGCTCGTGACCCGGCTTGACGATAAGCAGCCGCGCACTGTCGCGCGGGTTTGCGGGCCGCAATGCGATATTGTCGTCGGGGAGATCGAAATCGAACAGGTCTACGCGCACCGTCCGGGCCTTTCAGAAAAAGCGAAACGCCCCGATCCGTTGCCGGGGCGTTTCTGGTAGAGCGAATGTCCTGAAAGATCAGGCAGCAGCGTCGGCTGCAACGCGGACGGATACGATCGAATCAGGATCCTGAACGGGCTCGCCCTTCTTGATCTGGTCGATGAAGTCCATGCCTTCGATGACCTGACCCCAGACGGAGTACTGCTTGTTGAGCCACGGAGCATCCGTAAAGCAGATGAAGAACTGCGAGTTGGCGGAGTTCGGGTTCTGCGAACGGGCCATAGAGCAGGTGCCGCGAACATGCGGTACGGCCGAGAATTCAGCCTTCAGGTCCGGCTTGTCGGAACCGCCCATGCCGGCGCGCGACGGGTTGAAGCTTTCGCCGCCCTTCTTGCCGAACTTGACGTCGCCGGTCTGTGCCATGAAGTCAGGAATGACGCGGTGGAAAACAACGCCGTCATAGGCCTTTTCGCGCGCCAGTTCCTTGATGCGTGCGACGTGCTCGGGTGCGAGATCCGGCAGAAGCTGGATGACGACCTTGCCCTTGGTGGTTTCCATGATGATGGTGTTTTCCGGATCCTTGATCTCGGCCATGTCTTTCTCCTTGGTTGGGGTTTTCACCCGGTATTATTTTGTTTGCGCGGCGGCTTACTGACCGACCGTGACCTTCAGCATGCGGTCCGGATCGCTGACTTCGCCATTGCCGCCGGTGCCCTTCTTGATCTTGTCGACATTTTCCATGCCGGACACGACCTTGCCCACAACCGTATACTGGCCGTCGAGGCTTGGGTACTTGGTGAACATGATGAAGAATTGCGAGTTGGCGGAGTTCGGGCTCTGCGAACGCGCCATGCCGACCACGCCACGCTCGAACGGCGTGCGAGAGAATTCGGCCGGGATATCCGGCAGGTCCGAACCGCCCATACCGGCGCGCGAAGGCGCAAAATTCTTGCCACCCTGCTTGCCGTACTGAACGTCGCCCGTCTGCGCCATGAAACCGTCGATCACGCGGTGAAAGACGACATTGTCGTATTCGCCCTTGGACGCAAGTTCCTTGATCTGCTTGACGTGTTTTGGCGCCAGTTCCGGCATGAGCTGGATGACGACCGGGCCATCCTTCAGCTGGATGGTCATGGTGTTGGCATCGGTGGCAAGCGCCGGGGCGGCAAAGGAGGCGGCCATCATGGCGCCGGCAAGGGCAAGGTGAAGAAGTTTCATCCTGGGCTCCGTTTGATAAACGATCAGCGTTTCAGCTTGGTATTCAGGGCTTCGAGAACGGCCGCCGGCACAAAAGCCCCGACATCGCCGCCCATGGAGGCGATCTGTCGAACCAATGTGGCGGTTATGGGCCGCGATGCAATGCCGGCAGGCAGGAAAACCGTCTGCACGTCGGGTGCCATCTGTGCATTCATGCCGGCCATCTGCATTTCGTAGTCGAAGTCCGTGCCATCGCGCAGGCCGCGGATCAACAGGCTCGCGCCGTGCTGTCGCGCTGCATGGATGACAAGTCCGTCGAAGCTGACGACCGAAACCTGAGCGGCCTTTGTTGGCAGCGCCTGGCTTACAGCGCGGCTGATGAGGTCGGCCCTTTCCTCAAAGCTGAAAAGGGGTGTCTTGCCCGGATGTACGCCGATACCAACGACGACCGTGCCCGCGACCTTCATCGCCTGCATAAGCACATCAAGGTGCCCGTTGGTCATCGGATCGAACGATCCCGGATAAAAAGCGGTGGTCATCGTGCCTTCAGCGCTCAAAGCCAAAACCATTATAAAGTCACCGCCTTTTGTCATGGACAGCCGCCAATCGCAAGGCGGCGGCCATCTGAACGGCAAATGAACGTGCCGTTCAAGACGGTTTCAGCCGCGGCATGTTTATATCGATCCTGCAGAGGCGGGAAGGATTGGCGCTCAGCCTCCCGCAACAGGAGTAAGACATGCTGGTCGTCCTCGTCGTAACTGCCATCGGCCTTTCGCTTCTGGCCGAACTCGTCCTTACGGCGGACGTGGACGAAGTCGGAAGCGTTCGAAACCTGAACGCCAGATGAACGGCCTCTTCAGGGAGGCTTCAGAGGGATAATCTTAAAAAACCCTCAACGATGCGGAACCAGCGTGTTGAATGCACGTTTACCTAGCAGAAGGAAATGCGGAGATGCTTGCGAAGAGAAATTCGGCAATGCCCGACAAGATCACCATGATCAGCGTTGTGTGGACCGCCATGATCGCAGTCATGATGACTGCAACAGTGACTCTTTACGACAACAAGTCCGATACGGCTCCGATCAATTACACGGAGATGACCGGTAGCTACCAGGGCGTCTCCTACTACTGAGGCCAACGGCCCGGGAAGGTATGAGATGTTCTTGACCATGACAGTTCTTGCCGGGCTGATCAGCACCATGTTTGTCGCCACAGTCGTATCTTCGATCACCGAGCTTCGCAAGGAGCGGGAGGATCTTGAGGATTTTGCCCGCCGTCATCGGGCGTTCTAAGGCGACAATTTTGAACAAAAAGCCGGGTGATAAATGTCACCCGGCTTTTTTGTTGCCTGGAAGATGAACGAGCACCCTCGCCTCTCAGATCTTTCCCGCCACCCAGAGGACGGTAAAGATCAATCCGACGCCGGCCATGATGAATGACAGGATCGTGCCCAGAACCAGCGGCACGAATGTCAGCGCCGGTATATGAGGTGAGACTTCCAGCAGAAAGCCCGGACGGATCCTGTCGGGATCCAGGCAGAGAACCTCGTAGTCTCCGGGTGCTGGGCATTCGAAACGACCAAGCGGTATGGATTTTCGTCCGCTCATGTCAGTTCGCTGCACCTGCATCACGGCAAATCGGGAGCCCTGATATTCGATCGCTGCGCCTGACGCGCTTTGGCGAATGGCGAAGCGTGCGGAAAAATGCGTGGTGCCGGTGATGAAGGTGAACGGCGGAACCACGATGCTGATGAGATAACGCCCTGCCCTCGGCAATGTCACTCTCTTGGCATCCGTGCCGGCCGGGAAGCGCTCCCGCACATCCGGAGAGATGATCCGAGCCAGGCTCATGATGCAGCGGATCAGCAGATAAAAACCTGCCACCGTTCCGATCGGCGCCAAAAACTTGAGAAAAATATCCGGCGCCATGTCTGCATGATCCTCAACGAGAAAGGCCGGGATGTCTCCCGGCCTTTGCTGCTTATTCTTCGCTCGGCGCGTCGCCCTCTGGGGCTCCGCCTTCCGGCGTCTCGGTGATAGCGCCGCCTTCGGTGGTGATTTCACCCGGCACGTCGCCCTCTTCCTCTTCGCCTTCCGGCTCGCTGATGCGCTCGACCGACACGACCTTCTCGCCCTTGCCGGTGGAGAAGATGGTGACGCCCTTGGTGGCGCGGCTGGCGATGCGGATGCCATCGACCGGCACACGGATCAGAACGCCGCCATCGGTGACAAGCATGATCTGGTCCTTGTCGTCGACCGGGAAGACGGCAACCTGTTCACCGATTTCCGAAGTCTTAGACGTGTCGGTGGCGCGGATACCCTTGCCGCCACGGCCTGACGTGCGGAAATCGTAGGAGGAAGAACGCTTGCCAAAGCCCTTTTCGGAGACGGTCAGGACGAACTGCTCGCGACCCTTGAGGTATTCGTAGCGTTCGTCGGACAGCTGTCCTTCTTCCACCACTTCCTCGCCAACGAGAGCGATATCCTCTTCATCGACACCGGCGGCACGACGTTCGACAGCCGAACGCTTGAGGTAAGCGGCACGCTCCCACGGCTCGGCATCGACATGGTTGACGATCGTCATCGAGATGATGCGGTCGCCCTCGGCCAGATTGATGCCGCGCACGCCGATCGAGTTGCGGCCGGCAAACACGCGGACCTCATCGACGGGGAAGCGGATCGCCTGACCAAGTGCGGTCGTCAGCAGCACATCGTCGCCCGGAATGGCAAGATCATGGTTCGGGGCCGTGCAGGTTTCGACGGAGAGGATTTCGTCGCCCTCTTCCTCGAGCTTCATGGCGATCTTGCCGTTGCGGTTGACCTGCACGAAGTCGCTGAGCTTGTTGCGGCGAACCGTACCACGCGTCGTTGCGAACATCACGTCAAGGTTTTCCCAGGTCGCCTCGTCCTCGGGCAGCGGCATGATCGTGGTGATGCGTTCGCCGGCTTCCAGCGGCAGCATGTTGATCAGGGCCTTGCCGCGAGACTGCGGCGTGCCGATCGGCAGGCGGTAGACCTTTTCCTTGTAGACGATGCCACGCGAGGAGAAGAACAGAACCGGCGTATGGGTGTTGACCACGAACAGGCGCGAGACGAAATCCTCGTCACGCGTCGCCATGCCGGACCGGCCCTTGCCGCCGCGGCGCTGGGCGCGATAGGTGGTCAGCGGCACGCGCTTGATATAACCGAGATGCGAAACCGTGACGACCATGTCTTCACGGGCGATGAGATCCTCATCGTCCATGTCGAGGCCGGCATCCATGATCTGCGTGCGGCGCGGCGTACCGAATTCGTCACGCACGGCAGCCATCTCGTCCTTGACGATCTGCTGGATGCGCACGCGCGACGAAAGGATATCGAGATAATCGCTGATCTCGGCGCCGATCTTGTTCAACTCGTCGGCGATTTCGTCGCGGCCGAGTGCGGTCAGGCGGGCCAGACGCAGTTCGAGGATCGCACGCGCCTGCTCTTCCGACAGGTTGTAGGTGCCGTCCTCGTTGATCTTGTGACGCGGATCATCGATCAGGCGGATCAACGGCTCGACGTCATGCGCCGGCCAGCGGCGGGTCATCAACTGCTCGCGCGCGGTCGCCGGATCCGGCGCCTTGCGGATCAGCGCGATCACTTCGTCGATATTGGCAACCGAGATCGCCAGACCGACCAAGACATGCGCGCGCTCGCGCGCCTTGCGCAGCAGGTATTTCGTACGCCGGCTAACGACCTCTTCGCGGAAGGCGACGAAGGCACGCAGCATGTCGAGCAGCGCCAGCTGTTCGGGCTTGCCGCCATTGAGCGCAACCATGTTGCAGCCGAACGAGGTCTGCAGCGGCGTGTAGCGGTAGAGCTGGTTCAGGATGACATCGGCATTGGCATCGCGCTTCAGCTCGATGACGACCCGGTAGCCCTCGCGGTCGCTTTCGTCGCGCAGGTCGGAAATGCCCTCGATGCGCTTTTCCTTGACCAGTTCGGCCATCTTTTCGATCATCGTCGACTTGTTCACCTGATAGGGAATTTCGGTGATGATGATCTGTTCGCGGTCCCCGCGCATCGGTTCGACGGTGGCAACGCCACGCATCATGACCGAGCCTCGACCCGTTTCGTAGGCTGAGCGAATGCCGTTCTTGCCGAGGATCATGGCGCCGGTCGGAAAATCCGGTCCCGGAATGATTTCCATCATTTCCGGCAGTTCCATAGCCGGATTATCAATCAGGGCGATACAACCGTTGATGACCTCGCTCAGATTATGCGGCGGAATGTTCGTCGCCATGCCGACGGCGATGCCGCCCGCGCCGTTGACCAACAGGTTCGGGAATTTTGCCGGTACGACGACGGGCTC
Source organism: Neorhizobium sp. NPDC001467 (assembly GCF_050275975.1). Taxonomy (NCBI): domain Bacteria; kingdom Pseudomonadati; phylum Pseudomonadota; class Alphaproteobacteria; order Hyphomicrobiales; family Rhizobiaceae; genus Neorhizobium; species Neorhizobium sp. NPDC001467. Next base: position 116,605 of record NZ_JBNNPS010000011.1, on the reverse strand, counting down.
CGACAGCGTGCCGTCGTAGTTGTCGCGGAAATCGACGGTCTCCTTGTCGAGGTCGTCAAGCAGCGAATGGGCAGCCTTTTCAAGCCGGCATTCGGTGTATCGCTCGGCGGCCGGAGGGTCACCGTCGACAGAGCCGAAATTGCCCTGACCATCGATCAGTGGCAGGCGAAGCGACCAGTCCTGCGCCATGCGCGCCAGTGCGTCATAGATCGCCGTATTGCCGTGCGGGTGATATTTACCCATCACGTCCCCGGTCACGCGGGCACATTTGACGTATTTCTTGTTCCAGTCGATACCAAGTTCGGACATGCCGTAGAGGATACGGCGATGAACCGGCTTCAAGCCGTCGCGGACATCCGGAAGAGCGCGGCTGACGATCACGCTCATCGCGTAATCGAGATAGGAGCGCTGCATTTCCTCCATGATCGAAATGGGTTCGATGCCGGGTGGCAGCTTTCCGCCGCCGGGTGTGCTTTGATCAGTCAAATCGGTTAGGATCCTGTTCGGAATCGGTTGACGCTTTATAGCGGAAGGCTGCTCCAGACGCCAATTTCGGGACGTGTTGTGAACAGGCTTTTACAGGTTATCGGCGGCCTCGGCCATCTTTGTCTGTGGAGAGCGCCCGCGAATGGGGTTTCCCCCATGAACGGCCTGTCCTAACAAGCTTTCAGATTGACGGCAAGCATGCGGGAACAAGGCTTTAGATGGTAACGATCGACACGATCCTCAACGCGCTGACGACATTGCTGGTCACGCTCGACCCACCCGGCCTGGCGCCGCTTTTCGTCGGCCTGACGGTCGGCATGGATGCCGCCCAGCGGCGCCACGTCGCCATGCTTGGCACCGTTACCGCTTTCGGAATTCTGGCCGGTTTTGCGCTGGTGGGCGCGCAGCTTCTCGGTTTTCTCGGGATTTCCATGGGCGCCTTCCGTATCGCGGGCGGCCTGCTTCTGTTCTGGATCGCTTTCGAGATGATCTTTGAACGCCGCAATGATCGCAAGGAGAAGACCTCCGAGACGGCGGTGACGGTGGATCACATCCGCAACATCGCGATCTTTCCGCTGGCCCTGCCTCTGATTTCCGGGCCTGGCGCTATTTCGGCGACCGTGCTCCTGGCCGGCAGCTTCAGCGCGCCGCTCGATCGCGCCATCCTGATTGCCGTTCTCGGCGTCTCCATGCTGGCCGTCTTCGCGGCGCTGATGATCGCCCCTGCCCTGGATCGGTTTCTCGGCATCACAGGCCGCGCCCTGCTGACACGCCTGCTCGGCGTTATCCTTGCTGCGCTTTCGGTACAGTTCGCCGTGGACGGTATCCGTTCGGCCTTCAATCTATAGGCCTCTCACCCCCGATGGGCGATCTTACGAACTGCCGCTGCGTGACGACGCAGGGTGAGGTGTTGGCTGCATGTTCGCTCATCTCGAGAATGCGCTGGGAGATCGCGTCCACCAGGAAAGCCGCCAAAGAGGGCGAACAGATGACCGGCACAAGCACTGGAGCGCGGGGAGATCAGTCAGGTTGAGATTGCCTCTGCTACGCCGACAGACCAGGCTGCCACGGCTACGCCGTCAATCCGGGAAGTCGCGAAGACGTCGTGGATGAGGGCCAGTACGTTCCCCACATAGCCGTCTCGTGGTGACCGGCATGATAGGCTTTCGCCGTACCGTCCTGACCCGCACCTTCCTACACTGATCACGAAAAAGGCGCCTCGCGGCGCCTTATCATCAGAACGGAATATCGTCGTCGAGATCGCGGGAAAAACCACCGCCACCGCCGGAGGACTGGCCGCCGCGGTTGCCGCCGCCGGACGGACGACCGTAATCGTCTCCGCCACCACCGTAACCGCCGCCAAAGTCGCCGCCGCCACCGTAATCATTGCCACCGGCGGAACTGCCGCGACCGCCGCCATAACCACCACGGTCACCGCCGCCCTCGCCGCCGCGCCCGTCAAGCATTGTCAGGGTCGAGTTGAACCCCTGCAGCACGACTTCAGTCGAATACCGATCCTGCCCCTGCTGGTCCTGCCATTTGCGGGTCTGAAGCGCGCCCTCGATATAAAGCTTGGCGCCTTTCTTCACATATTGTTCGACGACCTTGCAGAGCCCCTCGTTGAATACCACGACGCTGTGCCACTCGGTCTTTTCCTTGCGCTCGCCGGAATTGCGGTCACGCCAGCTTTCCGACGTGGCAATCCGCAGATTGGCGATCGGACGGCCGTCCTGGGTCCGACGGATTTCGGGATCGGCGCCGACATTGCCGATCAGGATCACCTTGTTGACGCTACCTGCCATGATAAATCACCTCGTCCGCCGCCAGCGCGGCTCAAATTCAATGGGTCACCTTAGACTATCCGGGCGGTGCGATGCGACCTCGAGCACGGTAATCCACAAGCAAAAGTCGGAACCGGCAATTCGCGTTTCGGTCCCCTCAAAAATTGTTCTTTATTTGTTCTAGTTTATTCCTATAGTCAAGTCAACGGAATCGGGAACGACCTGCGCATGGTGTCGTTTCCACCTCGACACCTGAATTTCAGTCACTACATAGGGAGCCATCCCTCCCATCAGGCTTTGGCAATGAGCGAACTCAAGACGATCTCCATTCGTGGCGCGCGTGAACATAATCTCAAGGGTATCGATCTCGATCTGCCCCGAAACTCGCTGATCGTGATGACCGGCCTGTCCGGGTCGGGCAAGTCGTCTCTCGCCTTCGACACGATTTACGCTGAAGGCCAGCGGCGCTATGTCGAGAGCTTGTCGGCCTATGCCCGGCAGTTCCTCGAAATGATGCAGAAGCCGGATGTCGACCAGATCGACGGCCTGTCGCCCGCAATCTCGATCGAACAGAAGACGACCTCCCGCAACCCGCGCTCGACTGTCGGCACCGTGACCGAAATCTACGACTATATGCGCCTCCTGTTCGCGCGCGTCGGCACTCCCTATTCGCCCGCGACGGGCCTGCCGATCGAAAGTCAGACGGTCAGCCAGATGGTCGATCGCGTCCTCGATTTCGAGGAAGGCGCCCGCCTTTACATCCTTGCGCCGATGATCCGCGGTCGCAAGGGCGAGTACAAAAAGGAACTCGCCGAGCTGATGAAGAAGGGCTTTCAGCGCGTCAAGGTCGACGGCCAGTTCTACGAAATCGCCGACGTGCCGCCGCTCGACAAGAAGTACAAGCACGATATCGACGTCGTCGTCGACCGCTTGGTCGTGCGCGCCGATATTGCCGCCCGCCTGGCCGACAGTTTCGAGACTTCGCTGAAACTCGCCGACGGGCTGGCAATCGCGGAATTTGCCGACAAGCCGCTGCCCGCCAGCGAAACGGCGGCCGGCGGTTCGGCCAACAAGTCGCTCAACGAGACCCATGAGCGTGTGCTGTTTTCCGAAAAATTCGCCTGCCCGGTCTCCGGTTTCACCATCCCGGAAATAGAGCCGCGCCTTTTTTCGTTCAACAATCCCTTTGGCGCCTGCCCGACCTGCGACGGTCTCGGCTCGCAGCAGAAGGTGGACGAAAACCTGATCGTGCCGGAACCCGGTCGCACACTGAAGGACGGCGCCATTGCGCCATGGGCGAAATCCTCGTCGCCCTATTACAACCAGACGCTCGAAGGGCTGGGAAAGGTGTTCGGCTTCAAACTGTCCGATCGCTGGGAAAAGCTGTCCAGAGAGGCACAGAAAGCCATTCTGCAGGGCACCGAGGAGAAGATTGAATTCAGCTACGCCGACGGCGCCCGCTCCTACAAGACGACCAAGACATTCGAAGGCATCGTGCCGAACCTCGAGCGCCGCTGGAAAGAGACCGACAGTGCCTGGGCGCGTGAGGAGATCGAGCGCTATATGTCGGCAGCGCCCTGCCCGGCCTGCGCCGGCTATCGGCTCAAGCCCGAAGCCCTCGCGGTGAAGATCAACAAGCTGCATATAGGCCAGATCACCGAGATGTCGATCAAGACGGCGCGCGACTGGTTCTCCGCCCTGCCCGACCATCTGAACGCCAAGCAGAACGAGATTGCGGTCCGCATCCTCAAGGAAATTCGCGAGCGTCTGCAGTTTCTCAACGATGTCGGCCTTGATTATCTCAGTCTGTCACGTAATTCCGGCACTTTGTCGGGCGGCGAAAGCCAGCGCATCCGGCTGGCATCGCAGATCGGATCGGGCCTCACCGGCGTTCTTTATGTTCTCGACGAACCGTCGATCGGCCTGCACCAACGCGATAATGCCCGCCTGCTCGAAACGCTGAAACATCTTCGCGATATCGGCAATACCGTGATCGTCGTGGAGCATGACGAGGATGCGATCCTGACGGCCGACTATGTCGTCGACATCGGTCCCGCTGCCGGCATTCATGGCGGGACCGTCGTTGCCGAAGGCACGCCGAAGCAAGTCATGGCCAATCCGAAATCCCTCACCGGGAAATACCTGTCCGGCAAGCTCGGCGTGGCTGTACCTGCCGAGCGCCGCAAGCCCAAGAAGGGCAAGGAAATCAAGGTTGTCGGCGCGCGTGGCAACAACCTTAGGAATGTCACGGCGGCCGTTCCGCTCGGCGTCTTTACGGCCGTCACAGGCGTATCGGGTGGCGGCAAGTCCACCTTCCTCATCGAGACGCTGTACAAATCTGCGGCGCGCCGCGTCATGGGCGCGCGCGAAATTCCGGCCGAACATGACCGCATCGACGGTTTCGAACACATTGACAAGGTCATCGATATCGACCAGTCGCCGATCGGCCGCACACCGCGTTCGAATCCCGCCACCTATACTGGCGCCTTCACGCCGATCCGCGACTGGTTTGCCGGCCTGCCCGAAGCCAAGGCGCGCGGCTATGCGCCGGGCCGCTTCTCGTTCAACGTCAAGGGCGGTCGCTGCGAGGCCTGCCAGGGCGATGGCGTCATCAAGATCGAAATGCACTTTCTGCCCGACGTCTATGTCACCTGCGATGTCTGCCACGGCAAACGCTACAATCGCGAAACGCTGGACGTGCATTTTAAGGGCAAGTCAATCGCCGACGTTCTGGACATGACGGTCGAGGAAGGCGTGGAGTTCTTCTCTGCCGTTCCGGCCGTGCGCGACAAGCTGCAGGCGCTGTTCGATGTCGGCCTCGGTTACATCAAGGTCGGCCAGCAGGCGAACACGCTTTCGGGTGGCGAGGCGCAGCGCGTCAAGCTCGCCAAGGAATTGTCGAAGCGGTCGACCGGTCGCACGCTTTACATTCTCGACGAACCGACGACGGGCCTGCATTTTCATGATGTGGCGAAGCTGCTGGAAATGCTGCATGAACTGGTCAACCAGGGCAATTCCGTTGTTGTGATCGAACACAATCTCGAAGTCATCAAGACCGCCGACTGGGTGATCGACATCGGTCCCGAAGGGGGCACGGGCGGCGGCGAGATCGTCGCGCAGGGCACGCCGGAACAGGTGGTCAAGGAGAAGCGGTCCTATACCGGTCAGTTCCTGAAGGAACTGCTGGAACGACGGCCGGCCAGGAAGGTCGAAGCGGCGGAGTGATCCGCCGCGACGCACGTGCATTAGCTACTGTCTGGGGGATTTGATGGGCAAGAACGGCACGATACGCACCGGGATTGGTGGCTGGACCTTCGATGCATGGGAAGGCACGTTTTACCCCGAGAAGCTGGCGAAGAAACGCCAGCTGGAATATGCGTCCAGCAAGCTTTCTGTGATCGAGGTCAACGGAACCTATTACGGTTCGCAGAAACCGGAAACCTTTGCCAAATGGGCGTCGGAAGTGCCGGATGGGTTTATTTTTTCCCTCAAGGCCAGCCGGTTCACGACCAATCGCAAGGTTCTCGCCGAGGCGGGTGAATCGATCGATAAATTCCTCGGCCAAGGGCTGGTCGAGCTCGGCGATCATCTCGGGCCTCTGCTGTGGCAGTTTGCGCCTACCAAAAAGTTCGAGCCGCAGGATTTCGAAGCCTTCCTGAAACTGCTGCCGGACACGCTCGAAGGTCTGCCGTTGCGCCATGTCGTCGAAGTGCGCCACGAGAGTTTCAAAGTGCCGGAATTCGTCGCGCTGTTGGAGACGTACAACGTCGCTCCCGTCTGCGCCGACCATTTCGACTATCCCATGATTGCGGATGTTACTGCCGACTTCGTGTATGCGCGCCTGCAAAAGGGCTCGGACGATATTCCCACCTGTTACGACGATAGCGATATGAAGAAGTGGGCCGACCGGCTCAAGACCTGGGCTGCAGGCGCTGTGCCCGCCGATCTGCCGCTGGTCGATGACGGCCGCAAGGTGAAGAAGCAGCCGCGCGACGTTTTCGCCTTCTTCATCCACGAGGGCAAGGTGAATGCGCCTCAGGGCGCAATGGCTATGGCCGACCTTCTGAAATAGCGCTCATCCTTACGGCAGGGTGACGCGTGCATGCTCTGCCAGGTCCTCCGCCGTCATGCCAGGGCTGGCCCTGAGCGCTGTCTCGCCATGCATATGGACGGCAGCAGCCGCGGCCTCGAATGACGCAACGCCCTGCGCCAGGAGCGCGCCGATCATGCCGGCAAGGACATCGCCCGAACCGGCCGTGGCCAGCCATGAGGGCGCATTGTCATTGATATAGGTGCGCCCATCCGGGGCGGCGATCACGCTGTCGGCGCCCTTGTAGACGATCACGGCATGGGCGCGGCGTGCCGCCACCCTCGCCTTCTCCACCTTGCCCAACTCCTTGTCGGCGGCAATGTCGGGAAACAGGCGCGAAAATTCACCTTCATGCGGCGTCAGCACCAGGCGCGTGTCGCCGGTCGCGAAAAGCTCGAAGAGAACCTGCGGTTCGGCCCTAAAGGCGGTGATGCCGTCGGCGTCAAGCACCAGCGGCGTGTCTCTAAGTACGCCGACGAAATCGCGCGCCCGTTCGCCGACCCCAAATCCCGGACCCAGCACGCAGGCTCCGATCCTTGCCGTCCCAAGCCAGTCCTTCAAGGCTGTGGCATTTTCCACCGCACGCAACATCACCGCAGTCAGCGACGGAGCGTTGACGGCCATTGCGTCCAACGGCGCTGCTATCGTCACGAGCCCTGCGCCGCATTTCAGGCCAGCGCGCGCGGACAGGCGTGCGGCACCCGTATGTGAGGGGCCACCGGAAAACACCACCAGATGTCCGCGCTTGTACTTGTGGGTCTCGGTGGCCAGTCGCGGCAGATGTGGAATCCACAGTCTGGGGTCGTTTCGACGAAGATCGCCCGCCTGAGCCGCGACCACGCGGTGAGGCATGCCGATGTCGAAAACCGTCAATTCGCCGCACAATTCCCTTCCCGGCATCAGCAGGTGGCCGGGCTTTCTTGCCATGAAAGTTATCGTTTGCGCGGCAGAAAAAGCCGTTCCGAGCACGGATCCGGTAAGGCCGCATACGCCTGAAGGCAGGTCTACGGCAATCACAGGCGTGCCCGATCGGTTGACGGCGTCGATGACCGTCTGGACGTCGGGCGACAAGGCGCGCGACAGGCCTGCACCGAAAAGTGCGTCGACAACAACGTCGCCGGCAATGGGACGGTACTCAGACAGCGGTCTTGACGTTCCGGCAAAGGCAAGAGCGGCGCGGCGCGCATCGCCCTTCAGGTCATCGACACCTGCCGATGCATGAAGATCGACCGTCGCCCCGGCCTCCTGCAAAGCGCGTGCGGCGACATAACCGTCGCCGCCATTATTGCCGGGGCCGCACAGTACGACGAAGCGCAATGCTTGCGGATAGCGTTGCAGCGCCAGGGCCGCGACGGCCTGCCCGGCACGCTCCATCAACTGGTAGGACGGAATGCCGCCGGCTGCCGATGCTGCATCGGCCGCTGCCATTTCGTGCGGGGTTAGGATCAAAGTGTCGAGATCGGCCATGCCCTATGCTGCCCCGACTTGTAACAGGAAAACAACTGAAATTTGGTACGCCTCCTGCGCAATTAATGGGCATTTGCCTGTAGATAAGCGCTCCGATGCTGCGCATCGGCTGATGGCTTGCCCTTTCAGCTTTGAGCGGCGAAAGAGTGGCATCTGCCACGGGGACCGGCGAAGGCGAGACCTGCTCAGCAAGAACGCTCTTGGCGTACGCCGCCAGTTAAGGCTAGGATATTAAAGGCGTCAGGCCCTTGGATTGGCATGATACCTGCATTATCAAGGCATGGCGGGGAATGCCTGCTCCCAGGCAGAAGCGGAGAGATATTTTTTCATGAAGAAGATCGAAGCGATCATCAAGCCTTTCAAGCTCGACGAGGTGAAGGAAGCCCTTCAGGAGGTCGGCCTGCAAGGCATTACCGTGACGGAAGCGAAGGGGTTTGGCCGCCAGAAGGGCCATACCGAGCTTTACCGCGGGGCCGAATACGTGGTGGATTTCCTGCCGAAGGTGAAGGTCGAAGTTGTTCTGGGCGACGAGAACGTCGAAGCGGTCATCGATGCGATCCGCAATGCAGCCCAGACTGGACGCATCGGCGACGGCAAGATATTCGTCTCCAACGTGGAAGAAGTGGTCCGTATCCGTACCGGCGAGACCGGTATCGACGCGATCTGATAACGCCCGGTCCGACCAAGGACCGGCACCTCATCATTCTCACATCCAAGGAAAGATCCCATGACGACCGCAAGCGACATCATGAAACAGATCAAGGAAAACGACGTCAAGTTCGTGGACCTGCGCTTTACCGATCCCAAGGGCAAGCTGCAGCATGTCACCATGGACGTTGCCGCCGTGGACGAAGACATGTTCGCCGATGGCGTCATGTTCGACGGCTCCTCGATCGGCGGCTGGAAGGCCATCAACGAGTCGGACATGGTGCTGATGCCGGACCCGGCGACCGTTCATATGGATCCCTTCTTTGCCCAGTCGACCATGGTCGTGATCTGCGACATTCTCGATCCGGTTTCCGGCGAAGCCTATAATCGCGACCCGCGCGGCACCGCCAAGAAGGCCGAAGCCTATTTGAGGGCGTCAGGCGTGGGCGACACGGTTTACGTCGGTCCCGAGCCGGAATTTTTCGTGTTCGACGACGTCAAGTACAAGGCCGACCCTTACAATACCGGCTTCAAGCTCGACTCGTCTGAACTGCCCTCGAATGACGATACCGATTACGAAACCGGCAACCTCGGCCACCGTCCGCGCGTCAAAGGCGGTTATTTCCCGGTTCCGCCGATCGACAGCCTCCAGGACATGCGTTCCGAAATGCTGACCGTTCTGGCCGAAATGGGCGTCGTCGTCGAAAAGCACCATCACGAAGTCGCGGCTGCCCAGCACGAGCTCGGCGTCAAGTTCGACACACTGGTGCGCAATGCCGACAAGATACAGATCTACAAGTACGTCGTCCACCAGGTCGCCAACGCCTATGGCAAGACGGCGACCTTCATGCCGAAGCCGATTTTTGGCGATAACGGTTCGGGCATGCACGTGCACCAGTCGATCTGGAAGGACGGCAAGCCGACTTTCGCCGGCGACGAATATGCCGGCCTTTCGGAAAGCTGCCTCTATTACATCGGCGGCATCATCAAGCATGCCAAGGCGATCAACGCCTTCACCAACCCGACGACCAATTCCTACAAGCGTCTGGTCCCGGGTTATGAGGCGCCGGTCCTGCTTGCCTACTCGGCCCGTAACCGTTCGGCCTCCTGCCGCATTCCGTTCGGCACCGGCCCGAAGTCCAAGCGCGTGGAAGTGCGTTTCCCGGACCCGCTGGCCAACCCCTACCTCGCCTTTGCCGCCATGCTGATGGCCGGCCTCGACGGCATCAGGAACAAGATCCATCCGGGCAAGGCCATGGACAAGGATCTCTACGACCTGCCGCCTAAGGAGTTGAAGAAGATCCCGACGGTCTGCGCTTCGCTGCGCGAAGCGCTCGAAAACCTCGACCGCGACCGCAAGTTCCTGACCGCTGGCGGCGTCTTCGACGACGACCAGATCGATGCCTATATCGAACTGAAGATGGTCGAGGTGATGCGTTATGAAATGACCCCGCATCCGGTCGAATTCGACATGTACTATTCGGCGTGATCTGACCGACTTAATAGCGCGTGCGGCTCAGCTCGCATGCCGGCAACGGCGGGATGAAAGGTCCCGCCGTTTTCGTGTAACCATCCGGACTTCCTTCAATTTATTTGCCGGTGCAGCATGCCCGATCAGACAAAACCCGATGCGGCGCGCCCGCTTGACTGGGTCATTTTCGCACTGGTGCCGCTGTTCTTCTCGACAAATATCATTTTCGGCCGCGGCATTATCGGCGACGTCGCCCCCTATACGACCGCCTTCCTGCGCTGGACCGGCTCGACCCTGGTCACCCTGCCCTTCATTCTGGCGGACCGCCGCGCGGTCTGGACATTTGTCACCCGTCATCTCCTGCTTTGGTTGCTGCTCGGCGGCCTCGGCATGGGAGTATGCGGCGGCGTCGTTTACTGGTCGCTGAACTACACGACGGCTGCCAATGGCACGCTGATCTACACGACGTCGTCGCTGTTCATCATCCTGTTTCAATGGATGTTCGCAGGCCGCACCATCGGGTTGCGCGAACTGGTGGGCATGGCGATCGCGTTCGCGGGTGTCATGGTCATCGTGCTGCGCGGGGACCTCGCAGCGCTATTGCGGCTTCAGTTCAATATCGGCGATCTCGGTATCCTGGTCGCAGCCATTTCCTTCGCCGTCTACTCGATCCTGTTGCGACAACCCGCATTGCAAAAGCTGAAGCCTCTGTCGCTGTTCGGCGCCATTGCGCTTTCCGGCGCGTTGGTGCTTTTACCGGCCACGACGTACGAGGTCCTAACGGGCGCGCCATTGGCGGATGCGCCGATGGACTGGGCCAAGATCGCCGGCATGGTTGCCTTCGCTTCGCTTGCCGCATTCTATTGCTTCCAGCAGACGGTGCGTGTGTTCGGCCCGGCTCAGGCGGGCGTCACGCTCTATCTGATGCCGCCGGTTTCGATTGTCATGGCCATCGTCTTTCTTGGCGAAAGTTTTGCAGCCTATCATGCACTGGGCATTGTCTTCGTGCTCGGCGGTGTCATCCTGGCGACGGTGCCGGCAAAGAGCGCTTCGTAGGAAACGCCAGGCATTTCGGTATCCAGCGGGAGCCTTTTGGCCGCTGAGGCATTGCCCTTGCAGCGTAGGGACGGAGTGACCACATAATGCTGCGAAAGGAAGTTCGCGCCATGAAACAACGCAACGCAAAATTCACCATCGGCGAAGTCGTTCGCCATAAGGTTTTCCCGTTCCGGGGCGTCGTGTTCGATGTGGATGCCGAATTCGCAAACTCCGAAGAATGGTGGAACGCGATACCGGCAGATGTCCGCCCCGACCGGGACCAGCCCTTCTATCACCTGCTGGCTGAAAACGATGAGCAGGAATACGTGGCCTATGTTTCGGAACAGAACCTCGTCCATGACGAAAGCCCGGAGCCGCTGCGCAGCGACAAGGTCATGCGCATCTTCGACTGTAGTCCATCGGGAGAGTTGAAGCCGAAATCCATCCTCGCGCACTGATATCCCGTCATGCGCGAGGTGGGAAAGATGCAATGAGAGCCGGCGCGGAATATGCACCGGCTCCGGTCTGACAGGTTCGCCGACCTGTCAGTTTCGTAGGCGCTTGCCCAACAGGTCGAGATATTCCTGGTTCTGGGTGCTGTTCGAGGCCTGGCTGCAGGACACCTTGTAACTAGGGTCCAGTCCGCGCCGAACGCACATGCCGATTTCCCAGCCCTTGGGTATTTCTGTCAGGTCGACAGCCTTCCACTTCTGGTGGCCGGTGCGGCGCAGTTCGTCAATGTTGTCGACGATCAGGTTGGTGAAGTCCGCCACGGTCTTGCAGGCGTTCTGGTAATACGCGTTCTTTTCCGTTCCGTACTCATATGTCATCAGCAAGGTTTTGACGCTGACGGTCTGGACATCGGTTTTCTGAAACGGATAGGTGCCGCCCGCAAGCGTCGCTACCTTGTAGCTCGAACGCAGCACGTCGTCGGTAATCGGCACCAGATGGAAGTCTTCATCAAGCCGGCCGTCGCTGAGGAGCGCCAGCGGTGCGCCGCCAACCCGGACCATGGCGTCGATTTCGCCTTGCCGCAGCAGTTCCACCATGTCGTTGCCGGAGCCTCTGACACGTTCTCCGACCTGGATGCGCAGGATGTCGAACATCAACTGTGACGTCAGATAGGCCGAACCGTCAGCTTCGCCGACGCCGACCCGCTTGCCGCGCAGATCCTGAAGCGTACGAATGCCCCGTCTTGCGACCACATGGACTTCCGCGTCATAGAGCGGAAACATGATGCGCATGCCCTGGATGGCCTGGCGGACGTCGTTATTTTCGCCCTTGTAGCTGTTCAGATAGTTGAGGATGTCCGCATCGACGATACCGAATTGGGTATTGTGACGATTGCGCACGCCGAAGAAGTTTTCGAGCGAACCCTTGGAGCCGACGACATTCATCGGCATCGCGCATCGGTTACCGAGTTCGGCGATATCCTTGGCAATGGCAAGCTGGGTGCCACCGCCGCCGGACGCCATGATATTGCGGTCCGCCTCCGCCGCCCGCGCCCAACACGGTGCCAGCATGCTGCCGGCGACAGCTAGCGCAACGATACTCCACGATCCGTACTTCATCATCATCCCCTCCAGGTCAATGCGACGGTCGCGCCGTCGGCTTTGCATCCGTTCTTTCTGCGGCGACGTCACCGCCCTTTTCTTTTCCCATGTCCTTCGTTGCGGAGCCGTCCCAGTCCTTCTCCGCCATGAGCGCGCCTACCTTTGCAGACGTTCGCGCAGCAAGTGAAGATACTGCTGGTTGTCGCTGCCATTCGCAGATTGCGTGCACGAAACCTTGTAATTGGGATCGAGCCCCTTGCGCACGCACATGCCGATTTCCCAACCCTTCGGAATTTCGGTCAGATCGACATCCTTCCATTTCGGGTGACCGCTCTGGCGCAACTCGTCGATATGGTCGATGATGAGGCTGGTGAAGTCTGAAACGGCCTTGCACGACGTGTTGTAGTAGGCATTCTTCGCCGTACCGTATTCATAGGTCATCAGCAGGGTCTTCACTGCGACCGTCTGCACGTCCGTTTTCTGATACGGATACATCCCGCCAGGAATGGTCACGGACTTATAGCTTGCCTTCAGCAACTCGTCGGTGATCGGCACAAGGTGGAAGGAATTGTCGAGCCGCCGGTCGTTCAGCGCAGCGATCGGCGCGCCGGCAATGCGCATGATGGCATCAATCTCCCCGCTTCTCAACGCCTCGATCATTCTATCTGTCGAGCCCGTCAACCTTTCGGCGACCGGGATGCGCAGGATGTCGAACATCAGCTGCGAGGTGAGGTAGGCCGTGCTGTCTTTTTCGCCAACGCCGAGACGCTTTCCCCGCAAATCCTGCAGGCTGTTGATCCCCGCGCGCGCGATCACATGAACTTCCGCATCATAAAGCGGCAGCATCACACGCATGCCCTGGACCGAGTCGCGCACGTCGCTATTTTCGCCCTTATAGCTGTTCAGATAATTGAGCAGATCGGCATCGACGACACCGAACTGGGTGTTGTGGCGGTTGCGCACGCCAAAGAAGCTTTCAAGCGCGCCCTTGGATTCGACCACCGTCATCGGCATGCCGCAGGCATCCCCGAGCTTGGCAATATCATGGGCGATCAGACCTTGGGTCGAGCCGATGCCGGCCGCCATGATCTGACGTTCCGGTTCCTGTCCCGAGGCAAGACCGGGAGCAAGGGCGCACAGGCTGGTGAGTGCAAGGACGTGAAGTGCGGCGACTTTCATGAAAGGTCCTGATGTCAGTAGTGGCCGGCAATCTTGGCTCGGCCTAGGTTTGAAACGGGCGGCAGCTTCCAGATGCGGGCTAGCATGACGCCGTAATACGGTCTGCAATTGCGAATGGTTCGGAGAGACCTGGCGGCAACTGGCAGGCTGTGCTGAACAAGGTCAGTTCGGCCGGAGATCATGCCGGTTTTGCCGCCGAATGATCGACGCGCCGGACGCGCGTCAACGCTGCTTTAAACGCTCGTGAAGCAGATCGAGATACTGTTCGTTCTCCGCGCTTTCTGCCTGTTGCGCGCAGCTCACCTCGTAGGTGGGCTCCAGGCCCTTGCGCACGCAGGTGCCCACTTCCCAGCCCTTGGGAATTTCCGTCAGGTTGAGCGTCTTCCATTTCGGATGGTGACCGACCCGGCGCAACTCGTCGAGATTGCCGACGATAAGGTTGGTGAAATCGGCGACCGCCTTGCAGGAGTTCTTGTAATAGGCGTTCTTCTCCGAGCCGTATTCGTAGGTCATCAGCAGCGTCTTGCTGGCAATTGTCCGCACCCCTGCCGGCTGGAAGGAGTAGGTACCCGCGGGCAGGGTCACCGGCTTGTAGCTGGCATGCAGGACCTCATCCGTGATCGGCACCATGTGAAAGGAGCTGCCCAGACGCCCGTCCATGAACATAGGCATGGGCGCATTGCCGACCTTCAGCAGCGCATCGATTTCGCCCTGGCGCAGCAGTTCGATCATTTCGTCGGCCGACCCGGACACCCGCTCCGCCACCTTGATGTGGAGGATGTCTAGAATGAGCTGCGACGTCAGATAGGCCGTGCCGTCCTTCTGACCCACTCCGAGACGTTTCCCACGCAGGTCATGCAGGCTATTGATACCTTCGCGAGCAACGACATGCACTTCCGCATCATAGAGCGGCAGCATGATGCGCATCCCTTCGATGGCTTGACGCACGTCGGCATTGCTGCCGCGATAGGCGGAAAGATAGTTGAGAATATCGCTGTCAACGATGCCGAACTGCGTGTTGTGACGGTTCCTGACACCAAAGAAATTCTCGAGCGAACCGTGGGAGTCCAGAACATTGAGCGGCAGACCGCACCTGTCGCCGAGTTCGGCGATGTCGCGGGCAATCAGCGTCTGGCTGCCGCCCTCCATCGAGGCCATGATATTACGGTCGGCCTCCTGAGCCCCCGCGGCGCCGGAAAACAGACCGGTGACAACGGCGATCGCAATCGAATTAAAAGCTGCAAACTTCAAAATCATTCCCCCTTGGCCGTGACGCGGACCCGCGCCAGACCGATCAGCAGTCGCTGTCGAGATCCCTTACCAGGTTCCTGAGTGGTACGACCGGCACAGGCGTGCCGAACACGCGCTCGAGGCTGACGGATACACACGCCCCCGCGACCAGATCCCCTTTCAGGCCGCTGCGCTGCGATGCCGACAGTGTATCGAGCCCAGTCGCCCGACCGAGAGCGGTTTCGACCTCGCCATCCCTGCGAGGCATCTTGGCGGATTGAACACCGGTCGTATCTTCGGCCTCATCCCTGCGATCGGACAGCGCTGCACTCCGGCTCGCCGTATCCTCGATGATGCGCTGCAGGGCAACGGAATCATCCGTGGCGCGCGCTCGGCGCGGCTCGGCTGGAGAACTCGATGAAGGTTCCGCCTGGGGCTCTTGAGACGGCGTGTCAAAAGCCGGGTTTGCGGCCGGTGCGACGTATGAAAGCGCGGCCTGCCCCTGTTGGTCGAGATTCGAGACCGCAACCGAGGTCGCGGCCTTGCTCGCAGCCTGGGTTGCCGCCTGCCGCATCTCGCCCAGTTCGTTCGTCCGTTGCTCGACCGCCTGTTCCGCCTGCTGACGCAGCCGCGTTTCGTCGCTTACTTGGTCGCGAAGCGCCTCCACCTGCATCTGCAGTTCGGCTGCCTTGGCGACGGCTTCCCGCGCCTCGTTTTCCCACCGTCCCTTCTCGAGTGCGGCGCGGCTGTCCTCGCCGGTCTTCGCACTTTCACTGGCGACCGGCGCCGGTATCGCCAGCGCCGCAGTCTGCGATGGTGGCTGGGTGAGGAAACTCGCCACAGCCGCCCCCGCGATAAACGCGACCGGAACCGCAAGAGCCCAGGTAACCGCGCTGAAACCAAGGAAGCGGCTGGAACCGCCCTCTACTTCGTCTACTTCATCCCAACGAGTACGCAACTGGATAACCCTTTTCTAATCGGGCCGTTTTCTACCGATATGTTACTTATTCAGCAACTTCGAATTCCCGCAATTACGGCCAAAAGACTTATTAAGCGTAAACAGGGTTAGTGCGGCCCTGTTGTTTAGGGAACACTTAAAGTAAAGTCAGTAAAAATACGGAAACTCTTCGCGGAATAGTGAAATGAACTAAGGCGAAACAGCTTGAGGTTGCTATTAACATTACCATAACGATCAGCACGTTGACGCTACTACGTTTCTGTTGCGGCTGATATCGACTTTTCTGTGGCCGGGAGGAAAACTCGCCCGCGGGAAGACTGCGGTATCGGCCATGTTGGTGATGCGCCCGACCTGCCGGGAGCGCCCGATGGCGGAAGCCGCAAGAACAAAAAAGGGACGCCCGTATCGGACGTCCCTTCTGGATTTCGGTTGGTGTCGCAGCGGCGCTGCGAAAGCTTACTGACCCTGCTTGGCGGCGTTCTGCGCGTCCTCGAGCTTCTTGCGGGTTTCTTCTGCCTTCTTCTGCATGCCTTCCTGCAGGGACCGCTGGCTTTCGGCAACCTGCGATTCCGAGATGGCCGGACCATCGTAGACGCCGGTGAAGCCGGAAAGCGTGATCTTGATCGGGTTCGGAGCGCGACGGAAGTTGACGGAAGTGAACACGACTTCGGTGCCCTTCTTCAGCGCAGCGAGGTTGGCGTCCGTCAGCGGCGCTTCGGCGATGCACTTGTCCGGCAGGCAGACCGTGTAATCGAGCTTCTGACCCTTGCCGCCATCGATCTGCATGGTGATGCCCGGCGGCAGCAGGCGCGCGGTCGGAACCGAGACCTGCATGATCTTGCGGGTTTCCTTGCCCTGTAGCGTCATCAGACCGACAGCGGTGATGAGCTGGCCGTTCTGGGCGAGCTGGACGTTCTGTACGACACAAAGGTCGTTCTCGCCCTGCTTGGCGCAGGTCTTGTACCACTGACCGGGAGCCGGACCGCCGGCTGCCGGGGCCTGCTGAGCGGAAGCGGCAAAAGGCGCTGCAACCGTGCCGACCGTCAGAGCCAGAGCCGACAGGGCCCGCGTAATCTTGAGTGCGTTAAGCGTCATAACGAAATCCGTCTCCTGAAATCCGTCCGAGAGCGAAGAAGCCGCTCGATATCGGGTTGCCTTCCTGCGTTCACCTGTCGTTCAAATGAGGCATTTGAATGACCCTGCGGGTTGGAGCAACCTGTTACAATGCGGTTTCGACGATATCCAGTACCCGAGGTAACTTTCTTCGTGCCACCGCTTATCTGCGGCGGGTTTGATTTGGTTTCCGACGCATCAATGGTCTATTTTGCGCAGAATCAACACGACCGATCCCGCAATGAAAGCCGTCTGAATGCGCCGACCGTCAGCCCTTCTTCTCGCGTTCCTGTTTGCCGGGGCCGCCAGTGCAGAACCGCTTCACGGCATCGCCATGCACGGAAAGCCCGCCCTGCCCGCAAACTACGCGCATTTCCCCTACGTCAACCCCGACGTCAGGAAAGGCGGACGCATTGCATACGGTGTGGTGGGGACGTTCGATAGTCTCAACCCGTTCAACCTGAAGAGCATCCGCACGACAGCACGCGGCATGTGGGATCCCTCCTTCGGCAATCTCGTCTACGAATCGCTGATGACGCGGTCGGCCGACGAACCCTTCAGCCTTTACGGCTTCCTGGCCGAGAGCGTCGAGTGGGATGACGATCGCACCTTCGTACAATTCAATCTCGATCCTCGCGCCAGATGGTCGGACGGCGAGCCGGTCACGCAGGACGATGTAATCTTCTCGTTCGAACTGCTGCGCGATCGGGGTCGTATCCCGTTTTCGCAGCGCCTGGATACCGTCAGCAAGATGGAAAAGGTGGGCGAGCATGGCGTGCGCTTCACCTTCAACGACAAGGCGACCCGCGAAACGCCGCTTATTCTGGCGACGGCTACGCCGATCCTGCCCAAACACGCGATCAATGCGGAAACGTTCGAGCAATCGACGCTGCAGCCTCCCATAGGGTCGGGCCCCTACCGCGTCAAAGCCGTCTCGCCGGGAGAACGCATCGTCTATGAACGCAATCCCGATTATTGGGGCAGGGACATTCCCTCCAAAGTCGGTTTCGACAATTACGACCAGATCACCATCGAATATTTCCTTCAGGACAGTACGCTGTTTGAAGCCTTCAAGAAGGGAGTAATCGACATTTACCCTGACGGAAGCCCGACGCATTGGACGCGCGCGTATAATTTTCCAGCCGTGACCGACGGCCGCATCGTCAAGGATGCATTTGCGCCGCAACTGCCGACAGGCATGCTCGGTTTCGTCTTCAACATCCGCCGACCTCTGTTTTCCGATGTCCGGGTTCGTGCCGCGCTGTCGTTTGCCTTCGATTTCGAATGGGCCAACAAAAACCTCTTCGACGGAGCCTATACCCGCACCGAAAGCTTTTGGCAGAACTCGCAGCTATCGGCGCTCGCGACCCCGGCCGATGCGCGGGAACTGGCGCTGCTGGGCGAGGCGAAAGACCGCATCGAGCCGGAGATCCTGAACGGCACCTATCGCCTGCCCAAGACCGATGGCAGCGGCGGCGACCGAACGGTTCTGAAGAAGGCCGTCGATCTGCTGGGCACGGCCGGCTATACGATCCGTGACGGCCGCATGGTCGACGGCAACGGCCGTCCGCTTGCTTTCGAGGTGATGACGCAGACCCCTGACCAGGAAAAGCTGGCCATTGCCTATCAGCGCAGCCTGCGGCTGATCGGGGTCGCGATGACCATCCGGACCGTTGACGATTCGCAGTATCAGAGCCGGTCGCTCACATTCGACTACGACATGATCATCAAATCCTACCCGTCTTCGCTGTCGCCGGGCGTGGAGCAGTTGGGCCGCTGGAGCTCGGTTGCTGCGGGTGCCCAGGGTAGTTTCAACTATGCCGGAACGGCGGATGCCGATCTCGACCGGATCATGAGTGCGATGCGGCTTGCGCGCGACACCGAGGATTTTCAGGCCAGCGTGCGCGCTTTCGACCGCTTGCTCCTGTCGGGCCACTATCTCGTCCCGCTCTATCACGTGCCTCAGCAATGGGTGGCGCGGTGGAAACATATCGGACGCCCGGCAGCTTTGCCGCTATACGGCTATCAACTTTCCACATGGTGGGATGATCGCTTGAAGTGATTTCCTGTCGCCGCCCCGCGGCGGCCATCAAATGAAGGAGTTCCGGATGGAACGGCTCACGATTGACCTCATTTCGGATGTCGTCTGCCCGTGGTGTTACCTCGGCAAGGCGCGTCTTGAGCTTGCCATGGCGGAGGTACAAGGCGAGGTCGGCATCGACATCAACTGGCGTCCCTACCAGCTCAATCCGGACATCCCGTCCGAAGGGGTCGACCACCACAAATATCTGGCGGAAAAGCTGGGCGGCGAAGAGGCCGTCAAACAAGCCCATGAGCGCCTGGCGGCCTTCGGCAAGGAGGTCGGCATCAACTTCGACTTCGCCGCCATCAAGATCGGCCCGAACACGCTGGATGCGCACCGCCTCATCCACTGGGCAATGATGGAAGGACGCGAAATCCAGGACACGGTGGCGACCGCCCTCTTCAAGGCGAATTTCGAGGAAGGCAGGAACATCGGCGATCATGCCGTGCTGCTGGACATCGCCGAACAGGCGGGGCTGGACCGCAAAGTCATCGAAAACCTGCTCGGATCCCAAGCGGACAAGGATACGGTTCGGGCCGAGATCGCGGCGGCCAAGGACATGGGCGTGAGCGGCGTGCCCTTCTTCATCATCGACCAGCAATATGCGGTCAGTGGCGCGCAGACACCGGATGTGCTGGCAAACGCCTTTCGCGACATCGCAGCCGCCAAGGCTGAAGCCCGTAAAGCGATGAACTGAGCCATGCCGCCCGTCTCGTCCGACCACGCTCTCAAGGGCGTCATGATCGCCTTCCTGTCCTTCGCCGCCTTCGCGTTCAGCGATGCCAGCGTCAAACTGCTCGAAGGTACGCTGAGCCCTTACCAGGCCTCGTTCCTTGGCGCGATCTTCGGCGCCATCGCCCTGCCTTTCATCCTGAAGCCGGGCGATCGCTGGACCGACATCTTTGCCACCACCAACAGGCCGCTCTGGATCCTGCGTTTTGCAGCCCAGGCCGGCGGCACGATCGGTAGCGTTACCGCCTTTACCCACCTGTCGATGGCGGAAGCCTTTGCGCTGATCTTCCTCCTGCCGTCCTTCGTCACGATCATGTCGGTGCTGTTCCTCAAGGAAAAGGTCGGGTTCCGCCGCTGGGGCGCCGTCATCATTGGCTTTGCCGGCGTCATGATCGTTCTGCGTCCGGGGTTTCGCGAGCTATCGATCGGACATCTCGGAGCCGTTTTCGGTGGTTTGAGCGGCGCAATTTCCATCGTCATCTTCCGCGCCATGGGTCCGTCCGAGAAGAACGTGTCTCTCTATGGCGCCGGCCTGCTCGGCACGCTGATCGTCTGTGGTGCGCTTGCCATTCCAGGCTTCCAGATACCGACGACGATGCAATGGATCTGGCTTGCGGGTTACGGCGGGTTTGCGGCGATTGCCGCCATTCTTCTCATGCATGCGGCGGTCTATGCGCCAGCGACGCTCATCGGGCCGACGCAATATAGCCAGATGCTGTGGGCTGTTCTCTTCGGGTATCTCGTCTTCGGCGATCATATCGACCTGCCGATGATGGCCGGCATTGTTCTGATCGTCGGTTCGGGTCTGCTGACGCTGGTGCGTGAACGCGTGCGCGGTACGCCGCTACCGCCATCGATCGGCAGCGACGCGCAGGCTGCGGCGATGATCGCGCCGGAAGAGCCAAGCGAACAGAAGTAGGCGGAGACGAAAAATCCTCAGGCCTTGCGCCTGGGGGCAGCGTGATGACGAAGGTCAAAAACGTCGAAACGAGCCCCCAAGGCCTTGGGGCAGGTGACAAAACTGTAGCTCGCGGTTTTGGTCATCCTCGGGCTTGTCCCGAGGATCTAACCACGGGAGTGATATCAGACCGTTTCAGATCCTCGGGACAAGCCCGAGGATGACGGCGGAGTTTTACGGCCTCTGTCTGTAGTCTCCCCGGGTCGCAAAACCCGGGGATTTTTCATATCTTTGCCAGTTCCGCCATCTGGCTCATTACCTGGGCTGCGGTGGTCAGCCGCTTTTCCGGCGTCGGCAAGTCGCGGGTCAGGAACACGCTGTGATCCGGCCGGATCTTGGCCATAGTGCCCTGCTTGGCAATGAAACCGACGAGGTTGGCCGGGTTCGGGAACTGTTTGTCGCGGAACTGCAGAACGATACCCTTCGGCCCGGCATCCACCTTCTCCACATTGGCCTTGCGGCACAGCGACTTGATGTAGACGACCTTCAACAGGTTCTGCACTTCCTTCGGCATCGGGCCGAAACGATCGACCATTTCGGCCCCGAAACCGTCGATTTCGGCAAGCTCGGTCAATTCGCCGAGACGACGATAAAGCCCCATACGCAGATGCAGGTCAGGCACGTAATTGTCCGGGATCATCACGGTTATGCCGACGGAAATCTGCGGCGACCAACCGGTGTCGGTGATCTCGTCGTCACCCTTCACCTCGGCTACAGCCTCCTCCAGCATCTGTTGGTAAAGCTCGAAACCGACTTCCTTGATATGGCCGGACTGTTCTTCGCCGAGAAGGTTGCCGGCGCCGCGGATATCGAGATCGTGGCTCGCCAGCTGGAAACCGGCGCCTAAAGTATCGAGCGACTGCAGGACCTTGAGACGACGCTCGGCCATTGTAGTGAGCTGCTTGTTGACCGGCAGGGTGAACAGCGCAAAGGCGCGCACCTTTGAACGACCGACACGCCCTCGCAGCTGGTACAACTGGGCCAGACCGAACATGTCGGCACGGTGTACGATCAGCGTATTGGCGGTCGGCACGTCGAGACCGGATTCGACGATGGTGGTCGACAGAAGCACATCATATTTGCCGTCATAGAAGGCGTTCATGATGTCTTCGAGATCGCCCGCCGCCATCTGGCCATGCGCCACGGCCACCTTCAGTTCCGGCACGTCGGAGCGCAGGAAGGCTTCAATTTCCGGCAGGTCGGCCAGACGCGGGCAGACATAGAAACTCTGTCCCCCACGATAATGCTCACGCATCAAGGTTTCGCGGATGACCAGCGGGTCGAAGGGCGAGATGAAGGTGCGCACCGCCATGCGGTCGACCGGCGGCGTGGTGATCAGCGACAGTTCGCGCACCCCGGTCATGGCGAGCTGCAGCGTGCGCGGAATCGGCGTTGCCGACAGAGTCAGCACATGCACGTCGCTTTTCAGCTCCTTCAGGCGTTCCTTGTGCTTGACGCCAAAATGCTGCTCCTCGTCGATGATGAGAAGCGCCAGATTGGCGAACTGGATGCCGGCGCCGAGCAGCGCGTGCGTGCCGACGACGATATCGACCTTGCCGTCTGCGACATCCTTTTTGGTCTGCGCCAGTTCCTTAGCCGTAACGAGGCGTGAAGCCTGTGCCAGCTTGATCGGGAGGCCGCGAAAACGCTCGGAAAACGTCTTGAAATGCTGGCGAGCAAGAAGCGTGGTCGGCACGACGACCGCCACCTGCGCACCGTTCATGGCCGCGAAGAAGGCGGCGCGCAGCGCCACTTCCGTCTTGCCGAAACCGACGTCGCCGCAGACGAGGCGGTCCATCGGACGACCGGCGGCGAGATCTTCGCGCACGGATTCGATGGCGTTTTCCTGATCCTCGGTTTCGTCATAGGGGAAACGGGCCGCAAACTCGTCATAGAGCCCTTCCGGCGTCGCCAGAACCGGCGCACGGCGGGTAATACGGGTGGCGGCAATGCGGATAAGCGCATCGGCCATGTCGAGCAAACGTTTTTTCAGCTTGGCCTTGCGGGCCTGCCATGCGCCACCGCCCAGCTTGTCGAGCGAGGCTTCCGCCGCATCCGAGCCGTAGCGCGACAGGATGTCGATGTTTTCGACCGGCAGGAACAGCTTTGCCTGATCGGCATAATGCAGTTCCAGGCAGGCGCGCGGCGCACCCGCCGCCTCGATGGTGACGAGACCGACGAACTTGCCGATACCGTGTTCGGCATGCACGACCAGGGAGCCTTCATCGAGGCCGGCAACTTCGGTGAGGAAATCCGCCCCGCGTTTGCGGCGCTTGCCCCGGCGCACCATGCGGTCGCCCAGAATATCCTGCTCGCCGATAACGACGAGATCACCCGTCTCGAAACCAGCTTCAAGGCTCATCACGGCCGCAGCCGCCTCGCCCTTTTCCAGTTTCTTCAGATCGTCGAGCTTTTCGATCTGGCGAATGCGCTTGAGGCCGCGCTCGTCCAGCACCTGCAACAGACGGTCGAGCGAACCGGCCGACCAGCCGGTGACGAGAACCTTGTCGCCCTCGGCCCGCTTGTCCGCGATATGCTTGACGACGAGATCGAAAACGTTGGCGCGCGCGCCTTCGCCATCCTCGCCGCGATCCTGCGTTTCCGTTTGCGTCTCGGCCTGCGTTTTCGCCCAGCGCGGACCGGCATGCGCATCGAGCGCGATCACCTTCCGGCCTTCCGCATCCATCTCGTTGAACGGCGTCAGGCGGATGGCGCCCGCTTCGTCGAGACCGGCTGCAAAACCCTTGCCGTCGAGATAAAGCTGGCCCGGAGAAACGGGCTTGTAAGGCGTTGACTGGACGGCCGACCCTTTGCCCTTGCCCTGCACGCCGCTGTCGCGGCGGGCCTCGAAATAATCGATCACCAGCTTGGAGCGTTCGGTCGCCGCCTCGCGCGCCGTGTGGTCGTTGACGATGCGAAAACCTTTGAGATAGTCGAAGGCGGTTTCCAGCCGCTCGTAAAACAGCGGCAACCAGTGTTCCATACCGGCATAACGGCGGCCTTCGGACACGGCCTGATACAGAGCGTCGTCACGATTGGCAGCGCCGAACAGCGACAGATAGTTCTTGCGGAAACGGCTGATCGTATCGGGCGTCAGCGTCACCTCGCTCATCGGGTTCAAATCGAGAGACCGTGCCTGCCCCGTCGTGCGCTGGCTGGCCGGATCGAAGGAGCGGATGCTTTCCAGCGTATCGCCAAAAAAGTCGAGGCGAACCGGTTCTTCCGTCCCCGGAACGAAGACGTCGAGAATGCCGCCGCGCACCGCAAACTCACCGACTTCGCGCACGGTGGAGACACGGTCGAAACCGTTGCGCTCCAGTCGTGCGGCAATGTCGTCCATGCGGATCTGGTTGCCGGGTTTCGCCGAAAACGCCAGGCTCTCGATCACATCCGCCGGCGCGATCTTCTGCATCATCGCATTGACGGTGACGAGCACAATGGCCGGATGCGGCTTCCTGGCATGATTGATAAGGCCGGAAAGCGCCGCCAGACGGCGCGCCGACGTATCGGCACTTGGAGACACGCGGTCATAAGGCAGACAGTCCCAGGCCGGCAAAGTCAGTACCGGTATCTCCGGCGCAATAAAACCCAGCATCTGTTCGAGATCGGCCATGCGCTGACCGTCCGAAATGACATAGGCGACCGGCTGGCCGGCCCGCGCCATCTCCGCCAACACCAGCGGCTCGATGCCGGCCGGCACATTGCCGATGATTAAGGGTGTGGAGCTAGCGGCAATCTTTTTAGGATCAAAACCGGAAATCATCGAAACCCGTCACCCTTCGCATTGAGGCTTTCGCGCGTCACCAGATCGAAATCCGGACGATAGGAGGCGAGGCGTTCGAACAGCGGCGTCCGGTATCGTTCCGGAACCGGAACGGATCCAGTAATCCAGCTGTTCAGGTCCGCATCTTCTTCCGCCATGATGATCTCGAACGCGTCGAGTTCGGCATCGGACAGCGAGGAAATCTGCTCCTCGGCGAACTGCCCGAAGACGAGATCCATCTCGCGGATGCCGCGATGCCAGCAGCGATAGAGGATGCGCCGGCGGCGCGGGTCGAGATCAGCGCTGCTGCGCGTCAGTCCAGTCATGTCGGAAACCTTTGTTGCCGGCGTGATATAGGATGAAATTCCACCGATGTCAGCCTTGCCAAGGCGGCATTTTCCATCGCATTTAACGCCTCATGCGTCCCGCCATACTTGATCCGCTGTTTTCCCCTGTCTCAACGCTCGCGGGCGTCGGGCCTAAACTCGCCGAGATGATCGCCAAGGTGACCGGTCGCGAGGACGCCGATGACTGCCGCGTGGTCGATTTGCTGTTCCATGCCCCATTTTCGCTGATTGACCGGCGCAACCGGCCAGGCATCGCGCTGGCGCCGCAGGGCGCTATCGTCACCATCGAAGGCCGCGTCGATCGGCATACCCCGCCGCCGGCACGCACGAACCAGCCCTACCGGGTCTATCTGCATGACGAAACCGGCGAACTGGCGCTGACCTTCTTTCGCGCCAAGGGCAACTGGCTGGAAAAGACGCTGCCGATCGACGAACAGGTCATGGTCAGCGGAAAGGTCGACTGGTTCAACGGCCGTGCCTCGATGATCCATCCGGATTTCATGGTGAAGGCATCAGAAGCTGAAAACCTGCCGCTGGTCGAGCCGGTCTATCCGCTGACCGCCGGTCTGTCGCCGAAGACGTTACGTAAGGCGATCGACGGCGGCATATCGCGCCTGCCCGAATTTTCGGAATGGATCGACCTCAACCTCGCGCAGCGTCAGTCGTTTCCTTCCGTTGCGGATGCGTTTCGAGACTTGCACGATCCACGCGACGCGGCGGATATCGATCCGCAGGCGCCTGCCCGCCGGCGCCTTGCCTATGACGAATTTCTGGCTGGGCAGGTATCGCTGGCACTGGTGCGTCAGAAAATCCGCAAGGTTCCCGGCGTCCCGATCCGCGTGAAGGGTGACGTTGCGGCAAGAATCGTCGCCGCCCTACCCTTCGCGCTGACCGCCAGCCAGAAGAGCGCTGTCGAGGACATATTGAAAGACATGGCCGGTGAGGATCGCATGCTGCGTCTCCTTCAGGGCGATGTCGGTGCCGGCAAGACCCTGGTCGCGTTACTTTCCATGGCGGCCGCCGTCGAGAGCGGCGGACAGGCGGTGCTGATGGCGCCGACCGAAATTCTTGCCCGGCAGCATTTTGCGACGATCGCTAAATTGGCCGATGCCGCCGGCATTACAGTCGATATCCTGACCGGCCGCACCAAGGGCCGCGAGCGCGAAGCGATCACCGAGCGCATCGCATCCGGCGACGCGCAGATCATCATCGGCACGCATGCGCTGTTTCAGGATACGATCAGCTACCACAATCTGGCGCTGGCCGTGGTCGATGAACAACATCGTTTTGGGGTGCACCAGCGTCTGCGGCTGACGTCGAAAGGCATCTCGCCGCATATGCTGGTGATGACGGCGACGCCCATCCCGCGCACGCTGGTTCTCGCTGCCTTTGGCGACATGGATGTGTCAAAACTCACTGAAAAGCCCGCCGGGCGAAAACCGATCCAGACGGTGACCGTGCCGACGGAACGGATCGGCGACATTGTTGGCCGCCTCAGAAGCGCCGTGGCCGAGGGAAAGAAAGCCTACTGGATCTGCCCGCTGGTGGAAGAATCCGATGTCGTGGAACTCATGTCGGCGGAGGAACGTCATGCCGTCCTTGCACGCGAGCTCGGTAGCAAGAATGTCGGGCTTGTTCATGGTCGTATGTCGGGCGCGGAAAAGGATGCCGTCATGGCAGCCTTCAAAAGCGGCGAGATCCGGCTCCTCGTCGCCACAACGGTCGTTGAGGTCGGGGTCGATGTGCCGGATGCAACAATCATGGTCATCGAACATGCCGAACGGTTCGGCCTGGCGCAGTTGCACCAGTTGCGAGGCCGCGTCGGCCGTGGCGCCGATGCCTCCACCTGCATCCTTCTTTACAAGGGCCCACTCAGCGAAACCGGCCATGCACGGCTTTCCATCCTGCGCGACAGCGAAGATGGGTTTCTGATCGCGGAGGAAGACCTGAAATTGCGCGGTGAAGGCGAGCTTTTGGGCACCCGCCAGTCCGGCACGCCCGGCTTCAAGCTCGCCAGCCTCGAAGCCCATGCCGATCTTCTGGAAATCGCCCGCAAGGATGCGAGCTACCTTCTGGAACAGGATCCGGACCTGACCAGCAAACGCGGCGAAGCGATCCGCGTTCTTCTCTACCTGCACCGTCGCGACGAAGCGATCAGGTTCCTGCGGGCGGGATAGGTCCTGCGAGAACCGGCGTCTCCGCCATTTTCGGTGTCCATTCGGGCGCGATCAGGCCGCCGGAAATCAGAAGCCGCGCGCCTTCCTCCGGCGTCATGTCGAGCATGATGACCTTGCTTTTCGGCACGAACATCAGGAAACCCGCCGTCGGCACCGGCGTCGGCGGCAGAAAGACCCCGACCATTTCTTCGCCGTCCGCATTCAGCCTCGCGGCGATCTCGCCCTTCGCCTCGCCGGAAATGAAGACGAGCGCCCATGTGCCGGGAGCGGGAAATTCGATCAGCCCGCATTTCTTGAACGAGGTCGACTGCTCTTTCAGAACGGTCTCGAATATCTGTTTCAAGCTTTTGTAGAGGGTGCGCACCAGCGGCATACGCTGCAGAACCGACTCGCCGAAATTGACGATCGTACGGCCGATGAGGTTCTTGCCGAGAAAACCGATGATGGTGATGAACAGCACGGCGATGACAAGGCCGGTGCCGGGAATCGTGACATCGAAATAATACTGCGGATCGTAACGTTGGGGAATGTAGGGCGTCACCCAGCTGTCGGCCCAGTCGATGAAGGCAAAGGTCAGCCAGATAGTGATGGCCAAAGGTGCGCATATGATCAGGCCGGTGAGGAAATTGTTTCTCAGCCGACCGGCCAGCGAGAGTTTTTCGAGGGGATCGGTCATCGGGGCCTGATTTTATTCTGAAGCAACGCCAAAGGCAGCATGGAACGAAAGAATGCCGGATGGCACCTGCCCCCGCAAGGGCAGCGCCATCAAATATTCCCGAGGTAGGCCGGGACTGGTTAGGCCGATGTCGGTAAGGAAACCAAAACGGCGGTAATAAGCCGGCTTACCGAACACGACGCAGCCGGTCGCATCGCGATCTCTGATCGCTTCGAGACCATTGCGGATCAGATGGGTGCCGATGCCCTTCCCCTGATAGTGCGGCAGAACCGAAACAGGTCCGAGCGCATACCAGTCGGTCTCGCCGCTTGAAAATGTCACCGGCGAAAAGACGACGTGACCGATGACCACGCCTTCCGTCTCAGCAACCAGCGAGACCACCAGAGCACCGGCCTCCCGCAAACGCGCGATGATGGCAGGCTCGCTGCCATCACTATGCGCCATGCCGGCAAAAGCTTCCGTGGTGACGGCGGCAATCGCCGTTGCGTCACCCGGTTGCTCGGCGCGCAAAATCACTCGACGGTGACCGATTTTGCCAGATTGCGCGGCTGGTCGACGTCCGTGCCCATGAAGACGGCGGTGTGATAGGCGAGCAGCTGGATCGGCAGCGCATAGATCATCGGCGAAATCACTTCATCGACTTCCGGCAGCACGATCGTTGCCATGGTCGGCAGCTTGGTCGCTGCGGCACCCTTCTCATCAGTGATGAAGATGATCTTGCCGCCGCGTGCCGCCACTTCCTGCATGTTCGACACGGTCTTGTCGAAGAAGCGGTCGTAAGGCGCGATCACGATCACCGGCATATTTTCATCGATCAGAGCGATCGGGCCATGCTTGAGTTCGCCGGCGGCATAGCCCTCGGCGTGGATATAGGAGATTTCCTTGAGCTTGAGCGCGCCTTCGAGCGCCAGCGGATAGCTGGTGCCACGGCCGAGATAAAGCACGTCCTTGAAGCGGGACAGATCGCGTGACAGCGCCTCGATCTGCGGCTGCACGTCATTGAGCACGCGGCTCATGATGCGCGGCATCTCGATCAGGTGACCGATCATTTCCTTTTCGGCAGCCGCATCGATGGTGCCGCGCGCACGCGCCGCACCGATCGCGAGCGAGGCCAGGACCGCCAGCTGGCAGGTAAAGGCCTTGGTCGAGGCAACGCCGATTTCAGGACCGGCCAGGATCGGGAAGACCGCGTCGGATTCACGTGCGATCGTCGATTCCTGCACGTTGACGATGGCGCCGATCTTCAGCCCCTCATCCTTGGCATAACGCAGCGACGCCAGCGTATCGGCCGTCTCGCCCGACTGCGAGATGAACAGCGCCGCCTGCGTCGGCGACAGCGGCAGCTCGCGGTAACGGAACTCGGAAGCCACGTCGATCTCGACGGGCAGACGGGCATAGCGTTCGAACCAGTATTTGCCGACCAGACCGGCGAGAAAGGCTGTACCGCAAGCGGAAATCGCAAGGCCGGAGAGCTTTGAAAAATCGATCGCGCCCGCCTGCGGCTTCAGCGCACTGGCGGCGAAATCGACATAATGGCCGAGCGCATGCGAAATGATTTCGGGCTGCTCGTAGATTTCCTTTTCCATGAAGTGCCGATGGTTGCCCTTGTCCACGACATAGGCGGAGGCCTGGGAAATCTGGCTCTGACGTTTTACCGGCTTGCCGGCGTAATCGGTAACTTCCAGCTTGTCATGAGTGATAACGGCGCAATCGCCATCGACAAGATAGGTGATCTCGCTGGTAAAGGGCGAAAGCGCGATGGCGTCCGAGCCAAGGAACATTTCGCCATGACCATGGCCGATCGCCAGCGGCGGCCCGAAACGGGCCGAGAGGATCATATCCGGTGCATCCTTGAACATCACCACAAGTGCATAGGCGCCGTGTACGCGGTTCAGCATCTTCAACATGGCAGCGCGGTGGTCCAACCCTTCGCGCGTGTACCTGGCGAGAAGATGAGCGACGACTTCGGTATCCGTCTGGCTTTCGAACACGGCGCCTTCGGCGATCAGTTCGTCTTTCAGTTCGGAAAAGTTCTCGATAATGCCGTTATGAACAACGGCAACGCCTTCGACGAAATGCGGATGCGCATTCGGCACGTTCGGCACGCCATGGGTCGCCCAGCGCGTATGCGCGATACCGATATTGCCCGGTAGCGGAGCGCCATCCAGCGTCTTTTCGAGGTTGAACAGTTTGCCCTCTGCACGGCGGCGATCCATTACACCGTCATGAATGGTGGCGACACCGGCCGAATCGTAGCCGCGGTATTCGAGCCTGCGCAGCGCATCGACAAGACGCTCCGAAACCGGGCCTTTTCCAACGATCCCGACAATTCCACACATGCACGCTTTTCCTAAGGTTGATTGGACCGAGGGAATACCTAGCTGATCCAGTGGCTTACGCAATCCGGCAAATAGTCACTTTCGGTGTCGAAGCGTAACGGTTCACCGGCAATGTTTTCGATAGCGCGTTCGGATACGCCTAAACCGCCAGGCCAGAGGGATTACCTTGCCTGCACAACAAGGCCGGGTGCTGCTCCTGGCTTGATTTGAGTCGGATGGCCGTACAAGACAGAATGAAGAATATCAGGCGGTTACGGATACCCGTTCAACGTCCTGGCATGCTTCTGCCACGCTCATTGACCGCTCCGCGCCTTCTTCAGCGCCATCGCCCTTTCGCGCAGCAACACAGCCCGATCCGGCTTTACTTCCTGCCGCGCGCGACCGAGCGCCAGCGCGTCGGCGGGCACGTCTTCGGTAATGACGCTGCCTGATGCGACATAGGCGCTATCGCCGATCGCCACCGGCGCGACAAGGGAGGAATTGGAGCCGATAAACGCATTTGCGCCAATGCGCGTCTCGTGCTTGTTCACCCCATCGTAATTGCAGGTAATCGTGCCGGCGCCGATATTGGTATGGTCACCGACAAAGGCATCGCCGATATAGGTCAAATGATTGACCTTGGCGCCCTCGCCGATCTCCGCATTTTTCACCTCGCAGAAATTCCCGACCTTCGAGCCGGCGCCAAGATGGGCGCCCGGACGCAATCGCGCATAAGGACCGACCGTCGCTCCGGCCGCCACATGGGCGCCTTCCAGATGCGAGAACGCATGGATGATCGCGCCGCCTTCCACGGTGACGCCAGGGCCGAAGACGACATTCGGCTCGATCAGCGCATCCTGGCCGATCTCAGTGTCAAAAGAGAGAAAAACCGTTTCCGGCGCAATCATCGTCACGCCCGACACCATGATCTCGTGACGGCGCCGTTCCTGCCACAGCTTTTCAATAAAAGCGAGCTCGGCGCGGTTGTTACACCCGGTCAATTCACTTTCATGCGCATCGACGGCCACGACCTTGCCACCGGCAGCGCGGGCGATCTCAACGAGGTCGGTCAGATAATATTCGCCCTTGGCATTCTGGTTGTCGATGCGATCGAGCAGTTCCAGCGCCTTTTCGCCGTTGATCGCCATCAGCCCGCTATTGCACCATGTGACCTTGCGCTCTTCGTCGCTGGCATCCTTCTCCTCGCGGATGGCGATCAGTTCACCATTCTCCACAAGCAGACGACCATAACCGGTCGGCGTGTCGGTGTGAAAACCGATGACGACGATATCGGCGCCTTCCGCCAGTTTTTCGCGGGCCGCCGCAAATGGCGCAGGGGTAATGAGCGGCACGTCGCCATAGGCCACGACGACATCGTCGTAACCCCTTGCAATCGCATCGCGCGCGGCGAGCACGGCATGGCCGGTGCCAAGACGTTCCGTCTGCAGAAAGCTGGTAGTCGAAATGCCGTCGATACCCGCAGCCTTTTCAACTTTTTCAGCATCGCGGCCAAGCACCAGTGCCGCGTCACCCATGCCCGCGCCGACGACGGCCTGCATCACATGCGCGATCATAGGCCGGCCGGCGACCGGGTGCAGCACTTTCGACATCGATGATTTCATGCGTGTGCTGTCGCCCGCGGCGAGGATCACGGCCAGACATGTGCGGCTCATCTTGAAACTCCTTGGAATCGCTGACCCGTCCTTTAGCGAAAGGCCGGCTGAAACACTACCAACGGCTTGTAACGCGCTGAAATAGAAAGGGCACCCATTTTGTGGACGCCCTTTTCAAACCTGTCATGTCACCGGCCGGAGCCGAGGACTATCGTCACTTCGGCAGCTTGTCGTCCACGCCTTCGACGTAGAAGTTCATGCCGAGCAGAACGCCATCCTCGGCCTTTTCGCCGGCCTTCAGCCATTCCGAACCGTCTTGGCGGTTGATCGGGCCGGTGAACGGATGCAGTTCGCCAGACTTGATCTTGGCTTCGGTCTCCTCAGCCATTGCCTTCACGTCGTCCGGCATGTTGGTGTAGGGCGCCATGGTGAGGATGCCGTCCTTCAGGCCGTCCCAGATCTGTTCGGACTTCCAGGTGCCGTCCAGCATCGCCTTGGTCCGCTTGATGTAATAGGGACCCCAGGTGTCGACGATCGCCGTCAGTTGCGTCTTCGGGCCGGCCGCGATCATGTCGGAGGCCTGACCGAAGGCCATGATGCCGCGCTCGGCGGCCACCTGGATCGGCGCGGTCGTGTCGGTGTGTTGCGTCAGGATGTCGACGCCCTGGTCGACCAGCGCCTTGGCGGCATCGGCTTCCTTGCCCGGATCGGCCCAGGTATTGGCCCATACGACCTTGATCTTGAAATCAGGGTTGACCGACTTCGCCCCCAGTTCGAAGGCGTTGATGCCCATCACCACCTCCGGGATCGGGAAGGATGCGATGTAGCCGGCAAGGCCCTTCTTCGACATCTTGGCCGCGATCTGGCCCTGGATGTAACGACCTTCGTAGAAGCGCGAATTGTAGGTGGCGACGTTTTCAGCAGCCTTGAAACCGGTGGCGTGCTCGAACTTCACCTTCGGGAACTTTGCGGCAACCTTCATGGTCGCATCCATAAAGCCGAACGAAGTGGTGTAGATCATCGCGCAGTTGGAACGCGCCATGCGCTCGATGGCGCGCTCGGCATCCGGGCCTTCCGGCACGCTTTCGAGGAAGGCGGTCTCGATCTTGTCGCCCATCGCCTTTTCCAGCGCCATGCGGCCGATGTCGTGCGCCTGCGTCCAGCCACCATCGGTCTTCGGACCGACATAGATGAAACATACCTTGGACTTTTCCTGCGCCTGGGCAGCGCCGGACATGCCACCAATAACGGCGGCAGACGCAGCAAGTGCGATGATCAGCTTATTCATTTTCAACCCCTGTTGGCTTGAAGTTTTTGTTCGTTTGTTTTTGCGCGCTGTCATCGGTCCGGAACGAAAGGTTTTCCGAGCGAGGCCGGCGTGTTGATGAGTGTCGTGCGGCGATTATGCGAAATGATCACCAGAACGACAATAGTGGCGGCATAAGGAAGTGCCGAAAGGAATTGCGACGGAATGCCCACGCCGAAAGCCTGAGCATGCAGCTGGCCGATCGTCACGGCCCCGAAAAGATAACCGCCAGCGAGGATGCGCCACGGTCGCCACGAGGCAAACACGACGAGCGCCAACGCGATCCAGCCGCGCCCGGCCGACATGTTCTCCACCCATTGCGGCGTATAGACCAGCGACAGCTGCGCACCGGCCAGACCGGCACAGGCGCCGCCAAACAGAACGGCGAGATAACGCGTGCGCACCACACTGATGCCAAGCGCATGGGCGGAGCCGTGATTGTCACCGATGGCGCGCATTTTCAGGCCGGTGCGGCTCTTGAACAGGAACCAGTTGACGCCGATGATCAGCGCGATCGACAGGTAGAAGATCAGATCCTGCGCAAACAGGACGCGACCGATAAACGGAATGTCCGAAAGGACGGGAAAAACGATCGGCTGCAGCTTGGTGCCGGCAATGCCGACATAACTTTCACCCAACTGCCCAGAAACGCCGAGACCGAGAATGGTGAGAGCCAGACCCGTCGCCACCTGGTTGGTAACGAGCGTCAGCGTCAGGAAGCCGAAGAGCAGCGAAAACAGCGCACCACCGCCGATGCCGGCGAGAACACCGAGATAAGGTGAACCCGTGAGGTGTGCAGTCGCAAAGGCACAGACGGCACCCATGATCATCATGCCTTCGACGCCTAGGTTCAGAACCCCGGCGCGTTCGGTGACGAGTTCTCCCAGCGCGGCGATCACCAGCGGGGTTGCGGCAGTGATGACGGTCAACAGGATCGCTTCGAACATGTTACGCGTCCGCCTCTGTCTTGGATGGGGAGAACACCAGCCGGATGCGGTAGAGGATCAGCGTATCGCACGAGAGCACGAAGAACAGCAGAAGCCCCTGGAATACCCTGGAAATCTTGTCGGAAATGCCGATCGAGAGCTGCGCGGCCTCACCGCCGAGATAGGTCAGCGCCAGAACCAGACCCGAGGCTACGATACCGATCGGATTGAGACGGCCAAGGAAGGCAACGATTATGGCGGTAAAACCGTAACCCGGCGAAATCGACGGCTGCAGGTGGCCGATAGAGCCGGAGACTTCGGAAATGCCCGCAAGTCCGGCGAGGCCACCCGACAGCATCAGAGCAAACCACACCATCTTTTTCGAGGAAAACCCGGCAAACCGCCCCGCCCGTTCGGCCTGACCAAGAACCGAAACCTCAAAACCCTTCAGCATGAAGCGCATCATGAACCACAATGCGATGGCGGCGACGATGGCAAACACCGCGGCCCAGTGAGCGCGACCAGATTCCAGCAGTTCCGGCAGGATTGCTTCTGGCGCAAAGCTGATGGTTTTTGGGAAATTATAGCCTTGCGGATCGCGCCAGGGACCGCGCACCAGCCAGTCGAGAAACAGTTGCGCGATATAGACCAGCATTAGGCTGGTGAGGATCTCGTTGGTATTGAAGCGCGTCTTTAAAAGCGCCGGAATGCCTGCATACAGCGCGCCGCCAATCATTCCCGTGACGAGCATGGTTGGCAAAAGCAGCGGCGACTGCCATTCCGGCACGAGAACCGGCAGGATCGAGCCGGTAATGGCGCCGATGGTGAACTGCCCTTCCGCGCCGATATTCCAGTTGTTGGAGCGGTAACAGATCGACAGTCCAACCGCGATTAGGATCAGCGGTGCCGCCTTGATGACCAGTTCGTGCAGAGACCACACGTCCAGAAGCGGTTCGAGGAAGAAAGCGTAAAGCGTGGCCACGGGGTCCTTGCCCATCAGCCAGAACATCAGGCCGCCGAAAATCAGCGTCAGCACCAGCGCCAGGAACGGAGAAAAGACGGCAAAGGCGTTGGAGGCGCGCGCCCGGCGCTCGAGTTCAATGCGCATGCGCAGCCTCCCCGCCTTGCGCGCCATGCTGTGTGGAATCGTGAATGCCGCCCATCATCAGGCCTATGCGCTCAAGCGACAGTTCGTCGGCGGGATAGGCCTGTGACAGCCTGCCCTCGGAGATGACGGCAATCGAGGTGGCAACCTCGAAAATCTCGTCGAGATCCTGACTGATAACGACGACGGCCGAGCCGGATTTGGCAAGGTCGATCAGGGCCTGCCGGATACGGCTTGCTGCCCCGGCATCCACGCCCCAGGTCGGCTGATTGACGACGAGCAGTGCAGGCTGCCGGTCGAGTTCGCGTCCGACGATGAATTTCTGAAGGTTCCCCCCCGATAGCGAGGCCGCCGGCGGGTCCTCCCCGCTTTTGCGCACGTCCATGGCCTGACAGATGCGCGCCGTCGCGGCCTTGACGACCCGATGGCGGATCATTCTTGCAGAACCGCCGCCCAAAAAAGCCTTGCGGTCGGAATGGGCACGCGCGAGAAGCAGATTGTCGGAGAGCGACATCTGCGCGACGGCCGCATGGCCATGCCGCTCCTCCGGCACAAAACCGGCCCCCAGCAGACGCCGGCCATTGATGCTCGTGCGTCCCACGGACTGACCGCGGATCTTGATCGCTTCATGGTCGGCAAGCGGATATTCGCCCGAAAGCGCGTCGAAGAGTTCGCTTTGACCATTGCCGGCCACACCGGCAACCGCCAGGATCTCCCCGGCCCGCACCGTCATAGATACGTGCTTGAGCGAGACCGCGAATGGCGTGCGGCCCGCAACAGACATGTCAAGGACGGAGAGATAGGCGTCGCCGGTCGCCCCGAGCGCTTCGCGATGTACCGAGGCCACCTCGCTGCCGACCATCATGCGTGCCAGGGAGGCCGGCGTTTCCTGTTTCGGATCGCATGTCCCGGTCACCTTGCCGTGCCGCAGCACGGTCGCCCGATCGCAGATCCGCCGCACCTCGTCCAGCCGATGACTGATGTAGAGAACAGAACAGCCCTCGGACTTCAGCTTCATCAATGTCTCGAAAAGTCTCTCAGCCTCCTGCGGCGTCAGCACCGAAGTCGGCTCATCGAGGATGATCAGTTTCGGGTTCTGCAGCAGAGCCCGGACGATCTCGATCCGCTGGCGTTCACCGACGGAAAGATCGGCGACATGCATGTCGGGGTCGAGCGGCAGACCATAGGTTCGCGACAAGGCCGCTGCTTTTTCGGAAATGCTCGAAAGCGGGATCTTCGGATCCAGCGACAGCGCGATATTCTCGCCGACAGTCAACGCCTCGAAAAGCGAAAAGTGTTGGAAGACCATACCGATGCCAAGGTGTCTTGCCTCGCCAGGCGAAGAGATCTCGACCGGTTTTCCGCGCCATAGAATATGACCCATACTGGGCTGCAACACACCGAACAGCATCTTGACGAGCGTGGATTTGCCGGCACCGTTTTCGCCCAGCAGAGCGTGAATTTCGCCGGGCGCGATATCGAGATCGACGTCGTCGCAGGCAGCGAATGTGCCGAAAAGCTTGCTCAGCCCTCGAACCGAAAGAAGCGATGGCTCTCCCTGATCCTGCGATGAAACCACTCGATTCCCCTCGTCCACCTCTGGCGGTTGTTATCAAATCCGCTGCGCAGTCGGTGGCTCCGTGAAGACGTTTTCGTATCAACGCCTAAAAAACATTCAAGCTCTTTTTTCAGTCATGCACAACCGCAAACCGGCAGGCGCTTAGACCTATTCCTGCGCACCGAGCTTGGGAAACATCTGCAACACGCCGCCGATGAGGTAAAGGTAGAGGCCGGTAACGACCACGCCCCAGACCAGCCAGGCCGGGCTTTCGAAATGCAGGAGCAGCGCGTAACCGCTCAAAACACACCAGACCAGGAAAATTGCCAGATTGAGCGGTCGCAGCCGCCTGACGCGCACCGGATGCAGAAAATTGATCGGCAGGAAAGTGAGGAATACAGAGACGGCAACGATGATCATCGCGGTCGTGGCACTTGGCTGGATCACGAACAGGGTGAAGATCACCATGTTCCAGACCACCGGAAAGCCCGAGAAGAAATACTCGTCGGTCTTCATGCCGGTATCCGCATAGTAGATGGCGCTGGAAACCACGATCATGCCTGCCGCCACGAACGACCAGGGCTCGCCGATCATGCCGCTCTTGTAGAGCGCAAAAGCGGGTAGAAGAACGTAGGTGACATAGTCGATGATATTGTCGAGCATGTCTCCCGACCAGTTGGGCAGCACTTCGCGCACGCGCACCTTCCGCGCGATCGGACCGTCAATGCCATCGATGAAGAGCGCCAGGCCCAACCACCACCACATATCGACGAAGCGGCTTTCGGATGCGGCGACAACGCCTAGAAACGCGAAGAACGACCCGGATGCCGTCAGAATGTGAACCGAGAAAGCGCGGATTTCCGCGTAGGGAACCTTGCGGTAGTTGAAAATGCGGCGGATCAAAAGGTCTTCCCCACTCATCTGGTCAAGAGAGCGGTATGCGGCCAATCCGGCGCCATTGCAACCGCCTCGATGCCGGCCCGCTTCAAAGCGTCAAAATCGCTTATGGATAAGTGCCCACCGAAAGCTTAGATGAGGGCAAGCAACAAGGAGGTCTGCCATGGGTAATGTCGAGATAGCCGTCGTTGGGCACGGGTTGGCTGGAAGCGTGGCGGCGCTGGCTCTTGCCCGCAGCGGTCGCAAGGTCGCGCTGATTGGCCCGGCGAAGTCCGGCGATGACAAGCGTACGACCGCGCTGATGGATCAGTCCATCCGTTTCATGGACCGTCTCGGCCTGTGGCACCAGATCGAACCGTCTGCGGCGGGCCTCAAGACCATGCAGATCATCGACGGCACGCAGCGCCTGCTGCGCGCACCCCCGGCCCAGTTCCGCGCCGCCGAACTCGGCCTTGCCGCTTTCGGTTACAATATTCCGAACAGTGTGCTGTCTGAGGTTCTGGAACGGGCGATCGCGTCCGAAGCCAATATCGAGCGTCGCGACACGACGGTTGAAACGGCTGAACCATCCGCCGACCATGTCACGCTGACGCTCGGCGATGGAGAGATCCTGACGGCAGCCCTTGCCGTCGGCGCCGATGGCCGCAACTCGATCCTGCGCAATAGCGCGGGTATCGACATCCGCAAATGGGCCTATCCGCAGTCGGCCGTCGTTCTCAATTTCGCGCACGAACTGCCGCACGGCAATGTCTCCACGGAATTTCATACCGAGACCGGACCCTTTACCCAGGTACCCCTTCCCGGCCTCCGCTCGAGCCTCGTCTGGGTCGTGACGCCGCAAACCGCCGCGCGCCTCATGGCCCTGCCGCTCGACGAACTTTCGCTGGAGGTTGAGCGCCGCATGCAATCCATCCTCGGCAAGGTCGAGGTCGAAGCCGGCGCCCAGGGCTGGCCGCTTTCCGGCCTGATGGCGAAACGGTTCGGCCGCGGCCGCATCGCCCTGGTCGGCGAGGCTGCCCATGCTTTCCCGCCGATCGGCGCTCAGGGCTTCAACCTCTCTCTTCGCGATGTGATGGCGCTGGCCGATCTTGTCGGCAATGCCGACGGCAGCGCCATTGCCGCCGATACCGGCGACCGTTTCGAACGCCGCCGCCGGCCTGACATCATGACCCGTACTTTCGGTGTCGATCTGCTCAACCGCTCGCTTCTGTCGGACTTTCTGCCCATGCAGCTTGTCCGGGCCGGCGGTCTTCATCTCCTGTCCGGCATCGGTCCGTTGCGAAACCTGCTAATGCGCGAGGGCGTGGAACCCGGCCGCGGCCTGCGTGATCTCATGACCATGTTCAAACCGTCATGGATGCGCAAGCGCGCCTGAATGGTGACCGAGGCACCATGAGAGGTCGCGGTTTATCCGATCTGGCTGAGGATCGGGAAGGTCTGCTGGAACCAGATCGCCATGTCGGAAATGAAGCCGAGCAGAAAGGCGAGACCGGTCGCAACCAGCAAGCCACCCATCACCTTCTCCACGGTGCCGAGATGGCGGCGGAAACGGCTGAGGAAACGCATGAAGGCGCCGGAAAAGCCGGCGGCGATCCAGAACGGCACGGCAAGGCCGAGCGAATAGACGGAGAGCAGCGCAGCCCCCTCGCCCACCGTGTCCCGCGAGGCGGCGACGCCCAGAATGGTGCCCAGAATCGGACCGATGCATGGCGTCCAGCCGAAGGCGAAGGCGAGCCCCATGACATAGGCGCCGGACAAGGTGGCCGGCTTGCCACCGCTTT
Source organism: Neorhizobium sp. NPDC001467 (assembly GCF_050275975.1). NCBI lineage: Bacteria > Pseudomonadati > Pseudomonadota > Alphaproteobacteria > Hyphomicrobiales > Rhizobiaceae > Neorhizobium > Neorhizobium sp. NPDC001467. Next base: position 77,351 of record NZ_JBNNPS010000011.1, on the reverse strand, counting down.
GGAACCGCGCCTCGCGCGCCAGCATGCCGATCCGGAAAAGCCCCAGAAAATTGAGGCCCATGATGATGATGATCACGCCCCCGATTTTTGACAGGACATCCAGATGCTGGCGCAGCAGAACGCCGATCGAGGATGCGCCAGCCCCGAGCGCCACGAAGACGGTTGCAAAACCCAGCGTGAAAAAGAAGGCCGAAAGCAGGATTGCCCGCTTGGTTTCGGGCCGCACGACAACCGGTCCATCTCTGCTGCCGCCGCGAAACTGCTCCACCGAAACGCCAGCCATGTAACAGAGATAGGGCGGCACCAGCGGCAGAACGCAAGGTGACAGAAACGACAGCGCGCCGGCGATCAGCGCGCTCATCAGGGAAATTTCGGCAATCGACACGCAATCGGCTCCAGAACGGAAATTCAGGTCTTCCTAGCCCCGGTGACGTCCGTTTGCCAATCACCTTTTGCGGCGCGTGCCGCCCCGCCAAAATACGTGGAATCGGGAACGGAGAGCCGAGGGCATGAACCCATAAGCCAGCCCGGCGTTCTGCGTAATCGGCTGCTGACCGCGCCCGACCCGGAATGAGCCCCAGCTAAGCGCAGTGCCGGCGTTCAACCGCGCATTCGCAGCGTGTCCGGCGCGTCGCTGGTGTCAAACGCAACAAGCCCGCACAAAGGCGGGCTTGTTTTGGAATGTCGGAGAGGGTTAAGCCTCAATCCAGGAGCTCGGCCGGGACCTTTCCGCCGTTTTCAGAAAGCTTCTTCAAGAGCGCCTTATGCAGCCAGGTGTTCATTTCGGCGGAACCATCCTTCTCGCCGGCATAGCCAAGTTCCGTGGCCAGTTCCTTGCGTTCGGCAAGGCTCGCATCCATGCCGAGGGCCTTCATCAGATCGACGATCGAGTGCTTCCAGTCGAGCTTCTGGCCGCTCTTGCTGACGGCAGCATCGAGGATCGGAGCAATGTCGACCTGGGTGCCCGCGGTCGTGGCAGATGGCGTCTGTGCGGTCGTGGCGGATGGCGTTTGTGCCGGTGCCGCGACAGCGGGTGAAGAGGCGCCGGCGGTCGCAGGCGTCACCGGCGCGGTGCCCCCTACCGGGGCCGAGTTTGTCACCGACGGTTCGCCGCCAGCCGTCGAAGGCGCGGAAGCCGATGGCGTCGCGGTCGCAGGCGTGGCGGGCGTCGCCGCCTGTGCATGTCCCCAGATGGCGTCCTTGATCTTGCTGAAAATGCTCATTGTTGTGTTTCCTCGTAACGTCCCGTCAAGATTGACGGCGTCGGACAACGAGTTTTTGGCAAGTTCCGTTCCGCGGCAGTTTGCGTGGGGTACACCAGCGAGACTTCGGCCCACGAGGGCCAATCGAAGAACCGGCTGACGAAGCCGGAAGTCGGAAATTTTGCCAAGAAACGATTTCGCCGGTAAGTATCTGCTTTTACAGAGGTTTTTGGTGAGAGCGCAGGGGTTCGAACCCTGGACCTACTGATTAAAAGTCAGTTGCTCTACCGGCTGAGCTACGCTCTCCCACAGGCGCGTCTGGCGGCGCCTCGAAAGTGGGCGGAACATAGGCAGACGAACCCGGGTGGTCAACCCGGGTTTTCTGCAAAAATGTCATCTGTCCCGGACTTAGTGAACGGATTTGCCGTTTTCTTCTTCCTCGAACAGGACGGCGGCATCGCCATTGGCGGAAAGACGCACGACATCGCCTTCGACCTCGGCCACCAGACCGAGTGAAACGAAATGGTGGTGGCCCTCATGCTGGCCTTCCCCCGCATCCTTCTTCGTCAGCTTGATTCGGTCGCCTTCGATCCGATCGACCGTCCCCACATGAGCGCCGTCAGCACCGATGACTTCGGCATGTTCCTTGATATCGCTTGCATTGATCATGACGATCTCCTTTTCGTTTGCGCGATGACAACGCAGAAATCGTCGGAAGGATGCATCGAGTTCCCGGCTCGTGTCGCGCGACCGATTCTTACCGAGAATTCATTAGGTTTCGCCGCATAGCTGTGTAAAGCCATAGCCGAAAACGGGCCTGCGCCTGGGCGACGGACGTCGTATCGGCGCGCAAAAGGCCACAAGGAGACGAGCGTTGAACATCGCCAACAAGCCGGACCCCGCTAACAAGGTCGTCACCACCCCAGATCTTGCCGCCATCCTTGCTCAGGCGGGCGGACGGAAAAGGGGCGCGCGCCGGTTTGTCTGGGCCTTCGCGCTGCTTCTCGTCATAGGCGGTGGATATGCAGCCTCCGGTTATTTTGCCGGCAGCGGCCCGCGTTACGAATACACGACCGAGGCACTGAAGACCGGAGCCCTAAACGTCGTCGTTACCGCAACCGGTTCCGTGCAACCGACCGATCAGGTCGATGTGTCGAGCGAACTCTCCGGCACGGTGCGCAAGGTCAACGTCACCTATAACAGCGCCGTGAAAGCCGGTGACGTGCTGCTGGAGCTCGATACCAACAAACAGGAAGCCGATGTGCAAAGCGCACGTGCGCAGCTCGCTTCCGCAAGGGCCAATGTGTTGAAGGCGGATGCCGAACTGGCGTCCGCGAAAGTATCGCTCGACCGTCTCACCAATCTCGTCAACAGCCGGATCTCCAGCCAGCAGGATCTCGATTCTGCGCGTTACGCCTACGAATCGGCTGAGGCCACCAAATCAGTCAACGAAGCCTCGGTCCTTTCCGCCGAGGCGAGCCTGCGCCTCGCCGAAGTCAATCTGTCCAAGCTTCAGGTCATCTCACCGATCGACGGTGTCGTCCTGACCCGCGATGTCGATCCCGGCGCCACGGTCGCTTCCTCGCTCAACGCGCCGGTTCTCTTCACCATCGCCGGCGACCTGAAGCGGATGGAACTGCAGGTCTCGGTCGATGAGGCGGATGTCGGTCAGGTCCGGGAGGGGCTGGACGCAACATTCTCCGTCGACGCTTATCCGAACCGGAAATTTCCGGCCCGGATCGAAAGCGTCCGTTTCGCCTCCGAAACCGTCAACAATGTCGTTACCTACAAGGCGATCCTGACGGTCGACAATGCGGATCTGGTGCTGCGCCCGGGCATGACCGCCACGGCGGACATCACGGTCGAATCGCTTGAGGACACGCTGCTCGTGCCCAACGCTGCCCTGCGCTACTCCCCGCCGGTGCAGCAGAGTGCGCGCGGAGGAAACCCGCTGACACGCCTGTTCAGCCCGCCCCGCCGACCGCGCGGCAACGGTCAGGGCGATACATCCGCTCAAGGAGATGGGAGCCGTGTCGTCTGGGTGCTGAGAGACCGCGCGCCGGCACGCGTGCGCGTGATGACCGGTGCCACCGACGGCCGGTTCACGGCGGTCAAATCCGGAGAACTGAAGGAAGGCGATCTCGTCATTACCGACGCCAGCGCCCGCAATGGCTGAATGCGCATGACAGTCGATCCGCTTATAGAGTTCAGGGACGTCTCGAAGTTCTACGGACGTGGGGAAGCGACGATCCGTGCGCTCGACCATATCGATCTGTCGATCCGCACCGGCGAATTCGTGGCCATCATGGGCCCGTCCGGTTCGGGCAAATCGACGGCCATGAACATTCTCGGCTGCCTCGATACGCCATCCTCCGGCGACTACGTTTTTCAGGGCGTATCCACTGCCGGTTTCGGCCGTGAGCAGCTGACGCTGCTGCGCCGTCACATGCTCGGCTTCGTCTTTCAGGGTTTTAACCTGCTCGCCCGCACGTCGGCGGTTGAAAATGTCGAGCTACCGCTCGTTTACCGCGGCATGGATGCCCGCCAGCGACGTCCGCTTGCCATGCGCGCGCTTGCGCAGGTGGGCTTGACCGGTCGCGAGGGCCACACGACGCAGGAACTTTCCGGTGGCCAGCAGCAACGGGTCGCCATTGCGCGCGCCATCGTTACCAGCCCGGCCGTGCTTCTGGCCGACGAGCCGACCGGTAATCTCGACACGCGCACCAGCATCGAAATCATCAATCTGTTGACCGGTCTCAACCGCGATCACGGCATCACCGTTATTATGGTGACCCATGAAGAAGATATCGCCGCCTACGCCAAGCGCCTGATGCGCTTTACCGACGGCCAGCTCGTTGCCGACGAGATGCAGGAAAGAGGCGCCGCCCATGTTCCTTGAAACGACGAAGCTTGCCTGGCGAGCCATCAGCCGCAATCTCCTGCGCTCTTTCCTGACCGTGCTCGGCGTTGTCATCGGCGTGGCGGCGGTCATCGCCATGGTCACGATCGGCAATGGCACGACGGCACAGGTCCGCCAGGAATTGTCGCGGCTCGGCACCAATACGCTGTTCGTGCGTCCTGGACAGTGGGGACCCGGTCGCGCCAGTTCGGAGGCGAAAAGGTTCGTTGATGCGGATGTGGAGGCTATGCGCAGCCAGATCGGTGGCCTGCGGGCCGTCGCCCCGGTCAATCGCGGCACGGCTACCGTGATTGCCGGCGGTGCGAACCATTCCACCAGCGTCATCGGGACGACCAACGACTATCTGATCGCCCAGGACTGGGACATGGCGCTTGGCCGAACCTTCGAACCGACCGAGGATCGCGGCAGCCAGGCGGCCTGCATCATCGGTGAAACCCTGCGCAAGGAACTGTTCGGATCCGCCAACCCGGTCGGTCAGACCATCCGGGTCAGCAATGTCGCCTGCCCCGTCGTCGGCGTTCTCGCCAGCAAGGGCCAATCTGGCATGGGCGACGACCAGGACGACACCGTCATCATGCCGCTGAAACTTCATCAGCGACGCATCGGCGGCACGACGACGATCAGTTCGATTACGCTTTCCGCGCAGGACGGCGTCTCGACGACCAAGGTACAGACCGATGTTCAAAACCTGCTGCGCGAACGCCGCCGCATCGCCATCGGCCGCGACGACGACTTTTCCGTCAACGACATGACCCAGATCGCCTCGGCAATGACGGGAACGACCGTGCTCCTGACCGGGCTACTTGGCGCGGTCGCTGCCGTCAGCCTTCTCGTCGGCGGTATCGGCATCATGAACATCATGCTCGTGTCGGTCACGGAGCGCACTCGGGAAATCGGCATCCGGTTGGCCATTGGCGCTGTCGAACGACAGGTGCTGACCCAGTTTCTGGTGGAGGCGGTCATGCTGTCGGTCTTCGGCGGCGCGACGGGCATCCTGACGGGCGTGGCGCTGGCCTATGGCGTCGTGACCTACATGAGCGTGCCATTTGTGCCGAGCCCCACGATCATCGCGCTCGCTTTCGCGTTTTCGGCAGCGATCGGCATGGTGTTCGGTTATTTTCCGGCCCGCCGTGCCGCCCAGCTCAACCCGATCGAAGCGCTGCGCCACGAATAGAAAAAGGGCCTCACGGCCCTCAGATTGATCAAAAACGTTCCGATTACTGACTTCGTCATCCTAGGGCTTCTCCCTAGATTCTAACCCCGCCAAAAATATCAGGGAGTTGCAGATCCTGTGCACAAGCCCGAGGATGAGCGAGGTGAAGTTTCCGTCTACTCAGACAGCTGACGCCTGACCTTCGCGGCTCTTTGCCAAAGCGGCGAGATCAGCCGCCTTCAACTCGACCGATTCGCCGCAGCCACAGGCAGACGTCTGGTTCGGGTTGACGAAGGTAAAGCCGGAGCGCATCTGGGTCTGCTCGAAATCCATCTGCGTGCCGAGCAGGTAGAGCACGGCCGAAGGCTCGATCCATACGCGCGCGCCGGAGAACTCGATCAGATCGTCCTTGGGGTTCGGCTCAGTCACGAGGTCGACGGTATATTCCATACCGGCGCAGCCACCTTTCTTGATCCCAACGCGAATACCCTTGGCATCCGGACCGGAATTGGAAACGATTGCGTTGACACGCGCCGCCGCCGCCTCGGTCATGGTCATCACTGCAAAGCCCATCGGCTCATTCTCCTTGCGCATCCGGGTTCAAGGCCCGGTGATTTGGCAAATGTAGTCTCAGCGCTCCAGCCGATCAATACCAGCCGACCGCCACCTGCGCCTCTTCCGACATGCGCTCCGGTGTCCATGGCGGATCAAAGGTCATCTCGACCTCGACGCCGGACACACCTTCGACGGCGCCGACCGCATTTTCCACCCAGCCCGGCATTTCGCCGGCCACCGGGCAACCCGGTGCCGTCAGCGTCATGGCGATCTTCACCATGCGGTCGTCTTCAATGTCGATCTTGTAGATCAGGCCGAGTTCAAAAATGTCGGCCGGGATTTCCGGGTCGTAGACGGTTTTCAGCGCAGCGATGATATCGTCCGACAGGCGTTCCAGCTCGTCTGCCGGAATGGCGGACTCGATGATGCCTTCACGGGCATCCCACTTTGGTATGTCTTGGTCCATGGCCTTCAAAAATCCTCAGGCAAAGAAACTGCGCGCATAGTCGAGCGCATCGGCAAGCGCATCCACTTCGGCGCGTGTATTATACATGCCGAACGATGCGCGACATGTGGAGGTGACGCCAAAGCGTTTCAACAGCGGCATGGCACAATGTGTGCCTGCCCGCACCGCCACGCCACGGCGGTCGATCACCATCGAAACATCATGGGCATGGATCCCGGCCAGCTCGAACGAAAAGATTGCGCCCTTGCCGGGTGCATTGCCGATGATTCGAAGCGAATTGATCGCTTGCAGACGCTCGGTCGCATAGGCGGTCAGGTCCGCCTCATGACGTGAAATCGCCTCGCGGCCGATCTTTTCCATATAGTCGAGCGCATAACCCAGTCCGATCGCCTGCACGATCGGCGGCGTTCCGGCTTCGAAACGATGCGGCGGATCGTTGTAGGTCACGAAATCCTCGGCCACATCGACGATCATTTCGCCGCCGCCCATGAACGGACGCATCTCCTTCAGCCGCTCTGTCTTGCCGTAGAGCACGCCGATGCCCGACGGACCGTAGAGCTTGTGGCCGGTCATCACGAACCAGTCGCAATCCAGGTCGCGCACGTCGATCGGCATATGCACGGCGCTCTGCGAACCATCGACCAGAACCGGAATACCGCGCTCATGGGCAATGCGGCAGATTTCCTTGATCGGAACCACCGTGCCAAGTGCATTCGACATATGGGTGATGGCGACGAGCTTGGTCTTCTCCGTCAGCGACTTTTCGAACGCCTCGATATGAAAGGCACCCTCGTCATCCACCGGTACCCAGACCAGCTGTGCTCCCTGGCGCTCGCGAATAAAATGCCACGGCACGATATTGGAGTGATGCTCCATGATCGAAATGACGATCTCGTCGCCGTCGCCGATCTTCGGCATGCCGTAACCGTAAGCGACCGTGTTGATCGCTTCGGTCGAGTTCTTGGTGAAAACAATCTCGTCGACCGAACCGGCATTCAGAAACCTGCGCACCTTTTCTCGCGCGGCCTCGTAGGCGTCGGTGGCCGCATTCGAAAGGAAATGCAGGCCGCGATGCACATTGGCGTATTCGTTGGAATAAGCGTGGCTGATTGCGTCGATCACCGATTGTGGTTTTTGGGCCGAAGCGCCGTTGTCCAGATAAATCAGCGGCTTGCCATGCACCATGGTCGACAGGATCGGGAAATCCCGCCTGATGGCATCGACGTCGTAAGTGGCTTGTGTGGTGTGGTCCATTGCAGACCCTTTCATCTCGTGCTCCTTCGAAGGAGCCGTGCAGAAGGCCTTAATACAGGAACAAGCACTCCCTCTTGTTCCGCGTCATCCTCGGGCTTGACCCGAGGATCCAATCACGTCGCACCCTGCTCTACCGTCGTGGATGCTCGGCACAAGGCCGAGCATGACGATGGAGAGAATATCAGGCGTGCCTTTCCAGCCAGACGGAGATGATGCCTTCCAGTGCTTCCACCAGAGCTTCGTCTTCCAGTTCCTCGACGATCTCGGCTACGAAAGCGTTGACCAGCATGGCGCGTGCCTTGTTTTCCGGAATGCCGCGAGCCTTCAGGTAATAGAGGTGGTTGTCGTCGATATCGGCAACCGTCGCACCATGGCCGCACACCACGTCATCGGCAAAGATCTCGAGTTCCGGCTTGGCCGAAAAATCGGCGTCGTCCGACAGCAACAGCGTGTTGCACGACATCTTTGCATCGGTCTTCTGGGCGTCGAGCGCGACCTTGATCATGCCCTGGAAAACGCCGCGGGCGCGATCGAAGACGACATTGCGGAACACTTCCGTCGAACTCGTATGCGGCACGTTATGTCCGAGCACCAGCGTCACGTCGGTATGGGTATCGCCACCCAGAAGGTTGACGCCGCGCAGGGTCAATTCGGCATTCTCGCCGGCCACATCGATGCGCAATTCCTGTCGCACCAGCTTGCCGCCGGCATTGATGACGAAGAGTTTCAGCTTGGCGTCGGCGCCAACGCGAATGCGGATCTGGCCAAGATGCGTGTCATCCGCGCCCTGCTGCTGGACGATGACCCAGGTGACGTCAGCGCCGTCTTCCAGCGAGATATCGCTGACCGACGATACGAAGGCCGCCCCTTCACCGGCAGCCGCATGACGTTCGATCACGGTTGCCGTGCTGTTGGCGCCGAAGCTGACAGGGAAGCGCGTATGAACCTGACCGCCGCCATGGATCGCCTGTATCTCGATCGGCGTCTCCAGATTTGTACCGGCCGGCACTTCCAAAACATAACCGTCCCGCACGAAGCTGCCGTTGATGCGGCCGATGGCATCGTCGGCATCGATGACGGAAAGGCCCGGCGCTGCCGTACCTTCCCGCAGCATGTCGGCAAAAGCGCCCACGACAACGCCGTCCACCGTTGCCTTGGCATCGACCTTGCCCTGCAGTGCCGCAAGGACCGGCGAGCCCGCAACAAAGGGCGCGCGCGCGTCGACGACGGCTGTACTGGCTTCCGACGGAACCGCACGCAGCAGAGCCTTGAGATCGGTATAATGCCAGGCCTCGATCCGACGGGTGGGCAGCCCCCTCGTCTTCAGGTCATCGAGCAGGCGGTCGCGTGCGCTGGCCACCGCGCCATTGCCCGGCATGTCGCCGAAGGACGATGCATAGGCCTCGATCAGCGCGCTTTCCGCCACGCTCAAGCGGGGTTGGGTCTGGGTATCCATTGTTTTTAAAACCTCCCGCCGATCAGGCTGCCGCGCCGATGATGTCGGCGTAACCGTTGGCTTCCAGCTCGAGCGCCAGGTTCTTGTCGCCGGAGCGGATAATCTGGCCCTTGTAGAGAACGTGGACGCTGTCCGGCACGATGTAATCGAGCAGACGCTGGTAGTGGGTGATGACGATCGTAGCGCGGTCCGGCGACTTCAGCGCGTTGACGCCATCCGCCACGATCTTCAGCGCGTCGATATCGAGGCCGGAATCGGTCTCGTCGAGCACGCAGAGCTGCGGCTGCAGCAGCGCCATCTGCAGGATTTCGGCGCGCTTCTTTTCGCCGCCGGAAAAACCGACGTTCAGCGGACGCTTCAGCATGTCCATGTTGATCTTCAGTTCGCCCGCCGATTCCTTGACGCGGCGCAAAAATTCCGGTGTCGTCAGTTCCTCTTCGCCACGCGCCTTGCGCTGTTCGTTCATCGCCACTTTCAGAAACTGCATGGTGGCGACGCCCGGAATTTCCACCGGGTACTGGAAGGCAAGGAACATGCCCTTGGAGGCGCGTTCTGCCGGGTCGAGTTCAAGAATGCTCTCGCCGTTATACAAGATGTCGCCCTCGGTGACTTCGTAGTCCTCGCGGCCCGAGAGGATGTAGGACAGGGTCGACTTGCCGGAACCATTCGGGCCCATGATGGCAGCGACTTCGCCGGCCTTCACGGTGAGGTTCAGGCCGCGGATGATTTCGGTGCCGTCTTCGGCGATACGGGCGTGCAGGTTCTTGATCTCAAGCATCTTTTTCATCTCTTGATTTGTTTTTTCTTCCGTAAAGGAAGCGATCCATCATTTTGTCGCCGACAAGCTCAGGCGCGGCCCAGATAATTATGAGTACGACGACAAGTGAAACAGCTCCGATGGATTTGGCCAAAGCCCAATCAGCTATCAGACCTGCAAGTCCAACAAAAAGCCCAATGCAGCAGTTGAACATGGTCAAGAGCATGACCTTCATACCTACCGTCATATCGGGCTTTTTGTCTCGGTCCATTCGTTACCCCACACTACCCTCGAGCGAGATGCCGATCAGCTTCTGCGCTTCCACCGCAAATTCCATCGGCAGTTCCTGAATGACTTCCTTGACGAAACCATTGACGATCAGCGCGATCGCCTCTTCCGTCGGAATGCCGCGCTGCAGGCAGTAGAACAACTGATCTTCGGAGATCTTCGAGGTGGTTGCCTCGTGTTCGAACTGCGCAGACGAGTTCTTCGCTTCGATATAGGGCACGGTGTGCGCGCCACAACGATCGCCGATCAGCAGCGAGTCGCACTGGGTGAAGTTGCGGGCATTGCTCGCCTTGCGGTGGGCTGAAACCTGGCCACGATAGGTGTTCTGCGAAACGCCGGCAGCGATACCCTTGGACACGATACGGCTCGACGTGTTCTTGCCGAGATGGATCATCTTGGTGCCACTGTCGATCTGCTGGTGGCCGTTGGAAACGGCGATCGAGTAGAACTCGCCGCGGCTCTCGTCACCGCGCAGGATGCAGGACGGGTATTTCCAGGTGATCGCCGAACCGGTTTCCACCTGTGTCCAGGAAATCTTGGAACGGTCGCCACGGCAATCGCCGCGCTTGGTGACGAAATTGTAAATGCCGCCCTTGCCTTCCTTGTCGCCCGGGAACCAGTTCTGAACGGTCGAATACTTGATTTCGGCATCGTCCAGAGCCACGAGCTCGACGACCGCCGCGTGCAGCTGGTTTTCGTCGCGCTGCGGTGCGGTGCAGCCTTCCAGATAGGAGACGTAGGCGCCTTCCTCGGCAATGATCAGCGTGCGCTCGAACTGGCCGGTGTTCTTCTCGTTGATGCGGAAATAGGTGGACAGTTCCATCGGGCAGCGAACGCCCTTCGGCACGAACACGAACGAACCGTCGGTGAACACGGCAGCATTCAGGGTCGCGTAGAAATTGTCGGTCGTGGATACGACGGAGCCAAGGTATTTCTTGATCAGCTCGGGATGCTCGCGGATGGCTTCCGAGATCGACATGAAGATCACGCCGGCCTTTTCGAGCTCCTTCTTGAACGTGGTCACGACCGAGACCGAATCGAACACGGCATCGACGGCCACCTTGGATTTCTGCACGCCGGCAAGAAGCTCCTGTTCGCGCAGCGGAATGCCAAGCTTTTCATAGGTGCGCAGCAGCTCCGGATCGACCTCGTCGAGCGACACCGGACCGGTGATGTTCTTCGGCGCGGCGTAGTAGTAGAGATCGTTGAAGTCGATCTTCGGATAATCGACGCGCGCCCATGTGGGCTCTTCCATGGTCAGCCAGCGGCGATAGGCGTCGAGACGCCATTCGAGCATCCAGTCCGGCTCCTGCTTCTTGGCGGAGATGAAACGGATAATGTCTTCAGACAGGCCCTTGGGTGCCTTGTCGACTTCGATGATCGTTTCGAAACCGTATTTGTACTGGTCGATATCGATCCCGCGGACCTGATCGATTGTTTCCTGAACGGCAGGCATCACATTCTCCAAATCTGGCCGGAATAAAGGGTCCGGCAGCTTGTCTTTATCTGGCGGAACTCCGCCCTCATGTAGGCGCCAGAAGGCGGTTTTAACACCTCCTGGCAAGTGCAAAATTCGCGTTTCCGCAAATCATTCTAAACTGACGCATCGCCTTCTCGGCGAGGACCCATGCTCGGCCTATGCTGCCTTGCCTGGAAGCCGCCGCCGGCCCGCCACCTTGGCAAATGCGGCGATGGCACGTTCGATATCGGCCTCGGTCGTGGTGGGCCCGAGCGACATGCGCAGTCCACCCAGCTTCGGATCTCGCCCCATCGCGGTCAGCACATGGCTTTCACCGACGCGCCCGGATGAACATGCCGATCCGGCCGAAAGCGCGATGCCTTCAAGGTCGAAACCGATCTGGCCTGTTTCCGATTTCAACTCCGGCAGGGTGAAAAAGCAGGTATTGGCCACCCGCTCCACATCGCTGCCGTGAACGATAACGTCGGGCGCAGCCGCGCGCATCCCTGCCTCCAGCCTGGCGCGCAGCGCGGATATCCGGCTGCTGCGCTCACCCAGTTCCTCAAGCGCAATCTGGGCGGCGGCCCCGAAACCGACGATCGCAAAAAAGTTCTCGGTGCCGGACCGGTGGCCCTTTTCCTGCCCACCGCCGCGGATCAGCGGTTTCGGCATCAGCACTTCGCCCCGGGTCACCAATGCACCGACACCCTTCGGCCCGCCAATCTTGTGCGACGAGAGGATCAGGAAATCCGTATCCAGCGCGTCGATGTCGAGCGGCAAACGCCCCGCCGCCTGGACGGCATCGACGACCATGAGGCCGCCATGCGCATGCGCCAGTTTCGCGACGTCGGCCACCGGCTGCACGATACCGGTCTCGTTGTTCACCAGCATGACGGCCACCATCGGGAGACCGGTTTCATGATCATGGGCGCAGAGCATCGCCTGCAACGCCGCCAGATCGACGATGCCGCTGCCGGTCACCGGTATCTCGCGCACCTTGTCGGCAGCAAAGCGTCCGCCCTCACGGACGGCCGGGTGCTCGATCGCCGAGACGTAGAGCGCGCCGATCGTCAGCGGCGCGCGGCCCATCCTGAAATCCGGGGTGAGAACGTGATTGGCGGCCTCGGTGGCGCCACTGGTAAAAATCACATGGGCCGGCTCGGCCCGCGCAAGCGATGCGACAGAGCGGCGCGCCTTTTCCAGCGCCGCGCGCGCCGCACGGCCTTCCTTATGCACGGAGGAAGCATTGCCCGGCAGCGACAGCGCATCCATCATGGCAAGACGCGCCTCGTCGCACAAAGGCGCGGTCGCGTTCCAGTCCAGATATGTGCGATCAAGCGCCATGACGTGCCATTGCCCGCTGCGGTTCAGTTTCTAGATAGGCAGTGTACGGCGCATTTTCCTTGAAATTTTCGCCGGCATTGCCGTATGAGACACCCAACCGGGGCCGTCTCGACGGAGGCCCCATTTTCGAATGGTTCTAAACTGTTTCTAGAAAAGCTGAGCGGCTTCGTCAAGTCAAAGCACGCTAAAACAGTTGACAACCTGCGACACTGACCGGAGTACCGATGCCCGAAGTCATTTTCAACGGCCCTGCCGGCCGCCTGGAAGGCCGCTACCAACCTTCCAAGGAAAAGAGCGCGCCGATTGCGATCATCCTGCACCCGCACCCCCAGTTCGGCGGCACGATGAACAACCAGATCGTCTACCAGCTCTTCTACATGTTCCAGAAGCGCGGTTTTACGACACTCCGGTTCAACTTCCGCTCGATCGGTCGCAGCCAGGGTGAATTCGATCACGGCGCCGGCGAACTTTCGGACGCAGCCTCCGCGCTCGACTGGGTGCAGAGCCTGCATCCCGATTCGAAAAGCTGTTGGGTCGCGGGTTATTCCTTCGGCGCCTGGATCGGCATGCAGCTCCTGATGCGTCGCCCGGAAATCGAAGGCTTCATGTCGATTGCGCCGCAGCCCAACATCTACGACTTCTCTTTCCTGGCACCCTGCCCCTCGTCTGGTCTCATCATCAATGGCGATTCGGACAAGGTCGCGCCGGAAAAGGATGTCAACGGTCTGGTCGAAAAGCTGAAGACCCAGAAGGGCATTCTCATCACCCACAAGACTGTCGAAGGTGCAAACCACTTCTTCAACGGCCAGGTGGAAACCCTGATGGGTGAATGCGAGGATTATCTCGACCGCCGCCTCAATGGTGAACTGGTGCCGGAACCGGCCGCCAAACGCATTCGCTGAACCACGGCAACTTCGTTAGAAACACGCACGGCCGCCTTCGGGGCGGCCGTTTGCGTTTGCCGTTCTTGAGAAAGCGGCACACCACGGAAGACGATTAGGCAGCCAAGTCGAGCGCCTGGTGCACACGATCACGGCCATCGCGTTTCGCGGCGTATAGCGCGGTATCGGCAGCCCGCAGCGCGGATTCCAGATCGCCGCTGGCCGGCAAGGCCGCCACGCCGAAACTGGCGGTGACCACAAAGCCACCGGGAAGGCCGGGAACCATCATCTTTCTGGCCCCCGCTCTCAACGTTTCGGCCACGGCCAGCGCGATTGCCGGTGCGGTGTCGGGAAGGAAGACGGCGAATTCCTCGCCGCCGATACGGCCGACAACGGCGGATGCGCCACCTTGCGCTCCGATCATCGTGCCGAAGGCGCTGATCACCATGTCGCCGGCGTGATGCCCATAGGTATCGTTGATGGCCTTGAAGCGATCAAGATCGCATAGAATGATGGAATGCTGGCGTCCGACCGATCTGTTTATCGACAGTTTGGCCGCTTTTTCAAAACCTCGCCGGTTGGCAAGGCCCGACAAGCTGTCACGCTCGGCGCGGCCGCGTTCGACGGCCATGATATCCAGCGTCAACACGGCAAGCAGCATCAGCCCGACGGCAACGATCAGCACGGCAGTGATGCTTTGCGACATGACGGCGTAGCTGGTCGATATATAGGCGTTCGGCCTATCGCCCGGCCCCATGATGGCCGCGAGTGCCGCTTTCAGAAGAAAATGCGCTCCGCTCAGTGCGAGAACGACGCCTAGCGTCCTATCTATCGCGGTGCGGCGCTCAGACAGGAAGACGGTGATCGCCGCGGAAAGAGTGACCAGCGCGTAGGGACCTTGATACATCAGCCCGTAACCCCACCACGACCGTGGCAGGTCGCGGACAACGAGATAGGCTGCCATGCCGGCGATTGATATTGCGACGGCAAACCACCTTGGAAAACGGCGATCGTAAAGAATTGCAACGCCCCAATGCAGCAGCACAAGTCCGGCCAGCACGGTCGCGAAGACGGCGATCGACCATGGTCGCGGATCATCCGCATAAGCGACGGCCAGTTCGGCGAGCATGGTCAGCGATGCGACAAGCAGGCCGGCGGAAAACAGCATGGCAGCCGAACGCCAGCGGCTGTACCGGGATACGACCGCGAACACGGCGCTGAAGCACAGGCCGATGACAAAATTCACCACCAGAAATATCGCGGCAGCAGACATGAAGGATCAATCAAGTGAGATGGACGGCAACGCCGTGAACATATTGCGGTGAACTGTAGGGTCGCAGTGAAAACAAAATGTTAAAGTGTCTCACGATTTGCCGGAAGCCCATGTGCCGCCACTGACCGGCTTTGCCACGCCTGTCGTGCCGGGGAACGTCAACGGCAGCCCACGCACGGCGCGAACTGCCAGATAGGCCCAGGCTTCAGCCTCCATCGATCCGCCATCGAAACCGGCCTGCTCCGCCGCGATCACGGTTGCGCCCTGTTTGGCTGCAAGATCGGCGAATTCCCGCATGATGACATCGTTCAGGCGTCCGCCACCGCACACGACATAGGTCTTGGGCTGCTCAGGCAAGAACGAGGCGGACTTCAGAATTGCGGCGGCCGTCACATGGGTCAGCGTGCGCGCGCCATCGGCGAGCGACACCTCGCCGAGGGCTGGCGGCAGAAAATCGCCGCGGTCAAGCGATCGGCGCACATTGGCGGAAAAGAACGGGCTTGCCAGATAACGATCCGCCAGAGCGGGAACGACCATGCCCGTCGCAGCGATACGGCCGCCCTTGTCGTAGCTGCCGCCACCATGCGCCTCCACCCACTGGTCGATCAGCATGTTGCCCGGCCCGCTATCGAAGGCCGAGAGCATGCCGTCGCGGCCGACAAAGGTCAGGTTGGAGATACCGCCGATATTGACGAACACGACCGGCGCGACGCAATCGGCGGGCAGATTTTCCGAAAGGGCCGCATGGTAGACGGGGACGAGCGGCGCCCCCTGCCCGCCGAATGTCATGTCATTGGCCCGCATGTCGTAGACGACGTCGATGCCGGTTTCCCGGGCCAGCAATGGGCCATCGCCGATCTGCACCGTTAGCCCCTCGTCCGGCCTGTGCAACACCGTCTGGCCGTGGAAACCGATGAGATCGATCTCCGCCGGACGCAGGCTGTTTCGGGCCAGAAACGATTTGACCGCAGCCGCATGGCAAAGCGTCAACACCCTTTCAGTCATGCCAAGATCGCCGGGACGCTGCGTCCGCTCGGTGATGGCCTTTGCCACCTCCAGCGCCGCTTTCCACCGCTCACGCAAATGGGGATCGTAGGGTACGTAGTAACTCGGACCACGCTCCACACGGTTTTCGCCGTCGGTGCGCAGGAGCGCCACATCGATACCGTCCATGGACGTGCCGCTCATCAGGCCGATCGCGGTTTTCATCTCAGTCATTGATGTCATCCAGAATCACTTTTGAAGTGATTATCCTAAAAAACGGTGCTAGGTGCCCTCTTGCAGATGAAACACATCCACGCAGAGTAAAGAGATGTCCAGGTTCAAATCCGATTTCCTTCGCACGCTCGATGAGCGCGGCTTCATTCACCAGATCTCCGACGAGGCAGGTCTCGACGAACTGTTCGCCAAGGAAACCGTGACCGCCTATATCGGCTATGACCCGACAGCCTCCAGTCTGCATGTCGGCCATCTGACCCAGATCATGATGTTGCATTGGCTGCAGGCAACCGGTCACCAGCCCATCTCGTTGATGGGCGGCGGCACCGGCATGGTCGGCGATCCCTCGTTCAAGGAGGAAGCCCGCAAGTTGATGACCGTCGACATGATCGAAGACAACATCACCTCGCTCAAGCATGTCTTCGCCAACTACCTCGATTACGACCGGCCGGTAAACCCCGCGCTGATGATCAACAATGCCGACTGGCTGCGGGGCATTAACTACCTCGAATTCCTGCGCGATGTCGGCCGCCACTTCTCGGTCAACCGCATGCTGTCCTTCGACAGCGTCAAGACGCGCCTGGATCGCGAACAGTCGTTGTCCTTCCTCGAATTCAACTACATGATCCTCCAGGCCTATGATTATGTCGAACTGAACCGGCGCACCGGCTGCCGCCTGCAGATGGGCGGTTCCGACCAGTGGGGCAACATCATCAACGGTATCGACCTGGGGCATCGCATGGGCACGCCGCAACTTTACGCGCTGACCTCACCGCTTTTGACGACATCTTCCGGTGCCAAGATGGGCAAGTCGGCCTCTGGCGCCGTATGGCTCAACAAGGACCTGCTGCCGGTCTACGATTTCTGGCAATACTGGCGCAACACCGAGGATGCCGACGTCATCCGCTTCGCAAAACTGTTCACGACGCTGCCGATGGCAGAGATCGAGAAGCTGGCCCAGCTCGGTGGCTCGGAGATCAACGAGGCCAAGAAAATTCTCGCGACCGAAGTGACCGCCATCCTGCACGGCCGGGCCGCAGCGGAAGAAGCCGCGGAAACCGCTCGCAAGACGTTCGAGGAAGGCGCGCTGTCCGACAATCTGCCGTCGATCGAGGTGGCCAGCGACGAACTCGGTGCCGGCATCGGCCTCCTGGCGCTCATCGTCCGGGCCGGTCTTGCAGCCTCGAACGGCGAAGCCCGCCGTCACGTCCAGGGCGGCGCAGTGCGCATCAACGATGCAGCAATAGCCGATGAGCGCAGGATCATCGGCACGGGCGATGTCACCGGCGACGGCGTGGTCAAGCTGTCGCTCGGCAAGAAGAAGCACATTCTTATCCGCCCGCTCTGAGATATCCGCGACACCGTTATGCAAAAGGCCGCTCCACGCGGCCTTTTTTGTGTTTTGACCTTACTGGAACTCGAAAATCTGGCGGAACACGCCCGGCGCGATGATCGACAACGGATTGACCGTCAGGTCAGGCTTTGAAAACTTGCCGGTCAGCTTGAAGGTGATGCCCAGCAGACCGCGGTCGCGTCCGTTGCCGAGAATAGCGCCGAACAGCGGCAGTTCGCCGAACAGGCGGTTGAGCCCGTAGGCCGGCATGAAGGTGCCGGTCATGTCCATGTTGCCGTTGGCGTCCTTCACCATTCCCTGGAAGGTCGCGCCGATATTTTCGCCGCGTACCAGCCCGTTATCCAGCGACATCGAACCGTTGCGATACATCAGGCGAGCGAAACCGCGCTGAAATTTCGACGAGCTGATATCGACATTGCCCTTTACCGCCGAATTGAGGCTGCGGCCGCCCTCGCCGCTGGGTGTCGTCACCATGGACTGCAGACGCTGTTCGTTGACGACGTTGAAATTGCGCACGTCGACCGTGCCATACCATTCGCTTTCGCCGCGACTGTCGAACTTGATGTTCAGCAATCCGCCACGCATGTGCGAATAAAGATCGGCAAACCGGGCAAGCGACCCGGCATCACCGCTTGTCAGCGAGATGATGTCGCGACCATTGCCGCTCTGAGTTTCGCCGACCACCGCCTGTCCATTATTGGTCACACCGGTCAGTTCGAGCCGCTCGATATCGCCTTTGCGAATGCTGAACTGCATGGCGACATTGCGGATGGCCTCGTCGTTGAAGCCGATCAGTCGCGAAAGCTTGAGCCTGACTGTTGTACCGCCGGTCGCATCCCCGCTGCTTCCTGAACCGGCGCTGCGCATACGGCTGATGATCGGTCGCAGATCGACCGTCTCACCGCTGACAGTGATGTCGTAAACGCCCTTGCTCTGTTTCAGATTGACCGCGAAACTGTCGGAGGGAGACAATTTCATGCTGGAAAAACTGGCTGCGGCCAGCGCCCCGCCGGACAGGCTTATATCACCCTTCGCGCCGAAACCCTCGCCGTCCAGAACGAATTTTTCGATATTCGTGCGGCCATCCGTCTGCGACAGTTCGAACGACGCCTTGGCAGGAATGCCGCCACCCTTCGTCCACCCGACATACGGAACCGAAAGGGACGCACGGCCGAGATCGAGTTTCACCCCCTGGCGCTTGTCGTCGATCCGCGACAGTTCCACCGCAATCGGTCCGTCGATGATTTCTGACAGACCTGGCGCCAGCTTCTCCCGCTGGGCATTGCTCAAGGAAGCGGTAATCAGCCGTTCGCGTGCGACCGGGTTTTCCTTGTCGATCGGCTCCACCAGCGCGATCTCGGCCGGCACCGTATCGATCTCACCCTTCGCCTGCAAACGGGCCGCCTTGGCGTCGATATCCAGCTTGCCGTCGACGCCGGTGATCCGATGGCCTTCCATCGGTTTGGCCAGATCAACATCGATAAGCGCCACCTGCGCCCTGAAATCCGGCTTCGGCGGATCCTGGTCGGCAATCAGGCCGAAGCGCGCCCGCACATTTGCCTTGGCATTGCCGGAAAAGTCACCGACCTCCAGTCCCGTACCGCGCAATCCGTTGACCGGACGGGCACTCGCCAGTTCGGCAAGCGCATCCGCCTTGCCGGCGACATTGATGTCGAGGTCGGCCATCAGCGGCTTGGCATAGGTATCGCCAATCGCAAATGTCCCGCCTGATACGTCGACAGTCCGGCCGGAAGCGAAGCTGGCATTCGCCTTGGCGATCGCGACGCCGAGCTTGCCGCCCTTGAGGTCGAAATGACCGGTCAGGTCCTCTAGCGGCGGAATGTCGCCCGGCAGAACCAGACGGTTTCCGGCCACGTCGAAACTGATCTGCAATTCGTCGTCGTCGAGATTGAGCGGAATGCCCGGCCCCTTCATGCGGCCCGCCGGAATGAAGACAGCAATCGAACCGTTGGTTATGTCGCCGCCGAACATGTTGGCCATCACCCAGTCGCGCGGCTTGCGCGCCATCCAGTAAGGCCACAGCTGCTTGACGGCGGCCACCTTCATCTGCGGCAATTGCGCGCCGAAACTGATTTCCGGAGAAACCTGCCCGTGCAGACTGAGTTTCAGCGATCCTGCCATCTGACCCATGGGACTGCTGACCTGCAACTGATCGATCTGCAATTCCCGTTCGCCGGAAAGATAGCGACCGCCCGCCTTGAGGTCGAACCTGACCTGGTCCTCGCCCGAATTTTCCGACTGGGTGCGCGCGCCGCTGACCAGAAGATCGAGCCCCACGCCCGGCCGCGTGTCCTGCGGATTGAGGCGATCGAGATCGATGACCGCGCCGCTGATCGGCAGCACGGTCGGTCCCAGACGCGCCTCGGAAGGCAGGATCTCGATCGACTGGCGTTCGAAATTGTAGGCGATATTGATTTGGGCGCCCGACAACGCCTGGCCGACGCCGTCGAAATAGAACATGCCGGGCCGTCCCTGCACTGTCGCCTTGATCCCCTGCGCGGTGGTCGCGGTCTGCCGCGTGGCTGAAATATCGAGGTCGAGCGAGCCTTCGAGGCCCTCGCGTGGGCTGCCGTCGGGAGCATGCTGGAGCAGGAACGGCGTGACTTCGACACCACTCACCCGACCCTGCAGGCCGGTCGTCACGTTATTGACGGCGGTCGCCTTGATATCCAGCTGCGCGACGCGCCCGTCGAGCTCGAGGGCGCCGGCTACGCGCACCAGCCCGTCCGGTGTGCGGGTCAGCTGAAGCGTTTCCACCTTCAGAACGGAAATCTCGCCATCACGCGCCGGCGGAAAGCGCACTTCGAACCCTGAAATCGTCATGGAACCGGTGCCGGTGCGCTCGATCAGGCCGCGTGCTTCATCAAGCCGCTGGAAAACCTGTTCCAGTGCGGGCGGCAGATCATCGACCCGGATATTTGCCGGATCGAGCGGATCGCCCGCCGGCAGGACGGCGGTATCGAGGCTGATGTTTTCTGCCTCCATATGCCGCACCGTCAGCGTTCCCGACAACAATGCCAGTGGATCGACGGCCATGCGCATGGCACCAAGCCTGGTCAGGTGCTTGCCCGTGGCGACCTCGACGAGATCGACATCGCGCGCTTCGAGCGCAATCCGCCAGGTGTGATCGATACGGATCGCCGTCGAGCCCACGGTCGCCTGATATCGCGGCCCGATGGCACCGTTCAGCGCCGAGCGTGCCTGGGTCGAAAGCGCGCCGTCGATCGTGCCGGTCTCGATGGCTGCCAGCGCCAACGCGATCGCGACGGCGACGAAGAGCATGAAAGACAGACAGAACCGCGTCAGCCGACGTGCCCGCCTGCGTTGCGGCGGCGGGCATTGTACGATGATCGGGTCATCCACCTGGGCCGAGGGCAGTTCGTGCAAGGCAACGACATCCTTGCGACCGAAACGCACCCTTTCTCCACGTATCTCCGCCATAATGCTCCGGAACGAATCGAAAATGCGCCCAGACCCCTGTTGGACGTAGACGCGGCCAATATATATCGAATGCGGCAACAATCACCCCTCCAGGGGGCGAAAGAAAGGAAAATCATGCCGGACCTGTCGACAGGAGCCAAAGCCCCGGAATTTACCCTCCCGCGGGACGGCGGCGGCATGGTTTCGCTCAGTGAACTGGCGGGAAAGATCGTTGTCCTCTACTTCTATCCGAAGGACGATACGCCCGGCTGCACCACGGAAGCGCTTGATTTTACAGCGCTCGCCCCGGCATTCGAGGAAATGGGAGCGGTCATCATCGGTATTTCACCCGATACCGTTGCCAAGCACGAAAAGTTTATCGCAAAACATTCGCTTTCGCTGATTCTTGCGTCAGATACCGACCAGGCCGTGGCAAATGCCTATGGCGTTTGGCGGGAAAAAAGCATGTATGGTCGGACATATATGGGCGTCGAGCGCTCCACCTTTCTGATCGGCCCAGATGGTATCCTGCGCCAGGTATGGCCAAAGGTGAAGGTCAAGGGTCACGCAGAAGAAGTGCTTGCCTCCGCACAAGCCTGTTCCGCAACGTAGGGCTGATCGGACCGGAGTGTCATGATGACATCGACGAACAGTGACCAAGCGGCCCTGGATCTCAAGCCTCGTTCCTTGCGCGGCGGCGCCACCGAGGCAATCCTTTCGGCTGATCTCGACCGCAAGACGCTTCTGGCGCAGGAAACGGCGACGCGCTGGTTCGAACGTCGCCTGTCGCTGCGCTCTCCCCTCGATCCGCCCTTGCCACTGCGCCCCGGCCGACCCGAAAAGCCTCAGCTCGTGCCGCCGCGCGCCGTTGAGAAGCGCTCACTGCATACGCTCAACGGCCGCATCGCGCTCCTGCATTCCGTCGCTCATATCGAGCTCAACGCCGTCGATTTGGCACTCGATATCGTCGCACGCTTCGCCAGTGAACCTGTGCCGAATTCGTTCTTTGACGGCTGGATGCAGGTTGCTTTTGAGGAAGCCAAGCATTTTCGCATGGTGAGATCCCGCCTCAACGATCTCGGCGCCGATTACGGCGACATGCCGGCGCATGACGGGTTGTGGCAGGCGGCTCATTCGACCCGCAACGATCTGACTGCCCGACTTGCGGTCGTGCCGCTCATCCTGGAGGCTCGCGGACTGGACGTGACGCCCTCGCTACAGGCAAAGATGCGAGAGACTGGCGATCACGACACCGCCGCCGTTCTCGATGTCATCTATAACGACGAGAAAGGTCACGTCGCGATCGGGGCAAAATGGTTCCGTTTCCTTTGCGCGCGTGAACGCAAGGATCCGGCTGCAACATTCAAGGACCTGGTACGGGCCAATTTTCGCGGCGCACTGAAGCCGCCCTTCAATGACGTCGCTCGTGCGGAAGCCGGTCTCACCCCGTCCTTCTATCGCTCCCTTACGTCCACAAGCCAATCCTAATAGGAAAAACCGGACAATGAGTTGGCTTTTGATGCCAATAGTTCCAGGTTAAACCGCCACCCCTACTGTAAAGCATTCATTAACCCTAACATCGTGTAATCGTCCCATGCCGAGCGGCCGTTAAACGAGTCGCTGTTTGGGAGACGACCGTGGCCGACACAGGTGAGAACAGAGTGTTTGGAAAGCGCGCGACGCAGCACGTTCTGATCCTGGCGTCCGGCGAGCGGGTCCGTCACATGGTGATCCGTCCGTGGATGACGGGCATGGCCATTGCAGTCACCGGAACTTTCGCGATCGGCTATCTCGCGGCCACCTCCTATCTCGTGCTGCGTGACGACCTGATCGGCGCGACAATGGCGCGACAGGCGAGGATCCAGCACGACTACGAAGACCGCATCTCTTCGCTGCGCGCCCAGCTCGACCGGGTGACGTCGCGCCAGCTTCTCGACCAGCAGCTTGTCGAACAGAAAGTGGAAAAACTGCTGCGCCAGCAGACCGCGCTGTTTTCGCGCAGCGGCAAGCTCGGCTCCCTGCTCGAACGGGCGCAGGACGCCGGCATTTCCGCCGCTCCCGCATCGTCGCAGGACGAAGACCTGATCGATGCCCGCGACACCCAAGCCGGCTTGACGACATCGTCGGTCGCAGCGCGCGGACCGGCACTCGCCTATGCCGCCGCGGGCGAAAACATTGCAGACCGCGCCGATCGCATATTCTCCAAGGTCACGCTGTCGCTGAAAGGCATCGAGACCGATCAGTTGAAGACGATCGAAAGCCTGACCGCCGATGCCTCGACCAAAGCCGAGACGATGGCCGACATCATGCGCCGCACGGGCGTAGAGATCGCCGATACGCGTACGCTGCCCCAGCCCCTTGAAAGGCCGTCGCTGCCAGCCGTCATACCCGACACCGCCGCTCCGAAGGCAGAGGTCCCGAAATCGGGCGTGCTCGAGAACGGCGAACTGCGGACAGGCGCGCTCAAGACCGGGGAGATTGCCGGCGGCGTGGGTGGTCCGTTTGTCGAGCCGATGAAGCTTGATCGTTTCAACGCCTCGCTCGACGAGCTCGACCTTGCGCTCAGCCGGCTCGAAACCGTACGCGAAACCGCTCTTGCTCTGCCCTACGGCAACCCCGCACCCGGACAGGGCGTAACCAGTCGATTTGGCAATCGCCCTGATCCCTTCCTTGGTCGCCTCGCTTTTCACGGCGGCATCGATTTCCAGGCGGAAACCGGGCTCCCGGTGAAGGCTACCGGGGCTGGCCGAGTGATTGCTGCCGGCTGGGCGTCCGGTTACGGCAATCTTGTCGAGATCGATCATGGCCAGGGCATCACGACCCGTTACGGACACATGTCGCGCATTCTGGTGCGCGAAGGCCAAACGGTGGCAGCCGGCGACACGGTCGGCCGCGCGGGCGCGACGGGGCGGGCCACCGGACCGCATGTCCACTACGAGGTTCGCCGCAATGGCGAGGCCGTCAATCCGGTCCATTTCCTCAATGCCGGCCTCAAGTTGACCACCTTCATGAACTGACGCTGGCTGCAGCCATTGACCGCCGCGCAAAGGCTTTCTCCGCACAACCGCGTGAATAGCCACCGTTTTATTCACTAAGATCGCCGCCTTATGGCCGCATTTCTTGACTTGACGTCTTTTTGATTTTATGTGGCGCGCATCGTCGGGCACGAATTAAGACCCGACTCACACGCGTTCGCACCGAACCGGAACGGGAAACAACCTCCCTTTGACGACATTTGCTGATCTTGGCCTGAGCCAGAAAGTTCTCTCCGCGGTTACCGACGCGGGCTACACCACGCCGACACCTATTCAGGCGGGCGCCATTCCGCCGGCCCTGCAGCGCCGCGACATCCTTGGAATCGCGCAGACCGGCACGGGCAAGACGGCGTCTTTCGTTCTGCCGATGCTGACCATTCTGGAAAAGGGTCGGGCCCGTGCCCGCATGCCGCGCACGCTGATTCTCGAGCCAACCCGTGAACTCGCAGCTCAGGTCGCCGAGAATTTCGAGAAATACGGCAAGAATCACAGGCTCAACGTCGCGCTCCTCATCGGTGGCGTTTCCTTCGAGGAACAGGATCGCAAACTGGAACGTGGTGCAGACGTTCTAATCTGTACGCCGGGCCGCCTGCTCGACCACTGCGAGCGCGGCAAGCTGTTGATGACCGGCGTCGAGGTCTTCGTCATCGACGAAGCCGACCGCATGCTCGACATGGGCTTCATCCCGGACATCGAACGAATCGCCAAGATGATCCCGTTCACCCGTCAGACCCTGTTCTTCTCGGCCACCATGCCGCCGGAAATCCAGAAACTGGCGGACCGCTTCCTGCAGAACCCGGAACGCATCGAGGTGGCAAAACCGTCCTCGACAGCGAAGACCGTGACGCAGCGCATCGTTGCATCGCATCACAAGGATTATGAGAAGCGCGCCGTGCTGCGCGATCTTATCAAGGCGCAGGATGACCTGAAGAACGCCATCATCTTCTGCAATCGCAAGAAGGATGTCGCCGACCTGTTCCGCTCGCTGGACCGGCACGGCTTTTCTGTCGGCGCCCTGCATGGCGACATGGATCAGCGTTCGCGCATGACGATGCTTGCCAACTTCAAGGATGGCAATATCCAGCTGCTCGTCGCCTCCGACGTCGCCGCGCGCGGTCTCGACATTCCGGATGTCAGCCACGTCTTCAATTTCGACGTGCCGATCCATGCTGAAGACTATGTCCACCGTATCGGCCGCACCGGTCGTGCCGGCCGCTCGGGCAAGGCGTTTACCCTCATCACCAAGGCCGACGGCAAGTATCTCGACGCCATCGAAAAGCTGATCAACGAAAAGATCGAGTGGCTTTCCGGTGATCTTTCGGAACTCGGCGCGCCGATGGAAAGTCATGAGAGCAGTCGCGGCGGTCGCGACAAGACCCGTGACAAGGGACGCGACCGGGGCCGTGGCGACAAGGATCGCGGCCGTGAACGCGGTGGCCGTGCGTCCACCGGTCATGCGGATGACATCAAGACCGCCGACAATGCGGGCCAGCCGCAGGACGTCGTTGCCGAAACCACAAGGATCCCAGCCGTGAACGCCGAGCAGAAGCAGGACACCCGCAGACACCAGAACGGGTCTCGCAATGCGCGGCCTTATCCGGCCAATGACGATCATAACCGCGACCGCGACAATCGCCGTCAGCGTCACCACCGCGATCACGACGACGGCCCGACCCCGGTCGGCTTTGGCGACGATATACCGGCCTTCATGCTGATCGCTGGCAAGGCCTGAACCGTTTCCCATGACGGCATCTCCCGGCCTTGATTTTCCAGGCGTCGGCTGCGGCCTCGTCATCCAGAATGCCGAAGGCAAGGTGCTGCTTTACCGGCGCGTCAAGGCGCCGGAAGCAGGCTACTGGAATATCGTCGGCGGCAAGGTCGATCAGATGGAGCATTCCTCTGAAGCAGCCCGCCGGGAAGCGCAGGAGGAAACCGGCCTCAGCATCGGTTCCGTCGAGTTCCTGTGTGCCGTCGAAGCCCTGGTCGAAGCAGACCGCCAACACTGGATTTCGCTGATCTATCTCACTCGGGAATTTTCCGGCGAACCGCAATTGGCGGAGCCGGACAAGCTTTCCGAGATGGGCTGGTTTGACCTGTCCGATCTGCCGCAACCGCTGTCGGTGTTTTCAGCAAAGGCTTTTGCCGCGCTCGCAAACAGCAGCCTCGCGTAAGATCGAGGGATTATGCCGCAAGCCTTGTGTTGCGGCATTGATTGACGATTGACCCCTTCTTACTCAAAAGTTAAACAGGCGCCGCACGAAGATGCCTCAAAGCACGAGCGGAGCTTGAATGCATAGGACGAGGAAGGCTGCACGGTCCTTTCGCGCGGATGGTTATGCCATCCTGACGCGCTGGCCGACGCTTGTCGTCTTTCTGCTGATCGCGGCCGTTTCCGGCGCCGGTTTCCAATCCGCGAATTCCATGTTGCAGCAATATCGCCAGCTGTTCGACAGTGAAGGCGGCGACAAAACGCTGCAGATCGCCAGTCGCGAACAGCCGCGCCTCGCCGTGGTTGTGGCCGTTTCGGAAAAGCAGAAAGCCGGCTGGCATGGGGTCGCCGACGGCATCCTTCCGTCTCCCCATGGCCTGACCCATCCTGTCAGCGTCTGGTGCACGACGACCGCCCCCGGCCAGCAGCAGCGAACACAGTTCACGGCCCTCGCCTCCGCGCGTGGCCCGCCCCGCCTTTCGTGACGATTGTATCGCACACGAACTGAAAACACGCGCTTCCTGAAGGCACTCACGGTGCCCTGCGCATAACAGGACCACACATATGAGAAATTCCCGCTGGCTGGTGGCGACCTATATCGCCATCATTTTCATCGGCACGCTGGTGGCGTTGCCCAACATCCTCTCGCCGGCCATGTTGGCGCGCCTGCCCTCGTGGCTTCCGCATACGCAGGTCTCGCTCGGCCTCGACCTTCGCGGCGGCTCGCACCTCGTGCTGGAAGTCGACCGCGCCGACCTGATCAACGAGCGCCTGCAGAGCCTAATGCAGGACAGCCGTCGAGTTTTGCGTGACGGACAGATCGAAACCTCGGCCATTCGCCGCACCGGCGACAGCATCACCGTCACATTGCGTGATCCGGCAAGTCGCGATCAGGCAGCCACCCAGCTGCGCACGCTCGCTAATCCAATCAGCCTGGCGACCGCCATTGGCCAAAGCGATCTCAATGTCGCCACCCCGCGCGACAACACGATCACGCTGAACTACACCGAGGCTGGCCTCAACCAGTATATCGCCAACGCCGTAGAGCAGAGCCTTGAGATCATTCGCCAGCGCGTCGACCAGGTCGGCGTTGCCGAGCCGACGATCCAGCGCGTCGGTTCGGACCGCGTTCTGGTCCAGCTCCCCGGTGAACAGGATCCCTCGCGCCTGCGCCAGCTGCTCGGCTCCACCGCCAAGATGAGCTTCCATCTTCTGGGCGCACAGGGCGAACCCGGCGTCACGATGATCCCGGACGAACAGGGCCAGCAATATCCGGTGCTCGACCGCGTCGAACTGTCGGGCGACCATTTGACAGATGCCCGCGCCGCCTTCGAACAGCAGACCCAGCGTCCGATCGTTTCCTTCCGCTTCGACAGTACCGGTGCTGCCCGGTTCGCGCAGATCACCCAGGCCAATGTCGGCAAGCCCTTCGCCATTGTCCTCGACAACAAGGTGCTGAGCGCGCCGGTCATCCAGACGCCGATCACCGGCGGCCAGGGCCAGATCTCGGGGAATTTCTCCGTACAGGAAGCCAACACGCTTGGCGCCCTGCTGCGCGCCGGCTCGCTCCCCGCCAAGCTGACCGTCATTGAAGAACGCACCGTCGGCGCCGATCTGGGCTCGGACGCGATCGAAATGGGCATCTTCACCGGCGTTATCGGCTTTGCGCTGGTCGTCGCCTTCATCTTCTTCCTTTACGGAAGCTGGGGGATCCTTGCCAACTTCGCGCTGGCAATCAACGTCATCCTGACGTTTGCAGGCCTGACGCTTATCGGATCGACGCTGACCTTGCCGGGCATCGCCGGTATCGTGCTCGGCATCGGCCTTGCTGTCGACGCCAACGTTCTCATCAACGAGCGCATCAAGGAAGAAACCCGCAAGGGCAAGAGCGCTTTTGCTGCCATCGATGCCGGCTTTGCCCGCGCCTATTCGACTATTGTCGACAGTAACGTCACGGCGCTGATCGCGACCGTGCTGCTGTTCTGGTTCGGCTCCGGCCCGGTTCGCGGTTTTGCCGTCACCATGGGTCTCGGCATCATGATCTCGATGTTCACGGCCGTTTCGGTCGTGCGCGTCCTGATGGTCGCCATCACAGCCCGCAAGAAACTGAAGACGATCAATATCAAGCCGCTCCTGCCGATCAACCTCGTCCCGGATGGCACCAATATCGCCTTCATGAAGGGCCGTTTCATCGGTATCGGCATCTCGGTCATCCTGTCGATCGCCTCGGTCGCGCTGTTCTTCAAGCCCGGCCTGAACTACGGCGTCGACTTCCAGGGCGGCATCCAGATGGAAGTCGTGACCCAGCAGGAAGCCGATCTGGCGAAGTTCCGCACGGGCCTCAACGAACTCGGCCTCGGGGACGTCGCGCTTCAGGAATTCGGCGCCAACAACCGGATCCTCGTTCGCGTCGAACGCCAGGAAGGCGGCGAGCAGGCCCAGACGGCCGCGGTCGAGAAGCTGAAGGCCGAAGTGACGAAGATCGATGCGACCGCCAAGGTGGAGCGCACCGAAGTCGTCGGCCCGAAAGTGTCGGGCGAACTGGCGATCGCCGGCTTCCTGTCGCTGACCCTCGCAGCGCTGGCCATGACCATCTATATCTGGGCACGGTTCGAATGGCCGTTCGCGGTCGGCGCGATGATCACCTTGATCCTCGACGTCACCAAGACGGTCGGCTTCTTCGCCATCACCGGTCTGGACTTCAACCTGACCGCCATCGCCGCGGTCCTGACGCTGGTCGGCTATTCGGTGAACGACAAGGTCGTCGTCTATGACCGCATGCGTGAGAACATGCGCCTCTATAAGAAGATGCCGCTGCGTGACCTGATCGACAAGTCGATCAACGAGACGCTCGCGCGAAGCCTCTACACCTCGGCCACAGCCTTCCTGTCGCTGTTGCCGATGGCGATCTGGGGCGGCAGCGCCGTCTCCAGCTTCGCCATCCCGATGGTATTCGGCATTGCGGTCGCAGCCCTTTCTTCCGTGTTCATCGCCGCGCCGATCCTGCTGTTCCTTGGCGACTGGCGCAAGCGCCACGGCAAGGCCATGATCGCCGACGAAACTGATGAAACAGAAACCGGCAAGGGCGTCATTCCCGCCAGGCCGTAAGATCGGCAGGGAAACGTCATCATCCGAAGGGCCGTCCGTAAGGGCGGCCCTTTTTTGCATTTTGCCCTTCAGTTTTTCTGCAAGCGCTGACAATCTTAGGCGCTCGCCCGACCGCAAAAGCGGTGCTAGGTTCCATCCGACATGCAGAGTGTGAACGGCACTTGGTGATGAGGAGAGACACATGGCGACGGAAAAGGTAGCAATCATCACCGCCGGCGGCAGTGGCATGGGGGCGGCAAGCGCCAAGCGTCTGGCTGCGGACGGTTTCAAGGTCGCCATCCTCTCCTCCTCCGGCAAGGGCGAGACGCTGGCTTCAGAACTGGGCGGCCTGGGCTTCACCGGCTCCAATCAATCGAATGGCGACCTTAACCGCCTCGTGGAGACGGTAATGGACAAATGGGGCCGCATCGATGTTCTGGTCAACAGCGCCGGGCACGGCCCGCGTGCTCAGATCATCGAGATCACCGACGATCAATGGCATACGGGCCTCGACGTTTATCTCATGAATGTCATCCGGCCGGTGCGCCTGGTAGCACCCATCATGCAGGCCCAGCAATCCGGCGCAATCGTCAATATCTCCACCGCCTGGGCATTCGAGCCGGCCGCAATGTTTCCCACATCGGCGGTGTTCCGGGCCGGTCTTGCGGCCTACACCAAGATTTTTGCAGACACCTATGCGGCCGACAATATCCGCATGAACAACGTCCTGCCCGGATGGATCGACAGCCTGCCGGCCACCGAAGAGCGCCGCCATAGCGTGCCGATGAAACGCTATGGCACCAGCGACGAGATCGCGGCGACTGTCGCCTTTCTTGCCTCAGAGGGTGCCGGGTACATCACCGGCCAGAACCTCAAGGTCGATGGTGGCTTGACGCGGTCGGTCTAAACAGCCGGGAACGCGTACGACGCGCGGCCATCGAGCCGCCGACATTACTGTTGCCGTCATCCCCGGGCTCGTCCCCGAGGATCTGACCACGCCAGCAATATCATTCCGCAGCAGATCCTCGGGACAAGCCCAAGGATGACGGCGGGTTGTTTTTTTGACTTCAACGGCAGCTGGTGGGTCCCTTTCTGCAGCCTCTTTCATGCAAGAATCTTAAGACGCGATGGAAATGAGCAAAATATTTTCACCTGCCTGATTTTTTTGCGCTTTCCTCTCCTGTAAACCGAAAAGTTTTCCTAGATAACACGCCATCGAACATTCCCGGCGCCTTTGCCGGATGACTGAAGAGGAAAGATCATGAACTGGCTGAAAACCATCACCGCCGTCGCCGTGCTTCAGGCCGTCGCCATCACGCCGTCGCTCGCCGGTGAGAACCTCGACCAGATCAAGGCCGCCGGCGTGATCAAGATCGGCACCGAGGGCACCTACGCGCCCTTCACTTTCCACGATGCCGCCAACAAGCTCGTCGGCTTCGACGTCGAAATCGGCGAGGCCGTCGCCCAGAAGCTCGGCGTCAAGGCCGAGTTCGTGGAAGGCAAGTGGGACGGCCTGATTGCCGGCCTCGACGTCAAGCGCTACGATGCTGTCATCAACCAGGTTGGCATCACAGAGGCCCGCAAACAGAAATACGCCTTCTCCGAGCCCTATATCGCCTCCAAGGCCGTGCTGATCGTTCGCGACAACAACGATGAGATCAAGTCGTTCGAAGACCTGAAGGGCAAGAAGTCGGCGCAGTCGCTCACCAGCAATTTTGGCAAGCTGGCCGAAGCCGCTGGCGCCGAACTGGTCGGCACCGATGGTTTCGACCAGTCGATCCAGCTGGTTCTCACCCGCCGCGCCGACGCAACCGTCAACGACAGCCTGTCTTTCCTCGATTTCAAGAAAAAGCAGCCAGAAGCACCGGTAAAGATCGTCGCCGAAAAGCCCGACGCCGATTACTCCGGCATCATCGTTCGCAAGGGCGATGACGAGCTGGTCGCCGCCATCAACAAGGCGATCGCCGACATCAAGACCGACGGCACCTACAAGGCGATTTCGGACAAGTATTTCGGCGCTGACGTTTCCAAGTAATTGACCTAGGTAAACGGTCTGTCGCGCCGACGAAAATTGCGTCATTATCCGTTTCGCACACGCCCGGCGATTTTCGCCGGGCGTCGTATTTTTGAGGTTTCGCCGTGCCGCACTGGCTTCAACTGATGCTGGATTCTCTGCCGACCCTGCTCTGGGCCGGTTTGAAATTCACCGTTCCGCTGACACTCCTGTCCTTCACGCTGGGTCTGGCGCTTGGCCTCCTGACGGCCGTCGCGCGCCTGTTCGGGCCGATGCCGGTCGCGGCCATCGCTCGTTTCTATGTCTGGATCATCCGCGGCACGCCGCTTCTCGTGCAGCTCTTCGTGATCTTTTACGGCCTGCCGAGCGTCGGCATTCTACTGGACGCCTTTCCGGCCGCCCTGATCGGCTTCACGCTCAATATCGGCGCCTATACGTCCGAGATCATACGCGCTGCCATTTCTTCGGTGCCCAAGGGCCAATGGGAAGCAGCCTATTCCACCGCCATGAACTGGTCCCAGGCCATGCGCCGAACCATCCTGCCGCAGGCCGGCCGTGTCTCGGTACCGCCGCTTGCCAACACGTTCATCTCGCTGGTGAAGGATACCTCGCTTGCCGCCGCTATCACCGTGCCGGAACTGTTTCAGTCGGCGCAAAGGATCGTTGCCACTACCTATGAGCCGCTGATCCTCTACATCGAGGCCGCCCTCATCTATCTGGTGATGAGTTCCGTGCTCTCTCATCTGCAATCGCGGCTGGAAGTCCGCTTTGCGCGTTACGGCGGCATGCTGGAGGCCAATCGATGATCGAGCTTTCCCATATCGAGAAGAGATTCGGCGATGCCGTTATTCTCAAGGACATTTCGCTGACCTTTCCCGAAGGCAGCGTGACCGCCCTTGTCGGCCCGTCCGGCGGCGGCAAGAGCACCCTGCTCCGCTGTATCAATCTCCTGGAACAGCCGACAGCCGGCGCCGTGCGCATCGGCAACGACGTCGCAACATTTTCTCCCGACAAGAAAGCCGCTTGGTCCTCGGTGCAGAAGCTGCGCAGCCAGACCGGCATGGTGTTCCAGAATTTCCAACTCTTCCCCCATCGCACCGCGATCGAGAACGTCATGGAAGGCTTGCTCGTCGTGCAGAAATGGCCACGGGAAAAGGCGAAGGCCCGCGCGATGGAACTGTTGGAAAAAGTCGGCATGGAACACAAGGCCGATGCCTGGCCTGCCAACCTTTCCGGCGGCCAGCAGCAGCGTGTAGCGATCGCCCGGGCGCTGGCGCCCTCGCCTAAGGTCCTGCTCTGCGACGAACCGACATCCGCGCTCGATCCGGAACTGTCGGCCGAGGTGATCGATGTACTGGGTACGCTGGCCAGGGAGGGTACCACCATGGTCATGGCCACGCACGACCTGCGCCTCGCCTCCCAGGTTGCCAATCTGGTGGTGTTTCTCGAAGCGGGTCAGGTCGTCGAAACCGGCGAGGCCGCACAGGTGTTCCGTAACCCGGCGCAGGAGCGCACGAAACGATTCGTTTCGTCTATCAACGCCGCGCAGACGCTTTGAACGATCTCGGCCCGGTTTCCTGCCGGGCCGGAAAGGTTACGGAGCGTACGTCAGTGGCGGCGTTTCCGAAACCGTGTCGCCGAAAACGCTTTCGAAAGCCTCGCGCAGACGGATATCCACGTCCGCCATCATTACCGGCAGACCGAGATCGACCAGACTGGTGACGCCGTAGCCGCTAATGCCGCATGGCACGATCCCGCCGAAATGGGAAAGATCGGGCTCAACGTTGAGTGCGAGCCCGTGAAAGCTCACCCAGCGGCGCAAGCGGATGCCGAAGGCGGCGATCTTGTCTTCCGCCACGCTACCGTCCGCCAGAACCGGCTTTTCCGGCCGCTTCACCCACACGCCAACGCGATCCTCTCGCCGCTCGCCGCGTACATTCATCGAATCGAGCGTACGGATGACGACCTCTTCGAGTGCTGCCACATAGGCGCGCACGTCCGGTCGCCGACGCTTGAGGTCGAGCATGACATAGGCCACGCGCTGTCCCGGACCGTGATAGGTGTATTCCCCGCCCCGACCGGTCGCAAACACCGGAAATCGGTCGGGTTCGATCAGATCGGTCGCTTGGGCGCTGGTTCCAGCCGTATAGAGCGACGGATGCTCGAGCAACCAGACGAGCTCGTCCGCTTCTCCCTGCGCGATCGCCGCCACTTCTCGCTCCATTTCGGCAACGGCTTCCTGATAACCGACGGGACAGTCGGAAATACGCCAGCGAACAGCGCGAGATCCTGATTGGGGCAACATCGAAAGATCGAGATCTGTACGCGTCGACATATTTTTATCCATTATTTTCGCGGCGTTGACAGGCATAACCCCTGTGCCGCCGGGAGTTTTGCCCTATCATCTCCATATAGGAATTTACAGGCGGATTTTATCTTCAAAAATCTGTCACGGTCCTCTTGTGCCCGCAAAATCCTTTTGCTAAATGCTCCCTCGCCGGCGCAAGTCGGCCTCTACCACGATGCGGTCGTGGCGGAATTGGTAGACGCGCAGCGTTGAGGTCGCTGTGGGGCAACCCGTGGAAGTTCGAGTCTTCTCGACCGCACCAAAATTAAGAAACCCCCGCAAGCCATATGGTTTGACGGGGTTTTTTAATGCTCTATTGTGAGCTGGGGCGGGTTTCGCGATATTGCCGCGATGCGACCAGCGGATGCTGGCCACCTTGTCCCAAAGCTGCAACTTTGCCGGCAGCATTTCGGAATACGGCAAAGGCCATTGATCGCTTGGGATTGTCATGCCTGCCACCAATGCCGCGCCTGCTCAGGATGGAACGACGCGTGAGGCGGCACGCAGCTATCAGCCGCATCAGCTGGCTGTCATGCCGCATTTTCGCGATGGTCAGGCCCTGACCGCGACCGAACTCCTGGAAGCGCACCGCCTTCTGCCCAAGCGCGTCAGATATGTCGCGGACATCCAGCGCTTCATGCTCAGCCACGCGGCCATGGCCCTGCATCTGGAACATACGCTTGATCCGGCAAAGCCCGGCATCACTGCGACCAATCTGCTGCGCTTCTTCGAGGACACCCCGGCCGCCAGCAAAAATACCGTGCTCGCCTTTCTGGTCGAGATGCGCCACTACAAGTTCGTCGAACCGGTGGACGAAGGCGATCGTCGCAGCCGCGCGTTTCGGGCGACGGCGGATACCGAGCAGCTAATCCGCTTTTATTTCGATACGCATGCCCGGGGGCTCGACCGCATGGATGGCGGCGGTCGGGCGGCCCTTCTTGCTGCGCATCCGCGCCTTCTGCATCTCGCCCAGCCGCAATTTGCACGCCTCCTCCTGCACAATTCGAAATGGCGCAATCCGCCGGAAACGATTGCCGGCTTCACCAAGTCCGACTCGGGCAGCAGCATCATCCATGATCTTGTGGCCCGCGTACCGCGCGGCGAACTCGGCAGCGAACCGATCCACATCGGTAATGTATCGGCAACGGAAATAGCCAAACGTTATGTCGTGTCGACCACTCACGCGGTACGATTGTTTGCACGGGCCAAGGCACAGGGGCTGATCGGCTGGCACGGCAATACCAATCGCGGCGAAGGCTGGATTTCGCCGGTTCTGGCGCACGACTATTACAGCTGGCAGGCGGAAAAATTCGCGGCCGTTTCTCAGGCCCTGCGCGCCGCCTGCGAAAGGGCCGGAATCGGTACGGCCTGACTTGCGCCCCCATCGCTTACGGTAGCGCGCATCCGCTGCTCCACAGAATGATCGCCGGATC
This sequence comes from Neorhizobium sp. NPDC001467, assembly GCF_050275975.1. NCBI lineage: Bacteria > Pseudomonadati > Pseudomonadota > Alphaproteobacteria > Hyphomicrobiales > Rhizobiaceae > Neorhizobium > Neorhizobium sp. NPDC001467. The sequence continues at coordinate 42,205 of NZ_JBNNPS010000011.1, read as the reverse complement.
AAAGGCCACACGATGACTTCACCGCCCGCCGATAATCCCGTGAAGGGCATGGCCCTGATGGCGAGCTGCATGCTCGTTCTGCCGATCATGGATGCGATCGCCAAGTTCATGGCCACGGTCGAGACCATGTCCCCGGCGCAGGTGACGTTCTACCGCTTCTTCTTCCAGTTCGCAGCGCTGTTGCCGGCAATGGTCTATGCCACGCGTGGCCGATGGGCGGTCAAGCGGCCATGGATGAACCTCTTGCGCGGCGCGGTCCACGGTGCGGCAAGCCTGATGTTCTTCGTCGCGGTCAAATACATGCCGCTCGCCGATGTCTTCGCCATCTATTTTGTCGAACCCTTCATGCTGACCTTGATGTCCGCCGTCTTTCTCGGCGACAGCGTCGGCTGGCGTCGCTGGACGGCGATTGCCGTTGGCTTTTCGGGCGCCATGATCGTCATTCAGCCGAGCTACGCGATCTTCGGCGCAACCGCCCTCTTGCCTATCGCCTGCGCCTTTCTCTTCACCATCTACCTTTTCATGAACCGGGCCTTGGGCGATGGCGACAGTCCTCTTGCGATGCAGACATTTGCGGGCCTCGGCGGCACGCTGTTCTGCGCGGCGGCACTCGCTCTCGGCAGCGGAATGGACGTCCAGAATTTCGAAATCGCCCTGCCGGCTTCGGGTCGCGGCATCGTCCTTCTCGCCCTCCTCGGCGCCATTTCCGGATACATTCATCTTGTCGTCGTCAGGGCGTTTCGCCTTGCGCCGCTATCGCTGCTCGCCCCGTTCCAGTATTTCGAAATCATTTCGGCAACCGTGCTCGGCTATGCGCTGTTCGACGAATTCCCGACTGTATCGAAATGGCTCGGCATCGCCATCATCGTTGCTTCGGGCTTGTTCATCATCTGGCGGGAGCGGGTCAGACTGGCACAGTCTCCGCCCTCATGAGACGCCGGTCGGACGAATTCGGTTAACTGCGCTTATTGTCGGCCTCTCAACCTCTGACGTTTATGCTCCATCTCAGTTTCATGATGAAACGGAGACAAAGATGAGCGACGGTCGCTTTTCTTTCCCGGCATGTGTCATCGCCGGGAAACGTCGACTCGATGTCGACGACCTTTTGATGCTGCGCAAACATGCGTTTTCCGACGGGATCAGGACAGAGGAAGACGTGCACCTGCTTCTGGCGATCCATCGCGCCTGCGACAGCTCCTGCACTGAATGGGATTGTTACCTCGTCGAAAGCATCGCGGCCTACGCGGTTCACGGCCAGAAACCGCGTGGCTGGCTCGATGAAGCCAATGCCGAGTGGCTGATTGCCACGCTTTCGGTCAATGGCGTCGTTGCCACGTCGCTGGAGCTCGAAATTCTCCTGCATGCCCTGGATATCGCAAGCTCGGCGCCCGAATGTCTGTCCGCCTTCATGCTGGACCAGATGCGCCTTGGACTGAACCGGAACGCCGGCTCGGCCTACAGCCTCAGCCGCCCCAACAGTCACCCGGGCGTCGATATCGACGATCTGCATTACCTCTGGCGCGTGCTGCGCAGCGCCTGCGACAATGGCCGCCTGACCCTTTCACCGCGAGAGCGTGACGTGCTGGTGGCCATCGACGCCATGGCCGAGCCGCGCGTGCACCACGCAGGCTGGAACGCATTGGCGGACACGTTGCAACTGCGACTGGCGACGCCGCACCCCGGTCCGCGAGCCCCCTGGTTGCGGGCGTCGCCCGACGCACTGCTGGACTCGGCGCATCAGGCGGCCTGAACCGATGAACCGATGAACCGAGCCAATCGATCAAATGCCTGCCTTCGCTTCAACTGGAGCGGAAGATTAAGGTGCTACTGGATGGTGCAACCGCGATAGCGCCTGCCGCGAGGCCGGAGTGACATGCCTTGACCACGACCGTCTCCATCATCCTTCTGGTATCGATCAACATTGGTCTTCTATGGCTGATGATGGCAGCGCCGCTTGGCCAGCGGACCATCACGCTTCGGCGCAGCTTCGCCCATGATCCCAGGCGTCTGTGGCAGGCCATGCGGCCACAAGGTAACCTCACCGACTGGAGCCCTGACGTGACCGCGGTGCGCCATGGGCCGGCACTCGGACTGACGGACGGACAGGTCGAATTGAGCATGCGCTATCCCGACCGGCGCGGACAACCCGTGCGGCGGCTGTGCGACCTGACGGAAAGCATAGCCGAAGATGGCGTCGTTAGCACCTCTTGCCGCATCATTGCCGACAGCACGCTTGCCAATAGTTTCTGGAGCCGGTTTCACGAAGAGCGCCGGATAGAGCCTGCGCCGGGCGGTGCGACGCTGACACTGAACATCAGCGATCATTATCGCGGCCTGGCATTCTATCTGTTCCGCTTCTTTGCCATGCGTCGCGAGATGACGGCCCTGGAAACGTGGCTCGACACTGGCAGGCGGCAAGAAGGCAGCCTGTTTACCCACCCGCTCACCCAGATCGCGCTGGCCGCCTTGTCGACGCTGATGCTCTGGCCCTTCTTCGGTCTCAACGGGAACGGCCTGGCAATCTCGATTTTGCTCACGCTCGTCATCATCCTGCACGAGCTCGGTCATATCGCGGCCTACCGCGCATTCGGGCATCAGCGGGTCATGCTGATATTCGTACCAATGTTGGGCGGTATCGCCATTGGCGGGCGCCCCTATCGCAGCCGGTTCGAGATCGCCACCTGCGCGATGATGGGGGCCGGCCTTTCGGCCTTTCTCGTTCCCGTCCTCGTGCTGGTCCACGCATCGTCCGGTTTGGAGGCGCGCATTCTACCGGTGGCCCTGCATTTGCCGTCGGCCGTCCTGCTGCTCATCCTCGGCGGCTTTAACCTCCTTAATCTTCTGCCGATGTCCCGCTTCGACGGCGGCCAGGTGATCCGGCAGGTCTTTCCTGGCCGGCTTCAGGTGCTTGCTAGCCTCGGGCTGACCTTAATCGTTCTCATGGTCGGCTACGAGATTGGCATTCCGGCTGCAGCACTCGTCGCCGGCCTTGCCGTCGTCACGCTCATCAGCCTGATCGGGTTCCGCACCAATATCCTGCGCGACGAACTCGACCCGATGTCGGCACCGGAACGGCTGATGGCAGGCTTTGGCCTTTACGCCGCCGTTACCATTCATTCCTATGCTGTCATTACTGCCTGCAAGATTCTTTTCCAGGAATGACTAGGCATTGACATCGAATATTGGTCCAATTCCAGCTGGTTCACATGAAAACAGATAATCCAATACTCCCGCTCGGTTACTCCGACATGCCAGCCGGCACGATCGCCACGGTCGTGACCTGCCTTGAGATGCGCGAGCGTCCGCAATTGCCCCTGATCTCCGCGGACGAAGCCTTGACCCTGCGTCACTGGCACCAGCCGAACCTGGACGAATACCGCGAACTTTTCCGCAATGTCGGTGCCCAGTGGCTTTGGTCGGGTCGCCTGATGATGAGCGACGAGAAGCTTTCCTCCATCCTCAACGATCCACGCGTTGCCGTGTATATCCTCAAGGATGCCGGTCGCCGCATCGGTCTTCTGGAGCTGGATTTCCGGCGCGAACACGAATGCGAGCTGGCCTATTTCGGCCTGGTCGAGGATTCGGTTGGCAAGGGTGCCGGACGCTTCCTGATGACGCATGCAATCGAAAAAGCATGGGCGCGACCGATCGATCGTTTCTGGGTTCACACATGCCATCTTGATTCGCCTGCCGCCTTGCCTTTCTACAAGCGATCCGGCTTCACGCCCTACAAGATCATGGTCGAAGTTCTTGATGACCCGCGTCGCACCGGTCTCGTTCCGGCCACGGCCGCACCGCAGGTTCCACTGATCAATCTCTGAGCAATCAGCAGATTGCGACCTGTCAAGCCTTGATCATGCGCGCGCTTGCGTGCTTTACCATGCCGGAATGCAAAGGGTTTCCGACAGATAGCGAGGGATTGACAGGATGGACGTTCGCGCCGCAGTTGCCATACAGGCCGGCAAGCCACTGGAAGTGATGACGGTCCAGCTCGAAGGCCCCAAAGCCGGCGAGGTGCTGATCGAGGTCAAGGCGACCGGGATCTGCCATACCGACGATTTCACCCTTTCCGGCGCGGATCCCGAAGGGCTGTTTCCGGCGATTCTCGGGCATGAAGGTGCGGGCGTCGTCGTCGATGTCGGCCCCGGTGTCACGTCAGTGAAGAAGGGCGATCACGTTATCCCGCTTTACACGCCTGAATGCCGCGAATGCTATTCCTGCACCAGCCGCAAGACAAACCTGTGCACCTCGATCCGCTCGACGCAGGGCCAGGGCGTCATGCCGGACGGAACGAGCCGCTTTTCGATCGGCAAGGACAAGATCCACCACTATATGGGCTGCTCGACCTTTTCCAACTACACGGTCTTGCCCGAGATTGCGGTTGCCAAGGTCAACCCCGAGGCACCCTTCGACAAGATCTGCTATATCGGCTGCGGCGTGACGACCGGCATCGGCGCGGTCATCAATACTGCCGAGGTCGAGATCGGCTCGACCGCGATCGTCTTCGGCCTGGGCGGCATTGGCCTCAACGTATTGCAGGGGCTTCGCCTCGCCGGGGCCGACATGATCATCGGCGTCGACACTAACCCGGATCGCAAGGCCTGGGGCGAAAAGTTCGGCATGACGCATTTCGTCAACCCGAAGGAAGTCGGCGACGATCTCGTCCCTTATCTCGTCAACCTGACAAAGCGCGGCAACGACCTGATTGGTGGTGCCGATTACACGTTCGATTGCACTGGCAACACCAAAGTCATGCGCCAGGCGCTGGAAAGCTCGCATCGCGGTTGGGGCAAGTCCGTCATCATCGGCGTTGCCGGAGCCGGCCAGGAAATCTCGACCCGTCCCTTCCAGCTGGTAACGGGCCGCAACTGGATGGGTACTGCCTTTGGCGGCGCGCGTGGTCGCACCGACGTGCCGAAAATCGTCGACTGGTATATGGACGGCAAGATCCACATCGATCCGATGATTACCCATACGATGCCGCTCGAGGATATCAACAAGGGGTTTGAACTGATGCATTCGGGCGAAAGCATCCGCGGCGTGGTGGTCTATTGACCAGCATGCCCGCCTACACAACAGACGTGCGGCGGCTGGAAGACTTCGCCGCAGTCGATCTGTACGCGATGCTGAAGATGCGCGTAGACGTGTTTGTCGTCGAGCAGGACTGCGCCTATCCCGAACTCGATGGCAACGATCTGGATTGCCTGCATCTTCGCCTGCTTGAAGGTACGGACCTTTTGGCTTGCGCCCGCCTTTGGCGGCCGTCGCCGGATGTCCTCCCGCGCATCGGTCGCGTTGCGGTCTCCCCCGGCCATCGGGGCAAGCGGGTCGGCGAAGCGCTGATGCGCGAGGCGATCGTCGAATGCGAAAACATCTACCCCGGTGAGGCGATCGAGATCTCGGCGCAGGCGCATCTGCAGAAATTCTACGGTTCGTTCGGCTTCGTGCGCACCTCGCAAGAGTATGTGGAAGATGGCATTCCGCATGTGGACATGGTGCGCCAACCCCCGCTGCGCTAACGGCACCGAAAAACAGCTAAAACCCGCATGAGAAACTCAGCGAGCGAGCCCATGCCGCAAATCTATGTCGATGCCGATGCCTGTCCGGTGAAGCCGGAGATCCTCAAAGTGGCTGAACGCCATGGCCTGGAAGTGACACTGGTCGCCAATTCGGGGCTTCGCCCCTCGCGCGATCCGATGGTGAAAATCGTCATCGTTTCGGCAAGCTTCGATGCCGCCGACGACTGGATCGCCGAACGCGCCGGGACGAACGACATCGTTATCACCGCCGACGTGCCGCTTGCCGTTCGCTGCGTCGCACGCGGCGCGCTCGTTACCGGTCCAACCGGTCGCGTTTTCGACGAAAGCAATATCGGGATGGCCAGCGCGATGCGCGATCTCGGCCAGCATCTGCGCGAAACCGGCGAAAGCAAGGGATATAATGCCGCCTTTTCGCCGCGCGACCGCTCCAGCTTCCTTGAGACGCTCGACAGATTGTGCAGGCGCGCCAAGGCGGCAAGCTGAAAAGGCGGGGCCCGGTGCTCCGCCGCGGCTGCCGCTGTCGGCTGACGCCAATGCAGACCCGTGAAGACTGGCGCGCCTTTCCTTTTCCGCTTGCGCCTGATAGCCGCGACGGTCGACGCTGTTACTCGGTTATCCATTATGAAACCCACACAAGGAGCCCGTTGATGAAGGTTCTCTCCCAGAACACCGCCTTTGGTGGCATGCAGGGCGTCTTCGCCCATCAGTCCGAAGCCTTGAAATGCGAGATGACCTTCGCCGTCTTCGTGCCGCCGCAGGCGATTACCGAGCCACGCCCTGTTCTCTGGTACCTCTCCGGCCTCACCTGCACCCATGCCAATGTCATGGAAAAGGGCGAATACCGGCGGCTCGCCGCCGAGCTCGGCCTCATCATCGTCTGCCCTGACACCAGCCCGCGAGGCAATGACGTCGCCGACGAGCTGACCAACTGGCAGATGGGCAAAGGCGCCGGCTTCTATCTCGACGCCACGCAGAAGCCCTGGGCCGAACACTACCAGATGTACACCTACATCACCGAGGAGCTGCCCAATTTTGCCAGCCAGCATTTTCGCATGGACATGACCCGTCAGGGCATTTTCGGCCATTCCATGGGCGGCCATGGCGCAATGACGATCGCGCTGAAGAATCCGGACCGCTTCAGAAGCTGCTCCGCCTTCGCACCGATCGTCGAACCGTCGACCGCGGACTGGTCTGCCCCGGCGCTTGAAAAATATCTCGGCCCCGATCAGGCCGCGTGGCGTGAATATGATGCCTGCGCGCTGGTCAGGGATGGCGCACGTTTTCCCGAATTCCTGATCGATCAGGGCAAGGCCGACAGCTTTCTGGAAAACGGCCTGCGTCCATGGCTGTTCGAAGACGCCGTCAAGGGGACCGATATCGGCCTGACGCTGCGCATGCATGAGCGCTACGACCACTCCTATTACTTTATTTCGACCTTCATGGACGACCACCTGCGCTGGCATGCCGAGCGTCTGGGCTGATCCCGGATCACCGTTCCGTATCGAAACGCCCGCGCGACCAGCACGGGCGTTCTGTTATTCAGCGCTTGTCAACAGACCAGGCACCTGGGCCGGAAAAGACGAAATACAGGAAAACGAAGCAGAACAGGATAGCGGCGTCGCCGCCGTTCATCGCCGGCCAGAAGGACTTGCCGGCGTGCCCCATAAAATAGGCAAAGGCCATCTGACCTGAAAGAATGAAGGCGACGGGCCGTGTGAAAAGACCAATCGCGATCAACAGACCGCCGAAGACTTCAAGAATACCCGCAAAGAGGATGAGCGGCGGCAGGGAGCCCTCGCCCATCGGCGCCGGAAAGCCGAACAGCTTCATCGTGCCATGTTCGATGAAGAGAAGTGCCGCCATGATGCGCAACACGGCAAGCGCCTGCGGGCGGTAACGCCCCAAACTGTCGAAAAACTGCATGTGATCCCACTCCTAAACAAGAATCGCCTCAAGGGCGCCCCGCCATAATCGGCAGGCGCAAATTTGAACGAAATTGCCGTGAGATCAATTGGTTTGGAAGGCGGTCGCGCCTTCGTGACTTCAGCCGCCGGAAAGCGCTGAGGCGATGGTGGTCGGGCGCCCACCATCAAGTTTGAATTCGGCAGCCACCCGGTCGGCGATCTTTGCCGCCAAAGCGTCTTGCACGTTCGTATCGCGGCCAAATACCGTTGCCGAAACCGTAAAGGTTGCGCTGGCGATCCGCTCACCGGTGCTGACCGATGTCGCGTCAACGGTCACCTTGGCCTCGTGGCGGTTTCCGAACAGGATCGGCAAACCCCCTGCCCGGATAATACGCACGGTCAGGATCGCACGCGGCAGCGACAGGCTGCGCACGGTCGCGCGAATGGCGGCATCGACGCGGCGGTCCGTGCCGGCGACAAGCGCTGCTGGAATATCCGGCTTGGCCGCCACGAAGGATCCGCGCACGTCATAGAACGGGCCGCTGGCGCGCGGATTTTCCACTGTTTTAATGCTGAACGCCATCAGCGGCAGCGTGGAGGCGGCAAGGATGAGAAGACGGCAGGCGGAGCGGAACATGGATACAGGGCCCGTATGACGACGCCCCAACATGATCCGCTGACACGGTTAGAATTCGGTTAAACGGCGGAAGCTTCCGGCGCCGAATTCAGAGCGACGACACTTAACGCGGCTGCTTTCATGTCTTCGTAGCGATGCGCACGGCGCGCCTCCGCCTCTTCATCGGTGCCCCAGTGCTCGATCGTCCAGTCCTCCTCGAGATGGGCGAGTGCCCAGGTCTCGTCCAAGGATAGCCGCCCTTCGGCGAAGGCGAGCGCAAGAATGGCCGAACCGGTGAGCGCGGTGATCGTGTGCAGTGCCGCAAGAGCAATAGGGCTTTGGTGATTGCGCAACCGCGCGCCAAACGCGGCGATTGCTGCTGGCGGCTGTTCCTGCGGCATGATGCCTTCGATCAGCACGAAGCGCGCGCCCAGTTCCTCGGCCGCCCAATCTAGGACAGGATCCCACAGTCTGCGCTGGCGCTCGACCAGACCCTCCGGCTCGTCGGCGCGATAGCAGAGCGCGTCGCTTGCAGAAAAACGCAGCATGTCCTCCACCACCGCCTGCGGATCGCTGGCGATGCCGTCGATCGCGGTATTGACGAGACGGGTAATTGGCATGGTCGCCGGATTAACCACCTCCGTCTGCGCATCCCATTCGCTCCGCAACAACTCAGCCAAAGCTGTCGTCGGCGCCACAAGCTGGTTTTTTGCCGGCGTCTTGACGGCGCGACCATCGAGATGGATGGCATGACCATCTTCGGAAGCGGCAACCGTCACATCCTTGTAAAACCGCTTCGGCAGCGGCTTTTGCATCTGGATCTGTGCCCGGCGCGTCGGATCTTCGTGGCTGAGTTCGATATTCGTGTCGGAAAGAATGTCGCGCATATAAACCTCAGCCGATCAGCGGCAGCAATTCGCGGGGATGGTGGACGATGTGGTCAGCGCCGGCAGCGATCAGTTCGGGCACGACGCAATAGCCCCAGGAAACGCCGATCGCGGTGGCACCTGCGGCCTTTGCCATCTGCATATCGTAAATGGCATCGCCGATGACAAGGGTGTCGGCAGGTTTGACGCCCATCACGTCACAGCATTCGGTCACCATGGCGGGATGCGGCTTTGAGGGGCAATCGTCGGCAGTACGACCAACGACGAAATATTGTCCGAACCCATGCGTCTCCATGACGAGATCGAGGCCACGACGGGATTTGCCCGTCACTGCACCGATCAATAGGTCATCGCGTGGCCCAATAGTGTCTATCAGTTCGCGTATACCGTCGAACAGCGGCTCCTTGAAATCGAGGTCGCCGCGCACGACGGAAAACAGTGATTTGTAATGTGCCATCATCGCCACGGCTTCTTCATCGGCATGCTGCTTGCCCTGCATGCGCGCAATGGCGATATCGAGCGTCAAGCCGATGATGGACTTGGTTTCCGCAAATGACGGCTCAGGCTTGCCGAAGGCGATAAAGGTTCGGCGCATGGTCTCGTGGATCAGACCGGCGCTATCGACCAGCGTGCCGTCGCAATCGAAAAGGACAAGCTTCATTCCTCGTCGTCCCGCGCACCGTTTTCCATGTCGAAACCGAGCAGGTTCCAGCTTTGAACCATATGCGGCGGCAGAGGCGCGGTCACCCACAGACGCCCGCCCGCGGGATGCGGGATGTCGATATGGCGCGCATGCAGATGCAGCTTCTTCTGTATCCCACCCGGGAACGGCCAGTTGATGTCGTCATCGAAATATTTCGGGTCGCCGATGATCGGATGCCCGATATGCAACGCATGCACGCGCAACTGGTGGGTACGGCCGGTATAGGGCTCCATTTCCAGCCAGGAAAGCGATTGCGCCGCTGTTTCCAGCACGCGGTAATAGGAGACCGCGTGGTCGGCGCCCTCCTCGCCATGTTTTGCGATGCGCATGCGGTCGCCATCCGGCGTTTGTTCCTTGACCAGCCAGGTCGAGAGCTTGTCGGAGCGCTTGCGCGGAACACCCTTCACCAGCGACCAGTAGGTCTTCTTGGTGTCGCGTTCGCGGAAAGCTGCCGTCAGTTTCTGTGCGGCGCCTCGTGTGCGCGCGATCACCAGCACGCCGGACGTGTCGCGGTCAAGACGATGCACCAGACGTGGCTTCTCGCCCTTCTGGTTGGTCCAGGCGTCCAGCATCTGGTCGATATGGCGCGTCACGCCTGAGCCGCCCTGCACGGCAAGCCCGGCGGGTTTGTTCAGCACGATCACCTTGTCGTCCTCATGCAGCACCATGCGCTGCAGAAGTTCGAAATCGCTGCCGTGTTTCAGATCCTTGCCGGCAATCGGCCCCTTCTTGGCATCCGTCTCCATCGGCGGCACGCGCACCACCTGGCCCGGCTGCACCCGCGTATCAGTCTTCACACGACCACCATCGACGCGCACCTGACCGGATCGCAGCAGCTTTTGCAGCGGCCCGAAACCGAGGCCCGGATAATGGATCTTGAACCAGCGGTCGAGGCGCATGCCCGCTTCGTCCGCCTCGACGGAGATATGCTCGATGCCTGCCATCGGAACTCTTTCTATTATTCTTGCGGCTCAAACGGCCTTTGTGCCAGCCTTTAGAGCATCAGACGGGCCTAACGGAAGTGCAAATCGACCGCGTCGCGCTCAAAACGCCATGCGGCCGATGATGAGGCCGACAAATGTGGCACCGATCGACAAAAGGACGCTGGCAAGGACATAAGCCAGCGCAGGCGCCAGCGATCCGCGTTCCACGAGACCGACAACGTCCAGCGAGAAGGACGAAAATGTGGTGAACCCGCCGCAAAGCCCGGTCACCAGCAGAAGCCGCATTTCCGCCGAACCGCCGAACCGCCGCAGGATCGTTTCGACAAAAAGGCCGATGGCCAGCGACCCCGCGACATTGATGAAGAGCGTTCCCCAGGGCAGGCCCGGGCCGAACAGGCGGACCGCCCCGACCCCGGCAAGGTATCGAAGCACCGAGCCGGCAGCTCCGCCGAGGGCCACGAGAAGCATGGAAATCACGTCAATATCCTGAAAAAACGCAGAGAAACGACGGTTCGCTAAAATGCGACACTGCCGCTTAAGTCGGAACCAAGGGGTCGAGCATACGTTTTCACCCTCAAGGAGTTCAAGCGTCATGTCCACCGTCATACCGGTCAATGCCAATTTTGCCGCCTATGCGTTGGAAAACGTGCGTGTGATCCATCACGTCGGCTCCAAGGAACAGGTCAAGCGCATCCAGAAGGATGCCGACCGAAACCTGCGCCGCGCCCAGAATGTCGGTGAGGTCGAGGAGCCGGGACTGATCCCGCCTGCCAACATCTCCGTGGATGTCATGATCTCCGAGCGCCAACCGCAGCAGCAAACAACGTTCCAGCACGTCGCCGCAGCCTATCGCGAGCTGGACGAATAGGTTTTCTGCTTCCTCTGTCGTCATTCGCGGGCCTGTCCCGAAAATGACGTAGAGCCGCCAGTTCCCCCTCAAAACACCGGCCGGTGGCAATTGCGCACGATCTCGCGACGACCTTCCCGATAATCTATCCGCAGATATTCGCATTCGTAAGCATATGTGTCGCGATAGGTCGTGCGCACCACCTGGTGCCTGTGCGGGCGAACGGTTTTGACACGCGGCGGCTCCTGCCAGCGCACCATGTCGGCGCCCTGTACATTGATCGGGGCCAGCGCCGGCAGGATGATGGCTGCGGCCAGGATGGCGGGAACGGTAAGGAGGCGTGACATTGGATTCCCCTTCGAAATGCTGAGAGTGGCAACGCCGCTTCAATGCCAAGAAACGGGCAGATGTTCCTTGCCGGTTGCGCCGCGACAAATAAATGGCCGCCTGCGACCTTTGCCCCTTGCCAAGCCCCTGGCTTCCTCGATAATGCAGCCGACCCGTAGGGAGAAGCCGCTTGAATGCGGTGCCGAAGGAGCAACCGCCCCGGAAACTCTCAGGCAAAAGGACCACGGGAAGACTGCAGGAACTCTGGAGAGAAGCAACCGTTTTGGCGGGGGCTCGCCGAAGGGATAACAATCTCAGGCGACAAGGACAGAGGGGGCTCGAAACCGGCGTAGGACACCTTCAGGGGAATCCGCGTCCTGATCTGAGCCGGCGTATGAGCTGACGTCTTTCAGCGCGCCAATAACCTGGAGGCGTCTTTTTTGGACGATCGATCCGTTCTGAAAACCACCCCGCTGCACGCTTTGCATGTTTCGCTCGGTGCGAAAATGGTCCCGTTTGCCGGTTACGACATGCCCGTCCAGTATCCGCTCGGCGTCATGAAGGAACACCTTCACACCCGTGCATCCGCCGGCCTGTTCGACGTGTCCCACATGGGCCAGGTCATCGTGAAGGCGAAATTCGGCGAATATGCCGATGCGGCGCTTGCGCTCGAAAAGCTGGTGCCGGTCGATATTCTCGGCCTTAAGGAAGGCCGGCAGCGTTACGGCTTCTTCACTGATGAGAAGGGCGGCATCCTCGATGACCTGATGATCACCAATCGCGGCGATCACCTTCTCGTCGTCGTCAATGCTGCCTGCAAGGATCAGGACGTTGCCCATATGAAGGCGAACCTGACGGATTGCGACGTCACCCTTCTAGAAGCCCGCGCGCTAATCGCCCTACAGGGTCCGCGCGCCGAAGCGGTGCTTGCAGAACTCTGGGCCGGCGTTTCCGCCATGAAGTTCATGGACGTTCGCGAAGTTCCGCTGCACGACGTGCCCTGCATCATCTCCCGCTCCGGGTATTCGGGCGAGGACGGTTTCGAGATCTCCGTACCGGAGGCCCACGCCGTCGACGTCGCCAACGCGCTCCTCGAACACCCGGATTGCGAAGCCATCGGCCTCGGTGCCCGTGACTCATTGCGCCTCGAAGCCGGCCTGTGCCTTTACGGAAACGATATCGACACCACCACCTCGCCGATCGAAGCCTCGCTCGAATGGGCGCTGCAAAAGGCCCGCAAGGCCGGTGGCGATCGCGAAGGCGGTTTTCCGGGCGCAGAGCGAATCTTAAGCGAACTCGCCAACGGCACCAGCCGCCGCCGCGTTGGTCTGAAGCCGGAAGGCAAGGCGCCGGTGCGCAGCCACGCCAAGCTTTATGCCGATGCTGAAGGCAAGACCGAACTCGGCGAAGTCACCTCGGGCACTTTTGGCCCAACCGTCGAAGGCCCGGTCGCCATGGGTTATTTGCCTGTGTCGCATACGACTGCGGGAACCACGGTTTATGCCGAAGTACGCGGTAAATATCTGGCCATGACGGTAGCCGCGCTGCCGTTCATTACCCCCACCTACAAACGCTAACACTTAATAAGAACGCAATTCCGGACGGGAAACCCCTTCGCACTTTTCCTGGAATTGCTTGAACCTCCGGAGAGAACAAAATGCTGAAATTCACCCCCGAACACGAATGGCTGAAACTAGAGGGCGATGTCGCCACCGTCGGCATCACGAGCCACGCCGCCGACCAGCTCGGCGATCTCGTTTTCGTTGAACTGCCGGAAGTCGGTGCCGAACTCACCAAGGACGGCAATGCCGCAACCGTCGAAAGCGTCAAGGCGGCATCGGATGTCTACTCGCCGCTCGATGGCGAAGTCGTCGAAGTCAACCAGGCGATCGTCGATGATCCGTCGCTGGTCAATTTCGACCCGCAGGCCGCCGCATGGTTCTTCAAGCTCAAGCTCAAGAACGTTTCCGATATCGACAGCCTGATGGACGAAGCCGCCTACAAGGACCTGATCGGATGAACGATTCCACCGATTTCCACTTCACGGATTACGATCCCTACGATTTCGCCAATCGCCGCCATATCGGTCCCTCGCCGTCCGAAATGGCAGCGATGCTCAAAGTCATCGGCTACAAGTCCCTTGACGGGCTGATAGAAGCCACGGTTCCGGCCTCCATCCGCCAGCAGACCCCGCTGGCATGGGGTGCCGCCCTGACTGAGCGCGAAGCACTCGACAAGCTGCGCGAGACCGCCAACAAAAACCAGGTCCTCACCTCGCTGATCGGACAGGGTTATTACGGTACCGTCACGCCTCCCGTCATCCAGCGCAACATCCTGGAAAACCCCGCCTGGTACACGGCCTACACGCCTTATCAGCCGGAGATCTCTCAGGGCCGCCTCGAAGCGCTCCTGAATTTCCAGACGATGATCTGCGACCTCACCGGTCTCGACGTCGCCAATGCATCGCTGCTCGATGAAGCGACTGCCGCCGCCGAAGCCATGGCGCTCTGCCAGCGTCAGGCAAAGTCGAAGGCAACGGCCTTCTTTGTCGATGCCGCCTGCCATCCGCAGACGATCGCGCTGATCGAAACCCGCGCAAAGCCGCTCGGCTGGTCGGTTATCATCGGTGATCCGATGACCGATCTCGATCCGGTCGACGTTTTTGGCGCGATCTTCCAGTATCCGGGCACGCAGGGCCATGTCCGTGATTTCTCCGGCCTCATCGCCCGCCTGCACCAGACCGGTGCCGTCGCAGCCGTCGCAGCCGACCTTCTGGCGCTGACGCTCCTGAAATCGCCCGGCGAAATGGGCGCCGATATCGCCATCGGCACCACCCAGCGTTTTGGCGTTCCGGTCGGTTACGGTGGCCCGCACGCCGCCTACATGTCGGTCAAGGATGCCCACAAGCGCGCCATGCCCGGCCGTCTCGTCGGTGTTTCGGTCGATGCCCGCGGCAACCGCGCCTATCGCCTCAGCTTGCAGACCCGCGAACAGCATATCCGCCGCGAAAAGGCGACGTCGAACATCTGCACCGCACAGGTTCTGCTCGCCGTCATGGCCTCCATGTACGGCGTCTTCCACGGCCCGCAGGGCCTGAAGGCGATCGCTCAGGCTGTCCACAAGAAGGCCGTGCTGATGGCCAAGGGCCTCGAAAAGCTCGGCTACAAAATCGAGCCGAAAAACTTCTTCGACACGATCACCGTCGACGTCGGCCACATGCAGGGCCTGATTTTGCGCGCAGCGGTGGCGGAAGGCGTCAACCTGCGCAAGATCGGCGAAACGAAGATCGGCATGTCGCTCGACGAGCGCGCACGGCCTGCCACGCTCGAAGCCGTCTGGCGTGCATTCGGCGGTGATTTCAAGGTCTCCGATTTCGAGGTCGACTACCGCCTGCCGAAGGATATGCTGCGCAAATCGGATTACATGACCCATCCGATCTTCCACATGAACCGTGCCGAAAGCGAGATGACCCGCTACATCCGCCGCCTGTCGGACCGCGACCTCGCGCTCGACCGGTCGATGATCCCGCTCGGTTCCTGCACGATGAAGCTGAACGCGACAGCGGAAATGCTGCCGATCACCTGGCCGGAATTTTCGGATATCCATCCGTTCGTTCCGCAGGATCAGGCGCTCGGTTACAAGGAAATGATCGACGATCTGTCGGCAAAACTCTGCCAGATCACCGGTTACGACGCCTTCTCCATGCAGCCGAATTCCGGCGCGCAGGGCGAATATGCGGGCCTTCTGACCATCCGCAACTACCACATTGCCAACGGCGATGCACATCGCGACGTCTGCCTCATCCCCACCTCCGCGCATGGCACCAATCCGGCCTCCGCGCAGATGGTCGGCATGAAGGTCGTGGTCGTGAAGGTGCGTGACAACGGCGATATCGACCTCGAGGATTTCCGTGCCAAGGCGGAACAGCATTCGGCAAACCTGTCGTGCTGCATGATCACCTACCCGTCCACGCACGGCGTGTTCGAGGAAACGGTCAAGGAAATCTGCGAGATCACCCATAAACACGGTGGTCAGGTCTATCTCGACGGCGCCAACATGAACGCCATGGTCGGCCTTGCCCGCCCCGGCGACATCGGCTCGGACGTGTCGCACTTGAACCTGCACAAGACCTTCTGCATCCCGCATGGCGGCGGTGGTCCCGGCATGGGCCCGATCGGCGTCAAGGCGCATCTGGCGGCTCATCTTCCGGGCCACCTGCAGTGGGATGGCCGCGAAGGTGCCGTTTCGGCGGCTCCGTTCGGCTCACCGTCGATCCTGCCGATCTCCTGGTCCTACACCCTGATGATGGGCGGCGAAGGCCTGACGCAGGCAACGAAGGTGGCGATTCTTAACGCCAACTATATCGCGGCCCGTCTCAAGGGTGCTTACGACGTGCTCTACAAGTCGGAAGCCGGGCGCGTGGCGCATGAATGCATCCTCGACACGCGCCCGCTCAACGCCTCTGCTGGCGTGACCGTGGACGATATCGCCAAGCGCTTGATCGATTGCGGCTTCCACGCCCCGACCATGAGTTTCCCGGTTGCCGGTACGCTGATGGTCGAACCGACCGAATCGGAGACCAAGGCTGAGCTCGACCGTTTCTGCGATGCCATGCTGGCGATCCGCGAGGAAGCCCGCGCCATCGAGGAAGGCCGCATGGACAAGCTCAACAACCCGCTGAAGAATGCGCCCCACACGGTGGAAGACCTGGTCGGCGAATGGGATCGTCCCTACTCCCGCGAACAGGCCTGCTACCCGCCGGGTGCTTTCCGCGTGGACAAATACTGGTCGCCGGTCAACCGCGTCGACAACGTTTATGGCGACCGCAATCTGATCTGCTCCTGCCCGCCGCTGGAAGACTATCAGGAAGCCGCCGAATAAACGGCGGATCGGTGAACGCATTGAAAGCCCGTCCCAGTGACGGGCTTTTTCTTGCATTTGAAGGCCGGTACCTATCCGCGGTGACGCCATCCCAAGGCCGCGTGGGTATCCACCCGTTTCCGCTGAGAAAACCGTTTCGAGGTCCCAGCCTGCAGCCGGGATGACCACGTCAGCATGTCGATCCCGGGAACAGCATCAGCGCTCGCCATTGCCCAGCTTGCTTGCCTCGATCAGAACCGACACGTCCCCAATTCAACCGCACGTATATTTTATCGTCATTATGGACTTGCCGCATGCCGTCAAACCGCTATCTTGAGTCGCATCGAACTTTGCTTGTGACTCGTCCGTAGCCTATCGCGGCACTACCGATCTCCTTCATCGTCGATCCAAACGCCGGTCAATTGCGACCGGTAACCCACAACGATTAGAGGAAGATCGTTATGAATACCGGCACTGTAAAATGGTTCAACAGCACCAAGGGTTACGGCTTCATCCAGCCGGATAACGGCGGCCAGGACGTTTTCGTCCACATCTCCGCCGTAGAGCGCGCCGGTCTGCGCGGCCTCAACGATGGCCAGAAGGTCACCTACGACATCGTTCAGGACAAGCGCTCGGGCAAGAGCTCGGCCGACAACCTGCAGGCCGCTTGACAAAATCCTGTCAAAGAGGCGGCTTGACCACGGAAGAACTGGCAAGTGCAGCACTTTGGCGCTACAAAGGTCGGGACCCGTCCCGGCCTTTCGTTTTTGTTGCCGGTTCCGCCCCGGGTTTCATCCCGTGAGCAGGTTTGCCACCAGTCGCATTTAAGCAGACACAAAAGAACGGCGGCGATCAGGTCCGCCATATAAAGGAGAATTTGTTGCAAGTACTCGTCAGGGACAACAACGTCGAACAGGCATTGCGCGTGCTGAAAAAGAAGCTGCAGCGCGAAGGCGTTTTCCGCGAAATGAAGGCTCGTCAGTCTTTCGAGAAGCCTTCGGAGAAGCGCGCACGTGAAAAGGCCGAGGCCATTCGGCGCTCCCGCAAGCTGGCCCGCAAGCAGGCACAGCGCGAAGGTCTGCTGCCGGCCCCGAAGAAGAAAGTGCCCGCGCGCGGCGGTGCTGCGCGCTGATAGATCGGCTGGCCGCGCGGCATACCTTGCCGCGGGCCGTCACATTGCGGTCTCGCGCGCCCTTCGCTTGTCTGCGGACCGGATCCGCGTTGATCGCATCCGATCGCCGACATGAGCGTCAAGATATCCGTTCCACCTGCCCCGTTCTTTCCAGCCTGAACTCTTTCAGGCGACAGTGATGTTTTGTGTATGATCTATGAGACATCCAAAGCAGTACGGCGACAAATAGCGCTTCCCGCATTTTGTCAGCGGCGGAAGACAGCGCAGATGCGCTTGCGCATGTCTGGCAATGACAACGAACGGATCGATAGCGCGCATCACTGAGCGGCTGGATCGTCCTGGCGCACGCAAACTATCCTCCCGTTGACACGACGCACCCTCCGGGCGACACACACAGCATGACGCACGCCGTTCGCTACGCCACCATGACTTTTGCCGCTCTCGTGACCCTTTGCGCCCCCGCCGGTGCGCAAGAGGTCCGTGACTGGAAGCCAACGGAACAGGTCAGGACCTACCCCGTCACCGGCAAGAGCGGCATCGCGCTCTATCAGTCGATCGGCGAACGTGGTCCGGCGGCCGGCGTCGGCCAAGCGATCGCGCACACGACGTTCAAGCTGCTTTGGACTCGCGATTATCGTCCGCAGCCGAACGGCGCCTGCATGCTGGCGGTGGCCCGTCCCAGCCTCACAATCATCTATACCATGCCCAAAGGCCCAGCCTCCCTGCCGGCCGATACCAAAACCCGCTGGACAAATTTTATCGAGGGCGTGGAAAAACACGAACGTGTTCACGGCCAGCATATCGTCGAGATGGTGGAAAAGATCCAGGCCTTTAGCCTCGGCCTGACGGCGGAAAACGATCCGAAATGTACCAAGGTGCGTGAGGTTCTTCAGACCAAGCTCAAGGAACTGTCGGACGAACAACGTCAGCGCGGCCGGGAGTTCGATGCGGTAGAACTGTCGCCCGGCGGTGCCGTGCACCAGCTCATTCTGGCGCTGGTCAATCCGCCAGGCGCGCCACCCATCGAAATGGTGCCGAAACCGACGCCGCTGCCGGGTATGCCATCGCTGCCCGGCGTCGCGCCGATGCGCTAAAACATTATTCGGCTGCGACAGCCTGCCGTTTCGGCCCGGCCTGCAGATCCACGGCGGCAAAAGCTTCGGCAATCACAGTCGTGTCCGCTCCTCGCTTAGTGGCCTCTGAAGACAGAATCTGGCGGAAACGCCGGGCGCCGGCATAACCCTGGAACAGACCCACCATATGCCGTGTTACATGGTTCAACCGGCCACCCGAAGCCATCACCGCATCGGCATAGGCCATCATCGTGTCACGCAGGGCCAGCCAGTTCACTTCCGGCGTATTGGTTCCGGAGGGACTCGAACCCCCAACCAAAAAATCCACCCCCGTCAGAAGGCCGGTATTGTGATAGGCGGCCCGCCCCAACATCACCCCGTCCATCACGGCCAGATGTTCGGCTGACTGTTCGAGGTCCAGAATCCCACCATTGATGCCGAGAAACACATCCGGGTTGTCCCGTTTCATGCGGTAGACGAGATCGTAATCGAGCGGCGGAATATCGCGATTTTCCTTCGGCGAAAGTCCCTGTAGCCAAGCTTTGCGCGCATGAATCCATATGGCATCGGCGCCCGCACCGATCATACGGGCCAGAAAGTCAGGCAGCACCATTTCCGGTAGCTGATCGTCCACGCCGATCCGGCATTTCACCGTTACCGGCACGGCGGCAACGGCCTTCATCGCGTCCACCAGCCTTGCCACCTGCCCTGCATCCCGCATCAGGCAGGCACCGAACGTGCCGGATTGAACGCGGTCGGAAGGACAACCGACATTGAGATTGATCTCGTCATAGCCGTAATCGGCAGCGATGCGGATCGCCTCCGCGAGCTTGACCGGATCGGACCCGCCCAACTGCAACGCGACAGGATGCTCCTGCGGACTGAACCCCAGCAGCCGGTCACGATGGCCGTGAATGATCGCATCCGCCACCACCATCTCGGTATAGAGAAGCGCGCGGCGCGACATCTGCCGATGCAGGAACCGGCAATGCCTGTCCGTCCAGTCGATCATCGGGGCAACGGCAAAGATTTTTTCGCCGCGTTTCAGCGAGTCAGCATACATGGCAGGTCCTTGAGGATATGCGGCCGCTCATACAGCAAAGACAAAACTTTGGCCAGTTCCACGGCCAGGACGAAAAGAGACTATGCTTGACCGGAAATATGCGAAACAAAGGCAGGGCCTCATCAGCGGCGAACATTTTTCACAGGAGGACTTCTCACCATGACCGCAACCGTCATCCCCATGCCAGCTCCCGTCCTCCTCGATGTCGATGGCACGACCGATAAGTTTCCGGTTCGCCGGGTCTATTGCGTCGGTCGCAACTATGCCGACCATGCCATCGAAATGGGCCATGATCCGTCCCGCGAGGCGCCGTTCTTTTTCCAGAAGAATGCGGACAACGCTTATAACGGTGCGACCTTTCCCTATCCGCCGCTATCCTCCAACGTGCATTTCGAAGTCGAACTGGTCATGGCGCTCAAGGCGGGCGGCAGCGACATCCGCGAAGAAGATGCCCTTGCCTGCGTTTATGGCTACGGCGTCGGGATCGACTTTACCCGCCGCGATCTTCAGGATCAGATGAAGAAGGCCGGTCGATCCTGGGAAGTCGCCAAGGCGTTCGAAAAGTCGGCGCCACTATCCCCGCTCGTCCCCGCAGACAGGGCCGGCCATCCGCAAGAGGGCGCGATATGGCTTGAAGTCAATGGCAGCCGCAAGCAGAATGGCGACATGAACCAGATGATCTGGAAACTGCCTGAAATCATCGTTGAATTGTCGAAGCAGTTCGAGCTCGCCGCCGGTGACATTATCATGACCGGCACACCGGCCGGCGTCGGTGCTGTCGTCAAGGGTGACAAGGTGGTCTGCGAAGCGGCCGGAATTGGTCGTCTGGAACTGACCGTCGTTTAACGCCCTCTTTGTGGAGAAGCCGCATGCCGCTTTACGCGCTCGGAGATTTCACCCCGGACACGCCCGCCGCCAATCGTTATTGGGTGGCGCCGGATGCGCATGTCATCGGCAAGGTTGCTCTGGGTGAAGATGTCGGCATCTGGTTCGGCGCGGTGCTGCGCGGCGATAACGAACTGATCTCGGTCGGCGCGCGCACCAATGTCCAGGAAGGCGCCATGCTCCATACCGACATGGGCTATCCTGCCACGATCGGCGAAGGCTGCACGATCGGCCACCACGCCATTATCCATGGCTGCACGATCGGCAACAATTCGCTGATCGGCATGGGCGCCACCATCCTCAATGGCGCCAGGATCGGCAACAATTGCCTTGTCGGCGCCAATGCGCTGGTCACCGAGGGGAAGGAGTTTCCCGATGGTTCGCTGATCGTTGGCTCACCCGCCCGCGCCGTCCGCGCCCTTGACGCGGATGCGATCGCGAAGCTGACGGTATCCGCCGACAATTACGTCAAAAACTGGCAGCGTTTTGCCGCCCAATTGCGACCGCTCTGACGATCAGGGAAACTGACGCTTCCCGAACTGGCCGGCGGGCGACCGTCAACACATCGTTCACACTGCCATGAAGGCTTTGCTTCACACCTGCTCTGTATATATCGTATTACGAATATACGGCCGATAGTGTGGCTGCCAGAGAACCCGATGAACGACATTCCCGATCCCGCACGAACCGCTGCTGCCGCGTTTCACGATCTCGTCGGACGCCATCTTGCGCGCTCGACCACACGTTTGCGTTTCGATGGGCCCGTCGAAGCTGTTTTCCAGAGCGATACCGCCAGCGAGCGCAATCGCCAGACAATCGTCGCGGGCCTGTTCGCGCTCGTATTCTTCAACGGCTTCCTCATCATCGATGCCATCACCCGCCCGGAAATTCTTGCCATGTCCATCGTTGTGAGGCTGGGCATCGTCACGCCGGTCTGCCTTGCCGCGCTTGCCTGGTTGCGCCGTACGCCGCCGCAATGGATCCGCGATGGCGTTCTCACCTGCTGCGCCGTTCTGATCGCGTTGGCATCGAATTATCTTCTATACATCGCCACTTCGCCGGAAGCGCATTACAGCGCCTTCAGCTTCGGCCTCATCGTCATCGGCGCCAATATCGTCCTTCATATTGGCTTCAACGCCGCCGTCGCGACGTCGATCGGCTGCTGCGTCGTGACCGCGCTCTTCCTCAATGCATCGCCGGACCTCAACTGGAGCGAACGCAATCTGCCCGTCTATTACATGGCAGCAATGGCAGTCATTACACTGGTCGCCAATTACAGGCTGGAGAAGAACCAGCGGCACGCCTATCTGCTGATGCTGCGCGAACGCCTGAACGGAGAAGAGATCCGAAGGGTGAACGAGCAGCTGAATGCCTATTCCTACACGGACGCGCTGACGGGCATCGCCAACCGTCGCCGTTTCGAACAGGTCTTGCAGTCGGCATGGGCGCAGGCCTGCGCGACGGATGAGACCCTGTCGCTGCTCGTCATCGATGTCGACCATTTCAAGCGGTATAACGACAGTTTCGGGCACCCCGCCGGCGATGCCTGCCTGCGGCAGGTGGCGCGCGCCATCGAAAGTCAGAGCCACAGCGAAAGTGACCTTTCCGCGCGCCTCGGCGGTGAGGAATTCGCCATGCTTCTGCGTCAGGCGGACATGGCGCAAGCGGAAACCACGGCCGCAGATATCCATCAAGCCATCGGCCAGCTTGCCATTGCGCATGGACGCTCCGACGGCAACGGCCATGTCACCGTCAGCATCGGCCTCGCTTCGGCGGCGCCGGCCCGAGACGGATCCACGGCGGGAACGCTGATCGAGGCAGCCGACCGGGCGTTGTACGAAGCCAAACGCCGCGGCCGCAACCGCACCTTCATCGCCGATCGCGCCGCCTGATGGGTTTCAGTGCATGCAGGCGTCACAAAGTCCGCGGATCTCTATCGTCGTCTTGGCCGGCTTGAACTTGCGCTCTTTCGCCCAGCCCGACAGCCGCTCGTCGATCGCATGATCGTGGAACTCGCTCACCTGTCCACAGCTTTCGCATATTGCAAAGGCGACGGTGCCATGGCCATGAGTGTGACCGCAGCAATTCGCATTGGTATGGGCGCAGGCCACGAACGAGTTGAGGCTTTCCAGACGGTGCGCAACACCCATTTCGATCAACTTGTCGAGCGCCCGGTAGACCTGTAGCGGTGCGCGAAAACCGCTGTCGCGCAACCTGTCGAGAATAGTATAAGCGCTGAGCGGCGCGTCCGAGCGCGTCAGCACGTCCAGCACGAGCGACTGGTTCTTGGTGAGGTTCAGCGTGCTTGTCATGAACGACCTCCGGAAATGGTGCCCTGCCCGGCATGGGCCCTTTGCCCGAACGGCAGAAGGCTGAACACAAAAAGGATCAAGGCCGCGACGACGATCGACGGGCCGGACGGCGTATCATAGGTCAGCGACCCGAACAGGCCGCCAACCACGGCGACCACACCGATCAGCGACGAGAGGATCGCCATGCCTTCGGGTGCCAACGAAAATCGCCGGGCGGTGGCGGCCGGAATGATCAACAGCGCCGTGATGAGCATGATGCCGACGATTTTCATGGCGATGGCGATGACCAGCGCCATCAGGAGCATGAACAGCAGCCGCGCCCGCTCCGGCTTCAAACCCTCGGCCTCGGCGATATCGGCACTGACGGTCGACGCGATCAGCGGCCGCCACAGCGCCACAAGTGCTGCCACCACGAACAGGCCGCCACCCCAGATCAGCGCGATATCGGCCGGCGTCACTGCCAGAATGTCGCCGAACAGAAAGGCGATCAGATCGATCCGCACCCAGGTCATGAAGGCGACCATGACGAGGCCGATGGCAAGGGTAGAATGCGACAGGATACCGAGCAGCGCGTCGGCGGAAAGAGCCTGCCGCTTCTGCAACAACAAAAGCAGCAGCGAGACGGCAACCGCCACGCAAAAGACGCTGACCAGAAGGTTGACGTCCAGCATCAGCGACAGCGCCACACCCAAAAGCGCGGAATGTGCGATCGTATCGCCGAAATAGGCCATCCGCCGCCATACGACGAAGCAGCCGAGCGGCCCGGTGGTCAGCGCCAGCCCGGTACCGGCAAGAAGGGCGCGCAGAAAAAAATCGTCAAGCACGGCGATGTCCCTTCTCACCGGCATGGGCGTGAACAGCCCTGCCAGCAACATCGTTTTCATGACCATGCCCTTCATGTCCATGGTCGTGAGGGCTGTGTGCCCCATCGTCCCTGTGCGCGTGGACCGCGTGATGGTGACCGTCGTGCGGGTGACAATGGTCCGTCACCGAACCGTCCTTGTGCTGCACACGACCATCGGGCAGATGCATGTGGTCGTGATGGTGGCTATAGACAGCAAGGCCGCCACCGACAGTGCCGAACAGGCGGCGATAATCGTCGCTGCGGCTGACGGCTTCCGGCGTGCCACGGCAGCAGACATGACCATTGAGGCAAATCACCGTATCGGTATCGGCCATTACCATATGCAGATCGTGCGAAATCAACAGGATACCGCAGCCGGTTCGGTTGCGAATGGTGCGGATCAGTTCATAGAGCGCGCTTTCCCCGGCAAAGTCTACACCCTGAACCGGCTCGTCAAGCACGAGAAGATCGGGATTGCGGGCAATGGCGCGGGCCAGCAGGGCGCGCTGGAACTCGCCACCGGAAAGATGGCGTACCTCGGCATCGACGAGATGCGGAATGCCGACTTCAGTCAGCGCCGCCATCAGGGCCGTATCCGTAAGCTTGCCCGTCAACCGCATGAGACGGCGGACGGAAAGCGGCATGGTCCAGTCGACGGCAAGCTTTTGCGGCACGTACCCAATGGTGAGGCCGCTCTTGCGGGTGACACGACCTTCATCCGCCCGCAACACGCCGATCGCCATCTTGGCGCTTGTGGATTTGCCGGCCCCGTTCGGGCCGATCAGTGTCACGATCTCGCCGCGGTTGATAGAAAGGTCGACGCCGCGCACCAGCCAGCGGCCGCTCCGGCGGATGCCCGCGCCGGCAAGCACAACCAATTCGTCCCCTGGCCGGCGCTCAGCAAACCCGGTCTGCATCAGCATGAAATACTTTCCTATCCAGTGTTGCCACCAGCTATGCCACACGTTATAGCATAACACAACGAACGTAATAACATTACATCGTTCTCAGTGATGTCTTTTGCAAGATCCTTTCCCGGGTCCCAAGCAGGGGAAACATTGAAACGCGCAGCCCCTCGTTTGAACGGGCAAGGAGAGACTTATGAAAGCAGTTATCACTCCCATCTTCGCCACGCTTGCGGCTTCCGCAGCGGCCCTGATGGCGGGCACTGCCTGCGCCGAGACTCCGGAAGTTGTCGTTTCGATCAAGCCGATCCATTCGCTGGTGGCTTCGATCATGAAAGGTGTCGGCGAGCCGAAACTGATCGTCGAAGGTGCTGCCTCGCCGCATACCTATACGATGAAACCGTCGAATGCGCGAGCCATCCAAAACGCCGATCTGGTTTTCTGGATGGGCCCCAACCTTGAGGCGTTTCTGGACAAGCCGCTGGATGCGCTTGCCGGTTCCAAGACCGTCATTGCCCTTTCCGATGCGCCGGACCTCGAAAAACTGCCATTCCGCGAAGGCGGGCCGTTCGAAGCGCATGACCACGGTCATGAAGGCCACGCGCATGACGATGAACATGCCGAAGCTCATGGCAATGCGCATGAGGGGGAAAAGCACGACGAGCACGGCAAGGCCGAACATGGCCACGCCCACGAGCATGGCGGCTTCGATGCTCATGTCTGGCTTGATCCCATGAACGCCAAGGTGATCGGTCGCGAGATCGCCAAGCAGCTGGTCGATGCCGATCCGGAACATGCCAAGCAGTATGAAGACAATGCCGCCAACTTGATGCGGAAGATAGACGAACTGGATACGACGATCAGAACGACGGTTGCGCCTGTGAAGGACAGGCCGTTCATCGTTTTCCATGATGCCTATCAGTATTTCGAAAAGCGCTATGACGTGAAGGTGGCCGGCTCGATCACTGTCAGCCCCGAAAGCATGCCGGGCGCAGACCGCATCAGCCAGATCCACAAGAAGGTGACGGATCTTGGCGCGACCTGCGTCTTCGCCGAACCGCAATTCACGCCGAAACTGGTCAATGTCGTTCTGGAAGGCACGCCAGCGAAGGCCGGCACGCTCGATCCGGAAGCAGCCACCCTCAAGGAAGGCCCGGACCTTTATTTCCAGTTGATGCGCGGCATCGCGGAATCAATGAAGACCTGCCTGTCCGGCGGGGGCTGATAGCGCATAAAAATACCGCCTCCTCGCGCATGGTGGAGACGGTTAGACCGGCAGGGAAAGAAGGCAATCCCTGCCGGTCGCTTTTTTTAGAAAATGATTACCGGCCGGCAATGATCGACGAAATCTGGCCCGAGGTAATGCCGATCAGCAGGAATTCGTTCTTGTCGGCACGAACCCAGCGATAACCACGCGGCGGAGCCGACAGGCGATAACGGCGGTAGTCACGCACTTCTGCCATATGGCGACGCTCGGCCGGGCTCAGACGATGGCCGCGGCTCCAGCGCTTTTTGACGACAGTACGCTCCTTGATCACCTTTTTGGTCACGACACGACGATCGTCGCGGCGGTCATCGTGGTGCGACGGCGCGGCGTTGGCGACCGACGAAAATGCGGCCGGGCTGAAAATGAAAGTGGCGGACAGGAGAACGGCTGCAAGCTTTTTCATGACGGTGTTTCCTCGTTGTCGATGAGGAGACCCTATGCCTCGAAGGATGAACCGAAAATGAACTCGAGATTACATTTTCGTAAGCATCGATAAGGGTTTGCAGCTACAGGCTAATGTGGAACATTGGAAGCTGGCCGACCCTTTAGACAGGGCCGGCCGCTTTTGTTAGGCTGGAAGTTCCGCTGATTTCGCCCAGAGATTGATGTCGGCCTCGCGGGCGTAGGTGTCGATCTCGACCAGTTCCTCGGGCGTAAAGTCCGGTTTGTCGAGCGCCTTGACGCAATCCACCACCTGTTCCGGACGGCTGGCACCGATCAGCGCCGTGGTCACCCGACCGCCGCGCAAGACCCACGCCAGCGCCATCTGCGCCAGCGTCTGGCCACGGCGCTCGGCAATGGCGTTGAGCGCATGCAGGTTGGCGACGTTCTTCTCGTTGAGAAAGGCCGGGCGCAGCGACTTGCCCTGCGCCGCGCGGCTGTCGTCCGGGATGCCGTCAAGATATTTCGACGTCAGCATGCCCTGCGCCAGCGGCGAGAACACGATCGAGCCGATACCAAGATCATCCAGCGTGTCGAGAAGCCCGTCCTCCTCGATCCAGCGGTTGATCATCGAGTAGCTCGGCTGGTGGATCAAAACCGGTGTACCCATCTGCTTGAGGATCTCGGCCGCCTCTCGCGTGCGCCTGGAATTGTAGGAGGAGATACCGACGTAAAGCGCTCTGCCCGAGCGGACGATATGATCGAGCGCACCGCAGGTCTCTTCCAATGGCGTATCCGGGTCGAACCGGTGCGAATAGAAGATATCGACATAGTCCAGTCCCATCCGCTTCAGGCTTTGGTCGCAAGACGAGATCAGATATTTGCGGCTACCCCATTCGCCATAGGGGCCCGGCCACATGTTGTAGCCGGCCTTGGAGGAGATAATGAGTTCGTCGCGGTAACCGGCAAAATCCTCGCGCAGGATCTGTCCGAATGCGGTCTCGGCACTGCCGGGCAGCGGGCCGTAATTGTTGGCAAGATCGAAATGGGTGATGCCAAGATCGAAAGCCTGACGGCAGATCGCAACCTTGCGCTCGCGCGGCGTATCATCGCCGAAATTGTGCCAGAGACCCAGCGAGATGGCCGGCAGCTTCAGGCCGGACCGTCCGCAGCGGTTATACTTCATCGTGTCATAGCGATTGTCAGCCGGTTTCCAGGCCATGTCGAATTCCTCCCATATGTTTCAGCTAATAGCCATGACCGGCGCCCCCATATCTTAGCGGCCGGTAAACGCAGAAAGGCCCGCCAAAAGACGGGCCTTTCGGAATGTCAGAAGATCAGGCGAAATCCGCCAGACCGCTGCCCCATGGGCCGTGGTGCTTGTCGACGCCATCGACGCGATCGAAGCCGTGCGCGCCAAAGAAGTCCCGCTGCGCCTGGATCAGGTTGGCGGTGCCGCGGCCACGACGATAGGCGTCGAAATAGGCGAGCGCCGAAGACAGGGCCGGTACCGACAGGCCGGACATGACCGCGGTCGAGACGACGCGGCGCAGCGATGCGTCGGTGTCGTTGACGAGCTTGGCGAAGGCAGGCGTGACGATCAGGTTGGCGACATCCGGGTCCTTGGTGAAGGCCGAAGTGATCTCGTCGAGGAACTGCGAACGGATGATGCAGCCGGCGCGCCAGATCTTGGCGATGGTCGGCATCGGCAGGTTCCAGTTGTATTCCCGGGATGCGCCCGCCATGACGGCAAAACCTTGCGCATAGGCAGCGACCTTGGCGGCAAGAAGTGCGTTTTCGAGATCGTCGAGGAAGCTGACGCCGTCGGTTGCAGGCATCGCCACCGTCTGCGGCAGTCCGAGGATCTTCTCGGCTGCTTCGCGTTCCGATTTCTGCGACGACAGAATGCGGCCGGCAACAGCGGCTTCGATGGCAGTGGCCGCAACGCCCATGTTTTGGGCTTCGATCACCGACCACTTGCCGGTGCCCTTCTGGCCGGCCTGGTCGACGATCACGTCCACCATCGGCTTGCCCGAAATCGGGTCGTTTGCGGCCAGCACCTTCTCGGTGATTTCGATCAGGTAGGAATTCAGCCGACCTTCGTTCCACTTGCCGAAGACCTGGCCAATTTCCGGGGCGGAAAGCTTCAGGCCATCGCGCAGGATGCCGTAGATCTCGGCGATCATCTGCATGTCGGCATATTCGATGCCGTTATGGATGGTCTTGACGAAATGGCCGGCGCCGTTTTCGCCGAGCCAGGCAACGCAGGCCTCGTCGTTGAACCTGGCGGAGATCGAGGTCAGGACCTTCTCGACCCGCGTCCAGCTTTCTTCCGTGCCGCCGACCATGATCGAGGGACCATGACGGGCCCCCTCTTCGCCGCCGGAGACGCCCATGCCGATAAAGGTCAGGCCGCTATCCTTGAGATTGTCGAAACGACGCATCGTATCGCGGAAATTCGCGTTGCCGGCGTCGATCATGATGTCGCCATTGGCCAGATGCGGCTTGAGCAGTTCCATCTGCTGATCGACCGGCTCCCCGGCCTTGATCATGATGATGATGGGACGTGGCGGGCGGATGGCGGCAACAAATTCTTCAAGTGTTTCGCAGGGAACGATGTTCTTCTGAAGCTCGCCTGCTTCGGCGTAAAATTTCTTGGTGACGTCCGGAGTGCGGTTGAAAACTGCGATACGGTTGCCTTTTTCGGCAATGTTGAGCGAGAGATTTGCGCCCATGACGCCAAGACCGATAAGACCGATTTCTGCCTGTTCCACGACAAAGCCTCCATTTACAAATCGATAGGTGTTTTGGCACTCAAACGACGCCGCGGCAAGGCCGGCCCGCTCTGAAACGATTAAATTTAAGTGACAGATCCGGCCGCAAAACCGGCGGGCAAACCGTTGCCCTCGGCCTCTTGCGCACTATGCTGCGCAAAGCAAAAACCTCGCAGCCGAGGTGCGAAATGGCAGTCTATTTGCGGCGCAAGCCCTTCTTTATGTTCCAGCGGTCGTGATACCACAGCCACTGTTCCGGATGCTCTCGCACCCAGCTTTCGACCTTGTCGTTGAGCATCTGTGCCGTGGCCTGCACGTCGACATTGCCGTTGACATCGCGCGGCACGTCGATGCGCGGTTCTATCTCCAGCCGGTATCGATTGCCGGGCAGCCGGATGCAGCGCGCCGGATAGACTTCCGCATCGAACTG
This sequence comes from Neorhizobium sp. NPDC001467, assembly GCF_050275975.1. Lineage (NCBI taxonomy): Bacteria > Pseudomonadati > Pseudomonadota > Alphaproteobacteria > Hyphomicrobiales > Rhizobiaceae > Neorhizobium > Neorhizobium sp. NPDC001467. The sequence continues at coordinate 12,511 of NZ_JBNNPS010000011.1, read as the reverse complement.
CCGCACGAGCTTGGCCAGAAGCGGATTGGTCTGGACCGGCTGGCCGAAGAAGGACGTATGCAGACCCTTCCGGAATTTCTGATCCACCAGAACACCGACGCCGCCCCCCGCCTCCAGCTGGCGGGCGAGAGCAAAAGATGACCCGGCATGCGACGGCACGAGCTTACCCATGCGCGCCGAGCGGAACGAGAACACCTTTTCGGCGATGTAGGGGTTGTTCGGCGGACGAAAGAGCACCGTGACGGCCAGACCGAAGGCCGACCCCGCCACCGGCAGAAGTTCGAAATTGCCGGTATGGGCGGTAAACACGATGAAGGGCTTCGGATTGTCCCGAAGCTCAAGGAAAAGCGGAATGCCCGATACTTCGATACGACCGGGCTCCGCGCGTTCGGGATCGAAATCGAACAGCCGGTCGAGAAACACATATTCGGCCGCAAGCCGACCCATATGGCCCCAACTCCTGACCGCAATGTCCTGCAGCTCGGCCTTGTCCTTTTCAGGATAGGCGTTGCGCAGATTGGTCATCATCAGCCTGTGGCGAAAGGTGCGCGGTCCGATCTTGCGCACCAGCCAGTCGGCAAAATTGATCGCCGGATCGGCCGGGAAGATTTTCAGCAGGTTGAGAAAGCCGAAGGCGACCTGCGCCACCAGCCACTGCCGAAAATGCATGACCGCCAGAACGATCCGGGTAATGACCATCTTCACGGGATCAGTCCATCCGCAGAATGATCTTGCCGAACACCTGACGGCTTTCCATCCGCTCCAGCGCCTTGTCGATCGTATCGAACGTGACTTCGGTATCGATCACCGGATGCACGATGCCGCGCGCCATTTTCTGCATGGAATCGGCCATGTTTTCCATACGGCAACCAAACGAGCCGAGCAGTTTCAGCTGCTGCTGGAACAGCATCATCAGGTTGACTTCGGTCGAAACACCGGAGGTCGAACCGCAGGTAACCAGACGACCGCCGCGCTTCAAGCAGAACATCGAGGCGGCAAACGTGTCCTTGCCGACATGTTCGAACACGACATCGACGCCCTTTTTCTTGGTCAGCTTTCGCACGACGCCTTCAAAACGGTCCTTGCGGTAATTGATGACGTGATCGGCGCCGAGCGCCTTGGCGCCTTCGATCTTGTCGTCCGAGCCAACGGTGGTGATGACCGTGCAGCCGATCTTCTTGGCAAGCTGGATTGCCGCAGAGCCGATGCCGGAACCGCCGGCGTGGATCAGAATGGTTTCGCCCGACTGAAGTTTGGCATTGTCGAACAGCATGTGCTCGACGGTACCGAAGGTCACCGGAGCGAGGGCTGCGGCAACTGCGTCGATCCCCGGAGGAGCAGGGACGAGCTGGCGGGCCGGAATGTTCATCTTCTCCTGGGCAAATCCATCGAGATGGAAACCGTGCACGCCGCCGACATGTTCGCAGAGATTGTCGCGTCTTTCGGTGCAGTTCTTGCAGCGACCGCAGATGCGCGCACCATAGATCGAGACCAGATCGCCGGGCAGAACATTCGACACGCCGGGACCGATCGCCTCAACCACGCCCGATGCCTCAGCACCGATGGTTAGCGGCATCTTGCGCTTGGCAAACGCCATGCCGCGCCAGCCCCAGACGTCGATATGGTTCAGAGCAACCGCCTTCACGCGCAGCGTCACCTCACCCGGACCCGGCGCTTCCGGCTCAGGAATATCCACGGCTTCAAGCTTGCGGTCGTCGATGAGTTGCAGAGCGCGCATAATGTTTCGTTTCCTTCCGGATCGTGAGGCAAGCACTACGTTTAAATATGCGTCATGCTCGAGCCTGTCTCGAGCATCTGCCAACACTCAATGTATATATCGACGTCAGAAGATCCTCGGGACACCTTCGGGTTTAACCCGAAGGCGAGGATGACGTCTGTCTGTTTGGGAAGCAGGCCTTAGACCGGTTCAGCCGTCAAGACAAGGCTGGCGTTCTGGCCGCCAAAGCCGAAGGAGTTCGAGATGACTGCGGAAACCTGCGCATCGCGCTTGACGTTCGGCACCACATCCAGCGCGATCGTCGGATCGGGATTGGTGTAGTTGATCGTCGGCGGCAGCGTGCCGGTCAGCATGGTCTGCAGCGAGAACACCGCCTCGACAGCGCCGGCCGCCGTCAACGTATGGCCAATCATCGACTTGTTGGACGACAGCGGAATTTCCTTCAGACGATCCCCGAAGACGGCGAGCATAGACCCGTATTCCATCTTGTCGTTTTCCGGCGTGGAGGTACCGTGAGCGTTGACGTAGCCGATATCGGCTGCGGTCATGCCGGCATCCTCAAGCGCTGCGCGGATGGTGGCGATCGCCGGGCCGCCATCCGGCGACGAACGGGTGCGGTGAAAGCTGTCGGCCTTTTCGCCGAGGCCCTTTACCACCCCAAGCACCTTGGCACCGCGGGCAATGGCGGACTCCAACGATTCCAGAACCAGCGTTGCCGCACCTTCGGCAATGACGAAACCGTCGCGATCCTTCGAGAATGGCTTTGAAGCCTTTTCCGGCGGATCGTTCTGAGTTGAGAGCGCAGACAGAAGCGAGAAACGGATCAGGGCCTCGGCGCTGACGGAACCATCCGTAGCCGCCACCAGGGCCTTGTCGGTGCGACCCTGACGGATTGCCTCGACGCCAAGCTGGATCGCGGTTGCGCCGGAAGCACAGGCGGTCGACAACGTCACCGGCAGGCCGCGTGTCCCAAAACGGTAGGCCAGGCGCTCGGAGATCGAGCCGAACTGAACGGCTTCAAGGAAGGCCGGATCGGGACGTTCACGCATAGCCGTGAGGAAACGGTCATAGGCATCGGCTTCGCGTTCCGCCGGCGGCGCACGGTCGGCGAGTGCGAAACGATCGACCCATTCCGGCTCGACCGGCGGAGCGGCAAGAAACAGCGGCCCATCGAAATCGCCAGACAGACCGGCCTGTGCCAGTGCCTCGATGGTGGTTTCGCGGGCAAACGCATAGGAACGTTCGACCGAATTCGGCGCCGGGATATCGATGAAATCGACAGTGCCGCAGATGCGGGTCGAAAGCCCTTCGGTCGGGAAGCGGGTGATCTTGTGGATGCCCGACGTGCCGGAGGTCAAGGCAGCCCAATTATCCTGAAGACCCTGGCCGAGCGACGTAATGACGCCCATGCCTGTGACCGCAACGATCGGGCGGCCGAGATGATCCTTGAAGCGATTGTCGCTCATCACTTATCTCCTCACGCGTCCACCGACAGGGCGGCAAGCCCCTCGCCGCGCGTATAACCGACTGTCGTCACCACCGCCCGCTTCGCCGGCTTTGCCATTGGCTGTTCATTGTTGGCATCAAAGGCAGGAACGCTGGCTGCGCCATCAAGTGCGAGGGCTGCTAGCGCCAGTCCAAGCGGGAACTGTGCTTCCATGCCATGGCCAGTGATGCCAGCGTAACCGCGGATGGCCGCACCCGGCAGGGCCTCACCCAGAACAGTCTTCTCACGTGCCGAGAGCTCGACAACACCGCTGGCACCGGAGAATACGACGGTATCTTCGGGGGAACCGGCAAGACCAGCCATGCGCGACAGCCGCTTCTCCAGCTTGCCTTCGTCGCGATTGCCGCGGTCACCTTCGATACCGTCGATCACGGCGTAGATATGCGCCCCGCGCCTGGTCGCATGGGCACGCGATTCCAGCACCAGGAAGGCACCGACAGAGCCCATCATCATGCCGCCGCCATGGTCCGGTGAACGCGACCACAGTGGCTGCCATTCACCCGTGGCATGGGCACGAATGCCCTCGACGAGAAGCAGAATGTCTGCACGTTCGGCAACAAAAGCGCCGCCAGCGAGAGTATGCGTCGACTGGCCGGACTTGATGCGATGGAAAGCCGTCTCGATGGCCGAGATGCCGGCAGCTTCTTCGCCCATGAAGGTGCGCGAGGAGCCGGTGACCTTATGGACGATGGAAATATTGCCCGCGAGCAGATTGGAGAGCTGGGCCAGAAACAGCGTCGGACGCAGTTCGGTCGTCAGCTTTTCGTTGAGCAGCGCTTCGCGGTCGTTGCGCTTCAGGCCCTCATCGACGATCAACGTGTCGACCTTGATGTCGCGCTCACCGCCACCGGCCGCCACGATCATGTCCATCGAAGCACAAAGCTCTGCGTTTTCCTTGAGGCCCGCATCGTCGAGCGCGAGGCCGGCGGAAAACACACCGAGCCGCTGCCAGTTTTCCATCTGGCGCTGGTCGCGTTTCGTGATCTGGGTCGACCAGTCTATGTCCGGCAAGGGATGCACCGGATAAGGTGCAAAACGCTCTGTTTCGACGCGCGGTGCGATAGCTTCGGCGCCCGACATGACCGCAACATGCGGCTCCTTGCCCACGCCCAGGCAGCTTACGATACCGATACCGGTGATCACGACATCATTGTCAGACTTCATCATGTCCTCTTCCTCACCGGCACACCGGCAGGCTTCAAGCGTTCGCGGCAATTGCATCCATCAGGCCAACTTCCTCGGCCCGTTTGCGGACGATCGGCGCGAGCGGAATTTCGCTGAAGGGCATGGTGCGCAGCTTCAATTGCGCATCGCAGACCTTCTTGCCGTTGCTGGTAATCTTCGCCTTGGTCACGGCATAACCCGATCCCTCGTGCTCCAGAAACGCCTCGATATCGAGGACGGCATCCGGCTCGACGAAGGTGCGCAGCTTGGCGCCATCGACGGACATCAGGAACGGCATGGCGGCAAAATCCGTCGCGGCCAGAACCAGCATGCCGGATGCCTGCGCCATGGTCTCGATCAAAAGCACGCCCGGCACCAGAGGCATGCCGGGAAAATGGCCCTCGAACACGGGGCTGTTCGACGGCACGACCGAGCGGGCCGTCAGCGTGTTTGCTCCAAGATCGACCGTCTCGATGCGGTCGATCATCTGGAAATATTCAAGAAGCATCAAGGCTCAACAGCCGGGCAAATCAGCCCTTGGCTGCCCTCAGCTCGTCGATCTTGGCGCAGAGGTTCTTCAGAACGAAGTATTCTTCGGTCGAAACCTTGCCTTCGTTAACTTCCTGCGTCCACTGCTCGAGCGGGATCTTGATGCCGAATTCCTTGTCGATCGCAAAGACGATGTCGAGGAAATCGAGGCTATCGATTCCAAGGTCGTCGATCGTGTGGCTTTCCGGCGTAATCGTCGCGCGATCGATTTCGCTGGTTTCAGCAATGATGTCGGCAACTTTGTCGAATGTAGCGGTCACGCCCATGTCCTCATAGAGAATATTGTAATCAGCTTCCCACATAGGGAAATCATTTTGGAATGCCAATGGCAAGCATTGCCGCCATTGGCATTTGCACCGCACCTGTTGCCGAAACAACAGGTGCGGTGTCCAGTCCGGCACCGTCTATCAGGCGGCTTTGCCTTCCACAAGCACCGAGCGGATGAGACCAAGCACCGCATCCGCATCGATGCCGATGCAGGCGGACTGGCTCGGATGGCCGTCCCACTCGCCCGGCGGAAACGTTTTGACGTCCGGCTTCTGGATCGTCATGCCGTCGGCGATGCCGCCGCAGACGACCCGCATCGCACCACTGCGGGTTTTGAACAGGTCCGGGCGCACCACGTAGACACAGGCGCAGCTATCGTGAATGACCATGCCATCGCCGACACGGTGATTGTAGAAGTCGATATAAAACTGCGACAGATCGTTCAAAAGCGTCACATGCGCGCCGCCGGCCTTCGCAAGCTTGGCCAGATCGCTGCGCATCATCACAGTCTGCATGGTCACGTCGAGCCCGACGACTGTGACACGCCACGGCGCGGTCAGCACAAGATCGGCCGCTTCCGGATCGCCGTGAATATTGGCTTCGGCCGTCGGCGTCACATTGCCCGGCACGTCGAAGGCACCGCCCATGATGACCACGTCCTTGACCAGCGTCGCGATTTCGGGATCGGCTTTAAGCGCCAGCGCCAGGTTCGTCATGCGGCCGACGGCAACAAGCGTGATCTCGCCTGGATTGGCCCGCACGGTATCGATGATGAATTGATGGGCGGCACGCGGGTCGGCCTTTCGGCTTATCGTCTCGGGAATGGAGATATTGCCCAGCCCGTTATCGCCGTGAATGAAGGTCGGCCAGGGACCGTTGCGGCGCCCGGCATCGAATTTCTCGCCAAAACCCTGTGCGATCGGCGCCTCGATGCTCCAGGCTTGCGCCAGAAACAGGGCGTTGCGGGTGGTGATGTCGATCGGCGCATTGCCGACCGTGGTCGTGATGCCGACCAGATCGATCTCGGGATGGCGATGCAGGAAAAGCAGCGCCATCGCGTCGTCAACGCCCGGATCGGTATCGAAGATGACCTTGTGCATGAGAGGCATTCCATTTCCAAAAGGTGGGGCACCATAGCGCCGGATCGGGGATGTGCAATCCCGTCACACCGTCGCCATGAATTGATCCACCGTACCGTGCACAGGAATGTCACCATTGCACGCGTCCGGTTTCGATGCAAAAAGGCATGCGCACCTCATTACCCGCTCGCAAAGACAAAGCCTTGGATATCGCCTTAAACCTTCTCGTGCTCCTGTTTTTCGTGGCGGTCGTTGCCGGCTTTGTCGATTCCATTGCGGGCGGCGGCGGTCTCATCACCATCCCGTCGATGCTGATTGCCGGAATTCCGCCGCTTGATGCGCTCGGTACCAACAAGCTGCAAGGCATGTTCGGCGCGACGTCTGCAACGATTTCCTACGCCCGCCGTGGCCATGTTCAGCTGAAGGCGCAATTGCCTATGGCTTTGACGGCGCTGATCGGTGGTGCCGTCGGCGCATTGGTCGCCTCTGTTCTGCCCACCAAAATCCTGGGCTCGGCCATCCCATTCCTGCTGGTCGCCATCGGCCTGTTCTTCGCGCTGAAGCCCAATCTCTCCGATATCGACAGCCATCGCCGCATCACGCCCTTCGTCTTCGGCGCAACATTCATTCCGCTGATCGGCCTCTATGACGGCGTGTTCGGCCCTGGAGCCGGCTCGTTCTACATGCTGGGTTTCGTGCTGCTGGCTGGCTTCGGCATGCTCAAAGCAACCGCTCATACGAAACTGATCAATCTCGGCTCGAATATCGGCGGCTTCCTGATGTTTCTGGCTACCGGTTCGATCCTGTGGAAAGTCGGGATCGTGATGGGCGTCGGCCAGTTCATCGGCGCGCAGATCGGGTCCAGTCTCGCCATGCGTATCGGCGCGAAAATCATCAAGCCGCTGCTGGTGATTTCGTGCTTTGCCATGGCGACCAAGCTTCTCGCCGACCCTGCTCATCCTTTGCGGATTTGGCTGGGCTGGTAATCAGCCCTTCATCTTCAGCGGCAAACCGGCGGCGATGAAATAGACTTCGCTTGTCGCGGCCGCGACCTGCTGATGCAGCCGTCCGGCGTGATCGCGAAACGCTCGCGCCATCCGGTTCTCCGGCACGATGCCCAGACCGACCTCGTTGGAGACGATGATCAACCGGGCCTGCGCTTCTGCCACATGCGCGGTCAGCGCCTGCGCCTGCCGCCCAATCGTCGCCTCAGCCTCCATCATCATATTAGTCACCCACAAAGTCAGGCAATCGACAAGGATGACCCGTCCCGGCTGATCGAGATGTTTAAGATGCCCCACCACATCGAGCGGCGTTTCGTGGGTCTGCCAGCCCTTGCCGCGCTGTGTCCGATGCGCGTTGATGCGTTCCCGCATCTCGTCATCATAGGCCCGGCCGGTTGCGACATAATGGCGTTCCAACCCGCTGTCGAGCGCCAGTTTTTCGGCAAAAACCGATTTGCCCGAACGGGCGCCGCCCAGCACGAGGGCAGAACCGCGAGAAGGAACAATCATGTAGAATTCCACGAAAGGAGGCGGAAGATACCGCCGGAACGACGAGACACGAATGCGCGGACGATTCGTAGATAAAGAAGGCGTCCGCCCGGGTTGATCATATCCCTGCTCCGGCGGTCCAGTCATTCGAACCGAAGCAGACCCGTTCGCGACATGCGAACCGTCGGCGAACTTCGGCCGGAAGCCTGTTCCGTCTGTTATGCTGATAACGGGGACCGCGGGATGATTCCATCACTCTCCGCCGATCAGCACCCTCATGCTGCAATCGGCGTGCGCGGATGTCAATCCGCGACGTCGAGACGGTCCGGTACGCAAAACCAAATCCGGACCTGCTGGCGACGTGTCGCGAACGCAGTGATAGCGCCAGAGTCTTACCGGATCGTTAGCCGCTCACAGTTCGGCCGCCTTCTGCGCATTTTAATGCGAGCGATGGTTGGGGGGCCGCGCCGCATCGGGCAAAATCAAGTCCGGGATAATCGGGCCCTATCGGGCCTCACCTCTACCCTTGTGCATGCTGGCTACGGCTGTAATCTAGGAAATGCGGAGCATGCCTCAGGACGGAAGGTCCACACCGATGAAATCGATTCTCGCCATCGCAACGGGCGTCGGCCTTTACGCCCTGCCCTCTCTTGCCGAGGCCGAGGAATGCGGCGATGTTGCGATTGCCGAGATGAACTGGGCATCAGCCGGCATCGCGGCGCAGGTCGACAAGATCATTCTCGAGAGTGGCTATGGCTGTTCGGTCCAGATCGTGGCCGGCGACACGATACCGACCTTCAATGCCATGAACGGGCAAGGGCAACCCGATCTCGCCCCTGAATTCTGGATCAATTCGGTGCGCCAGCCGCTCGACCTCGCCGTCCAGGAGGGCCGGCTGATCCAGGGCGCGGAAATCCTGGCCGACGGGGCGGTCGAAGGCTGGTGGATTCCAAAATTCGTGGCCGATGCTCATCCCGACATCAAGACGGTTACCGATGCACTAAAGCATCCTGAACTTTTTCCGTCTCCGGCAAAGGAAAATAGGGCTGCGATCTACAATTGCCCGGCCGCATGGAGTTGCCAGGTTTCGACGGCCAATCTTTACCGGGCCGTTGGTGCCGAGGAAAAGGGTTTCGACCTTATCGCCGCTGACACGGCCGACGATCTCAACGCCTCGATCGCCCGCGCATTCGAGGAAGAGCGGGGATGGCTCGGCTATTACTGGGCACCGACGCCGATCATGGGGAAATATCCAATGGTCAAACTGTCGTTCGGCGTTCCGCATAACCGGCTCGACTGGGAAACGTGTACCGCGGTTGCGGCCTGCCCGAGCCCCAAGGTCAATTCCTATCCGATATCACAGGCCTTTACCGTTGCAACGCAGGGCTTCGCCTCGAAAGCCGGCGTGGCGCTCAATTACGTAAAGGCAAGAAAATGGACCAACGCCACCGTCAACAGCATCCTTGCCTGGCAGGAAGAACATCGCGGCTCGAATGAGGATGCCGCAAGATATTTTTTTCAAAATCACGAGGATGTCTGGAGCAAATGGGTGGAACCAGACGTCGCGGCCAAGATCAGGTCGCATCTTTAGGCATCTGCGACGGCAAGGGCATTTCGCCGGCCAAGATCTGACGCGTTACGATTCACGCCAACACTGAAGAAATGTCGTTACCGGATCGTGTGGTGGTCGCCACGACTTGAAAAGCTTAATGGCCTCAGTCAGAAACGCCCCAGGAATCATCAGGATGGCGTTTGCGCCATACGTCCAAAATTCAGGGGCACGACATGAGCAACATTTCTCCAATCGGCAGTCGCGAGACCATCGCGGACGGGCTGCAGAGTTTGACAGCGGAAAACCAGGCATGGCTCATGCTTCTGATGGAAAGCGCCAGCAATGACGATCTCATGCTGGATGGATTGTCCCTGTTTCTCGACCGCGCCAGCGAAGCGCGCCTCCTCAACACTTTGAAGCTGGAACAATGCGGGGAATGGTTGGGCAATGCTGCACCATCGCGTTTGCAGATCCGCTTGAGTGAAGCGGCGCGTTCCAGCCAGCACCCCGCCTACGGCGCCTTTCGCCAAGGCCTGGCGCGCTCGGGCGGCCTCGATCGCGCCTACCCGAAATCTCCTGTCTGAGCGTTAGCGAGCCAGCGACAGGACAAGCAGTCCCGAAACAGCAAAAGGCGGCTCGGCGAAACGCGCGGGCCGCCTTCATCATATCAGGCAGATTATCGGCGGGCAGCGCGATCAACGTCGCGGCCGGCAGACTGCGTTGCATCGACAGCGTTCGCCGTATCACGACCAACGCCGCGAATGGTGTTGCCGCAGGCGCTCAGGGTCAGCAGAGCTACGAGGGTGGCGCCGAGGACGGTCACTGTTCCGATTTTCATGTGGGAAGCTCCAAGAGATCAATTGGTTGCATATCGCGTCCCGGTAACGCACCATGCGGCAAAAGGTTCAACAAAAAGCCGTATTATTTCAAACTGACGTGATCGTAGCGCCTCGCGCCTGCCAAGCGCACGCAGTCTACGACACCCATGAGAACGCCGATGACCACGCTCGACAATTCGCCCACAGTGGTCGTCATGACGGCGGGCGGCGCCAATGCGCAGGTGATGATCAACGCCCTGGAAAGGCATTGGCCCGATCTCCATGTCATCCAGGAAACAGCTGAAAGCAAGGCTCTGATCATCCGGCGGCGGGCGCGAAGGTCAGGCTGGCTCAATGCCCTCGGCCAGCTCGGCACGATGGCGGCGTCACGTCTGGGCAAGAAGGCCGCAGCCCGGCGATCAGACGAGATATTGCAAACTTACGGACAATCGGCCGCCGTGAAGCCTGCCATTCCGGTTCATCGCGTCGACAGCCTCAACGACGCCGCATGCCACGCCCTGCTGTCGCGGCTCAAACCGCAGGCCATCCTGACGATTTCCTGCCGGCTGCTCTCCCGTTCGACGCTTGCCGCCTGCCCCTGCCCGGTCGTCAATTTTCACGCTGGCATCAATCCTGCCTATCGTGGCCAGATGGGTGGCTACTGGTCCCTTGTCGAGAATGACGCGGCGAACTTTGGAGCGACCGTTCACCTGGTCGACGCGGGAACCGATACGGGCTGCACCCTGTACGAACAGCGTCTGACACCGCAGGCGGGCGATTTCATCGCCACCTACCCGCTGCTCCTGACCGCAGCATCGACAGGCATCACCATCGCAGCAATCGATGATGTTCTGAAGGACCGCGTGAAGGTGCAGCCAATCCCGGGTCGTTCCGTCCTGCGTTTTCCGCCGCCCATCTGGATTTGGGCCTGGAACGGCCTGACCCGAGGCGTATGGTAGGGCCTGACGTACTCAGGCGGCTGCTGCGTCGAGCGTGCCGAAAGCCGCGCGGATCCCCTCCGCGACCGCCTTGGCCGGCGTCGAAAGCTGCGCACTGGTGAGGAGACGGATATCGAAGTTCATCAATTCGGGAAGCCCTTCCTTGGGCCCGAGAATCTGCATGTCCCCGGTGACGTAGGATCGCGGAAACGGCGCAATGGCGAGGTCCGATACCACCGCGGCACGCTGCGCCATCGTGTGGGCGCTGGCATAGGCGACGCGGTAGGGGCGCTTGTGCCTGTCCAGCTGCAACAGCGCATCCTGGCGCCAGACGCAGCCGTCTTCCCAGACGGATACTGGCAGCGGGTCGCGTAGATGGGCATTGCCGCATCTGGCGCCCGCCCAAACCAGTTTTTCGGTATGAATGACCTCACCCCCGGTCGGAAACGGTCGCGACGCACAGTTGATCAAGGTCAGGTCGAGCCGTTGCTCCTCAATGCGCCGACGCAGCAAGAGGCTCTGATCCACGGTCACATCCACCATGATGCCCGGGAAACTTTCACTAAAATCCTTCAGCAATTTCGGAAGCAATCGCTCGGCGATATCGTCGGGCGCGCCGAGCCGCACCACGCCGGCAAGTTCGGGCAGGATGAACCGCGACACCGCCTCGTTGGACAACGCCAGCATGCGACGGGCATAGGATAGCAGGACCTCGCCATGCTGCGTCAGGCTGACGGAGCGCGCGTCGCGGAGAAACAGCGTCGTTTTCAGCTGCTCCTCGAGCTTCTTGATCTGCATCGAAACCGCGGAAGGCGTCCTGAACACAGCCTCCGCCGCCGTCGAGAAATTGCCGGTTTCGGCAATCGCCACAAAGGTCCGCAGGACATCGTTATCCAGAAGTGGCAACGGAGATCGGGGAAGGATCGACATGGGACTAGCCTTCAATTTTTTTGAATTTATAAAGCATATCATTTCGTTTGATTGAACGTCAAGTCAGGCTGATACTGGCTTCGTTCCTTGGTAATCGGGCGCCGTGCAGGCATCACAACGCGCTCGCGCGCGTCCGGGAACTTTCTGCAGTCGAACCATAGGAGGCCATCATGGCCACGTTCGCATCGCATCATTATGGGCGCAGGGCTCACAAGCAGCCGCCCACTGCCGCCGTTTGGAGCTATGCCGTTGAGATGATCGTCAGGCTCCAGGCGTCCTGGCGGCGCCGCCGGACTGCGGTTGTCATCGAGGGACTTCCCTCTGACCTGCGCAAGGATATCGGCTGGCCGGCCGGCGACAGTTCGGCATCAAAACAGCTTTTCTTATGACTATCCGCGCTTCTTGTGAGAAAAAGAAGCGCCGGCTCGGGTAGCCGCCCGGCCGGCGATGGGGGATGGATCGGAGACGTGCAGGCC